>CAYMAN010000001.1:0-155279 GCA_964388455.1 uncultured Eubacteriales bacterium
TGTACTCGCCGCCCACGTAGCCGCCGTCATCGGCGAGGATGCGACCCTTGGTGATGGTGTGCGAGTAGCGACCGTCGAAGAAGAGCAGGCCGCGCTCACCGCCGGCTGTGATCTCCGGGATTTCCGGCTCCACGAGCACGAGCTTGCCCGAGTCGAGCACCTCCGAGGCGTACTCGTCCAGCCGCGGGTCGTCGGCGCGCGTGATGTGTGCGCCCCACGAGCCTGCACCGATGTTGGGCTTGATGACGACGCGCCCGCCGATCTTCTCGGCAGCGGTGTGGACCTCGGCGAGCGTTGCGGCGACCAGGGTCGGGACGATGGTGACGCCTTGCGACTCGAGGTCGAGCAGGTAGCGCTTGTCGAAGTTCCAGCGAATGAGCCCCGGCGGATTGAGCACGCGGTCGGACGGCAGCGAGTCGAGCCACGCGAGGAACTCGGCGGTGCGCAGCGAGTAATCCCACGGGCTGCGCATCACGATGAGGTCGAAGGCGCTCCAGTCGACGGCGGCGTCGTGCCAGACGACTGCCTCGGCGGGCACGCCTCGGCGAGCGAACTCGGCGAGGAGCGGCTCGAGGTCGAACTCGTGCTCGAGCAGCCACGGGACGTCGGTGGTGACGAGCGCTAGGCGTGCGGACAAAGTGGCGTCCCTACATCTCGAGAAACTTCATCAGTTCGTACACGAGAAAGCCGGGCCAGAAGAACGCCTTGAAGAACCCAATGAGACCGCCAAAGAAGCTGGTGGCCGTCTGGATGTAGTAGATCACGGCCCCAAAGAAGCCGAGTCCGTACACTGCTCCTGCACCTGCTGCCGCGCCGTTGTTCTTGCCCGACATGTCGTTCCCCTTCTCGTGAATCCGTCGTGCCGACGCCTCCGCCGTGCGCTAGAACTCCAGCCCCGCCACGCGATCGAACAACACGCCCGTCCGCGTCAGGAACTGCCTCGGGTCGAAGCACGCCTCGACGGTCTCGAAGTCGAGCGGGAAGTCGTGCTCGCCGCCTTCGAGGTAGTCGCGGAAGCCGGGCCCCGGGACGGCGTTCTGGATGTCGTCCCAGACCTTCATCGCGGCGGTCTGCACCACCACGTACGCGTCCTCGCGCAGCATGCCGGTGTCGACCAGCGCGAGCAGCACGCGGCTCGAGTAGATAAGGCCGCGCGTGTACTCGAGGTTCGCCATCATGCGCTCGGGATAGAGCACCAGGCCGTCGAGGATCCACTCGAGCTTGCTGAGGATGTAGTCGAGCGCGATCGTCGAGTCCGCCAGCACCACGCGCTCCGCCGAGGAGTGGCTGATGTCGCGCTCGTGCCACAACGCCACGTTATCGAAGCCCACCTGGGCGTTGGCCTTGATGACGCGAGCCAGGCCGCAGACGCGCTCGGCGGTGATCGGATTGCGCTTGTGCGGCATCGCCGAGGAACCCTTCTGGCCCTTGGCGAACGGCTCCTCGGCCTCGAGCGTGTCGGACTTCTGAAGCGCTCGGACCTCCATCGCAATCTCCTCGGCGGAGGCGGCGACGGTGGCGAGGACGGCGAGGAACTGCGCGTGACGGTCGCGGGGGATGACCTGCGTGGACATGGGCTCGGGGGTCAGGCCGAGCTTGCCGCAGACGAACTCCTCCACGAACGGGTCGATGTTGGAGTAGCTGCCCACGGCGCCGGAGATAGCGCCGACGGCGACGTTCTCGCGGGTGCGGACCAGACGCTCCTCGGCGCGCTTCATGGCGAATGCCCAGCGGCCGAACTTCATGCCCATGGTCATCGGCT
The DNA here is from genome assembly GCA_964388455.1 of uncultured Eubacteriales bacterium. Lineage (GTDB taxonomy): Bacteria > Actinomycetota > Coriobacteriia > Anaerosomatales > JAAXUF01 > JBBRWO01. Next base: position 1,763 of record CAYMAN010000001.1, read on the forward strand.
CGGCGTGGATGCCGTGCGTGCGGCCGACGCACAGGGTGTCGCGCTCCTCAAGCGCGCGGCGTTTGCAGATCGCGCCGATGCGGCGGACGTCGGCGATCAGGATGTCGGTGGCCTGCATCATCTGGTAGCAGAGCGCCGTGTCACCCAAGTCCGAGCTGGTCATGCCGTAGTGGACCCAGCGGCTGGGCTTGGGGTTGCCGTCGGGGATGCCGGCGTCGATGTACTCAGCCATGTTGGTGAGGAACGCGATGACGTCGTGGTTGGTGACGCGCTCGATCTCGTCGATGCGCGCAACGTCGCACGCGGCGTTCGCGCGGATGTGCGCGGCTTCCGCGTGCGTGATGCCCGCCTCGCCGAGCTGCGCCTGCGCCTCACACGCGAGGACCTCGATCTCCTGCCAGATGGCGAACTTGTTCTCGAGATCCCAGATGTGGGCCATTTCCGGACGAGAGTAGCGAGGGATCATGAGCAGAACCTCCGAGGAGAGTGTGGGTGAGGGCGCACCCGCATTATCGCCGAGGAGGGCGGTGGGTGCGAGTGGCAGCCGTCTCAGTCGGCTGCAGTCGTCACCCTGAGCGCCCGATGAGCTGCCGCCGGCACCGGCTCGCGTCGCCACATCTTGTCCGAGACGACCGCGGCGATCGCAACGACCAGCCACAGGACCAGCAGCCCGAGGTCGGACGTCGGCAAGAAGTTGGGCATCACGTTGAACGATGCATGCAGCACCGAAGTCAAAAACAGGTCGCCGCCCGAGTGCCGATAGAACCACGCCAGGAAGATGGAGAGCAGAATCCGGAAGACTCCACCGCCGATCATCCCGCCGACAAGTTCCTCGGAGTAGAAGCCGTTGAGGTAGAGCGGCAGGTGCCACAGCGACCAGAACAGCGCCACCAGCAGGGCTGCGTTCAGCGGGCTCATACGCCGCTCTGCCTCGGGCTGCAGGAATCCTCTCCAGCCGGGCTCCTCGTTACCGCCCTGCGCCAGCAGGACCAGCACGAACGTGAGCGCGTAGTACGGAACAGTCGCCAGAAGTGGCTGGCCCCACAGGCCCGGGTACTCCACACCCGAGCCCACGAGCAACGCCAGTCCCCAGGAGGCAAGGATCATCGTCGGGTAGAACGCGAAGGCGAACGCCGCCCGCTTGAGGTTCAGGCGCGTCGGAATCAGCGATCCCATACGCTCGCGGACCGCCGCTTTCCGCGACACCGCGCTCGAGATCACCCAACCGCCCACCAGACTCGCAGCAATCGCGCCGAGCACGACGGACACCGTCAGCGTCAGATCCGCTGCCAGCGTTTCATAGCCGGCCACGTTCCCCACAACGTAGCGCAGAGCCATCACTCCGAACACCACCGCCGAGGACAGCGCCATGACCCCCAACCGACGCGGGCACAAGTCCGGCTTCGCGTCGCTTCGCAGCGCGAGCACCGCCACTGCCGCCAGCGCGGGACCGAACCCCCCGATCATCACCACGCTGGTCAGCAGCAGAGTCTGGCCGGCAAGCGGAATCGCCGCGAGCCAGATCAGCCAACTCCACGCGAAGGTCGCCGCCAGGAACGCGGTAACCGGCCGTTTCTTCGCCAGCTCCCGAAACCAGCTCTGCGCCCCAACCCCACCCTGTAGTGCGCCCGCTCTCGTCATGCCGTCCACACTCCCTGAATCGTCCCACCCATCAGTGGCACCGAACCTGTCGTCGGCGCCGTCAGTTCACGAAACCCCGCCTCCGCCAGCTGCCCCAGCAACTCCTCGGCGGTCATGCCATGCGTCACCGGCTCGCGCAGATGCAGCCGACCACCGTGCCGTAGCGACTCGGCGAGTCGTCGCAGCGTCTGGCTGCGCTGGGTCGCAGTCATGTCGTGCAACACGAAGTGCGCGACCGCCGAGTCAAACGCTCCGACGCGCGACCACTCGGACGCGTCTGCGACCACGAACTCGACCCGGCCCCGAAAGCGCTCCAGCCGCCTGTGGGCAATGGCCACCCACCTGGGGTCGATGTCGACGCAAACCAGCCGCCCTGCGGGGAGCGCGGCCGCCAAGTGACGCGCGCACGCTCCCCCGCCGGTCCCGATCTCGAGCACGCACTCGGTGCCGAGAAGCCCGAGCCCCGAGACCCAGCGCCGGTAGACGCCGGCACCCAGCCCGTTGCCGACCGCGGCCTCGACCGCGACCTCCAGCCACGGCAACTTCGACGTTGCGACGCTCCCGTTCATCGCCGGCTGCGCTCGATTGCTGCGCGGTCGATGCGAGCGGCTGCGCCGCTGGTGTTACGCGCTCGACGAAAGATCCGCGTCGGCAGGAACATGCCGGTTGTCTCGGCATAGTCGTCATAGGCCGCACCGAACTCGGCGCGCATGTCGGCCTCCTCGCGACGCGCGAGGCGGTAGTAGATCACGCCGAGAATCGGCCACATGACCAGCATCGGCAGCGTGACCCACTCGAGCAGCATGCCGATGGTGAAGCACGCGAAGCCGGTGTACTGCGGGTGACGGATGAAGCGGTAGATGCCGCTCGTGACCAGATGGCCCTCACCGCGATCGCGGCTCCAGTAGTCGCGGTAGATGGCGCGCCAGCCCGAGATGATCAGCACAGCGCCGATGAGGTACAGGAAGATCGCGATGTTGGTGCCCAGAAGGCCTACTTCCGCTATCAGCGTGTGGCCCCAGAGAACTCCGTCAGGGAGCGTGCGACCCAGGACCCCTGAGAGCGCGTACATCGACAGCGGAATCCCGAACATCTCGAGCGCGAGTGCCACGACAAAGGCCAGGAACGCTCCCCTGGGCTTCACCCCGCTCTTCTTGTAGAACGGCGTGAAGAACAGGAAAGCGCCGAACACCGCGACCCACACCACCGCGACGCCCCAGTTACCCATGTGACTCATGACCGGATCGATGCTCATCCCGGCCCCTCCTCTCTCTCCGCTCGTCGAGCGGCCCTGGCACTCGGTTCAGACCGAGCTTGCTGTCTACACTGTAGACATAGTAGAGTCTACGGCGTAGACACGTCAAGCCCTCATCGGATTCCGGCTGAAAGGTCCGTCATGTCGAAGGAACAGGAGAGCCCCGCGTCCCTCACCAGGCGGGTCGAGTCCCTCAACCGCGAGGTGCTGGTGAAGACCGCTCTCGAGATCGTCGACAGGGACGGGCTCGCGTCGCTCTCCATGCGCAAGTTGGGCGCCGAGCTGGGCGTCGACCCGATGGCGGCGTACCGTCACCTTCCCAACAAAGAGGCGCTGCTGGACGCGGTGATCGACGCCGTGGTCGCAGAGACGGTGATCGACATCGACGAGGCCCTATCGTGGCAGGACCAGATGCGACAACTCCTCGCCAGCTACTACACGGCCGTCATGGCGCACCCCAACGCGCTCCCGCTTCTGCCGGTGAGGCAGCTTCGAACGCCCGCGTCCCTGCGCGTCGTGGAGCGCGCGCTTCAGATCCTCGTCGATGCCGGGACCTCACTACGCGAAGCGGTACTCGTGGTCAACGTCGCCGGCCTGCTGACTGTGGGTGTGGCGATGGCGGCGGCGTCGCCTCCCGCCGAAGGTGATGGGAGCCACAATCCTCCCGGCCAGCTGAGTGCTGCCGACTTCCCGATGCTCACGGAGGCCTACCGTACCGCCGAGGGGACGGACTTCTCGGGAGTGCTCGAGTTCGCGGTCGACGCGTTGCTTGCACGCATCGAGGTGACCGAGCCGCCATCTAAACCCCAGGGCCGCTGATGGAGCTCCCGCCGGCGCTTGGGTTGAGGTGGCGGCTGGGAACGTCTACAGAACTGCGGCGCCGGATTCAGCCGGCTCAACGGAACTTGCGGAACTTGCGGTGCCCGTCTTCTCCTTCGCACCCGCACCCACCAGCGCCACGCCCGTCAGCGCGAATCCGGCATGCCACACCACCGAACTCAGCAGCAGCGTCAGCGTGTCGATCTTCCCGCTCACGACCTGGGCGAAGATCCACACCATGCAGATCAGCGCACTCGCCCTAAGCGACCAGCCCACGATTCTCAGTGTCAGCTTCATCGTTCTCCCCTAACCTCTCGTCTGCATGATCAACATCAGCGCGGCGACACCCGCAACACCGTGGAACCCAACGGCCCATCCAAGAATCTGCGGGCTCCAGACCTTCTCGGCGCCGCTGGACACTCGGGCGCCGAGATTGATTCCGCACGCCACGCTGCACAGCACCAGCAAGGCGGCTCCGATCCACAACAGTACGGACATGACACTCTCCTTCTCCTCAGGGCGCCGATGCGCCTCCTTGACTCACTGAATACTTCTCGGATACTCATTGCGTTTCCAGTTTCCCCAGGGCCGAATAGTGGCCGCTCCTCACCCGCGAGAGCGGCCAGCGGTGCCTAACCGACGAAGCGCAGGATGCGCTCGACCAACTCCTCATCGCGGTCGTACGCGGGATCCGAGTTCACGATCACGAGGTACTCCACTATCATCGCCGCGACCATCTTTTCAACCAGGTGCGCGTCGCCGGCGGGGAACTCGCCTGCGGCCATACCGTCGGCTACGAACTCGCGGATAAGCTCGCCATTGGCCTGGGTGAACGCGTCAGCGGCGATCTCGTACTCCTGCATCCACTCGGTCTCTGTGGTCTCGTCGATGTGGGTTCGCGCAGAGGCGATCACGTACTTCACCAGCGTCTCCACCTTCGCCCGGTTGCTGGGCAGCTTCGCTACGTTCGTCTTGATGTGAAGTTTCTGCTCCGCGGCCTGCCGCTCGACGACGTAGCCGTACAGCTCGCGCTTACCCGAGAAGTGCACGTAGATCGTCTTCTTGGAGATGTGAAGCTCAGCGGCCACCTCGTCGAGCGAGGTCTTCGCGTAGCCAAAGCGACTGACGTGCTTCTCGAACACATCCGCGATCTCTTGCTTCGATGCCATCGTGCACCTCCTTCGTGAACCTCGCGGAAACTCATTGCGTACACAGTTTCCATCACGGAAACTCATCTGTCAAGTAGTTTCCCCGATTCGTTTTGCGACCCGGGTACACTCACGTCATGACCTCACCAGCTGTCCACATCGTCGAAGCATCCTCTCCCGAGCAGATCGCTGCAGTCCGCGCACTGTTCGCGGCATACGCCGCGTCGCTCGGCTGGGACGACTCCGACGGCCGACTCCGCGCGGAGCTCGACGGCCTCCCCGGCACCTACTCCCCGCCCGTCGGCTCGCTGATGCTGGCGCTCGTCGCCGACGAACCCGCAGGCGCGCTCGGCCTGCAGGTCGTGCCGGAGTCCGCGCGCATCCCCGGCACCGGCGCCGAGACGGCCGGCGAGCTCAAGCGCCTCTTCGTCGCGGACCGGTTTCGGCGCTTCGGCGTTGGTCGCGCGCTCATGCTGCGCTCGGAGTCCGAGGCGATCGCCCGCGGCTACGACTCACTCGTTCTCACCACAAGCGCCGAGATGTTTCCGTTCGCTCAAGGACTCTACGACTCTCTCGGCTATGTGGAATCGGTGCCGTATCGCGACGACATGCCGTGGCCGGAGATCCGCTGGATGCGCAAGGAGCTTACCGGCAGCCACGCTGCGCCCGGTGACCACGGGATTGTGGGTACATAAAAGCGCACCCTAGGGCGAGTTGCTCGCCCGCTATCAGAATCGAGGTGCGTCATGTCAGGACTGAGTGAGTACCCGGTCGCCGGAGTCCTCAGAGCTGAGAGCTTCGACCGAGCCAAGAAGTTCTACACCGAGAAGCTCGGCCTCTCCGTCGCCAAGGATTTGGGCGCCGACAGCGCGATGTTCGGCGCTGGCGACGGCTCGATGTTCATGGTCTACGAGCGCCCGGGGATGCCTGCCCCCGAGAACACCGCACTCGGGTTCGCGCTTCCGGCCGATGCCTTCGACGCCGCGGTTGCGGAGCTGAGAGCCAATGGCGTCGTGTTCGAGGAGTACGACATGCCCGAGGTCGGCATCAAGACCATCGACGGTGTGGCCATGGACGGCGACGCCAAGATGGCGTGGTTCAAGGATCCCGACGGCAACATCATCAACATCGCCACGATGTAGGGACCGCGCGCGCGACAACCCCGGCGGGCGCGCAGGGTATGAACCTCCTCGGGAGGGATCACCATGCCCGGCATCACGCATTCCGCCATCATCGACACCGTTCCCGCCGAGACGCTTGCCTGGCTGCTCGATCCGGGCAATCCGGCGGTCGCAGTTCCGACGCGCCGCACACTCATCGGCAAGGTGGACGACGCTGCTACGATTGCGCTCTGGGCAAGTCGCAACGAGTACGCGTCGGTCGCCGCCATCCTCGAGGCGCAGCAAACCGACGGCTCATGGATGGACACTCATCACGACTACCAGAAGTACGGCGGGTCCCTGTGGCAGCTCGTGTTCCTCGGCGAGCTGTGGGCGGATGGGTCGGATGCTCGCGTCGTGCGAGGTGCCGAGTACGCGTTCTCGCGGCAGAAGGCTGACGGCGGATGGTGCGCGAACGCTGCGGCGCACTACGAGATGCCGTGTCTGACCGCGAACGTCGGACGAGGGCTCGCGCGGATGGGTTGGGCGCGTGACCCGCGCGTGGTGCGGGCGCTGGAGGCGATAGTCGGCGGCTACGAGCGGCTCGGGTTCCTTGGCTGCAGTGACATGCAGCCGATGTCGCTCAGCGGCTACTGCCACATGCTGACGCCCAAAGTGCTGCTGTTCCTCGGCGAGGTGCCCGAGGAGCTGTGGCCGGCGGGCGCGGCTGCGCTCAGGGACGCGTGTGTCGAGGCGCTTCGTGACAAGCAGATCCACCGTTCGCTCCCCGAGGACTTCAAGCAGTTCCAGGCCGAGATCTGGCCGCTGCCCGCCTCGCAGCGCTCCGCCGCACGCGATCGTTTCGCCAAGGAGCACGCGCCGCTGCACTACGGCGACAAGCCGGGCTGGACGCGATTCGGGTTTCCGCTGTCGTACAACTCAGACGCGCTCGAGGCGCTCTTGGCGCTGATGGCGGTCGGCGAGACGATGCGGCCGGAGTACTCGGCGGCGGTAGAGCTGGTTCGCGGCGCGGCCGACCCGCAGATGCGGTGGACGATGCGCAACAGCTTCAACGGCAAGATGATCGGCGACGTCGAGAAAAGGGGCCAGCCCAGTCGCTGGCTCACGCTGCGAGCGCTGCAGGTTCTGGAGTGGTCCGAGCGGGCCGGGTGAAGGCCGCTTGACCCACAGGTCGGCGGCCCTCAGCACAGCCAAGCGCGGTTCCTATTGGTATCGCAGTGCCTCGATCGGGTCCAACTTCGCCGCGCGCCGTGCCGGGTAGTAGCCGAAGACCAGCCCGATCGCGGTCGACACACCAAACGCCAGCGCCACCGAGCCGCCGGTCACCGTCATCTCAAACGTGGACACCGCCGACACCGTCGCCGAGATGCCCCAGCCCAGCGCGATACCGACCAGCCCGCCCACCATCGTGAGCGCCACCGCCTCGGCCAGGAACTGCGAGGTGATGTCGGTGCGCGTGGCTCCGATCGCCTTGCGCAGACCGATCTCACGGATCCGCTCTGTGACGTTGGTCAGCATCATGTTCATGATTCCGATGCCGCCCACCACAAGTGAGATGCCGGCGATCGAACCCAGCACCACCGTCAGCAGCGAAGTGATGCTGTCTACGGTCGCTGACAGTTCGCCCATCGACGTGACCTCGAAATCGGCCTTGGTCGAGTCGTTGACGTTGTGGCGCGACATCAGCAGATTCTCGATGCTGCTCTTTACGACCGCCATGCCTTCCTGCGTCGCCGACTGCACGTAGACGATGCTCAACCCGTCGCTACTGCCGAGGTACTGCTGCTGCGCGCCGAGTGTGACGTACACCGCTTCGTCGTCGTTGGTCATGCCCGAGGAGCCCTTGGACGCCGCTACGCCCACTACGGTGAACTGCGTCCCGCCGATACGCACCCGCTGCCCGACAGGATTCGAGCCGGAGCCGAAGAGGTCGTCGGCGGTGCTGGATCCGAGTACCGCGACGCGCGCACTGCGGCTGACGTCGTCGGCGCTGAACCATGCCCCGACTGATGTTTCGATGCTGCGGATCGCGGGGTACGACTCGGTCGTTCCCGTGATGCTGACGTTCACGCTGTTGGACTCGGCGACGACGGCGCTCTGACCCATCGAGGCCGGCGCCACGGCGCCGACGCCGGGAACCGTGGTGATCGCCTCGGCGTCTTTGAGGGTGAGGTCCTTGGCGGTCGGGCCACCCTCGGCGTTGGCTGTGACCATCAGCAGGTTCGACCCCATGGCGGAGAGCTCGCCGGTGATCGACGCCTTGGTGCCGTTGCCGATCGAGACCATGACGATGACCGCCGTGATGCCGACCACGATGCCCAGGATGGTGAGGAACGAGCGTGCGCGATTCGAGGTGAGTGACACCATCGTCTCGCTGGTCAGGTCGCGCGCTCTCATGCGGCCACCTCCGCGTTGTCGCTGATGAGGCCGTCTCGGATGTGGAGGATGCGGTCGGCATGCTTGGCGACGTCGGACTCGTGGGTGATCAGCACGATGGTGCGGCCTTCGTCGCGCAGCCGCTCGAAGGTGGAGAGGATGAAGTCGCCGGTCTTGGAGTCGAGGTTGCCGGTGGGCTCGTCGGCGAGGATGAGAGTCGGGTCGTTGACGAGCGAGCGGGCGATGGCGACGCGCTGCATCTGACCGCCGGAGAGCTGGTTGGAGCGCTTGTCCCACAGCGATTCCGGCAGGTCCGCGGCGCGCAGGCTTTCGATGATGCGTGCCTCACGCTCGGCGACTGGCAATGCCGAGTAGAGGAGCGGTAGACCCACGTTGCGCCTCACGGTGGCTCGCGAAAGCAGGTTGAACGACTGGAACACGAAGCCGATCGCGCGGCTGCGGGCCTCGGCGAGCTCGTCGTCAACGAGCGTCGAGACGTCGATGCCGTTGATCAGGTACTGACCGCTGGTGGGTGTGTCGAGCAGCCCCATGAGGTTCATGAGCGTCGACTTGCCGGACCCCGACGGGCCCATGATCGCGACGAACTCTCCCCGCTCGACCGCGAGCGAGACACCTGCCAGCGCGTGGGTCTCGGTCTCGCCGATGACGTACGTCTTCACCAGGTCGCGTGCTTCTACGATCGCGGTCACGGTCGGCCTCCCGATCCCGCCGCGCCGCCCGACCTTGCCGCGCCGCCGGGCCGAGGAGGCATGAGCGAGTTGGTCTTCTCGACCGGGGCCGTGAAGCTCGTCGCGATCTTGTCGCCGGCCTTGATGCCGGTCAGGACCTCGACGCTCGTCTCGTCGGAACGGCCGGTGGTGACTGCGCGCTTCTCCTGCGAGCCGTCGGCCTTCGTCACGGTGACGTACTTGGAAGTCCCGTCCACGCGCACCGCCGTCTTGGGGACGAGCAGCGCATCCGCGATCTTCAGCGTGACGATATCCGCCGAGGAGGTCATGCCCGGACGCAGTCGCGCGGACTGCTCGGCGAGGTCGAGCTCGACATCGTAGGTGCGCACGTTGCCGCTGGTGACGGCGTTGGGCGACACCCAGCGCACGGTGCCGCCGATTGCGAGCCCCGCAGCCGCATCGAAAGTGACGGTGACTTCCTGACCGGCCTTCACGTCTGCGATGTCGACCTCGTTGACCGCGACGGTGACCATGAGCTCGGAGGTGTCGGAGATCACGATCGGCGCCGAGGAACCTGCGGATGCCGCCGACACCGAAGTGCTGGCGCCGGTCAGGCTCGCGGCGCTTGCCGAGCTGCCGGAGCCACTGGCGCCGCCGCCGGTCGCGACGCTGCCACCCTCGGCGACGTTCACGCTGGTGACGATGCCGGCCGCCGGTGCGACGACGGTGACCTTGTCGAGGTCGGCGCGGGCGTCACCGAGGGCTGTCTCGGCGTTGCTGCGGGAGACCTTGGCGCTGGTAAGCGACGCATTCGCGCTGGTGACCCCGGCCTTGGCGACCGTGACGCCGCGCTTGGCCTCCGCGATCTGTGCGGAGCTCGCGCTCATGGTGCCGGGCAGACTTTCGAGCTTGTCGAGGTTGTTCTCGGCCTGGAGCTGCTGGAGCTTGGCCTGGCTGAGCTGCTGCTGGGCGCCGGCGACCTGCGACTTGGCCTGCGAGAGCTGCGCGTTGGCCTGGCGTACGGCGGACTGCAGCGCGGCGTCGTCGATGGTGAAGAGCGTGTCGCCGGCCTTCACCTTGTCGCCGAGCGAGACTTCGACCGCGTCGACGGTGCCAGAGACCTCGGGGTAGACGTCGTAGGCGGCGTCCACCTCGGTCTGACCGTCGGCCGACGCGGTGACCACGAGCTCGCCGGCGGCCACGGTGGTCGTCGGGACGGGAGCGACGCCCTTGCCGGGGCCGCCCATCACCATCGGCGCGGCGACTGCGAGCACGACCACGGCTACGGCGATCAGTGCGATGATCGCCCAGCGGGTGCGCTTGTTCTTCATGCGTCCTCCTCGGTACGGTTCTGTTCCGAGGACCACACTAGGGATTTTGTCGGCACGAATCGTCTGCTCAGCGGCGCGACTCTGTACGCCTCTGGGGGTACGCCGAGCGGTGCGGAGCCGTAGGTGTGCCGAGCGCTCTACGCCGAGGTGTGCGGCGTGACCAGCCCGGTCTCGTAGGCGATGACGACCAGCTGCGCACGGTCGCGCGCGCCGAGCTTCTGCAGCACGCGGCCCACATGCGTCTTGGCGGTCGCAGGGCTGATGAAGAGCTCGGCGCCGATCTCGGTGTTGGAGAGCCCGCGACCGACAAGGCCCAGCACCTCGCGCTCGCGCTCGGTCAGGTCCGCCAAGTTCGCCGGCACGGCGCGATCCGCCGACGGCTGGCGCACGAACTCGGCGACCAGCCGGCCGGTGATCGCGGGAGCAAGCAGCGTCTCGCCGCCGGCCACCACTCGGATGGCGTCGAGCAGCTCGTCGGGATCGGCGTCCTTGAGCACGAAGCCGCTGGCTCCCGCGCGCAGTGCGCTGAATACGTACTCGTCGAGGTCAAAGGTGGTGAGCACCATGACGCGGACGCCCTCGGTCGCGGGATCGGCGCAGATGATGCGCGTGGCCTCGACGCCGTCCATCTCGGGCATGCGGATGTCCATGAGCACCACGTCGGGCAGCAGCTCGCGAGCCATCGCGACTGCGGCGGTTCCGGTGGCGGCTTCGCCCACGATCTCGAGGTCGTCGGCGGAGTCGACCAGCATGCGCAGGCCGCTACGAACCAGCGCCTGGTCGTCGGCGATGAGTAGCCGAATCGGTGTCGTCGGTTCAGCCGTCACGGCGTTGTGCTCCTCTCGTCAGCGGCAGCCGGGCAGCCACCCGGAACCCGCCACCCTCAACCGGTCCCGCCGAAAACGTACCGCCCAGAGCCGCGACGCGTTCACGCATGCCGGCGATGCCGTGGCCCTCCGCTGCGGCCCCGGCGGATGCTCCGAGTCCGTCGTCGGCGATTTCGAGCGTGAGTTCGTCACCTTCGCGGTACACCACAACCCTGGCGGTCGAAGCCTGCGCGTGGCGAACCACGTTGGTGATCGCTTCTTGCACGATGCGGTACGCCGAGACGTCCGCGTACGCGGGCACGTCGCCCAGTTCATCGGCCACGTCGAGTGTCACGTGCACGCCCGCCTGCTCGACCGTTCGTACCAGCTCCGGCAGCCGCTCAAGGCGCCCGGCCGGGGACAGCGGCGCATCCTCGTCGGCACTGCGGAGCACGCCGAGCATTGCGCGCAGCTCGTCGAGCGAGTCCTTGCTGGTGACGCGGATGGTATGAAGCGCGGCGATTGCGGCGTCAGGGTCGCGCTTGACGGCCTTCTCGGCGGCGCCGGCCTGGAGGGCGATGATCGAGAGCGAGTGGGCGGTCACGTCATGCAGCTCGCGGGCGATACGCAGGCGCTCTTCCTCGACGCGGCGTCGCGCCTCGTCCTCGCGGGTGCGCTCGGCGTCGATGGCGCGCTGCTCAACCGCGGCGATGTACGCCCGCCGAGACCGAGTGGCATCGCCGAGAGCCGCGGCGACCGCGAACGACGTCACGGTGCTGACCACATCGCCGATCCACCCGACGCCACTTTGGGGGTTCACGGAAGTCAGCAGAGTAACCGCCGTGACCAGCGCGTAGGCGATCCAGACGTCACGTCGGTTGCGCAGCGTCCCGAACACGTACAGCGCCACGATCGGCGCGAGCAGCGTGGGTACGGGCGGGTTCGGCGTGAGGGAATACACGGTCGAGAGAAGCGTCGTGAGCACCAGCGCCGATGCTGGGCGCTTCCTGCGAATCACGAGCGGCAGGAAGACGAGCGCAACGAACACATAGGTGAGAGCCGTCGCGACACCGTGGGGGGCACCGGCCACGCCGAACGGCACCGGCACGGGCGGCCCGGCGGGCCCCGCCACACGCGGATACGCCCAAAGCATGGCCCACGCCGGGAGCAGAAGCAGCGCTGGGATGCCGTAGTCGTAGACGGCATCGCGCAGGCGAGAGTTGTTGACGGTTCTATCCATGAGGCGATAGTAGCCTCCTCGGCGCACTCGCGCATCGGCCGAGAGGCTCGAGTGCCGTACGCCTCTCGGTGTACGCGGTCGCGGCGGGCGGCGGACAGACCTATCCGGCCAGCAACTCCGTGAGTGCCGCGATCTGCTCGGGCGTGAGGGCTCCTCGGCGGATCGCGATCTGAAGCGTGTGACGGCCGAGAACGCGATACAGCTCGAGCTCGTCGCCGGACAGCGCGCTGAGGGCGTCGACGTGGCTGCAGACGGTGGCGACGTCGCCGCGAACGATGGGGCCGGTGAGGGCGTCGGTAGTGCCGAGCCGGGCGACGTTGTCGGCGGTGCCGGCCATGAGCGGCCGGAGGGCTCGAGTGGCCGAGGGCTCGTCGAAGCCGGCGCGCACCAGCAGCTGCACGGCCGCGTCCTCGACCGCGACCAGGTAGTTGGAGGCGGTGACCGCGGCGGCGTGGTACAGCGCCTTGTCGGCGTCGGCCACGATGACGGGCTGACCACCCATCACCTCGACGAGTGCCAGCAACATCTCGTCGGCGCCAGGCCCGGGCGTCACGCCGAAGACTGAGCCGGGCAGCAGGCGCACCGCATCCTCGGCTGTGGCAAACGACTGCAGCGGATGGAGGCAGCCGACCATCGCACCCGCCTCCGCAGCCCCTGCGAGTGCCGAGAGCGGGAGGGTACCGCTCATGTGCGCGACCAGCTGGCACGGGCGAAACCCCGCCGAGTGCGCAATCTCGGATACCACGCTCTCGATCGTGTCGTCGTTGGTGGTGACCAGCACGATGTCCCCCGCGCCGGCAGCTGCGGCGTTGTTGTCGTCGTGATGCGTCATCGCGACCACGGTGACGCGGGCCTGGCGCAGGAGCGTCGCCACGGCGGTGCCGACCTTGCCGGCTCCCAGGATCGCGACCCGCTTGCCGACAAGCGCCGCAGGCAGCGGTCGAGGCACGGGTGCCGGGGCGACTCGGCGGCTCATCACGCGCTCGGATCGGTGCCGTGACCCCCGCACCAGTCACCGGCCCAGCCGCTGACAGACTCGAGTACCGGTCCAAGCGCGCGGCCCTTCTCGGTCAGGCGATAGGCGACCTGCGGCGGACGCGCATCTGTGACTTCGCGCACGACGATGCCATGCTCCTCGAGCTCCTTGAGCCGCTCGGTCAGCAATCGGTCACTGATGCCGGGAATCGCTTCGCGTATCTCGCAGAACCGCGTCGCGTCCTTGAGCATCACCGAGACGATCGCGCCGGTCCACCGACGACCGATGAGCTCAATCGCCTCGTGGAACACGCCGCAGACCTGCGGATTCAGTTTCGTTGTACTTACCATGAGTAACCTACTTGACATTCGTAAGTGCCCTGTCGTATCGTGCTGATAGCAGCTTACCAGAAGTAAGCGACTCCGTACAGGAGCACAGACCTCGGGCGCACCACCGGCGGTTCGCCCGCAACGACAGGAGCATCACCATGGCAGCAAGCACCTGGAACATCGACCGCTCGCACTCGACCATCGCCTTCCGCATCCGCCACATGGTCATCGCCCGTGTGAACGGCACCTTCGAGGACTGGTCCGGCACGCTGACCCTCGATCCCGAGAACCTGACCGACTCGTCGGTCAGCGTCGCCATCAAGGTCGCGAGCATCGACACGCACGAGGCCGACCGTGACGTGCACCTCCTCTCCGGCGACTTCTTCGACGCCGAGACCTTCCCGCAGATCACCTTCGCCAGCACCTCCGTCGAGGTCGTAGACGCCGACAACCTTCGCATCCGCGGTGACCTCACGCTGCACGGCGTCACCCGCCCGGTCGTCCTGGACGCCGAGTACGGCGGTCGCGTCGTCGACCCGTGGGGCAACGATCGCATCGGCTTCACGGCAAAGGGCAAGCTGGACCGTAAGGAGTTCGGTCTGACCTGGAACGCCGCTCTCGAAGCCGGCGGCCTGCTCGTGGGCGAGAGCGTCGAAATCACCATCGAGCTCGAAGCCACCGCGGCCGTCGCCGCCGAGGAGGCCGTGGCGTAACTGCGGTTCCGCACGGCACTCACGTACGACCCAGGGACTCGCAAAGGAGCGATCGTCAGCCGGCGGTCGCTCCTTTGCGTGAGTGCTACCCTAGCCAAACCGGTAAACCGCCGGACTGCCAGACCTCCTATCCGCCGCCACCGCCGCCATCGCTAGGAGCCGTCCGTGCCGTCGTCGCCCTCCACCAACCGCCTCATCACGCTGGTGTGTCTGATGGGCGCAGTCGTGTTCTGGGGCACGAGTTTCGCGGCAACCAAGACGGCCCTCGCCAGCTTCTCCCCCATGACGACCATCTGGCTTCGCATGGCGATCGCCACGCTCGTGTTCGCGCCGGCGTGGTTCTTCGTTCCCAAGCCCGACTACCGCCCAGGTGACCTCAGGTGGCTCGCGCTCATCGCGCTGCTTCAGCCCTGCATCTACTACCTCGCCGAGGGCTACGCCGTGACGCTGACCACCTCGAGCGCCGCCGGCGTCATCTCGGCGATCGTGCCGTTGCTCGTCGCAGCCGGCGCGTGGGCGTTCCTGCACGAACGGCTCACCGCACGCAGCGTCGTGGCCATCGTGATCTCGCTCGTGGGTGTCGCGATGCTGTCGCTGGGCGGAACCGCGCAAGCCACGGCGCCCAATCCCGTGCTCGGCAACGCGCTGGAGTTCCTCGCGATGGTCTGCGCCGCGGGCTCGATGCTCGCGCTCAAGCACATCTCCACGCGTTACAACCCGTGGTTCCTCACCGGCATGCAGGCGACGGTCGGCGCGATCTTCTTCCTGCCGGGCGCGCTGGCGAGTAACCCCGCCAGCTGGTCGTCGGCAGCGCCGTCCGCGTGGATTGCAATCGCTTACCTGGGTACGTTCGTGTCGCTCGCCGCGTTCGGGCTCTACAACACGGCCGTCACGCGCATGCCCGCCAACCGCGCAGCACTCTCGATCAACCTCGTGCCCGCCGTGGCACTGCTTGCAGGCTGGTTCGTGCTCGGAGAGACGCTGACGCCGGTACAGCTCGTCGGCTGCGCGACTATCATCGGCGCCGTCATCCTCTCCGAGACCGGTCCCGCCGCCGAGGAACCCGTGCCCGGGCAGGCAGCAGCCGCCAGCGCAGAGCTGCTCGCCGAGACACACGGCGACGCTATTCCTCGATGACGCTCATCTTGAAGACGACGGGGTTGGCCGGATCGGGGCAGCACGCACTCATCAGGGCCTCGCCGCTCCAGGGCATGACTCCGCCGTAGCGCAGGGCCACGACGTAGGGCTGAATCGCGTTCCATGCCGCAGCGCAGATGCCCTCGGGCACGATGCCGTCGCGGACTTCCCAAACCTGACCGGGCTTGATGCCCACAGGGCATTCACCGCCTACGAGGATCTCGGTCACTTCGAGCTTGATGGGCACGCCGTTGCTGCCAGCCATTGTGCACTCCCGTCACGTGGTGTTTGCAGTAGGGTCGGTGCGAGCATCGCGGCTGTCAAGCGAGAGGGCCCCGCCGCCCTGTAACCCCTCGCAGCCGCGGAGGGCTATCATCGGACTCGCAGCCACCGACACCAAGGAGTCGCACATGATCCCGCTGACCGCCACGCCCGAGGAACTCGTCGCCGCGTACAAGTCCGGTCCAGCGCTCCTGCAAGAGGCTCTCGCAGGACTCGACGATGCCGCGCTGCGGGCGCGACCCATCGCCGGCAAGCTGAGTTCGCTCGAGGTCGCCTGCCACATCGTGGACTCCGACCAGTTCATGTGCGACCGCATCAAGCGCACCATCGCCACGCACCGCCCGGTCCTTATCGGCGTGGAGTCGATCGACTACGACCTGGCGCTCCACTACCACGAGCGCAACCTGGAGCTGGATCTGCATCTGCTCAAGGTGCAGCGCCAGCAGGTCGCTGAAGACATCGAGCGCCTCGACCCCGCGATCTGGGAACGCGTGGCTCTGCACAGCGAGAATGGCGAGCAGACGCTGCACGAGATCTTCCACCACGCTGTCGAACACCTTGAAGGCCACGTCGAGACGATCCTGGAGAAGCGTCGCGCGATGCGGCTCTAGCCGCCGGCAGGAGCCGTGAGTCCACCTGGAGCGACAACCGCCCCGGACAGACTAACTGGGACCCGCCCTGAGTACGGGCGGGTCCCAGTGGTGACGCAAATCCCCGGTCAAGAGAGACCCACTACTGCCGATACGTCATGCAATCAGCGTGGTCCTGATGACGACCGAGCGTGATGCCGGAAGCATCGCATGACATCGCCTGATTGAAATGGCAGTCTTCGACCTTGCAGTCCCGGACTGCTGCCATGACGTCAGCAGGTATCACTGCGCCCGTCGTGAACGTGTCGCACCGCGGATGCTCGTCCCCGATCTCGACGGCCGGCGCGCAGCACTCATCCCTGCAGTTCCAGGAACAATCCTCGGCAAGACACGTGACGACTGGAGCCTCGCTCTGCATATGCATCGCTACACCTCCTTTCGTGTCGACGTTCAGTGAACGTTCCCACGAAGAGGCTGTTGGTAATCACTGCAAGGAATCGCTCTACTCGTAGCGGTACTCGATCCTGGTTCGTCGCTCGGTCTGACAACCGAGTGTGATACCCTATGGGGTATTGGCATACACATCCGCTCAGAGGAGCCGTCCATGTATCTCGACCGCTATCTTCGCCTGATCGCCGGCGTGTTCGTTCTCACCTCGGTCACACTCGCTTACTTCGTCAACCCGCTTTGGTTGATTCTCACAGCGTTCGTCGGCGTGAACCTGGTCATCGGCGGCGCCTTCGGCTGGTGCCCGATGGTCTCGATTCTTCGTAAGGTCGGCGTACGCGAGCTTCCCGCAAGTACGAGCGGCTGCAGTTGCGGCTAAGCGCGGCGGCGTTCGTCGAACATAGGGCGTCAGACGCACGCGCTTGGTGCCACAGAAGCTGAAGACTCAACGGAGGCCGAGACGTTCTCGGCCTCCGTCGTGGGATAGAGGAACTTGCCGGCCGACAAAAGACGATGCTCGACGTATAGGCTGAGCGGCCACGCCGTCGCACCGACCCACACGGTCCAGGCCCAGAACTCGCCGCTGATGATCACGTTAGCGAGCAACGCGAAGACACATACCGCGACCCACTGCATGACCGGCTTCCGCAGGTTCGCGCTCGGCCTCAACTCGACATCTTCGACGACACACGGCTTGGCGTGCATGACGCGCACCGTGTACGCGATCCATACGAGTCCGGCGATTCCCAGAAGCATGTCCGAGGCAGCGGCTGCGCCGTTGACTGCGCCGGTGGAGACGCCGAGAACCGTGAGAACGAACAGCATCCCGATCGACAGCCCGACGCTGATGGCGACCACGTGCAGGCGCAGACGAGCGGTGTACGCCTCGACGAACACCGCCGGCGGGGCCACGGGCTCGGCGGGTGCCGCCGGAACCGCGGGTTCCTCGGTGGCGAACTCCTTCACGAGCCCGCTCAGGTCGCCCATCGATGCGATGGCCATGCCCAGGGCCTCCTCCTGCGAGCGGCCGTCGGCGACCAGGTCGGCCACCTTGGCGGTGAGGTCGGAGATGAGTTCCTCCTGCTGCTCGACCACTGCGGGCGTCTCGGCGATGCCGACGAACGCACCCTTCACGTAGTACTTGATGGCTTCCATGGTCACTCCTTCTCACTCTCGCCCGACACGAGCCGGTCGATCAGGGTGCGTGCACGCTTCCAGTCCTCGAGGTTGCGCAGGTAGGTCTCGCGTCCCTCGGGTGCGATGCGGTAGTACTTGCGCCGTCCGCCCTGGGACTCCTCGCCCCAGTACGAGCTGATGAGCCCCGCCGCTTCCATGCGCCGAAACGCCGAGTAGAGCGTCGGCTCCTTGAGCTCGTAGTCGCCGTCCGAGAGGATCCCGACCTGCTTGCAGATCTCGTAGCCGTATCGGTCCTGCCCGCTGAGCATCCCAAGCACGATCGTGTCGATGTGCCCGCGGATCAGATCACTACTGATTGGTGTCTCCACAGTCATTCCGCACCTCCTTCGAACCGTAGTGTCCGACAAGGTATTATGTCTGTCAAGGTACTATGCCGAGAATACTCGCCGAGACGACGACGGCCCGGGTCGGCTGGAGAGCCGAACCCGGGCCGTCGTGCGCGCGGTGTCGAAGGCCTACGCGTAGGCTGCCTACTTCAGGCGCCACGCATCGGTGATGCCGTGCTTCGCTCGGTCGATGCGATCGACTGCCCCAGGTCCGAGGCGGTCACGCGGCCTCGCGGCTGCATCAAAAGTCTCGCGCTGCTGCTTGGCGCCTGCGTTGTCGATGGCGATCGCCAACCTGATGGCACCGTCGCCGAACACGGCTAGAGCGTGCGCGGTGTGTGCAGCGAAATCGAAGGGGTGTTGCGGTCGCGCCAGAGCGCGGGTGGTGGTCTGAAGCATCGCGGGGTCCTCCCGAGAATCGGGGTGCCCGCGACGCTTTAGAGTGTCAGGCGGCGCGGCGCACCGGAGTGGAGACGTACAGGTTGTATGGCGTCAACGACGCCTTCGGATGAATCGGATTCACGTGTAGTCCCTCCTTCCGGTCGCGCTATCGAACTGACAGAGACTGCATAATAACAGATGAAAACAGGATAGTGCCACGTCAAGCGCGCCGATGCGCGTGCACGGGGGTATGATTGTCTGGAAGCGTCGCCCAGTCGCAACACCGCGGCTGCGAGCAGCAAGGGGGCACCATTTCATGGCCACATTCGGCTACATCCTGTTTGTCATCGTCCTCGTCCTCATCGGACTCGCCCTTACCGGCCTGCGGGTCGCCAACGAGTACGAGCGCGCCGTCGTCTTCCGCCTCGGCCGCCTCACCGGCACTAAGGGTCCCGGCCTCTACTGGCTGATTCCGCTCGGTATCGAGCAGCAGAAGAAGGTCGACCTGCGCACCAAGACCATCGACATGGAGAGCCAGGAGTCGATCACCAAGGACTCCGTCACGGTCAAGGTCAACGCTGTCGTGTGGCTCAAGATCAACGACCCGATCAAGGCCGTCATCAACGTTGCCGACTACTACACCGCGTCCTACCAGGTGGGGCTCACGAGCCTGCGCAACATCATCGGTCAGCACGTGCTCGACGAGGTGCTCAAGGAGCGCGACAAGATCAACGAGGCGCTGCAGCTCGTGGTCGACCAGGCCACCGAGCCGTGGGGCGTCAAAGTCGAGATGGTCGAGATGAAGGACGTCGAGATTCCCGTCAGCATGCAGCGCGCGATGGCACAGGAAGCGCAGGCCACGCGCGAAAAGCGTGCCCGCATCATCAAGGCCGAGGCCGAGCTCGAGTCATCGGTCAAACTGGGCGAGGCGTCCAAAGTCATCACCGAGAATCCGCTCGCGCTCGAGCTACGCCGCATGCAGATGATCACCGAGGTCGGCTCAGAACAGAACACGACCACCATCGTGATGATGCCGAGCGAGTTCGTGACGCTGGGTGCCGACATCGCCAAGGCGTTTCGAACCAAGGCATAGACGGTAGCCCGAATCCCCTAGCGGAGGACCTGCATGCTCAACGTGATCGTGTTCGCGTGCGGCGCTGCGCTCATGGCGCTCGAGATCGTAGCCGCGCGTGTGTTCGCCCCCGCGCTGGGCAACTCCATCTTCGTGTGGGGCAGCGTCATCTCCATCGTGATGATCGCACTGAGCCTCGGCTACTGGCTTGGCGGCCAGCTCGCCGACAGGCGCCACTCCGCCCGCGCGCTCGCGCCCCTGATCGCGGGAGCCGGCGTGCTGACGGTGATCGTGCCGGTCATCGCCGCTGCGGCACTGCCGATGGCTGCCGACATGGGGCCGCGCATCGGCTCGTTGGTCGCATCGGCGCTGATCTTCTTCCTGCCGGCACTGCTGATAGCGACAGTGTCGCCGCTGGGCGTGCGCCTCGCCGCCTCACGCGGGCTGACGCACATCGGGCGCTCCGCCGGCGGTCTCTACGCGATCTCGACCGGCGGCAGCATCGTAGGGACGCTAGCTACGTCGTTCTGGCTCATCCCGCTGCTGTCGCTCGAGCCGCTCATCGTGGGTATCGGCTTCGTGCTGTTCGCGAGTGCGCTGATGGCGCTGGCGCTGCCGCGACTCTACCCCGAGGAGCCCGCGGCCGAGACGGAGCCCGCGACCGGGACCGAGCCCGCGTCCGAAACGACCGGCGCCCACTCGGTCTCCGCGTCCCGCGCACCTCTCATGCGCACCGCGTGCGGCGCCGCTTCGCTCGCGATTGCGTTGGTAGCCCTCGGCGGGGTTCTCGGCGGGGTGGTGTTGACGGATGTGGCGTCGGTGCCTGCGAGCGATATCGCCGGCGAGCGCGTGCTGCATCGCGAGGACTCGCAGTATCACCGCATCACGGTGACTCAGGCCGACAACGTGCGGCATCTGCGATTCGACGCGAGCAACCAGACCGCCCTCGACATGGCCGACGGCTACCGCGGCGTCATCCGCTACCCCAACTACGCCGACCTCGCGCTGGCAGTTAACCCGGAGGCGAAGCGCGTGCTGATCCTGGGACTCGGCGGCGGGGCACTGCCCAAACGCTGGTGGCGCGATTATCCGGACATGCAGATCGACACTGTGGAGATCGATCCGGCCGTGGTGCGCATCTCAAAGGAGTACTTCGACCTGCCGAGTGACCCGCGCCTCCGCGTGTTCACTCAGGACGCTCGCCGGTTCGTGCAGACGAGCACCGACACCTACGATGTCATCTTCGTCGACGCCTACTACGCCGACTCGCTCCCGTTTCACCTGACCACCAACGAGTTCTTCGGCGAGGTGAAGCGGCGGCTGGCTCCGGGCGGGGTGGTCGCCTACAACGCCATCGGATCGATCACCGGCACGCGGAGCGAGCTGTTTCGCGGGATGCACAAGACCGTCTCGGCGAACTGGCAGAACGTGTGGGTCTTCCCCATCGGCATTGGGAGCAGCGGTTTGACGGAGCTGGGGCGCAACATCATCGTGCTGGCGTCCGACGCCTCCGTGAGCGACGATGAGCTGGTCCGCCGCATCGAGTCGAACGTTGACGGCCGAGTGAAGCTCGCCGAGTACCCCTCGTTCGCGGCGGACCTGTACACCAACACCATCGTCGCCGATGATGTGCCCCTGCTGACCGACGCCTATGCGCCGGTCGACTCGCTCATCAAGGTCAATTAGAAACTGGGTCCCACCTCGTGAAACGCCCCTCTGATGCCACTCTCGGCGCTCTGCTCGGACTCATCGGTGTCGCCGTGTTCAGCCTCACTCTGCCGATGACTCGGCTCGCTCTGCAGTCGTTCAACCCGGTGACGGTGTCGCTGGGGCGCTCCGTCATCGCGGCGTTCGTCGCCCTGCCGGTGCTGATGCTGACCCGCGCGCCGCGCCCCAACCGCGTGCAGCTGCGCGGACTCGTGGTGGTGTCGCTGGGAGTCATCGTCGGCTTCCCGCTGTTCTCCGCGATCGCGATGCAGTACGTGCCGGCGTCGCACGGTGCGGTACTCAACGGCGTGCTGCCTCTGATGACGGCGATGTGGGCCGCGGTCCTGCTGGGCGAGCGGCCGTCGCGCGCGTTCTGGCTGTGGGCGGTGCTCGGCTCGTCGCTGGTGATCGGCTTCGCGGCATGGCGAGGCCTTGGCGGCGACGCGGGGATCGCGGACGCGGCGATGCTGGTGGCGCTGGTGCTCTGCGGACTCGGGTACGCCGAGGGTGGGCGGCTGTCGCAGCAGCTTGGCGGCTGGCAGACCATCTGCTGGGCGCTCGTGATCAGCTTCCCGGTGCTCGCGGTCGCCGTCGGGATCTCGCTCGTGGTTGCCCCGCCGACCGCGATCGTGCCGGTCGCGATCCTCGGCATGGCGTACGTGTCGTTTGGCAGCATGTTGCTGGGATTCTTCGCGTGGTACTCCGGGCTAGCGCTGGGCGGCGTCGCGCGCGTCGGTCAGCTGCAGCTGACGCAGGTCTTCATGACGCTGGCAGCCGCGGCGCTGTTCTTTGGCGAGACGGTTCCGCCGGCGAGCTGGCTGTTCGCCGTGGGAGTCGTCGGGTGCGTGGCCGCGGGCCGGCGCGCGACTGTGGCGGCTCCGAGGCGCGAGCCGACAGCCGGAGGCGCGCTGCTCGATGGCAGCATACGTGCCGAGCACTCGCATCTCGAACTCGGCGCCATCCCCATCGCCGAATCCGAGCCGGCGTCCGGTGCCTGATTTCGATTCAGCGCACCACCTGGTTCGCGTGACGGACGACAACGGCGTCCGGTTGCTCAAGTTCGAGCGCAACCATCAGTCGTCGATGCGGCTCGACGACCCTTTCGAGACCGACATCGATTACGTCGCCTACCTGCATCTGGTGATGGCGGTCCGCCCGGACGCGCTGCGCACGCTGGTCATCGGCTTGGGCGGCGGCTCGCTGGTCAAGCGCATGTGGCGCGACTACGCCCCGATGCACCTCGACGCTGTGGAGCTCGATCCGGCGGTCGTGGACCTCGCCTACGACTATTTCATGCTGCCCGACGACGAACGCATCGTGGTCTACGCCGAGGACGGCCGCGATTTCCTGCGGCTCACCGATGCGACCTACGACATCATCGTGATCGACGCGTTCAACGACGACCACGTCCCGCGACACCTCATGACCGAAGAGTTCTTGCAGGAGTGCCGCGATCATCTCTCGGCGGAGGGCGTGGTGGCGTACAACCTTATTGGTGCTGTGTATGGACCGCACAGCAAGCCCTTCCGGAGCCTGCATCGCACGGCAAACAACGTGTGGCGCAACGTGTGGACATTCCCCCTCGGCATCGCGGACGACATTCTCGATGACACACGCAACATAGTGCTCCTCGCGTCTGACACGGAGCTGTCCGAAGATGAGCTGCTGACGCGAATCGCTGATCGCGTGGGCGGCGCCGTGACCGTGCCGCGCTTCGAGCGCTTTGGCGAGGACCTCTATCGCAGCGGCATCCGCACCGGCGACGTGCCGCTGCTGACCGACGAGTCGCCCACCCGTTCCCGCCCCCGTCGCCGCTAGCAGAGTCGTGCTACGGTAAAAGACCCCCTCGTAATCTGGAGTCTGCCGATGATGGCGATCAAGGAAGCGTGGCGCGCTGGTCTGCTCGGCCGCGATAACTGGTTGCGAAACCTGACTGCCGGCATCGTAGTCGGAATCGTCGCGGTACCGCTGGCCATGGCGTTCGCCATCGCATCCGGCGCCAAGCCCGAGCAGGGGCTCTACACCGCCATCGTCGCAGGAATCGTCGTGACGTTGTTCGGTGGCAGCCGCGTCCAGATCGCCGGCCCGACCGGAGCGTTCGCGGTCCTGCTCTTTGGCATCACCGCCGAGTTCGGTTTCAGCGGCCTGCAGATCGCCACCATGCTCGCCGGCGCGATGCTGCTGCTCTTTGGACTGCTCAAGCTCGGCAGCGTCATCCGGTTCATCCCCGAGTCGGTCATCCTCGGCTTCACCGCTGGTATCGCGGTGGTCATCTGGGTCGGCCAGTGGCAGGCGTTCTTCGGCCTCCCACCCGTCGATGCTGAGAGGTTCGGCGAGAAGCTGCTTGCGATGCTCCGCGCGCTGCCCACGCTCGATCCAGCAACGACGGCGATCGGCATCGTCTGCATCCTTATCATCGTCCTGTGGCCGAAGCTCCCTTGGGTTGGACGGCTCCCCAGCCCGCTGATCGCGCTCGTCGCGGCAACCATCGTGCAATCCATCCTGCAGATCGACACAGTGGCCACCATCGGCACCGCATTCGGCGGCATCCCACGTGGCCTGCCTTCCCTCACGATGCCGGACGTCACCATGACCACCGTGCTCGCGTTGGTGCGCCCGGCGTTCGCGATCGCGCTTCTCGGCGCAATCGAGTCGCTGCTGTCGGCAACCGTCGCGGACGGCATGACGGGCACGCGCCACGACTCCAACCAGGAGCTTGTGGGTCAGGGGCTCGCCAACGTGGCCTCGGGGATGTTCGGCGGGTTCGCGGCGACCGGCGCCATCGCGCGCACGGCGACCAACGTGCGCAGCGGCGGCAACAGCCCGCTTGCCGGCATCGTCCACGCCGTCTTCCTGGCGCTGGTGTTGGTGGCACTTGCGCCGCTCGGCTTCAACGTTCCGCTCAGCTCGCTGGCCGCGATCCTTTTCGTGGTGGCGTTCAACATGAGCGACATCCGCCACATCGTGACGACCGCCCGACGCGCTCCGCGCTCGGACGTCGCGGTGATGCTGATCACGCTCGGGCTCACGGTCTTCGCCGACATCGTGGTCGCGGTCGAGGTGGGCGTGGCGCTTGCGATGGTGAACTTCCTGCGCCGCATGGCCGAGTCCGTCGAGGTCAGACAGCTCGACACCCAAGAGCTCCGCGGCCACTTCACCGCCAATGAACGCACGGTCCTGCCCGACGGAATGCTGGTCTACACGATCGAAGGCCCGTTCTTCTTCGGCGCCATCGAGCAGTTCGAGGCAGCGCTGATGCACACCCACACCGAGCCCGAGGTGTTGGTACTCAACCTCTCGCGAGTCCCGTTCATCGACCTCAGTGGGCTGGCCTCACTCCGAGAAGCGATCGAGACGCTCGACAAGCGCCAAGTCGAGGTAGTCTTGTGCTGCGCGCGCCCGGACGTCATGGCGAAGCTGTCGCGCGACGGTCTCGGCGTGGGCCTGTTGACTCCCGCTACGGCGACGCTCGCCGAGGTTCTCTCGGCGTGGACAGCGGCGCATCCTGGTTCAGACGACTAGACGAACGCCACCCGACGCCACGCGCCCGCAGCGATGCCAAACGACGGCAGATACCAGGTAAGCGCACCAGTGATGTAGATGACGAGATCCTTGCGAGCCACATCCTTGAGCACGTTTTGTCCCGACATCATCAGAACCAGCACGTAGCCGACGATCGCCAGTGCGCCCACGATCGCGAGAATCTGAACCCCACTCTGCCATGTCAGCCTGGTGCGCAGCCGCGCGACCAGCGCGAACACCAGCGGGAGGGCCAGAATCGCAAATCCCGCAACAGCGAACGGCGTGGTAGCCGCGAAGTCGCGATCCCCCAGCAGCGGCGTCACGATCAGCACCGACAGCGACCCGGTGAAGAGCACCGCGACGCCCGTGACCGACACGATCGGAATCAGAATCGCCGAGCGAAGCAGGTTGCGACGCAACGGATCGGTGCTGTCCGTGAGGAACGTCGCAAGCAAGCCGAGCAGGAACGGTACGGTCACCAGGGCGACGTACTGGAATGTATAGGTGCGAAACGGGAGTCCGGCAAGGGTCGCCACGCCGGGCGCGAGGAACGCGAGTGTGAACGCGTACACAAGCGCGTAGGTATCTAAGAAGCCTGGCTCTCGTTCTACTGGCAGAGCCGTTGGTTCGGACATGGACGCCTCCGGAAACGAGCGGTACGGACGGGCCAAGCATGCCCTCGTGTGCGGGCTCGCTCCATGACTTGCGTCAATTCTAGCGTCCGCTTGTGTCTTCGAACGCCACGACGCTTCCGTCGAGCTCCCCGCTCGCGCGGTTCATGGGAGTCGCGGAGAGCGTCAGCGGCGTCGCACGATTATCGGGCCACTCGGCTATGAATGTGCGGCGCGTGATGGTTCCGGCCGATACGATGTCGGCGAGCGTGAACTCTGTTCCGGTCATCGGGTCGCGCAGAACCCAGCTCGGCGTCAGATGCACGCTGCCCATGGTGTCACTCTGCAAACCCAGGATTCTCTCGGCGCCTTCGTTGGAGAAGGTGATGCCACCGACGAGATCCAACACGATGATTCCACCGGGGACCGTGTCGACGATACTCAGGAGCAGATCGTTCTGTAGTCGCATCGAGCGTGCAAGTCGGTGCTGCACGTCCAATTGATGGTTGAGATACATCGTGCTGGCGACCCAGGCCAACGCTGGCAGGAACAGCAGCTCAACATAGTCCTCGAGTGCGTCGAGGTCGACGGTGAGACCGGTGTGCTCAAGGACGTTGGATATCCCCACGAACACGTACAACCCCATGGCGACCGCGAACACGTAGCGTACGGACTTAGTGATGAGCGGGCTTCTGACACGACTCGTCAGCGTCAGGATCACAGCGATCGTGAACGCCAAGAGACTGACCACATCAGCGAGTATCACTGCCCAGCTACTCATCCGCCACCGACCCAGACTCAGCGACCCGGCGGCCGACAAGGACCGTCAGCCAGACAAACGCGACACCCGCCAGCGCATAGCTCGCATGCTCGAGGAGGTTGAAGAAGTCAGGGAAGGCGATTCCTTCGACGATCGTGGCCACGTAGCCGCTGAGCATAAGTCCGATGCAAAGCGCCACCGTACCGAACAAGGCGGGTGTGATACGGCGCGCGATGACAACGACGATCGGTCCGAGGACCAGCATCATCATGAGATCCGCGATCTCGCTCGCCTGGAATTGCACGTATCCGCACCCCCTGCACGCTGTTCCTTCAGTGTACCTGACCTAGTGCCGAGCGCCGGATCAGCGTTGCCTCCGCGCACCGGGATAGCCACCGAGCGCGGTGTAGGTCTCGGGGTTGGGACCGATTCGATGTCCGGAGTCGAGCGCATTGATCGCTTCGATCTCCTCCTCGGTGAGCGAGAAGTCGTAGACATCGCAGTTCTCGGCGATGCGCTCCGGGTGGACTGACTTAGGAATCGTGGTGATGCCGAGCTCGAGGATCCAGCGAATCGAGACCTGGGCGGGTGTCTTGCCGTACTTCTCGGCGATGGCGATGAGGAGCGGGATGTCAGACACTTTGCCGCGCATGAGCGGCGCCCAGGCCTGCATGGTGATGCCGTACTCGCAGCAGGTCGCCTGCAGGTCCGGCTGCTGGAGGCGCGGGTGGAACTCGAACTGGTTGACTGCGGGGAGCACGTTGGCGAACGACGCCAGCTCGTGGAGGTGATGCGGCAGGTAGTTGCACACGCCGATCGCCCGAGTGCGACCCGAGGCGAGCAGCTCCTCCATCGCGCGCCAGGTCTCGCGGACGTGCTGCGACCACGGCCAGTGGATGAGGTAGAGGTCGACCTGCTCGACGCCCAGACGTTTGAGGCTCGCATCGAATGCGGTGAGCGCCGGCTCGTAGCCTTGGTCAGAGTTCCACAGCTTGGTCGTGAGGAAGATGTCGTCGTGCGGGATGCCGCTTGCGCGGATCATCTCGCCGATGGTCTCCTCGTTGCCGTAAAGTGCCGCGGTGTCGATGAGCTGGTAGCCCATCGCGAGCCCCTCCGACACCTCGCGGGCGACATCAGGACCCTTGTCGGCCTTGTAGGTTCCCAGGCCCAAGCGGTGCATCTCGACGTCGGGGGCGATCGTTACGGTATCGGTGAGCGCGTGCAGCTCTACGGTGTCGGCCATTGGTGAATACCTCCTGACTCTGAGTGTACCCGTGCCCAGCGTTGGCCGACCGAGAGTTCGCGCACAAAAGTTACAAGATGCGTTCATGGCGCGCGGGTTGCATAATGCACAGGCGCACACGCGCGCGTACACGATAGTGCCGTCGGGATCGGCCCGGCACAGACTCGCAGGAGGCTTCACCCATGGCGCACGTCCGCTCACTCTTCTTCAAGGGCCCGCTGGCCGACGTCGAGAACAAGGCGATCACCGCCTTCAAGCTGGGCCGCCCCAGCGACGTGATCTGGAACATCACCAATCGCTGCAACCTCCTGTGCGACCACTGCTACATGGCCGCCGACGGGCACAGCCGGCCCGACGAGCTCACCGACGAAGAGACCATCGCGCTGGTCCACCAGATGGGCGAGCGCAAGCTGCCGGCCCTGTTCCTCTCGGGTGGCGAGCCGATGATGCGCAAGAACTTCTGGGAAATCCTCGAGTTGGCGCGCAGCTACGGCATCCGCGTCACCGTCTCCACCAACTGCACCTTCATCGACCGCGACGCCGCCAAGCGCCTCAAGGCCAACGGCATCGACTGGATCGCGACCTCACTCTACGGCCCCGTCGACTTCCACGACGCGATGGTCCAGGTGCCCGGCACGCGCGACAAGGTCATCGAGGCCATCAAGATCCTGCGGGAGGAAGGCGTGAACGTCGCCATCAAGACCGCCATCTCGGCCGAGACCTGGCCGCACATCTACGACCTCATCGCCGAGGCCAAGTCCCTCGACGTCGGCCTCCTCTACTTCTGCGACCTCATCACCGCAGGCCGCAGTGAGGGCGAGGACGACGGTCGCATCACGCCCGAGCAGTGGCGCGAGCTCGCCGACTTCATCATCGAGGACCTCATCGCCGGCGAAGAGTCGGGCGTCAAAGGCATGGAGTGGGACATCGGCGCGATGCCGAGCTTCATCCCCTACGTCGCCGAGCAGTTCACCGCGCGCGGCATCGACGTCAGCAACGGCCTCGAGCGCCTCAAGACCATCTCGGCGTGCCCGGTGGGTAAGGGCCACATGAACATCAACTCCGAGGGCGGCATCATGCCTTGCCAGTTCGCTCAGGACTGGACGATCGGCAATGTCCGCGAGATGTCGCTGCAAGAAGCCGTCTGCGAGCTCTACAAGCTCGATGAGCAGGAGGCCAAGGGCGTCTGCTCCCCCGAGGCGTGCGAGTATTCGCGCATCTGTCGCGGCTGCCGCGCCAAGGCCTGGCAGCGCACCGGTGACCCCATGGCCGAGGACGTCACGTGCCTCCTCCACGCCGGTACCGACCGCTCCGAGCTCGTCGCGCACATCGAGGCGACGCCGGAGTTCCAGCGCTCGGCGCCGTGCTCGGTGCCCGGGAGCTGTTAATTCCGATAAGACCCCTTCCGTTAGGTGCGCTTTCCGGCCCTACTTCGGTATGCCTCATGCTCCTGACTCGCGAACACGCCTGGGAGCGAGATGTGAGGTAACCGACATGGTCGATGCGTGCCCAATCAACAGTGAGACCGTGAACAACCGTGTGGTGCGGTTGGTCGCTGGTTTCGTGGTCGTGATTGCGACCACTTTCCTCATCACACCACATTGGTGGCTGTTCTATCTGCTCGGGGGCGACTTCCTGCTCCGCGCCCTTGGGTATCGGCAGTGCAGCCCTCTCGCGAACCTGGCCCGACTCCTTGCTCGCGCGCTCAGACTCGAGCCGCAGGCGGTGAACGCCGCTCCCAAACAGTTTGCTGCAGGAATAGGTGTCGCCTTCTCTCTCATGGCCGGCACGCTGGCGCTCCTAAACCTCGAGCTTGGGGCGCGACTGGTGGCGGGCGGTCTTCTCGGCGCGGCGAGCCTCGAGGCTCTGTTCGGCTACTGCGTCGGCTGCAGGATCTACTCGCTCATTCCGCGACGATCTGTCGAAGGGCGAGCTTCGGCCAGAGTCTAGCCGCGTCGCGAAACGCCTCCGGCGATAACGCCTGATTGCGCATCCCAAGAGTGCGTAAACCGGGGAGTTCCGGATTCTATACTTCTTTCCCCGACGTCTACCGCAGGAGCGTGCCATGAACTTCGAAACCCTCGCCATCCACGCCGGACACGAACCGGATCCCGCGTACGGCGCAGTGATGCCTCCGATCTACCAGACCTCAACCTTCGCCTTTCTGGGCTTCGACAAGCCCGGCGAGTTCGACTACACGCGGTCGGGCAACCCCACCCGCAAGGCGCTCGAGCAGTGTCTCGCCGCGCTCGAGGGCGGCGTCGCCGGGTTCGCGTTCTGCACCGGCATGGCGGCCAGCGCCACGATGTTCTCGCACTTCTCGGCGGGCGATCACCTGATCGTGCACGACGACATCTACGGCGGGACCTACCGCCTGCTCGCGAGCGTCGTGTCCGAGAGGGGCATCGCGATCGACTTCGTGAACCTGCGCGACATCGCCGCAGTCGAAGCTGCGGTGCGACCGGAGACGAAGGGCATCTGGATCGAGACGCCGACCAACCCGCTCATGAACCTCGTGGATCTGCGCGAGATCGCGGAGTTCGCCAAGGCTCGAGACATCCTCACCATCTGCGACAACACGTTCCTGTCGCCGTACTTCCAGCGGCCGCTGGAGCTGGGCATCGACGTCGTCATGCACTCGACGACCAAGTACATCAACGGCCACAGCGACGTCGTGGGTGGCGCGCTCATCACCGCCCGAGAGGACCTGGCCGAGAGGATCGGCTTCCTCCAGAACGCCACCGGCTCGGCGCAGGCGCCGTTCGAGTGCTTCCTCGTGCTGCGTGGCGTCAAGACGCTTGCGGTTCGCATGCAGGCACACAACGCCAACGCCCTGAAGATCGCGCACTACCTCGAGTCGCATCCCCAGATCGCCACGGTCCTGCACCCGGGTCTCGAGAGCCACCCGCAGCATGCGCTGGCCAAGTCGCAAGCGACCGGTTTTGGCGGGACGTTCTCGTTTCGCATCAAGGGCGGTAACGACGAAGCCCGCGTCTTCCTCGAGGCGCTCGAGCTGTTCATCCTCGCCGAGTCGCTCGGCGGTGTTGAGTCGCTCATCGAGCAGCCGTTCACGATGACGCACGTATCCATGCCCGAGGATGTGCGTCGCTCCATCGGGATCACCGAGGACCTCATCCGTGTCTCAGTAGGCATCGAGAACGTCGACGACCTCATCGCGGACCTGGATCAGGCACTCGCACGGATCTAGCGGCTGCAGGGTCGACGCATATCGCACGAAAAAGGGCCCCGTTGCCGGGGCCCTTTCCATCGCTGCCGAACAGCGACGCCGTGCGTTTCGCGAGTATCGCGTTGCAGTCACGTTGCGGGGCTTGTGAGGCCGCGGAACGCCGCTGTTCTAGGCGGTGCCGACCTCCGTGTTACCGGATACCGTCGGGACCAGTGCAGCGATGCAATTACTTCGCACTACTGGCTCACCTCCTTTTCAACAGCGGGTGCCGAAATGCGCCCTCGGGATTCCCCGTGCAGACATCGCTAGCGAGTGCCGTGCCGAGATTCACTCGGGCACGGGATTCGCTCCTTGCCCGTGCACGCGCGACTCCGCTCGCCGCCGTATGCAGGACCGCAGATTGGGTCCGGCTGTTGTTTCACCAGATGGGGACGGGACGAGGGCTATGACCGATCCGGCATTCCAACCGAAGATACTGGGAATCCTCTGTACCTGGTGCTCCTACTCGGGGGCCGATGGCGCGGGTCAGTCTCGGACGGCGTATCCTCCCAACGTCAAGGTGGTCCGCGTCATGTGCAGCGGCCGCGTCGATCCCTCGTTCATCATCTCAGCTCTAGCCGACGGCGCGGACGGGGTGCTGGTCTGCGGCTGTCACCCCGGCGATTGCCACTACATCAACGGCAACTGCAAAGCCGCTGCGCGCATGACAGTGCTCTCCACGATGCTCGAGCAGCTGGGCATCGAGCCGGAACGCGTCCGCCTCGAGTGGATCAGCGCCTCAGAGGGCGCCCGCTACGCCGAGCTCGTCGCCGAGATGACCGAGCAGGTTCGCGCGCTCGGCCCGCTCTCGTGGAATCGCTCGGCCAGCAAAGCCGACACTGCCGACAAGGCGGTGTCGCTGTGACCAAGCTGAAGCTGGGGATGTACTGCGCCGCCGGGTGCGGTGGCTGCGACATCTCGCTGCTCGAGGTACACGAGCACCTGCTCGACATCGTCGCCGCGGCCGACATTGCGTTCTGGCCCGCTGCGACCGACTTCAAGTACGCCGACGTAGAGGCGATGGCCGACGGCGAGATCGACGTCTGCTTCTTCAACGGCGCTATCCGCAACGCCGAGAACGCCCACATCGCGAAACTCCTGCGCGCCAAGTCCAAGGTGCTAGTCGCTTACGGCGCGTGTTCGTCGTTCGGCGGGGTCCCCGGGCTCGCGAACCTCTACCCGATCCAGGACGTCATCGACCGCGCGTTCACCACGCAGTCGACCGATGCTCCTTCCGGCCAGCGCCCCTCGGCCACAGCGACCCACGCCGACGGCTCGAGCGTCGGGCTGCCCGCGATCGCTGGCACCGTCACTTCGCTGGGCGATCTGGTCCCTGTCGACTACACGCTCCCCGGCTGCCCGCCGTCCACCGACCGCGTCTGGGAAGTCGTGCAGGCGATCGTCGCCGGCGAGCTGCCCGGCGCGCCCGCGATCGTCGGCACCGGCGGCAAAGCCGTGTGCGATGACTGCCGCCTCGAGAAGCGCGGCACCCGCGTCGCGAAGTTCGTGCGCTCGCACGAGATCATCGCCGAGGACGGCCGCTGCCTCCTCGAACAAGGCATCGTCTGCATGGGCCCCGCCACGCGCTCGGGCTGCGGCGGCCAGTGCACCGACGCGCTCATGCCGTGCCGCGGCTGCTTCGGCCCCGCCGGCGACTCGCTCGACCAGGGCGCCGCGATGGTGGCGGTTCTCGGCACGCTGGTGGACTCCGAGGACGAGGCGGTCATCCGCCAGACCGTCGCCGAGGTCGTCGATCCCGCCGGCACCTTCTACTGCTTCACGCTCGCGACCTCGCTCCTCGGCCGCGCCAGAACCGCGAATCCCGCCGAGGAGGTGCGCTCGTGACCCGCGTCAGTATCGATCCCATCACGCGTCTTGAGGGACACGGTCGCATCGACCTGTTCCTGGGTGACGACGGTGCCGTCAACGACGCCTTCCTGGTGATCCCGGAACTGCGCGGCTTCGAGAAGTTCCTCGAGGGCCGGCCCGTCGAAGAGATGCCGCAGATCACCGCTCGCATCTGCGGCGTGTGTCCCGAGGCGCACCACACCGCGGCGGCAAAAGCGGCAGACGCCGTCTACAACGTGGACATCCCCGTCGCGGCTGAAATCGCCCGCCGCCTGCAGTACAACGCCTTCATGGCCGGCGACCATGCGACGCACTTCTACGCGCTGGGTGGCCCGGACTTCATCGTCGGCCCGGATGCACCGGCTGCCGAGCGCAATATCATCGGCGTCATCAACAAGGTGGGGCCTGAGATCGCCGGCAAGGTCATCCGCATGCGCAAGGAGGCCCACGAGGTCGCAGAGATCCTCGGCGGTCGTCGGATCCATCCGGTGGGCATGGTGCCGGGCGGGATCTCGAAGCCGGTTTCGAAGGAGTCGGCGGCGCGGTTGCGTGAGATCGGCGACTACATGGTGCAGTTCGCGCGCGAGTCGCTGGTCATCTTCGACGCGCTCGTGCTCAAGCAGGACCGGCTGCTCAAGATGGTGCTCTCCAAGGCCTACTACAACCAGACCGCTTACCTCGCGCTGGTCAACAAGCAGAATCAGCCGGACGCCTACGACGGTGACGTGCGCGTGGTCGACGCCGACGGCAACGAGGTCGTGCGCTACCACCCCAGCGAGTACCTCGACCACATTGCCGAGGCGATTGTGCCGTGGAGCTACCTCAAGATGCCGTACCTGAAGAAGCTAGGCTGGAACGGCGTGTCCGAAGAAACGTCTCGGCAGATCATGCGCACCGGGCCTCTCGGCTCGCTGAACGCGAGTGATGGGATGCAGACGCCGCACGCGCAGGCCGAGTACGAGCGGTTCTACCAGACGTTCGGCGGCAAGCCCGTGCATCAGACGCTGGCGTTTCACTGGGCACGCCTCATCGAGATGCTGCAGGCAGCCGAACTGGTCCAGCGCCTCGCCAACGATGAGCGCCTCACGTCGACCGACGTTCGCACGCTGCCCAGCGGCACGCCGCGCGAGGGCGTCGGCACGGTGGAGGCGCCGCGCGGGCTGCTCACGCACCACTACATCACCGACGAGAACGGCATCGTGCAGAAAGCGAACCTCATCGTCGGCACCACGTACCAGTACCCGGCAATCCAGCTGTCGGTGGCCAAGGCCGCCCGCGAGCTGGTGCGGCCCGGCGTCGAGCTCACCGAGCCGATCATGAACTTCATCGAGATGGCCTTCCGCGCCTACGACCCGTGCTTCGGCTGCGCGACCCATGCGCTGCCCGGCTCGACCCCGCTCGAGCTGCGCACGTTCGCGGCCGACGGCGAGCCTCTCGGCGGCCTGCGTCGCAACGGTGACGGCTCGCTCGAGCGCATCGAGGGAGGCGCGCGATGAGCGACACGTTCGCGCCGATCGCAGGGTTTGCGCCCGACGCGCACGCTGCCGTCACGGGCTCCCCCGCCCCGGACGCCACCCCCGACGCCATCGTCTTCCTGTGCGACTGCGGCCCCATCATCCGCGACCTCATCGACCTCGACGCGCTCACCACCGAGGTCGCCGCACTCCCCGGCGTCGCCAAGGTCGAGCGCCACGTCACCCTCTGCTCGTCTGAGGGCAAGGCGTTCCTCGCCGCCAAGCTCGCCGAGAACCCCGACCTCCTACCGGTCGTGGCCGCGTGCACGCCGCGCGAGCATGCGCAGGACTTCGCCGAGGCCTGCGAGACCGCGGGTCGCAACCCGTTCACCATGAGCCGCGCCAACATCCGCGAGCAGGTCGCGTGGGTCACCCCCGACCGCGCCGAGGCGACCGCCAAGGCGCTCGACATGATCGCGTCGGCGGCGGCCCGCGTGGGCGAGCAGCGACCGCTCGAGGCCCCCGAGCTCGAAGCCGAGACCAGCGTGCTAGTGGTCGGCTCCGGTGTGGCCGGCATGACCGCCGCGCTCCTGATCGCCGAGTCCGGCCGCCAGGTCACGCTGGTGGAGCGCGAAGCAGCCATCGGCGGCAAGGTGGTGCTCCTCTCGGAGATTTATCCGGACATGGAGTGCGCCCCGTGCCTGCTCGAACCGCTGATGGACGAGGTGCTGCATCACCCGGGCATCGAGGTCCTTACCTACTCGGAAGTCGATGAACTGCTGGGTTACCTGGGCAATTTCACGGCGGTCATCCGCAAGAAGTCGCGCCACGTGGACGCCGACGGCTGCTACGGCTGCATCGACACCTGTTCGGGTGTATGCCCGGTGGGCGTACCCGACGCGTTCAACGTCGGGATGACGCAGCGTCACGCGATCCACATCCCGTTCGCCGGCGCGCTGCCCAACGCGGCTGTTGTCGATGAAGCGTCGTGCCTGCACTTCAACGGTGGCTCCTGCGATGCGTGCGTCAGCGCGTGTCCCTTTGGCGTCATCGGTCTCGACGGCGGCGACGAAGTTCTCGAGCGCCGAGTGGGCGCGGTCATCCTCGCGACCGGCTCGCAGCTCAAGCTCGACCCCGGCAGCGTCTACGACCACCCCCGCGTGATGACCACGTGGGAGTTCGAACGCGTTCTGAATCCCGACGGCCCCACCGGTGGCGAGATCCGCCTGGCCGACGGCTCGACCCCCAAACGCATCGCATTCCTCCACTGCGCCGATGAGACCGGGTGTGCTCCTGCAGCCACCTGCTCGCAGACGTGCTGCCTGGCGCTCGCGAAGCAGATCATCGAGACCTCACACAAGCTTCCCGACGCTCAGCTCGCCGAGCTCGCGTTCGACCGCCAGCTCGGCGGCCCGCACTACAACCGTCTTGCCGCTGCCGAGGACGCGCCGGCAAATCTGCGCACCGTGCGTATGGCGATCGGCGACAGTCTCGCCGTGACCGCCGGTGCGAACGGCCGCGTGATCGTTGGCGTCAACCTCAAGGGCGGTCAGCGCACTGGCGACTTCGACCTCGTGGTGATGGCGGCTCCGCACGTCGGGGACTCTGGCGGCGTAGCACTCGCGGGTCGCATCGGCGTCGACGTGGATGCGACGGGCTACGTGCTCGCTTCAAGCAAGATCCTCCGCCCGTTCGCCAGCCGCACCGACGGCATCTTCGTTGCCGGCTCGGCGCAGGGCGAGAAGAACATCGCAGCGGCGTCCAACTCGGCCGCGGCTACAGCCGGCGCGGTTCTCTCGGCGCTGGTTCCCGGCAGGAAACTCATTCGCGAGGCCACGACAGCGGTCGTCAACGACGCCATCTGCGGCGGATGCCAAGTGTGTATACTCGCATGCCCCTACAAGGCGATCTCGTTCGACGTCGACCAGAAGCGCGCGGTCGTCAACGAACTCCTGTGTCACGGGTGCGGCACCTGTGCCTCAGCCTGCCCGTCCTCGGCGATTACGGCCAAGCATTTCACTGATGGCCAGCTATTTGCTGAGATTCACTCCCTCGTCACACCGAATCACCGCGTATCAGTCACCACCAACCTGTAATCACCGAGAAAGGGAACGACCATGGCTACAACTCACACGATCGACGCCAAAGGACTGCGCTGCCCGCAGCCGATTCTGCAGGTCATTCTGAAGCTGCCACAGATTCACGACGGCGATCTGCTCGTGGTCTCCGCCGACTGCGAGAGCTTCGAGGACGACATCCGCAGGTGGTGCACGCGCATGGACAAGACACTGCTCGGTCTCAACACGAACGGCGCGGCCGTCACTGCGCAGATTCAGTTCTAGATTCCGTGACTCCCACGCTGATCCTCGGGCTCGGCAACGCGATCCTCTGCGATGACGGCGTCGGTATCAAAGTCGCACGCCGCATCGCCGAGCTCGGCCCTCATCCCGACATCGTCGTGAAGGAGGCCGAGCTCGCGGGCTTCGCGCTCATCGACCTGCTCGAGGGGTTCGAGCGCGCTGTCGTGGTCGACGCCGTCCGTCTGCGCGACGCTAAGCCGGGCGCGATCGTGATCTTCGACGGCGCGCAGCTCGAGCCATCGCTGCACCTGGTCGCCGGCCACCAGATCGACCTGCCGACCGCCCTGGCGATGGGTCGCCAGCTTGGGCGACCCGTGCCGAGCACGGTCTCGATAGTGGGCATACAGGTACAAGATGACCGCACGTTCTCGGAAAGCTGTACGCCCGAGGTCGAGGCGGCCATCGAGCGAGCCGCCCAGGTCGTACTGGAGGTAGCCACCACATGACCCAGCCCATGCGTCTGCCCGCAGGAGCGATTCACGTCGCCGGCGACACGTACTACATACCGGATCTCACCAACTCCGGCTTCATCGAGGGACTCGTCATCGATACCGGCCCCGAGTCGAGCGTCTACGACGGCTGCATCATCGACCGCCTCGCCATCACCCACGGCCACGCCGATCACTTCTCGGCGGCGTCGGTACTTCGCGAGAACGGCGCGACGGTGGTGGCTGCGCGCGACGACGCGATGATGGTCGAGAATCCCGACATCAACATCCGCGGCATGTTCTCGTGGGCGCGCCCGGGCGACATCCTCGTGGGCAAGCTGTTCAAGGGCACGCCGTGCAAGGTCGACGCGCTCGTCGAGGACTGGCGTGACCGCCGAGCGACCCCGATTCCACTGCCCGGCCACACCATGGGCCATACCGGCTTCCTCACGCGCGACGGCGTACTGTTCACCGGCGACGCGCTCTACCTCGAGTCTCTGTGGGCGCGCCATCCGCTGCCCTACGCCATCGACCCTGACATGGTCGCCGACTCACTGCGCTCCCTTCGCGACCTCGAGTTCGACTGGCTGGTGCCGGCACACGGCGATCTTGTGGACCGCGATACTGCGCTCGCCAACATCGAACACCATCTCGAGCAGATCGAGGATCTCGAGGCGCACCTGCTCGAAGTGCTCGAAACACCGCACACCACCGAGGAGATCATCGCGATCGTCATGGCCGAGCGGGGTCTCTCGGACAACCCGGCGCAGTACTGGCTGGCTGTCACCACGGTGAAGGGGTACCTCGGCGACCTGCTGGGCCGTAGGCTGCTGGAGTTCTTCGTGCGCGATCACTGCGGCGTCTGGGCAACCGCCAACGCTGCCGAGTAGCGGCGCGCGGTCGCACACCTGGTCGCTCCCCGCTACACTTCGTTGTGGTTCGCGCCCGCTTCCTCAGATTGAGCGGGCGCACACACGACGCCGGGAGGCGCCATGTTCAAGACGATCATCGAACCGTTTCGCATCAAGTCCGTCGAGCAGATCAAGATGACCACACCCGAGCAACGCCGCCAGATGATGGCGGAAGCGGGCTACAACATCTTCGCGCTGCGCTCCGAGGACGTGATCATCGACCTGCTGACCGACTCCGGCACAGGCGCGATGAGCTCCAACCAGTGGGCCGGCATCATGCGCGGCGACGAGTCGTACGCCGGAAGCCCCAGCTACTTCCGCTTCCGCGATGCCGTGCACGACGTGATGGGCTTCGAGCACATCATTCCCACGCACCAGGGACGCGCCGCCGAGCGCATCCTCTTCGCCGTCATGTGCAAGCCGGGCGACGTGGTCCCCAACAACAGTCACTTCGACACCACGCGCGCCAACTGCGAGTTCACCGGCGCCACCGCGCTCGACCTGCCTTCGCCGGAACTCGCCGACATGGCGTCGGACTATCCGTTCAAGGGCGACATGGACATCGACCGCCTCAAGGCGACCTTCGCCGAGTTCGGTGCCGAGCGAATTCCGCTGGTCATGCTCACCGTGACCAATAACTCGGGTGGCGGCCAGCCGGTCTCGATGGCCAACGCGCGTGCCGTCGCCGAGGTCTGCCGCGCCAACAACACGCCGCTCTACCTCGACGCCTGCCGCATCACCGAGAATGCGTACCTCATCAAGCAGCGCGAGCCGGAGTTCGCCAACACCAGCGTCAAGGAGATCGTCCGCGAGATGTGCGCACTCGCCGAGGGCTGCACCATGAGCGCCAAGAAGGACGCCATCGTCAACATCGGCGGCTTCCTCGCCACCCGCGATGCGGAAATCGCGCGCGAGCAGAAGGACCTGCTCATCCTCACCGAGGGCTTCCCGACCTACGGCGGCCTGTCTGGTCGTGACCTCGAAGCCATCGCCGTGGGCATGGAGGAGGCCGTCGACGAGGACTACCTCCACTACCGCATCGCCTCGACGCGCTACATCGGCGAGCACCTCAAGGCCGCCGGCATCCCGATCCTCTGGCCGCCAGGTGGCCACGCGATCTACGTCGACGCAGTCCACTTCGCGCCGCATCTGGCGCCGACAGACTTCCCCGGCGTCTCGATCGCCATCGCGATGTACCTGCACGGCGGCGTTCGCGCCTGTGAGATCGGCACCCTGATGTTCGGTCACCGCGACGCCGAGACGGGCGAAGAAGTCGCCGGTCCTCGCGAGCTGGTGCGTCTCGCCATCCCGCGCCGCACCTACACCCAGAGCCACATGGACTACGTCATCGAGGTCATGGTGAAGGTCTACGCCGAGAGGGACTCGCTTCCCGCCTACCGCATCGTCGAGCAGGCCCCGTTCCTGCGCCACTTCTCGGCGAAGCTGGAGCCGGTGGAGTAGCGTCACGCGACCCGCAAGCGCACCGAGGCCCGGCAGCTGAATCGAGCTGCCGGGCCTCGCGCTGTGTGCAGCCGCTGCGGCGGCGCTGAATTGCGGCGATTCGCGCTACGGAACCTGCTCGACCACGACCTCGCCGACACCGCGCGTCAGCCTGATCTCGAGCTTGGGGCCAGACTTCGAGTACGCCGCGTTCACCAGGTCGCGTCCATCCTCGGTGAAGCCTGGACTCTCGAAATCGCCCACACCGTCCTCAGCGCCGATGATTCGCACGCCCATGTCGCTCGGCACTCGGATTCGCATCTCGCCGACACCACATTCGATGGTCGCGTTGACGTCGCCGGTCCGCTCGCCCGACAAGTCGATCTTCGCCGAGCCCACGCCGGTGAGCACCTCGAGTTCACGTACATCCACGTCGCGCAGGTCGATCGTGCTCTCGCCGACGCCCAGCTTCAGGGAGAGCTCGGTGGCGACGCCCGACGGGAGCTTCATCGTCCAGCGGTTGCGTACGTCGTTACTCAGCCTCATCGGCTCCGACTCGGGCTGGTCCACCCAGTACTGAGCCCTGGTGCCGTCGGTCTCGAACTTGACCTCGGGCTTCCAGCTGACCGGTGCGTACTCGAACCGGCTCGTGATCGTGTCGCTGTCCTCAGCGCTCCCGGTGAGGGTGAGCTCGCCTACACCCATGCGGAGCGTGCCAACGAGCATCTCGGCGCCCTCAAGTTCATGCGATGGCTTGTCCACAGTGACCGCGGTCGGTTCTCCGCCAATGGTCTCCGACAGCGGTACGCGCGTACATCCGGTCGCCGCGAGCAGCCCGAAGAGCGCCACTCCCACAGCGATGATCGCGATTGCTCTCTTCATCACAGCTCCCCTCCAGCCGAGACAGTCGTCCCGGTCGTGGTCGGCGCGCCCTCGAAGCGGCCGACCAGCATCGTCTTGGCCCACATTCCGTGCACGAACCCGACGCCCTTGGCGAGCCACAGCGTCACGAACACGCCGAGCACCCCGACCGCCATGACCAGCGGCATCGCCCACGGCTGAATCAGATAGCCGTAGTTGAGGCCACGAATCACGGCCTCACCGGCCGCCATCTGCACGAGCGGCAGCATGAAGACAGCCACCGACACGGCCAGCGCCGTGACCACGGTTGTGAAGTAGATGATGCCCAACGGCATCTGCAGCACCATGTAGAGCATCGTCGTCCACGAGCGGTAGTCCGTCAGCCAGCTCTTGATGCGCTCCCACAGGCTTCCCTGCACACCCACCATGCGCGGCCGCCTAGGCATACGTTCGCCGAGGAGACCCTCGACCATGCGGCCCTCGGCCAGCGAAATGGCGCGCACCACGGCCAAGAACAACAACGCGAACGGCACGCCGACGATAAGGATCGCGAGGCCGAAGCTGAGCGACAGACCGGTCACCACGATCGTGAAGTACATGATTCCGGTCGCCAGCGTGAGCAGCATGTAGAACAGCGCGCCCCACGCCGACGGATCCAGGATGATGCCAAAGAAGCGACCGATCGGGCTCGCGCCCAGCTTCGACTTCGATGCCGGCGCAGGCGGCTTGCGCAGCGCGGCGGCGACCGTCAGCTCGGCGTCGCGGTAGGCGGCCGCGACCTCCTCGGGCGTGCCATAGGACTCGAGTGCGGCCTCAAGTGCCTCGGGCGAGCCGTCACCCTCGGCGACCGCCGTGCGCAGATACTCCTCGGCATCGTAGACGGCGTCCTGGATGAGCGCCGGGTCGGATCCCGCGAGTACCTTTCTGAGTTCAGCGAGGTATCCCTCGACCGTGTTATTCAACGTTCCCCTCCAGTGTCGCGTCGACGAAGCCGCGAGTCCGCGTCCACGCCGCCTTCCAGTCGCCCAGCACGTAACGTCCGCGCTCGGTGATCGAGTAGTACTTCCGAGGCGGGCCCGAGACACTCGGCTCGACTCGGCTTTCCAACATGCCGTTCTCTTCCATCGAGCGGAGAACCGGATAGAGCGTTCCCTGCTTGACGGGTACTCCCTCGCCCCAGGCACCCTCGATGCTCTTCGCGATCTGGTAGCCGTAGAGCGGCTCCGATGATCGGTCGAGAATCGCGAGCAGGACGAGCGAGACCGTGCCCGCGTTGAGTTCCTTCTGGAACTTGCGAAGCATGATTTCGTCTGCGGGTGTCACGGCTCACCTCCCCTTCTGTCGACGCGGTGCTATTAACACCGCAGTAGTACTAACTTCACACTAGCCAATTCACAGACTACTACGAAGTTCGCACTAGTCAAGGAAATTCTTTCTGGAGTTTCGCTCGGCGTTCGAACGGATACCATTACCAGTGAGAAACCTCGACCCCTGACACCACGAAAGGAGTCTCTTAATGCCGAGCATCAAAGGCACCGAGACCGAGAAGAATCTACTGAAGGCCTTCGCCGGCGAAAGCCAGGCGCGCAACCGCTACACGTATGCTGCGAGCGTCGCCAAGAAGGAAGGTTTCGAGCAGATAAGCGCTCTGTTCACCGAGACAGCCGACAACGAGAAGGAGCACGCCAAGGTCTTCTTCAAGTACCTCGAGGGCGGGCCCGTCGAGATCACGGCGACCTATCCCGCAGGCAAACTCGGCACCACCGCCGAGAACCTTCTCGCCGCCGCCGACGGTGAGCTCGAGGAGTGGAGCGAGCTCTACCCGACGTTCGCCGAGGTCGCCGAGTCCGAGGGCTTTGCCGACGTCGCGGCGTCGTTCCGAAACATCGCGAAGGTCGAGGCTCATCACGAGGCTCGCTACCGCGCGCTGTTGGAGAACGTCAACGGCTACAAGGTCTTCAAGAAGGACGGCGTCTTCTTCTGGAAGTGCCGCAACTGCGGCTACGTCCACGAGGGCGCCGAGGCTCCGGACCTGTGTCCGGCCTGCAAGCACCCGCAGTCCTACTTCGAACTCCTCGGCGACAACTTCTAGGCGATCGGTGGCGTAGCCGCTTCTAGAGGCTCGCCGTCTCCGGTGTCTCTGCCGGTCCGTTGTCGAGCGATGCCCACAGGTATCGCGAGGCAGCGGATCGGTAGGGGCTCCACCGCTTACCGGCCTCCGCAAGCTCCTCCCGCGTCGCAGGCCTTTCGAGCTCAAGCAACCATCCGGCCGCGCGGCGCAGACCAAGGTCGTCGACGGCAAGAACGTCAGGTCTGCCCAGGGCGAAGATCAGGTACATCTCGGCGGTCCAGCGACCTATGCCCTTCACTGCGGTCAGCGCCTCGATGACTGACTCGTCGTCGAGTTCGTCGACGGCGCTCAGGTCCAGCCGGCCATCGACGACATGCAGTGACAGATCGCGCACGTAACGAGTCTTCGCACCGGAGAGTCCCACAGCACGCAACTCTTCCTCGGCGTGACCGAGAATGGCCTCCGGCGTCACGGGGCCGAGTGCCTCGAAACGGCGCCAGATTGTGTCTGCCGCTTTCACCGAGAGCTGCTGGCTGACGATGGATGCGGCCAGCTCGGCGAAGCGATCCTCGGCCACGTGCTCGCGCAGCGGACCGACCGCGTCGATGATTCCGGCGAATGCCGGGTCGAGCTCACGGAGCGCGGTTGCTGCTCGGTAGA
Organism: uncultured Eubacteriales bacterium; assembly: GCA_964388455.1. Taxonomy (GTDB): domain Bacteria; phylum Actinomycetota; class Coriobacteriia; order Anaerosomatales; family JAAXUF01; genus JBBRWO01. The sequence continues at coordinate 44,741 of CAYMAN010000001.1, forward strand.
GGTTCGTCGGCTCAGTCACAGAGCACCGTGGCGACGATTCCGCGATTGCCGGACTCGGCCGCATCGCCGCGTGCGGCCGTCGCGCGGAGCACGCACCCCAGCACACTGCCCAGGTCGATCGGCGAACCGCTCGTGGCGCTCGTCACAATCGTGAAGGCAGAGACACTGACGCACTCGCTCGCATTTGGGACGGTGTCCGACGCCACCCCTTGGCATACATCAACACAGGCGCGAGCTACTTCGGTAGCGCGCGAAGATGAAACGCCGGGCAACACGATCGCGAAGCTGTCATCGTTCAGGCGCCATAGTGTATCCGTCGGACGCGACAGGCTCGCAAGGGAGAGGGACACGGCTGCGAGGACGGCATCGCCGGCATCGCGGCCGTAAGACTGATTGATAGCACCAAGGTCATCGATATCGATCACCACGATGCTGAAATCGCCGCCAAGGACCGGGTCGCACAACGGCTCAATCGCCGATCGCAACAGCGTCGCCGTGGGAAGCCCCGTGAGCGAGTCCCGTGTCACCAGCGCTCGGGGATGCGCAAACTCGCTCTCCGCCGAACCGAGCAACGCCGCCTGCGACTTCAACTCGAAGGCCTCGAACTCGCACAGCGTCTCGGCAAGAAGTCGCACGTGTTGGTCGTACTCAATGCGATGCGCTTCTCCCAGATCCTGATCGATCACGCCGATAAACCGGGAAAACGCGGGGTCGAGCGAGAAGAACTCCATTGAGGCCGCAAAGGCCAGGCGCTGGGTGTCGTTCATGCGATCGAAGCGTTCCGGTGCACTTGCTTGTAGATGTGAAACCACGGCCTGCATGTAGTCGGCGGTGCCTTGAGAAACCGCTACAGAAAGTTCGAGCTCGCCTCGTGCGTGCCGGCGCAGCAACTCCCCCCACCATCGTACGTGGTCGGCCTCCTCGACTGAGAGCTGGAAGAACAGTGCGCGGAGGCGGGGGCTCTCGGTCTGCTCGGCGAAGTTCTGGTACACATCGCGCGCCATCACGTCGAGAGCGGTGCATGACTGCAGAAGTGACTGGATCAACCTCGCGGAGTCGGTCGAAGTACCCATCAACGCTTCCCTCCCGGGTTTCGGAACCGAGAGCCTCCGGCTACTCGTCGGTTCAGTTTGCGGCCAGGAACTGTGCGGCGAAGATCCAGAGTGCGCCAAACGCACCAGCCAGATACAGGATCGGTGGGACGAACAGGAGTCCTATCCAGTAGCGCCGTGCCAGCAACGCGAATACCAAGAACAACAGCGCGTCGCCGATGGCGAAGAACAAGAACAGCCCTAGGGCCCCCATCGAGGAAGCCGCGATCAGAACCGGCGGAAGCACGGTCGCGGTGCGCTCCGCGATGCCCAGAACCACGGGCGTCAACGACATGATGAACGCGATCTGTCCGATCACGAGCACCGTCGACACCGCGAAAGCCACCCAGAAGACCACAGTGAAACTGCTCGGCGTGGCGGAAGGCAGTGCCGTGCGCGGCATCTGCGACTGCTTGGCTGTGTCGGGCATCCTGGTGTCCTCTCGCGGGGAGTCACCGCTCACACTAGCGGGATAGATGGGCTGGTCAAGTGGCCGCCGGGAGGAATCGCATCCAACCGCGCTCGGAATGCATAAGCGCCCCGCAGGAAACCTGCGAGGCGCTGATGTCATGGGACTGTCGCCGCCGGGGGATGCCGGCGGCGACCAAGGGGGACTAGATGAGGTGGAGCAGTACCGCCAGGACCATCGCACCGGCGACGATTGCTGCGGTGCGGCCGTAGAAGACGCTACCTTCGCTGAAGCTGTCAGTCATTCGAAACGCCTCCTTCAGTGCGACCGCCCAATGTGGTCGCGTTGTTTCTACTGCTATCATCGGGCCTGCGAAGCGCAAGAACAATTGTCGTTTCCTAATGTATAGCGTAAGATTTACTTCATGCTTAATGTGACCCGCCTCCGCATGCTCAGAGAGGTCGCCTCGCGCGGCACGCTCGCTGCCGCCGCAGAGGCGCTGTTCATGACGCCCTCGGCCGTATCGCAGCAGATGGCCGTGCTCGAGCGGGAGACGGGCTCGCAGCTGCTCGAGCGCTACGGACGCGGTGTGCGACTCACCGACGCTGGCACCCAGCTCGTCGCCAACACCGAGCGCATCCTCGCAGAGATCGAGCGCGCCGAGGCGGATCTCGCCGTCGCATCCCGCGGGGTCGTCGGTCGCGTCCGCGTGTCGGCCTTCCCTACCGCTGCGCGCGCGCTGCTGATCCCGGCACTTCCTCGACTTCAGGCCGAGCACCCCAATCTCCGGGTATCGATGGTCGACCTTGAGCCCGAGGAGTCGATCCCCGCGCTCAAGAACGGCGACCTAGACGTCGTCGTAGCCTACGAATGGGGGCTGCTGCCCCGACTCACGGACGCGGGCATCGAGCGCGAGCAGCTGTTCACCGAGCCCGTCTATCTCGCACTGCCGGCGGACCACCCACTGTCGGGAACGGGGCCGGTGAAGCTCGCCGACCTCAAGAACGAGGAGTGGATCGTCGGTCGCGACTCGACGTCGATGCTCGACCTGGTGGTCGCCGCGACTCGTCGGCAGGGCTACGAACCTCTGACCGATTTCCACTCGATGGACTTCCAGGTCATCCTCTCGGCGGTCGGCGCCGGGCTGGGCGTGGCACTGGTACCGCCGCTCGCTCTCATAGGTACGTATCCCAACGTCGAGATCACCGATGTTTCCGATCTCGAGATCAACCGCACCATCTGGGCCGCGATCCGCCGAGGAAGCAACGGCAACCCCGGCATCGCGGCGGTTCTCGCCGCACTCCGAGAGTCCGCCAAGCGAGTCGCTTGCGAGATTCCTGCCGCGGGGACGAAGCCGAAGGTCTGACTCGGCGGCGGAATCGGCTAGTCGGGTCTGCCGCGGTCGCTAGTCGCCTACGACGACGGTGCGCCTGAGATACGTGTCGGTCTCGAGCGCCTTGACCACCACAGACGCGACATCTGCACGCGAGATGCGAGCTGTCTTCTTCAGCAGCGTCCCGTCGAGTGACACGCGATAGGTGCCGCTGGGCGGGTCGTCGGTGAGTCCGACAGGCCGCACGATCGCCCAATCCAAACCGGTGGCCATGATGCGCCGTTCCATCCCCTCGAGGTCGTCGTAGATGCCGCGCATCGCCGTCTTGATCAGGGCGCGATACGTCAACGAGAGCGCCTTGTCGGTCCGGGCGAACGTGCCAGCAGCGCTGATAGCCGCAAGTCGCCGCACATCGCAGACGGCCATCGCGTGGATGACGTTGGAGATTCCCTCCTCGTGAACACCCTTGCCCCCTGATCCTTGCGACAGAGCGAAGGCGACCGCGTCCTGCCCCACCATCGCGCCTTCCACCGCAGAAAAGTCGCGGACGTCGCCGTTGACGGTCCTCAGCCGCTCGTGGGTCAACGCCAGGGGTGTCGAGCGTACAAACGCCGTCACCTCGTGCCCGTGACCCAGCGCGCGTTCAACGATCAGCCGTCCGGTGCGTCCGGCGGCGCCGAGTACCAGGATGTTCAAGGTGGTGCCCTTCTCGCGAAACGAGGGATGGCGTGCGAGGCATGATCCGCCGCGCACGCCATCCCGAGTCTAGCTGAGTACGTCTACTTCACTCGCACCTTCACCGCGACTTCTTCGCCATCGACGAAGAACGGGGTGTCGGCGCTGTTGATCTTGTCCTCCATGTCGAAGTTGAAGAGGCCGGCATCGGCCTTATCGGCGTGGATAGCCACGAGCAGGTTGCTTGTCAGGGGCAGCGGGTCCAGAGCGACAGTCGTGTTGAGCGACTCGCCTGCGGGGATGCGCGCAAGACCGACGCGACCACCAGGGCCACCGTCCTTCTCGAGGTGCACGACGATCCAGGCATCGGTGGGAGCAACTGCCTTGGATACCACAAGCTCATCCTTGGCGCCGACCTGATCGGACGCCTCGACCAATGCCGTTCCTGCGGCTGCCGGTACGCCGAACTCGCGCACGCTGGCTACCAGAGCGAGCTCCTTCTCGTTCACGAAGAACGGGCGATCGGGGCTCATCTCCTTGTTCATCATGTCGAAGTCGTACTCACCCTTGGTACCGCGGTCCGCGTGCACCGCAACGATGACCTTGGGAGTCGTGAGATCCTCGAGTTTGACCTTTACGTCGACGGACTCCCCCTTCTTCACAGGGGCGAGTCCTACGCGCATGCCGGGCTTGCCGTTCATGTCGGTGTGCACGACGATCCAGCCGTCGCTCGGCGAAAGAACGCGTTTCACGACCAGCTCTTCGACGCCGTTCTGATCTTCATCGAGCTCGAGCTGCGCTGTTTCGGCAGTGGCCACATAGCCCCATACCTTCGAGGTGTCGGTCTTCTCGGCGGTGTCGGTGGCACATCCGGACAAAACCGCCGTTGCCCCGAGCAGGGAGAGTACGGCGCCTACGAGTGCGATTCGCTTCATGACGGGTCCTTTCTGACGTCCGCGCTGGTTGCGGTTGTGGGCGAGGTGGGCGGCGCGGTGCGCCTACCCGAGGGCTTCTTGGCAATGCGGAGGCTGGGTTTGAAGCCTCGCAGGAGGAGCGAGTTGGTGACGACTGAGACGCTCGAGAACGCCATGGCGGCGCCGGCGACCCACGGGAACGCCGAGAGGAGGCCGACTGCGGCGACCGGGATCAGCACCGTGTTGTAGCCGAGCGCCCAGACGAAGTTCTGGCGGATCTTGCGCATCGTGGCTCGGGAGAGCTCGATGGCGGTGACAACGTCGCGCAGGTCGTTCTTGATCAGCACGATGCCGCCGGTCTCCATGGCCACGTCAGTGCCCGCGCCCATGGCGATTCCCACGTCGGCCTGCGCCAGCGCCGGTGTGTCGTTGATGCCGTCGCCGACCATCGCGACCGTGAGACCCTCGGCCTGCAGCTTCGCGACCTCGGATGCCTTGTGCTCGGGGAGCACCTCGGCCAGGACCTGCTCGGCGGGGATGCCTACCAGGCGAGCGATGGAGTTGGCGGTGCGGCGGTTGTCGCCGGTGATCATGAACACCTTGACGCCCATGTCCTGCAGGCGGCTGACGGCCTCAGCCGAGTTCGGCTTCAGCGTGTCGGCGACGGCGATCATACCGGCCAGCTTCTGTCCGTTGACGCCCACGAGCATGACGGTCTTGCCTTCGTCCTCAAGTTCCGCGATGCGGTCCTCGAAGCGCGAGATGTCGATGCCCTCGCGGGCCATGAGCTTGCGGTTGCCGAACACGACGCGCATGCCGTCCACGGTGCCTTCAACGCCGTGACCCGGAACCGCCGAGAAGCCCTCGACGGCAGGAATCACGATGTTGTCGGCCTTGGCTCGGTTGATGATGGCCTCGGCGAGCGGGTGCTCGGAGTTCTTCTCAAGCGCGGCGGCGAAGGTGAAGACGCGCGTGGCGTCGTGTCCTTCGGCCAGCTCGATGTTGGTGACTTCCGGCTTGCCGTGCGTGAGCGTGCCCGTCTTGTCGAAGACGATCGCGGATATCTTGTAGGCGGTCTCGAGTGCTTCGCCGGACTTGATGAGGATGCCGTTCTCGGCGCCTCGGCCGGTGCCGACCATAATCGCGGTCGGCGTCGCCAGACCCAGCGCGCAGGGGCACGCGATGACCACGACGGCGATGCCCGCAAGCAGCGCGGCGATCCACCAGCCGTTGGTCGCGGCGGCCATGAGAATCGGCTCGAAGATGAGGAGCGAGGCGGTCGGATCGGGCATTGCGCCGTAGAGCAGGGGGCCTGCGAACGCCCAGAACAGGAACGTCAGCAGCGCTGCGGCGATGACGAACGGAACGAACACGGCGCTGATGATATCAGCGAAGCGTTGCACGGGGGCCTTGGAACCCTGAGCGTCTTCCACAAGGCGCACGATCTGCGCGAGCGCGGTATCGGCTCCGACCCTGGTGGCGCGGAAACGGAAGCTGCCCAGCTTGTTCATGGTCGCGCCGATGACGTTGTCGCCAGCGTTCTTCTCGACCGGGATCGATTCGCCCGTGAGCATCGACTCATCCACCGCCGAGGAACCTTCGACCACGACGCCATCGACCGGCACCTTCTCGCCGGGACGGACCACGATCAGGTCGCCGACCAGCACCTGGTCAACGGGGATGTCGATCTCGACGCCTCCGCGCACGACGCGTGCGGTCTTAGCCGCAAGCCCCATGAGCTTCTTGATCGCGTCGGAGGTCTTGCCCTTGGCGCGAGCCTCGAGCAGCTTGCCCATGAGCACGAACATGATCAGCAGCGCGGCGGTCTCATAGAACGCCGGTTCCATCTGTAGCGCCGGAATGAACGTCGCAGCGGCCGAGTAGAAGAACGCAGCCGAGGTGCCGATGGCGATCAGCAGATCCATGTTGCCGCTCATACGCTTGATCGCATGCCACGCGCCCTTATAGAAGCGGGCGCCGGCGATGAACTGCACCGGTGCTGCGAGCAGGAACTGAATGTACTTGGAGACGAGCATCGGATCCCACGCACCGCCGATCGCACCGGCGAGCCACTCGGAGATCTTCAGCGGCACAAGATCCATGAACGGCGGAACCATCGCCAGAATGAGGAGCGGGAGGGAGAGCGCCAGCGAGAAGATGAACATGCGCACTTCGCGCTTGTACGCAGCGGCCTGAGCGAGCGCCTGTGTGTCCTCGGCATCCGAGCCGAGAGCGACCTCGACCTTGACGGCCGCGTCGTAGCCAGCCGCCTTGACCGCGTTGATGAGGTCGTCGACACCCACGACCGTGGGATCGAACTCCACGGTGCCGGTGTTAGCCGCGAGGTTAACGGTGGCCGACGTGACGCCATCCAGCTTCAGCAGCGACTTCTCGATGACCGAAGCGCACGACGCACACGTCATGCCGAGAAGTGCCAGCGTGACCTTGCCACCGGCGGTCGGCTTGTCGCTCGCCGCAGTGTGCAGCGGAGTCGCCGAGTAACCGAGACCGTCGACGACGGCCTTGATGCCGTCCGGATCGATCACGGCGGGGTCGTAGGTCACCGCGAGTCGTTCCGTGGCCAGGTTGACCGTGGAGGTGACGATGCCGGGGGTCTTGGCGGTGGACTTCTCGATGATGGAGGAGCAGCTGGCACAGGTCATGCCGGCGACCGCAAAGGTGGCGTCGACTACTCCGGCTGCGGCAGCGCCGACAGCCGAGGCACTTCGCTCAGGGTCCTTGATGGGGGCCCGGGCGGCTTCGCCGCCTTCCCCATCTGCGGAGTCTTCGCTGCGCACCTCGGCTGTCGGCTCTTCGGCGGTCGGGGTGGGGGTGGATGCGGCCAGTTTGGCTTCGGCGGCTTGGGCTGTGGGGCAGGCTGGGGCGGCATCGGGGAACTCCGCCGTGGGGAATGCCTCGGCGGCGGTTACGCCGGCCATTACGGCGGCAACTGCGGCTTTGGTGTCGGGGACGGGTGCGGCAGCGGGCACGGGTGCGGGCGTCGCTTCGGGTGTGGACGCAGGTGCTCCAGCGGGGTTGATCTCGGGGAGCTCCTTGACGAAGCCTACTCCCAGGATGAAGGGGTCGCCGGGGGTGAACCCTGCGGCTGTAACGGCTTCCTCGAGACGCTCGGTCGCAACCTCGCGCTCCAGGTAGACGGTTACCGTCTGCTCTTGGGCATCAGCTTCGACGGCGGCTACGCCGTCAACCTGCTTGGCCTGCATCGAGACGAGCTTCTCGCAGGCACCACAGTGCATACCGACTGCGCTCAGCTTGAGGCGACGGTAGCGCGTGGACGCGACCGTCGGCTGAGTGACCGGCTCAACAATTGGCTCGTCGGCGACGGGCTCCACAGCGGTCTCCTCGATCGGCTCGGGAGCGGGCTCCTCCACTGCGTCCTCCACCTCATCATCGAACTCGGGTATCACACCGCTCGCAGACACTGCGGCTATCGCGTCGCGAAGTGCTTGGGCGACCGACTCGTCCGACCTCTCGGCCTGAATCGGCAGTTCTGCTGCAGCATCAACGGATGGGTCGTCGATGACCGAAGGTGCGCCCGCCTTGAAACCGGCGCGCATGATCGCCTTGATCATCTCCTCGAACTGGACGTCGCCGTTGGCGTGGATCGTGACGAGGCTGTTCTCGTAACTTGCATCGACGTCAATCACTCCGTCGATATCGCGCAACCACGCCCCGAGCTTCTGCTCGCAGGAGTGACACCGCATACCCTCCACCCGGAGGCGGATTGTAAGTGTTGACTCATCGGGAGTTCGTGTTGCCATGTTGGGCTCCTACTCCACAACGATCTTGCCAAAGACCATTTCCATGCCGCACGAGAAGGCGTAGGTACCCGGCTCCAGAGCGCCGAGCTTCACGGTCTTGGGTCCGGCACTCAGGTCCTCCTGGAATCCGAGGTCCTTTGACTGCACGATCGCAGTGCAGCCGCTGCTCTGCCCGAAGGTAATCTCGGCGGGGACGCCGGCCTTGAGGCTGATGACGTTGGGGGCATAGGTGCCGGCCGAGAGGTCGACCGATATCTTCTGCACATCGCCGGAGACGGTCGCTGTACCCGCAACCTCATCGCCGCTTACACCGTTGGCGGTCGGCTGGCCGGAGCCGCAGCACGCGCACGCCGGTGCATCGCTGCCAGAAGCGCCGCCGGTGGCCGAGCCGCTCTGCGAGCCTGCGGCAACTCCGGTGGCTCCGGCTGTCCCGGCCGAGCGGCCGCTACCTGCCGATGCGATGCGGTACGCGCCGAAGAAGGCACCCACCACCAGCACACCGACCACAACGAGTCGCATCGTGTTGCCGCTTGTCTTTGCTTCAGTGGTAGTCATTGTTCGTACTCCTCATGTGTCAGACGATCAGGAGAAGAATCCGCCGAATGCGAGTCCTCCGAGAATTGCGACGATCACGCCGATCACTATCATCGCGAATTGGTTGGGTTCGAAACCCAGAATCGTGACAGCCTTGCGGCTCGAAGCCGCTTCGGCCTTCTTGCGACGAACGAACCAGAGCGTACCAGCGATGCCCGCGGCCCCGAGAAGGAGCCATGCTGCCGGCGACCCGCCGGTCCCACCTGCCGAGTCACCCACGATCAGCTGCCCGGCCATCATGCTCATTCCACACGTCAGCGTGTACGTGCCGGCCTTGGTTGCCGGGATATCGACGTTGGTCACGCCGTTGGGCGCGAGATCCACGAGAATGTTGAGCTGCGGCATGAATATCTGTGCCGAGCACGCAACGTCCTCTCGGCGATCCACTACGAGTCGCACGGGGGTATCGGCGGGAATCTGTACGACATCCGGGACGAACCTGGTGTTCTCGATGACGAGCGGCACTTCCACCACGCCATCTGCACCTGTGGTGTAGCCAGCGGTGGAAGGAGCGGCGCCTGTGCCGACGATTGCCGTCTTCAGCGTGTTGAATGTGACCGGGGCGCCGGTTGCGACGAGACCCCGGTTGATGAACACGAGACCGAAGATGATGACGCCCACGGACAGCACCGTCATCATGCGGTTCTTCCACTCGCGAGGGATAAGCGAGCCGGCGGTACCGAACGCGACCATCAGCGGGGCGGTGCCGAGTCCGAAGGCGGCCATACCCAAACCGCCCAGAGCGGCGCTGCCGCTGGCGGCGGCCGCCACTTGCGCGGCCATGAGCGGGCCGCACGGAAGCACGCCTGTCATGAGCCCGAATGTGATCGGTGTCGCCAGCGAGCTGTGACCTTCTTTGGCGTCGGAGACGGACTTGCGACGCATCTTGGAGAGTTGGTTGATCAGCCAACGGGGCGGCGCCGGAGTGAGCCGAGCTGCCCACTTCACCTTGCCGGTCATCCCCAGGCCGAGCACGATCATGAACACACCGGCCACGTAGTACACATACGGCCGAATCGCATCGAGGTTGACGAACCCACCGATCGCGCCAAGCAAGAGACCCACGAGCATGTAGCTCACGATCTTGGCCGCCTGGTAGGCAACGTTCGGGGTCAGCTTCTTATACCAAGGCCCGTCCTCTTCGCCCTTGACCGCATAGGTCAGAACGAGCGGGCCACACATGGACACGCAGTGCAGGCTGGTACCCAGCCCGAGCATGAACATGGAAACGATGAATACTTGCACGGAATTGACTCCTCGCTGGTGCATCGGGGCGCTACAGAAAACGCAGCGTACGACATACGATTCCCGCTCCAGGCGCGCGCGAAGCGGCCGCGTGAGCGGAAGCGAGGAGATCCTAGACCCTGAAGCGCGCTCCGAAGGAGTCTTCGAGCGGCGGCGGCGGGTCACCAGTGTATGCGGCGACCGGTTTGAGTGAGACCCGCGGCGCGAACAGGATCGCTCCGACCACGGCGAGTATCGCGATCAACCACGTGAACGTGAGGGAATCGGCCCCACTAGGCACGATGCCGTTGGAACTGCTGGTGTTCACAACCCACTCGCCGGGGCAATCCGAGTACGCGCCACCCTGAGGCATGAACGGCATAGCACCCATGCCGACGCCATTCATCTCGCAGCCGATCATCTGACACGTCGGCAGTACAACAGCAACCAAGGCCACGATGATGGCCAATGGCAACATAAAGCGCTGCATGTTGACGTATCGGAACAATGATCCCCTATCGAGTTCCCGGCCCATTCTCAGCACCTTGAAGGCAAATTCCATGCCGAGAGGTGCGCTTTACTCGGCCGCAGTGAATTCGAGTGCCACTGAGTTGATACAGTACCGCAAACCCGTCGGCTCAGGTCCGTCTGGGAAGACGTGCCCCAGATGTCCGTCGCACACGGCACACGTGACCTCGGTGCGGCTCATTCCAAAACTGAAGTCCTCGTGTTCGACAACCGCGCCCTCGCTTATCGGCGCCGAAAAGCTCGGCCACCCGCAGCCCGAGTGGAATTTGGTGTCTGACGAGAACAGCTCGGATCCGCATCCCGCACACGTGTAACGGCCGTCCTCGAAGTGGTCGGTGAACACACCAGAGAATGCGGGCTCGGTCCCGGCGCGACGCAGCACGCGGAACTGCTCGGAGGACAGGATCTCGCGCCATTCGTCATCTGTTCGCAGGAGTTTGTCTCGCATCGCGGTGCCTTTCGAGTGTGCGGCCGTCACTCATTCTATTCCCGTTGCGGGCGGCGTCATCCTCGGCACCCGAGTCGCCGCAGCCGTATGGTGGCGGCTGCGGTCTGCGGGTCAGGCCCGGTCGACGCCGGGGCAGGAGCTGATACTGAGCAGGACCCGGCGACTAGATCGTCCGCCCGACGAGCATCCCCATCAGTACCGCAGCGATGCCCAGCACCATGCTGCCGACCATGTTCGCGACTCCTTGAGCCACCATGCCGCGCTCAAGCAGTACCACCGTCTCATACGACAGCGCCGAGAACGTGGTGAACCCACCGAGCACGCCCACTCCCAGGAACAAGCGCATCTCCAGCGTCACCACGCCTCGATGTGCGGCAAGCGCCATGAGCAGCCCGAGAAGGAACGCGCCGGCGACATTGATGACGAGAGTGTGCCACGGGAAGAACGAATTCCACCGCTGAGCGATCCACGTGCCGAGGACATAGCGCATCCCACCACCGATCGCGGCGCCAAGCATGACCCCCAGAACGTTCGCGATTCTCAAACCCGGCCTCCGATAAGCGACAACCCTGCGGAGCATTCTAGGCTATGCGCCCTGTCCGCCAACCGGAGCGGCGGAGCTCTCCTCACTGTTCGCGCTCGCAGCGCTCGTCGCGAGCCGTTTGCAACGCTCGAGCTCGTCGCGAAGGATGGGCGACGCGGGAACGGAGGTCTCCTCGTAGGCGAGGCTGAAGTCCGCGCAGAACTTCTGGGCCTTCTCGCGATACTGCGCGAGATCCTCCTCGGCCAGGCCGGTGTTGAAGAAGAGGCCTCGCTTGTAGTGGGTGAAGAGGCGCTTGGCCATCTCCATGGGGTCGCGGCCGTACTTGGCTGCGCGGTCAAGCTTGAGCTCCTTGATTACCATGTGCGCGCTGACCTCGGCCCAGCCGGGACTCATGAACCAGGTGCCGACCTCGTGCTCGATCTCTGCCGCGTAGCGCTCCGGGGTGAGCATGAACATGATGCAGTCGTCGTACGGCGGCAGCACGGTGGGCACGTTGACCAGCAGTTCGATGTCCTTGAGCGACTGGCAGTAGCCATAGCCGAGGAAGACCGCGTCGACCTTGCCCTCAAGCTCGTTGATCTGCTCGACGATGGCGTCGCGCATGCGCTCCGGGTAGATGTGCAGCGCCGCCTCGAGCCAGACGACCTCCGTGATGTCGGGGTCGTTCTCGATGAGCGCAGCAATCTCGTTCTTGATCATGTCGCAGGCGATGACGGCGATTCGCATGTGTGGGGCCGCTTTCTGCGAGTGTCAGCCGGCCGAGCGCGGAAAGCGCATGGCCGAGACGAATCGGGTCTGGAACTCCGGGTGCCCGGCGAGGTCGACGGCGGTCACGTGACGCGCGATCGACTCGGCGCGGCGACGGGTGGCAGTGTCGAGCAGCGCCATGAGCGTGCCGGTCATGGCGGTGTTTCCCGCGAAGGTCACGCGATCGTGCCATGCCGAGGGAATCATGCCCATGCGCACGATCGCAGAGGCCTTCACGTGGAAACCGAAGCCGCCTGCGATGATGAGCTCGTCGACGTCTGCCGCGTCCACCTCGGCGGCGTCGAGAAGCATGTCGATGCCTGAGGCGATGGCCGCGTTGGCGAGCTGCACCTGGCGCACGTCACGTTGCGTGAGGAATACGCTGGGCGTGATCTCGAAGGCGCGGGTGCCCTCGCGCTCCGAGACGCGGGTGGCAAGGGGATGTGCGACGTCGCCGCGCAGTCGGCCGGAGTGGTCGAGGACGCCGGCGTCGAGGAGCACCGCGATGAGGTCGAGCAGGCCGCTGCCGCACAACCCGCGGGGGGTGGTGCCGCCGATGGTCTCGATCGCGAGGCAGCCGGAGTCGTCCAGCGACACGCGCTCGACGGCGCCCTCCTCGGCGCGCATGCCGTAGGCGATGCTGGCGCCCTCGAGCGCGGGGCCGGCGGCGGTCGACGCGGCGACGAGGCCGCTCGGGGTGCGCAGCACCATCTCGCCGTTGGTGCCCAGGTCGACCAGCAGGACCATGCGCTCGTGCTCGGCGATGTGGGTGGCGACGAGCCCGGCCGTGATGTCCGCTCCCACGAACGCGGAGATTCCCGGCAGCACATACACGCCAGCCGCCGAGAGACCCGCGAGACCGACCTCAGCGGCGGGGCGCTCCAGTGGATCGAGGAACGCAGGCTCGTAGGGCGCGATGCCGAGCGGCGCCGGATCGAACCCGAGCAGCAGGTGGACCATAGTGGTGTTGCCCGCGATGGAGACCTCTCGGACACGCTCTACGGGCTGGCCGATGGCGGCAAGCACTTCGCCCACCAGCGTCTCGATGGCAGCGGCGATCGGTGCGCGCAGCGACTCAGTGCCGTGCGCAGCCACGTGTGTGATGCGCGACATGACATCGTGCCCGAAGGGATGCTGCGGGTTGAGCGCCGACGCCGAGCCCAGCCGCTCGCCGGACTCGAGGTCGTGAAGCGCGACCACCACCGTGGTGGTGCCGATGTCGACCACCGCGCCCAGCAGCGGCCCATCGCCGACGATGCCGCGGGCGGACGGCGGCTCGATCGCGAGCTCGCCTTGCTCGCCGGCCTCCACGATGCGCAGTCCGGCCGCGCCGACAGGCGATCCGTCGAGGGCTCGCACGATCACGTCGCCCGCCACGCGCGCGCGACACGCCAGCCTGATCCCCGCCGAGAGGCTGTCCGCGCCCAAGAGCACGCGCTCGTCCGCTGACGCGCTGGCGAGCTCGCCCTGCGCCCTGACTGCGCAGCGGCCGCACGTCCCGAGGCCACCGCAAGGCGCGTCGAGCGCGACCCCGCCAGCAGCTGCAGCGTCTTTGATTGTGGTGCCGAGCTCGACGAGGACACGAATCCCCGACGGCTCGAATGTGATTGTGGCAAATGGCTCTGACATTGAGGTTCCTCGGTGAGCGGACGGCTAGAGAAGTGGCGGACCGGATGCTGTGGCCACCACCGTGAGCTCGACGAAGACGTCATCGTCGGCACGTGTCTGGCGCGCCAGCACCTCGTCGTGGGTGAGCGACACGATGGCATCGGGGGCGCCAGCGGCGTGGGCGGCCGCGATCGCCGCCTCACTCGCGAGCTCTTCGGCACGGCGCCGCGCGGTGGCGTAATCGGGGTAACGCTCACGCACGGCAGGCGTGATGACCACGAAGTTCTCGTCGGGTTCGGCCTTGACCTTGGCCTCGGCGCGCTCCAGCACACGTCCCGCGAGCGCGCCGTATGCGTTGGCGACCTCGGCATGCGGCGGGATGACAAGCTCCGAGGCGAGCAGCGCGTTCGCTCCCGGGAACCACGCAGCGACCGGCGCACCCACCGCGACGAGCGGCACACCCAACCCGACCTGCACGCGCAGCACGCCGCTCCTTCCGGACGCGAGCTGATGCGTGAGCAGCCCGATCTCCGCCGAGGAGGGCTCGGTGCCGGCGGTGTCGGCGGCTAGCGCACGGGCAGCGAGCTCAAGCGCCAGCCGGGCGCCGACAGCCTCGCGCACGCGAGCCGCGAGTGCGTCCGGCCGCAGCCGAGCGACGCTCGCGAGCAGGCGCAGCCCGAGCGTGGACGCCGCCGCGTCGCCCAGCGCGAGGTCTCCTGAAGCCGCGAGAACGTCGGTCGGAGTGAGCGCGATCTCCGCGAGATGCCCCGCACGCACGAGGGCGTCGAGGTCGATGAATGGCCCTCCAACACGCACGACCTCACCGATGTGCACCGCGCGGCCCTCGAGCAGCGCGAACACGTCGGACATGCGGGTTGAACTCTCGCGGTCCGGGCGGCTTCCGGGGCGCTTCACCAGCGTGAGGAAGAGAGGCTCCTCAGCCAGCTCGTCTTTCGACGCGAGCGCCGCGAACCGCTCAAGTTCGCCGAGGAGCTCGGGGAACTTCTCGGCGGCGGTGCAAAGTGGTACGGCTCGGTCGGGGCCGAGGGTGACGCGACCATCGGAGTCGACGCGGACTCGGCTGTCGCCTCCCAAGCCCACGGTGCGCACGTCGAGCGCCTGGACGCGCGTGCGCCAGCCGCCCACGAGCGCGCCCTCGGGGCTGACCTCGGGCATCCCGCCGGCGACGAACGCTATGTCGGTGGTGGTGCCGCCCATGTCGGCGACGATCGCGGAGGTGAGGCCGGAGAGCCGGCACGCGCCCACGACGCTCGCGGCGGGACCGGACAACACGGTGTCGACGGGGCGCAGGCGCGCGACCGTCTCGGCGGTCAGAGAGCCATCGCCTTTGACGACCATGAGCGGCGCGTCGATGCCGAACTCGCCAAGGGTGGTGCGCACCGCGTCGAGCAGGTCGCGGACGAGGGGCAGCAGGCGTGCGTTGAGTGCGGCGGTCGTGGCGCGCTCAACCATGCCGATGCGCTGCGAGAGCTCGTGACCGCAGACCACGGGTGCGGCGCACGTGTTTGCGATCAGCGCGCGGACGGCGACCTCGTGCTCCGCATTCGCGACGCTGAAGAAGGCCGAGACCGCGAACGCGTCCACCGAGGAGGCCATGCGCGCGACTGCGGCCTCTGCGGCAGCGACGTCGAGGGGCGTGCGAAGCGAGCCGTCGGGGGCGTGAGCGCCGGCGATGACCGCCACGTCGGCAGCGGGTAGGCCGCCGGGCAGCGAGAACGTCGCGGGGTCAGGCACTGCGATGATGAGGCCGACGCGCGCACCCTTGCCTTCGACCACCGCGTTTGTGGCAAGCGTGGTCGACAGCGACACGAGCTCGACGCCGGGCAGCAGACCCGCGTCGATCGCACCCAGCGCGTCGCGGATCCCGATGGCCAGATCCTCGCGCGTGGTGGGCCGCTTGGCCTTCGCGAGTATCTCGCCAGTGCCGAGGTCGACCGCGACCGCATCGGTGAACGTGCCCCCGGTGTCAATGCCCAGTCCCAGCGGACTCCGCCGCTGAGACTGGCTCGCTTCGAGCCGACGGCTGCGCCGCGGCTCAAGCTCGCCCCGAAGCTCTGCTATCGGGCCGCCCTGTGGGGCTTGCTTCTCGGACACGCTACGCCACGTTGTGGCCGTCGTAGCGACCGTACTTGCGGGCGGCCATGATCAGCGCGTCGATGTTCTCGGGCGGGGTGTTGATGGGCACTTCGCAGCCTGAGCCGAGGATGAAGCCCGCGGGCGAGTCGAGCATGCCTTCGCAGATGCCCTTGGCCTCGGCGTCGATCTGTTCGGGGGTGTTGTTGAGAAGGTTGGCGGGGACGACGTTGCCCACGAGCACCACGCGGTGCCCGGCTGCTTCCTTGGCCTCGGCGAGGTTGACGGCGTCCAGGCTCCACAGGTCGAAGTCGGCGTCGAGCATGACCTCCCAGTTGGGTTTGGTCTTGCCGCAGATGTGCAGGCCGGCGAGCGGGGCACCGGCAGCGTGCAGATGATCGGCGACGCGCTTGAGGTACGGCGCCACGAACTCGGTGAAGTGCTTGGGCGACACGAGCGAACCCGAGCCGATGGGCTCGACCACGAACGGCAGGCCGCCGCGCTTGAGGATCGCGTCGATGAAGCGAATGTTGGCCTGTGTCGTCAGCTCGAGTAGCTCGTGGACCTGCGCTTTGTTCTTGTACAGGTCGCGGCTCATCACATCGAGTGGACGCAGCGCCGCCGCCGTAGTGAACGGGCCGCCCAGAACCACTGAGACGACCACCTCCCCGCCGACCTCCTTCACGCAGTGCTCGAGCGCCTCGAGGTAGATTGGCAGGCGGCCGTCCTTCTCGGGATCGGGCATGGTGATCTTGGAGAAGTCGAAGCCGTCCTCGAGCGGGAACACGTCGATCTGCGGCGCGTCCTCATCGAAGAACTTCATGGTGGTGCCCATGGACTCGGCGAGCGTGGAGGTCGTCGAGAAGATGGTGATGATGTCGTTGCCGTAGCGGCGGAACGCGGCGACGTGGGCCTCGCCCATGAGCTTGCCGCTGCGGTTGTACTCGCCCACCTTGATGCCGGTGACGCGCGCGGCGTGGTTCAGGATGAGCGGGAAGCAGGCGACGCGCTGCGGGTGCTCGCCCTTCAGGTAGCTGACGACGCGCTCGAGCGAGTTCTGGGTATCGGCGGGGATGTCGAATGTGGTGGTCATGGCCACGGGTCCTTTCGGCGTGGGTTCAGGTGCTCGCGGGCGATTCAAGTGCCGCGCCGGATGCGACCCGTTCGCAGGCCGCGGTACCGGCGGTCTAGGCAGCTGTGCTCGCGAACAACTCGGTCGCGACGCGCACGGCGCCGGCTGCGTTGTCGGCGTAACCGTCGGCGCCGATGCGGTCAGCGAACGAGCGGCTGATGGGGCCGCCGCCGATCATGACCTTGAAGCGGTCGCGGATGCCCTCTTCTTCGAGCATCTGGATGACCGAAGCCATGCCGTCCATGGTCGTGGTCATGAGCGTCGAGAGGCAGATGAGCTGCGAGTTCGTCGCCTTGGCCTTCTCGATGAACTCCGCGAGTGGCACGTCTCGGCCCAGGTCGTGGACCTCGAAACCGGCCACGTCGAGCATGATCTTGACCAGGTTCTTGCCGATGTCGTGCGTGTCACCCTTGACCACGCCGATGACGCACCCGATCTTCTCGGCACGGTCCGAGGCCTTGATGTGTGGCTTGAGCACGTCGAGCGCGGCATACATCGCGTCCGAGCAGATCAGCAGCTCGGGGACGAAGTACTCCTCCTCGTCGTAGAGGCGACCGGCCTCGTTCATGCCCACGACGAGCCCGTGCGTGATGGCATCGTAGGCGTCGAGTCCGGCTTCGACCGCTTCGTGCGCGGTGGCCACTGCGAGGTCCTCGTCGAGCTCCAGTACCCCTTTGGCGAGATCGGCGAGGATTTCTTCGTTCGAACGCGGCATGCTCGTACCCTTCTCGGTTCGGTCGCCGGATCAGGCGGCCTGTGGTCTATGCGGTGGCGAGCTCGCGGAGCTCGACGGATTCCTCGGATGGCAGCGTGCCGGAGACTACGTCGGCGATTGCACGGATGTTGGCAACGGGGGTGCGCGGGCCGATGCCGCACGCTGGTGCCACGATGTCGACGCCGTCACGCATGCGGGCAGCGGCGACCTGGCGCAGCGTGCCTGCCTTGCCGTACTCGAGCAGGTACGTGCTCACGTTGCCCATGGTCACGTGCTCGGGCGCAAGCGCACGCAGCGTGCGGAAGGACACGTTGCTGTCGATGCTGATCGCCGGCGCGGAGATCTCGGCCAGTGCGCCGCGCAGTGCTTTCACATCCCCGCAGATGTGCACGATCGACAGCACGCCGCGCCCAGCGAAGTGGTCGACGATGCGATTCACGTACGGCAGCGCGAAGGCCTCGAACGCCTTGGCGCCGATGAGCTCGCCGGTGCCGCTCGGGTCGGCTATGCAGATGGTGTCGGCGCCTGCGTCCACGAGCGCGTCACCCAGCGCAATCGCGGCCTCGGCGGACACCTCGAGCAGCGCGTGCGCGGCGGTGGGGTCGCGGCGCATTGCTCGATAGAATTCCAGGGGATCGGCGAGCGATGTCGCCAGGGAGATCGGGCCGGTGAGGCTCGCAATCATGGGCATGTCGGATCGCTCGGCGACGAGCAGTCTCGTGGCCGATACGGCGACGGCAGCCCTGCCGCGCGTCGCGTCGAATGCGTCGAGGCGGTCGACGTCGGCCAACGCATCGAGCGCGTACCCGGTGACTCTCGGCTCCGTCTTGGCGTCGCCCAGATCGACAGGCGCGCCCATTCCCTCGGCTTCGATCGTCATGCAGAAGGGTGTGCCGAGATTCTCGACGCCTGCGACGTCCGCCATGCCGAGGACGAGGCGAGCCATGCTCTCGGCGTCGGAGTGTGCGCGGGGCCACGACTCCCCCACCGCTTCCATCACGTCGGTGACGGCCATATTCATCATGCCACCGGGGCAGATGAACGGCGCGCGGTCCACGGGGGTTCGTGCAAGAACCGCGCGTAGTCGCTGCTTTGGGGTGATGGAGCTGGTCACAGAGTTCCGTCCGTCGCTTATCCGGAGCCTGATAGGTCGAATAAGCAACAACTATTCCACACTTATCGCACAAACGGAAGCGGCAGTGCGCTCTAGCCGATCGAACAGCCCACCCCACGGCCGCCATCTCGCACCATGGCGATCAGTCGGGATCGCCCGGCGTCGCTCAGCCCCAGATCAGCGATCTCGCCCTCGAGCTGCGCCTTCGTCCCGTCGCCAGCGACGTAGCCGTTCACGTGCGCGGCGGACGTGCTCTCGCGCAGCGCGGCCTCGTCATCGCCGAACATCGCGTTGAAGTCCGTCGCCAGCACGCGGTCATTTCGCAGATAGTACTTTTGGTGGTAGTCCTCGGCGTTCCAGAAGCGCTTGAGGGGCTCGATGCGTGTGGCGAGCGGGCGTCCACCGAGCACCGCCGAGAACCTCGCGGCCCGCTCCTCGGCGACTGCCAGTTGCTCAGCGTCGTGCGCGAGAATGACGGATGCGTACTGCTCCTTGTGCGCGACCCACGTGGGGTTGTGCGAGGCGAACGCGAGGTCCACCAGCTCCGAATAGGTGATCACCGAGGGCTCGAAGTCGACCTGGAAGCACTCGGTCTGATCTCGCAGGTCCCGATAGGTGGGGTTGGCGTAGTCGCCGCCGGCGTACCCGACCCGCGTGCGCCAGACTCCTTCGACGAGCCCGAACCGGGCGTCAGGGGTCCAGAATCAACCGACACCGAACGTCGCCGTGGCGAGCACGCCGGGAACCTGCAGGTCCAGGGCCGGTATCGCGAGCGGCTCGGGAGTGGCCGCCGGTTCTTGGGATCGAAAACCTCGGAACATGCTGTCTCCTCTCGTTTCCGACTTCTGGTGCAAGCGCCGCGCCAGCCCTACTCCTCCAGCGCGTTGGCGAGCTGTTCGAGGAAGAGTCCCACATCGGTGACGATACCCACTGTCTGCCACGAGCCTCGGTCCGCGAGCTTGGTCACGACCGCCGGATTGATGTCGACGCACACCGTGGTGGTCGACGCAGGCAACATGTTGCCGGTAGCAATCGAGTGCAGCATCGTCGAGAGCATCAGGCACGCACCGGCACCCTGCGCGTAGTGGCGCATCGCGTCCTGCGCCTCGATCACGTCGGTGATCACGTCCGGCAGCGGACCGTCGTCGCGGATCGAGCCCGCGAGCACGAACGGCGTGTTGGTCTTCACTAGCGTGTACATGAGTCCCTTGGTGATGACCCCCGCGTCAACCGCAGCCTTGATCGAGCCGTAGCCGCGCACGGTGTTGATTGCGCGCAAATGGTGTTCGTGCCCGCCAAACGTCGGCACGCCCGTCTCCAGCGCCACGCCCAGCGATGTCCCGTACAGCGCGCTCTCGATGTCGTGCGTCGCCACGGCGTTCCCGCCAAAGAGCACGGTGATGTAACCCATGTTCACCAGCCGAGCGAGTTCGTCAGCGGCACCCGTGTGAACGACCGCAGGCCCCACGACCGCGATGACCTCTCGGCCAGCGGTGCGATTGTCTCGGAGCATCTTCGCCACATCGGCCACGACCTGCGCCTTGGGCTTCTCGCTCGATACCGAGGAGGACATGAACTCGAATGCCTGCTTGTCGCGTGGACGTTCCTGCGGATGAACTCGGATGCCGATGTGGCCGACGACGAACCGGTCGCCCTCGCGCGCGTCGGCCATCGGGATCGCCTCGGCGGTTCCGGCGACCGGATCGATGCGCACGCCGAGGTCCATCTCGGGATTGGTGACACGGACCCAGGCGCCGTCGATGCGGATGTCAGACTCCATGTTGGTGGTCGAGTAGAAGCCGTCGGGGAACACACCGTCCATCTGTGCAGGCTTGGTCTGGGCATCAGCCGGATCGACAGACACCGCGCCGTGCGCTCCCACCTGTCCCAGAATCTCGTCGAGCACCACTTGATCAACCGCGCGCACGCGCAGAACGCACACAGACGGATCGTCATTGGTGCGGCCGACGTCGAAGCTCAGCGTCTCGAACTCGCCGCCCAGCGCGATGACCGTGTCCATCACCTGCGACATGATTCCCGAGTCGATCAGGTGACCTTCGATGCGGACGTCTTCGAACACGGAGTGAATCATGATGCCCTCCAAGACAGTAGCGTGAGCGAGTGGGAACCGCGCGACCCTGGCCGAGAGTAGCGGCTTGTCGAAGCTAGTACGAGCCGTGCACTCCCAGCATGCCAAAGGTGCACGGCACGACGCTGATACTCGCATCAAGTGAGTAGGCGCCGGTCGCCACGTCAGGGTTTCTGTAGTCGGCCGGGCTCGGCGCTGCCGGACAGTGCGGCGCAATCCTGAGTGCCTGATCGCGTATCAGCGGATGCGCCTCATTCACGACTCCCTCGAGTATGCTCGACGGTGAGGCGTTCATTGCGCTCCACGTGCTGACCGCGCCATCGACGATGCGCTGGTTCGAGAAACACGTCTTCTGCTTCGCATTGGCGAGATTGGCGTAGAAGACCGGGATCGCTACTGCGATGAGCACGCCGATGATGACCACCACGACCATGAGCTCGACGAGGCTGAATCCCTCGGACTGCGTGAGCCGGACGCTTCGCAATGTCATCGGGATGCGCATCCCCTACGACTCGGACATCGCACGCTTATACGCCACAATCGTCTCGCGATACTCGGGCATCGAGGTGCCGAGAATCTGCGTCGCCAGAATGGCTGCGTTCTTGGCGCCGTTGATGGCGACACAGGCGACCGGAACCCCGGTGGGCATCTGCACCATCGACAGCAGCGAATCGAGTCCGCCCAGGTCGCTGGTCTTCATGGGCACGGTGATGACGGGGAGCGGCGTGAAGGCTGCGACCACGCCGCCGAGATGTGCGGCCTTGCCAGCAGCTGCGACGATGACCTTGATACCGCGGTCTCCCGCGGTCGACGCCCACTCGTGAACGCGGTCAGGATTGCGATGCGCGCTTGCCACGACAATCTCGAACTCGACGCCCAATTCCTCGAGCTGAGTGGCGCATTCCTGCATGACGTCAAGGTCGGACTTGGACCCCATGATGATTCCGACAAGCGGCGTTCCGGCCATCGATTCCTCCCAATACATCCATCGGTGGTCGTACTCTGCCCGCGCAAGGTATGCGGGCCCTTAGGCGCGAAGCGTATCAGAATCCCGCACGATTGGCTCGGGTTGCCGCTACTTGCAGCCCGCCTCACAGGCCTCGCCGTCGCCAAAGAGCAGCTCTTTCTCGGCAGTGGAGATGCCGGAACGCGCCTGATCGCGCAGGTTGTTCACGCCGACGAAGAACTCACGCATCATCGCGACCAGTAGGTAGCGACCCTTGGGCGAGAGCACCAGCTCGTCTGAGTTGTCGACCGAGAAGGCGCCAACGGTCCGCATATACGCGATCTCTACGGCGAGGCCCAGCTCGATGGAGACGCCGAAGTCCTCGATGAACTGCTTCTTGTCGAGCCGCATCCCAAAGAGCGCCATCAGGAAGCGGTAGCGCATGCGGTCCTTGTGCGCGAACGCGCGACTCTGCATCGCCGGCGTCTTGCCCTCCTCGATGCGCTCCGAGTAGCTCTGGAGCGAGAAGCTGTTCACGTATATCGCGCCCTCGAGGAAACTGAACGCGCCCGAGCCGATGCCCACGTACTCCTCGTAGTCGACGATGTACTCGTCGATCATGCCGCCGCCGGTGCGCGAGAACGTCCACGCGCTCGCGGGCGAGAACGTGTCGGCCAGACCGGAGGCGATGAGCTTGTAATAGTCGGCCTCGCGGGCGTAGTCGACCTTGCCGACGGTGCGGCGCAGCGACTCGCGCACGGCGGGAGACGCCATGAGCGGGTAGAACGTCGTCTGACTGACGCCGGTCTCCTTGATGAACTCGACGTCGCGCTTGAGCATCTCGGGCGTCTGGCTCGGGAAGTTGAAGATCATGTCGGCGTTAAGCGAGTGGAAGCGGCCTTCCATCGCCTTGAGCCGTTCGAGGATCTGCGCCGCCGAGCCGTACTTGTCGTAGCGGTCCATCTGCTTGAGCAGACCGTCGTCGAGCGACTGTACTCCCACACTCAGGCGCTGCACGCGGCCGTCGAGCGGATCCATCCACTGCGGGTACAGGTGGTTGGGGTTGGTCTCCGAGGAGACCTCCTTGATCGAGAAGAGCTCCTTGGCCAGATCGATCGTGGTGACCAGCTCGTCGATGTCGATGGTGGGGGTACCGCCGCCAACGTACATGGACTCGAAGTCGTAGCCCAGTGCGTGAACCATGCGCATCTCTTCGCGCAGGTTGGTGTAGTAGCGTTTGGCTCGCTCGGCGTTGAAGGGAAAGCGGTTGAACGAGCAGTACGGGCACAGCCGCTCGCAAAACGGGATGTGCACGTAGAGCAGGTACTGGCGCCCCGCCACGGGTGTCGGGAGCGCGTCGATGCCCGAGGGCTCGAGCGTCAGGTAGCGGTCGTTGGTCCGCCGCATGACGGCGGTGAGGAGGCGCTCCGCTAACATGCGTCGCCCCCGCCGGTCCCGCCCGCGAGCGCGCGATGCGCGATGTCGTGCCGATAGAAGGCGCCGTCGAAGCGAATCGCGTCGACCGCACGATACGCCTTGTCGATCGCCTCGCGGTAGTCGTTGCCAAACGCCGTCACGTTCAGCACGCGTCCGCCGGCCGACAGCAACGAGCCGTCCTCGGCGAGCGTGGTGCCGGCGTGATAGACAACGACGCCCGGAATCTCCTCCGCGGCCCCGATGCCGGTGATGAGTTTGCCGGTCGCGTAGTCGTCGGGATACCCGCCGCTCGCCATCACCACGGAGACGACTACGTCATCGCTCCAAGACAGCGCGCCGAACTCGTCGAGCTGACCGTTCGCAACCGCCGAGAGGACCTCCGCGAGGTCGTTCTGGAGGCGCGGCAGGAGAACCTGCGTCTCAGGATCGCCGAAGCGGGTGTTGTACTCGAGGACCTTGGGACCCTTGGGGGTGAGCATGAAGCCGCCGTAGAGCACGCCGCGGAACTCGATGCCTTCCGAGACCATCTGGCGCGCGGTCATCTCGAGGATCTCGACCATGCGCGCGTAGTCAGCCGCCGGGATTCCGGGGACCGGCGAGTAGACACCCATGCCGCCGGTGTTGGGCCCCAGATCGCCGTCGAACGCGCGCTTGTGGTCCTGGGCGGGCGCCATCGGCATGACGGTGGGACCGTCGACGAAGGCGAGCAGTGATACCTCAGGACCGGTCATGAACTCCTCGATCACGACCGTCGCGCCGGCATCGCCAAAGCGGCCGTCGAAGCACTCCTCAACCGCCGCGATCGCGTCGGCGGACTCCATGGCGACGGTGACTCCCTTACCCGCGGCGAGGCCATCGGCCTTGACCACGATGGGGGCGCCGACGCGCTGCAGGTATGCGAGCGCCGGTTCGCGCTCGGTGAAGGTGCGGGCCTCAGCCGTAGGGACCTCAGCGCGCTCCATCAGTGCCTTTGAGAACGACTTGCTCCCCTCGAGGAGCGCGCCCGCTGCGCCCGGGCCGAAGGTCGAGATGCCGGCGGCGCGCAGGTCGTCCGCCAGACCAGCGACCAGCGGGACCTCGGGGCCGATCACCACGAGCGTGATGGCGTTCTCGCGCGCGAACGCGATGACGGCGGCAGGGTCGCCTGAGTCGAGTGCGACGTTGGTGGTGGCGCGCTCGCCTGCGGTGCCGCCGTTACCCGGCGCGGCGAAGATCGCCTCGACCTGAGGGGAGGCGGCCAGCGAGTGTACGATCGCGTGCTCACGACCGCCGGAGCCGATGACGAGGATGCGCATGAGAATCACCTATCGATCGAAACGAAATGTACACACGGCCCTCGCCCTGGAAGGCGGCGGCCCGCTAGATCCTGGAGGTCTGCGCCGCCGGCACGAGCTTTTTGGGCGTCACCTTGTAGCCGAGCGGGATGCCAAAGAGCAGTCGCGTCTGAGCCTCAAGCGCCGGCAGCGTACCCAAATAGAAGCCGAGGAACATCATCGTGAACCACATCGCGCCGATCTCGATGGCGGTCTTCGCGCGCGACACGCTGTCGGGTGGCGGACAGCGCCACAGCTCGAACACGATGGTAGACGCGATTGTCACACCACCCACGCTGAGTAGTATGCGGAGCACCTCGAGGTTCTGCGCGATTCCCGAGTGCCAGCCGGGACTGTACCAGTGCATGGTGGCGTAGCGAGAGCTGATCGCGTAGATGCTGGCGAGGATGAACCAGGTCGCGACGCGCAGCACGTGATCGTGCAGCACCTGGCCGAGGCGGAACGTCGTCGAACCGCGCATGGCCCCTGGCTTGAGCGCGAGCTGCCCGGTGATGTAGCCGACGTCCTCGGCACCCCACGCGTGGCGCTTGACCTGGTGGAAGCGGTTCGACATCGCGTCTGCCCAGCCGTCGCCGTCGGTCGCGTCGCCCTGGGTCGGCAGGAACACCGACACCGTCGAGATCTCCTCGCCGGACTCGAACAGGCAGTTCAGGAACGAGTGCCAGTCCTCGGAGATCACAGAAGGGTCCCACCAGCCGCACCTCTCGGCGAGCTTGAGGGAGAGCGTGTAGGTGGAGATGGGGAGCGGTTGGTAGAACGGCATCGCGAGCTCGGCCATCTGCATGGTGTGTGACAGCCACGTGATGAAGCGGATGGGTGCCGGCACGTGCCAGATGTTGTTGTAGTAGAAGAGCGGCGCCTGCCAGAAGGTCAGGTAGCGCTGCTCGTCGGCCGCGAACATACTCGCCACCGCCGAGAAGTACTTGGGGTGCAGCACCGAATCCGCGTCGCAGGAGGTGATGGTCGTGAGCTCGAGGTCGACGCCGGTCGCAACGAGGACCTTGTGCGCCTCCTTGGCGGCCCATGCCTCATTGGAGCTCTTGCCGGGCTCGTCGCCGGGGATGCCGGCGGGGTGTACGGTGACGATGACGTTGAGGAACCTGCCAGCGTACTCGGCGGCGAGCGCTTCGCCCTTGGCGCGCGCGTCGAGCTCGCGCTCCTCCATGCCGAGAACCGGGATGATCCGCTCAGCCGCGCGATGCTGGGAGGCGAGGCCGTCGAGCGTACGACGCAGGATGTCGATCGGCTCTTTGTAGTTCGGGATGATGATGACGTGGCGAGTGTCGGAGGGCGCGAAGCCGAAGGGTCCGGCCTCGTCCTCGGCTAGTGTCCAGTCTCGGCTCAGGGCCTGCTGGCGCTGGCGCTCGCCGTAGAGCGCGAACCCGAAGGTGATGACGCCGCGAACGACCATGTAGCCCATGAACAGTGTCGCGAAGACGAGCCACGCGCGCGGGAACAAGAACGTACCGAGCACCGCGAAAACGATGAGCGTCCACGACACGATGCCCGGCAGCATGTGTCCAAAATTGCGCTGTGTGCCGTGCTGGATGGTGCCGTTCGCCACAAGATCTCCCTGCATGTTCCCGCGGCCCGACTGACCGCAGCACGTCCCGTGATTGTACCCCGCATGCCTCCGAGCAAGCGCTCGACGGATGCCGTTTCGTTACGGGCGCGACTCCCAGCGACGCATGATGGTCTGCTCACGGCTCGGCCCCACGGCGATGATCGAGACAGGCACGTCGGCCAGGTCCTCGATGAACGTGATGTAGTCGCGCGCGTTCTTGGGAAGTTCCTCGAAGGTGCGGCAGTGCGTGATGTCCTCGCCCAGCCAGCCGGGGAGCTCCTCGTAGATCGGCTTGGCGTGATGGAAGATCGTCTGGTGCGACGGGATCGTGTTGTAGCGCTTGCCCTCGTACTCGTAGGCGACGCAGACCTTGATCGTCTCGACCGCAGAGAGGACGTCGAGCTTGGTTATGACCAGATCGGTCAGGCCGTTGACCTGGACCGCGTAGCGCGCGATGACGCCGTCGTACCAGCCGCAGCGGCGCTGGCGACCGGTGGTGGTTCCCCACTCGCCGCCCACCTTCTGCAGCAGCTCGCCCGTCTCGTCGTGCAGCTCGGTCGGGAACGGGCCCGAACCGACGCGGGTGATGTAGGCCTTGGCGATGCCGAGAACCCGGTCGATCGAGCGGGGCCCGACGCCGGCACCGGTGCATGCGCCGCCGGCTGTGCACGGCGAGCTCGTCACGAACGGGTACGTCCCGTGGTCGATGTCGAGCAGCGTGCCCTGCGCGCCCTCGAAGAAGACGTACTGATCGGCCTCGAGCGCCTTGTTGATGATGGTGGAGGTGTCGGCGATCATCGGGCGGATGCGCTCGGCGTACGTGAGGTACTCCTCGGCGATCTCCTCGACGGTATAGGTGGGGAGGTCGTAGATCTTGAAGAGGATGTCGTTCTTCTCGTGCAGTGCGGCCTCGAGCTTCTTGCGGAAGATGTGCTCGTCGGTGAGGTCCTGGACGCGCAGGCCCATGCGGCTCGCCTTGTCCTGGTACGCGGGACCGATGCCACGGCGCGTGGTGCCGATCTCGTTGCCACCGAGGCGACGCTCGCTCGCGCCGTCAAGATCGCGATGGTACGGCATGATCAGGTGCGCGTTGGCGCTGATCAGGAGGCGGTGCGTGGAGAGGCCGTCGGCCTCGAGCTGGTCCATCTCGGCGAGGAGGACCTTGGGGTCGATGACGACGCCGTTGCCGATGACCGGGGTGATGTGTGGATACATGATCCCGGACGGGATGAGGTGCAGCTTGAGCGTGCGGCCACCGTGGATGATGGTGTGCCCCGCGTTGTTGCCGCCTTGATAGCGAACGACGTAATCCATGTCGTCGGCCAAGAGATCGGTAATCTTACCCTTGCCTTCGTCGCCCCACTGAGCGCCGACCAGCACGATGCCTGCCATGCGAGAACCCGTTTCCCGAAATCGAACGTCCATCGGACGCTACAGTATAGCGGAGCGCATGAAGGAGCGTGGGTGAATCATGCCGCGCGCACGCGAAACTGGCTTGAATCCTGCAGGAACCTGCTCACCTCCGCACCGACGGATGCCGATGGGACTATATTGGTGCCCTGCGCACTACGTCAGAAGCTCGCGCCACCGGAGAACCCACTGTTGAGGTAGGCCACATGAGTACCTGCATCTCTAGAAATCGACGGTCATCCCTTCTGCTCGCGATTGCGCTCACGCTCACTGTTTTGTCGATGCTTGCGTTCGCTAAGCCCGCGTTCGCTGTGAAGTACGACCCGCTGAACGTGATCTCATATGACACCTGGCGTGGCTCGTCGTCGATGTCGGCTGCAGACATTCAGGCGTTCCTCGAGACGAAACCGGGCCCTCTCAAGACGCTCGTGGCGAAAGACCACGCGGGAGTCAAGAAGAGCG
Source organism: uncultured Eubacteriales bacterium (assembly GCA_964388455.1). GTDB lineage: Bacteria > Actinomycetota > Coriobacteriia > Anaerosomatales > JAAXUF01 > JBBRWO01. The sequence continues at coordinate 72,935 of CAYMAN010000001.1, forward strand.
CGGCGGTGATCATCTGGGAAGCTGCGCGTTACTGGAACCTGAATCCCAAGGTGATTCTTGCGACGCTCGACAAGGAGCAGTCCCTCATCTCGCAGGCTCCGCACGTCAAGACCGCGACTCACCCTCACGGGACCTATGACTACCACATCCCCAAGGCGATGGGTTGCGGCATCTACAAGGGCAGCAAGAACACGTATCCGGGGTTTGGGAAGCAGGTCTGGAACGGGGCACGCAAGCTGTCGACCTACGAGGTGGCCGGCACAGAGGGTGGCCAGCTGCTCGGCGGCTGGAAGCCCGGGACCGCGATTCGGGTGTACTCCTATCCGGCCAAGGCAAGGATCACGATCGTTCCGAAGAACGCCTGCACGTGGTCTCTCTACGTGTACACGCCCTACTATCCGCAGAAGTCGTTCTGGGACATCTACGTGCGGCACTTTGGCGACCCGCAGCAACCGGCACGCATGCGGCCGGTGTACCGGTTCGTGCACCGCTCCAACGGGTCGATCCGCTACACGTCGAGCGAGACCGAGCGCTATGGACTGATCAAGCGCTGGGCTCGCACCTATCGCTACAGCGGTATCGCCTTCTCGGTCGACACGAGCGCTACCGGCAACTCGAAGCCACTGTATCGCCTGTATAACCCGAGCACGGAACGGTGGAGGTACACCCCCTACGAGAGGACCCGTACCAGCCTGCTAGCCACACACGACTGGCGCTCCCGTGGAGCGGTCGCCAAGGTCTCGCTTGGCACTACAGGGACCCCCGTCTACAAGCTGGAGAATCGGCGGACCCACGCGAGCTACTTCACGGCTTCCGCCGCCAGGAAGCAGGCGATGTGCTACGGCCGCGGTGCAACGCACTACTACCGCGGAGTGGCGTTCCGGCTCGAGAAGTCGGTTACCGCTACGATTCCGGTCGGTTCGCCGTAGTAGCACACGGGACACGTGCGCCGCAGATTGGTCGTTGCGGTCAGGTGTGACTGAGCCCAGGGCTGTACAACTCTGAGGTTACGGAGTAGGCTAGTGAGCGATAACTAACTCCGACTCCGAGCCACTGAGGATATTCGTGCCCGCTTCCGCCTCCCGCACAGCACTGACGCTGGCCACTGCGCTCTGTTGCGTGGCGCTTGCGGGCTGCTCTTCGGGTCCGACGGAGCTTGCGGGGCGAGTCGCCGACGACAGCGTGTCGGTCCAGATTCCTTTGACCGCGATGCCGTCGGTGAATCTCGATGCCGGGTTCGCGCCGACAGCCGCACCCGGCATCACAGCCCCACAGCGCAGTGGCGTTGCGACAGCGGTCGCTCTCACCCGCATTGGCAGCGTCGCGCGCGTGGAGAGCGTCGCCGTTCAGCGCGGCGCTGTTGTTCGTGCAGGCGACGAGATCGCCCGGCTCGACGCACGCGCGCTCGACGCGAACGTGGCTGTCGCGAAAGCCTCACTCGCCAGCGCTCGGGCGCATGTCGGTGTGCTCGACGACGCGATCGACACGGTGGTCTCGAACCGCTCGACGCTCGCCTCGAACCGGCAGAAAATCGACGACGCGGCGGCGCAGCTCACAACCACTCGTGCGCAACTGGCGACCCAGCTCGCCGACCTCAAGGCGCTGCTCGCCAAGATTGAGGCGCTTGGCGCAGGCGGCGGACGGCCTCCGGTTCCGCCGGGTGGCGTCTCCACCAGCACGGTTTCGCCCGGCACACCTCCCCCGGGAACGCTCCCTCCAGGCGGGATTCCCGACCCGGCACAGGTGCGCGCGGGCATCGCAAAGCTCACGGCAGCACTCGCCAAAATTGACGCCGGTCTCGCGCAGGTCGCGAGCGGGCGTGCGAAGCTCTCCTCGGCGGGTGCGAAGCTGAGTGATGCGCGTACGCAACTGACGGACCTGCGCCGACTCGCGCGAGCAGGCGTGGACGGCGCGAAGGTGGGCGTGCAGATCGCCGAGTACCAGCGCTCGCTCGCGATACTGCGCTCCCCCGCCGACGGCACGGTGGTGAGCGTGGTGGCCGTCGGTGACGTGCTCGCTCCCGGCGCGACCGTCGCCGAGATCCGGCCCAGCGGCCTCCCGCGCGTCACCACCTGGATCGCACCCGAGCAGCTGGCCGGCATCGAGGTCGGCACGCAGGTAGAGGTGAGCGCCGACTGGTTCGCCGACGACGGTGGCCCCATCCCCGGCCGAGTCACCTCCATCAGCACGCGAGCCGAGTACCCGCCGACCTCCTTCGCGACCAGCGAGATCCACCTCACGCGAGCGATTCGCGTGGAAATGACGCTCTCCCCCGCCGCCGAGCAACCCGCGCTGCCTCCAGGCACGCCGGTCGACGTGCGGTTTCTCGGCAAGTAGCGACGCAGTGGCGATACGACGACATGACAGCGGCACCGACGGAAGAACGGACCAGGTGAGGCGAGATGGCAACTGAGACGCAGAAGCGGCCACCGATCGTTGTGGTGGTGATCGTGGTCCTGCTGGTGGCGGGAGCACTCGGCTACTGGTGGTGGAGTTCGCAGCAGACCGCCGACAACGGCGCGCTGTCAGCGAGCGGCTCCGTGGAGCTCACCGAGTTCCAGATCGCCCCGGCGATGGCGGGCCGCATCGAGACCATCACGGTTGGCGAAGGCGACAGCGTGAAGGCCGGTGCAGTGGTCGCGACGCTCGACAAGCGCGCGCTCGAGCTGCAGCTGGCGCAGGCGGTCGCGGGTGTCACGGCAGCCGAGGCGGCCGTCACCCAGGCCAAGGACGACGGCACCGCCGCAGAGGTGAAAGCCGCGCGGGCGCGACTCAAGCAGGCGAAGGCAGGCGTGGCTCTCGCCAAGGTGCAGCTGACGTACGCCACGGTGACCACTCCCAACGCGGGTGTCGTCTCGGCGGTCGCGGCCAATGCCGGGCAGAACGCGAGCCCGGGCAAGACGCTCGCGACCATCTCGGACACCAGCGACCTCTTTGTGCGCGTGTTCGTACCGGAGACGCGCATCGGCGACGTGAAGCTGGGCGCAAAGGCGACGGTGACCACCGACTCGAGCGACGCTACCTATCCCGGAGTCGTGGAATTCATCGCCTCGCAGTCCGAGTTCACGCCCAACAACGTCGAGACCAAGGAGCAGCGCGTCAAGCTGGTCTACGAGGTGCGCGTGCGTCTCTCGGACTCGAGCGGCACGCTCAAGGCCGGCATGCCCTTGGATGTGACCTTCTAGCGTGACCGCCTCAACCGACATGCCTGTCCGAGAGACGACCGTCCTCGACGCACGCGACCTGTGCCGCGACTTCGGCGACGTGCGGGCGGTCGACGGCGTCTCGCTCACGGTGTCGCGCGGTGCCGTGTTCGGCCTGCTCGGCCCCGACGGTGCCGGCAAGTCCACGCTGATCCGCATGCTCGCGACGGTGCTCGCACCCGACTCCGGCGACGCGCTGGTCTTTGGCGACTCCGTGGTCAGCGCGCACCGGTTGGTGACGCCGCGCATCGGCTACATGTCGCAACGCTTCTCGATGTACCCCGACCTCACCGTCGCCGAGAACCTCGAGTTCTTCGCGCGCATCCGAGGCGTCCCCGCCGCACTCCGTCGCACGCGCGCTGCCTCGCTACTCGAATCGATGGGCCTCGCCGATTTCGCGGGGCGCCAGGCGCAGCACCTCTCAGGCGGCATGAAGCAGAAGCTGATGCTCGCCTCCACGCTCATGCACGAGCCCGAGCTATTGCTGCTCGACGAGCCCACGACCGGCGTCGACCCGCTCTCCCGTCGCGAGTTCTGGCGCATCATCGCCGACCTCCAAGCCGCCGAGAAGACCGTGCTGGTCGCCACGCCCTACATGGACGAGGCCGAGCGCTGCACGCACATCGCGTTCATGGACGACGGCCACCTGCTGCACACTGGCACGCCCGCTGAGGTGAAGGCGCTCGTGCCCGGCACGCTGTTCGAGGCCGCGGCGCCGGATCCGCGCGCGGCGCTTGCTGTGCTCTGCGGCGGGGATGGCGTCCGCAACGGCGGCACCGGCGGCGGTCTCGGCGGCGTGACCTCGGCCCACCTGTACGGCGACGTGGTGCGCGTGCTCTCGGCTCCGGGCGGCCCGAACGCCGACCAGCTTCTCGGCAGGCTGCGGGACGCCGGCATCACGACTGCGACCGTTCAGGCGGCCGCCGTCGACATGGAAGCCGCGTTCGCCTACCTCGCCGAGCAGGGCGGTGAGGCGTCATGATCGCAGCGGCCCTCTCCCGCGTCGGAGCCATCGCGCGCAAGGAGTTCATCCACATCGGGCGCGACCCGCGCATGCTCATGGCGGTGCTCATCGTGCCGATCATGCAGCTGCTGCTGTTCTCCTACGCGATCAGCTTCGACGTGAAAGACGTCCCGACCGTGGTGCTCGACCAGGACCGGACCACGGCGAGCCGCGCGTACCTGCAGACCTATCGCTCCTCGGACTTCTTCGCGGTGAAGGGGTCGATCGCCGACCTTGCCGGTGTGGACAACGCGTTCGAGCGCAACCTCGCCGAGGTGGCGGTCGTGGTGCCGTCCGGCTTTGGGCGCTCACTCGCGCGCGGCGAGAAACCTCAGGTAGCGGTGTTGGTGGACGGCACCGAGCCCAACTCGGCGGCGCTGGGTCAGGCCTACGCGATCGCGCTCAACCAGCTCTACAGCAACGAAGTGCTGGTGGAATGGGCCGACCGTCAGGGGCTGGATACCACGCAGCTAGGACGGCTCGAACCGCGCGTCCGCACCTGGTACAACCCGGAACGTAAGTCGGCGGACTTCCTGATTCCCGGGCTCATGGTGGTCATCATCATGATCGTCACCGTGCAACAGACCGCCGTCACGCTCGTGCGAGAACGCGACCTGGGCACACAGGAGCAGATGATGGTGAGTCCGCTGCGACTCCCTGAGCTGATGCTCGCAAAGCTGCTGCCGTGGACGGTGCTCGCGTTCTTCGACATGATGGTGATCGCGCTGGTGGGTCTCGGCTTCTTCCAGATTCCCCTGCGCGGAAGCGTCGGATTCCTCGCGGTGGCAGCGGCGTTCTTCGTGTTCGCGTCGCTCGGCCTAGGGCTGATCATCTCGGCGCTGGCGCCCAGCATGGAATCGGCGAACATCATCGCTCTCATGGTCGCGTTCCTGCCGGCGTTCATTCTTTCGGGCTTCGCATTCCCGCTCGAGTCGATCCCGCGCTTCTTGCAGGCGGTGAGCTACCTCTTCCCGGCGCGCTACATGATCATCATCTCGCGCGGTGTGTTCCTCAAGGGCGCCGGGTTAGCCGAACTGTGGCCACAGCTCGCGCTGCTCGCGGGCTACTCGGTACTCGTGATCATCATCGCGTCGGTCCTCTACGGCAGGAGGGCCGCCCGATGAACGCCAAGCGCATCCGCCTGCTCATGTGGAAAGAGTTCCTGCAGCTCCGCCGAGACCCGCTGCTGCTCCGTCTTCTGTTCCTGCTGCCGGTCATCCAGTTGGTCATGATGGGCTACGTCGTGGGCGCCGACGTGAAGAATCTTTCGACCGGGGTGGTCGACCTCGACAGGAGCGTGACCTCTCGGCGCCTGACCGACAGCTTCGCGAGTTCCGGCTACTTCGACATCACGCAGCGCCCCGCCAAGGAAGCCGACCTTCGACCGCTTCTCGACCGCGGTGACGTGAAGGTCGCAATCGTCATCCCCGAGGGGACCGAGGCGCGCGTCTCGGCCGGCGGCGCCGCTCCCGTCGGCATCATCGTGGACGGCTCCGACAGCCGGATCGCGAGCGTCGGCAGCGGCTATGCCTCGCAGCTCATCTCCGCCTTCAACGCCAAACGACTCGCCGAGCAGGGCCTGGTCATCGCCGGTCCCGGCATCGATGCCCGCGTTCGCGTCGAGTACAACCCGAGCCTTCGCGCGGTCAACTCGATGATTCCCGGGCTCATCGCTACGATCCTCATCCTGTCGATGGCGACGATCATGTCGCAGGCAGTCGTGCGCGAACGCGAGCGCGGCACGCTGGAGCAGATGTTCGTCACCCCCATCAGCCGAGGCGACTACCTCGTGGGCAAGCTGACGCCGTACATGCTGATCGGCACCGTGCAGATGCTGACCGTGGCTCTCGTTGGCCGGCTGTGGTTCCGCGTGCCGTTCAACGGCGAGATCTGGGTCGTGGTGCTCGGCCTGTTCCTGTTCATGCTGACGACGGTAGCGCTGGGCCTCTTCATCTCGCTCGTGTCGCACACGCGTCAGCAGGCACAGCAGACGGTCATGTTCATCATGCTTCCGTTCATGGTGCTGTCCGGGTTCATCTTCCCGGTGGCCTCGATGCCGCAGGTGGCGCAGTACCTGACCTATCTGATTCCGCTGCGGTACGCGGTCGAGATCCTGCGCGGCACCTTCATCAAGGGCGCCGGTGCGGGCGAGCTGATCTTCCAGCTGCTCGCGCTCGCGATCTTCTCGGTGGTGTTGCTGGGCTCGGCGGTATTCAGCTTCCACAAACGACTAAGCGACTAGGAGGCGACGATGACCGACCACCTCACGAAAACCGGCCGAGAGGCCACCGCCGGCTCGCCCGCTTCCGCCGAGCCCGCCATCACCGTGCGCGGCCTCACCAAGCGCTACGGCGACTTCACGGCCGTCAACGGGATCGACTTCGACGTCGCACGCGGAGAGATCTTCGGGTTTCTCGGCCCCAACGGGAGCGGCAAGACCACCACCATCCGCATGCTCACCGGCACCATCGCGCCGCAGGCCGGCAGCATCCGGATCCTTGGCGAGAACGTCATCGCCAGCCCGGAGCGGGCGAAGCGCCGCATCGGCTACATGAGCCAGAAGTTCTCGCTGTTCGAGGACCTCACCGTCGACGAGAACCTGCGCTTCTACGCCAGCGTCTACGACCTGCCCGCCGGGAAGTTCGCTCAGCAGCGCGCCTATGTGCTGAAGATGGCCGACCTCGTGGGGCGCGAGAACGAACTGACCGCGAACCTTTCGGTGGGCTGGAAGCAGCGCCTCGCCTTGGGAACCGCTACGATTCACGAGCCCGAGCTGCTCTTCCTCGACGAACCGACCAGCGGCGTCGACCCCGTGGCCCGTCGTCACTTCTGGGACCTGCTGTACGAGCTGGCGGGCCGCGGCGTCACCCTGTTCGTCACCACGCACTACATGGAGGAGGCCGCGCAGTGCGGTCGCCTCGCGTTCATGTACGCCGGACGACTGATCGCCGAGGGTTCGCCGCGCGAGATCCGCGAGCACTACCTGCACGAAGCGGGTGCGACCGACGACAGCGGCTCGCCACGCACCGCCACCATCGAAGACGTATTCGTGCACCTCGTGACGCGCGAGCGAGAGGAGACCGCCCGATGACCGACCTGCCCATCCCCGATCCGAGCACCGATCTCGGCGCCGAGCATCCCCCGTCCTTCACCGAGCAGGAGCCCGGCCGCAAGGGAGAGATCCTCGACGCAGCCCTCGAGGTCTTCTCCGAGCGTGGCTACAACGGCGGCTCCATGCGCGAGATCGCGAACCGCGTCGGCGTAAGCGAGCCCGCGTTGTACCGCCACTTCTCGGGCAAGGAAGAGGTATTCGTCGCCCTGATGCGGATTGGCGCGGGTCGCCTGCGCAAGGAGTTGTTCGCGTTGATTGACCAGCTGTCGCCCGAGCACATCGCCGAGCAGCTTCCGGCCGTGTTCGACGACCGCCGCCGCGCAGTTCGGCGTTACGACCGCCTCTTCCGGGCCGTGCTTCCGACCGTGGTGCGCAACCCGAGCTTCGTCGGGGAGTTCCGTGAGGGCATCGCATTTCCGGTACGCGAGAAGCTCCTCGATAAGACCGTCCAGATCGACGCCTACTACCAGGTGATCGACGCTGAGAAGACCCGTGATGCTCGCGTCCGCGTGTTGATGGCGCTGTTCGTCGGCACGTTCATGACGTCACTGGTGCTTGCCGACGAACCCGATCGCGACGCGGCAGATGCAGCGCTCTCGCTGATGGGGTGGACGCGCTAGGGTCAGGCCACTCCGCGACGAGCTGCCGAGGTCATGAGCAGGCGCATGCCGGTGACCGCTTCAATCGCCGCTGACCTGGCAAGCACGCGATCGATCTCGTACTGCGAGAGCGCACAGCCATCGACTTCGACGTGCAGAATGCCGCAGGCCCACGCGGCGTGAATCGTACCGGGGTCGCCGTGACACACGTCGTCGAGGGCTTCTGCCAGCCGCTGGATGGCCACGTACCAGATGGTTCGCCTTCGATCGTACGCGCCGAGCACGTTCCACGCCGCGTCGTCCTCAAAGGGGATGTCGGCGACGAAGCTGGCGGCGGCCTCGACCATCACTGCTTCGTTCTCGGCCAGATCAGCGAGTGCGACCCTCATCAACGCGCGCTCCGCGGTTGCGTAGGGATGAACCGCAAGGATGAAGCGACGGCCGGCGACCGACCGCTCGAGCAGCTCGGCATCGCGCTGCGAAAGCCCGTGGAGTGACGACAACACCGAGAAGAGCACCGCCGAGGTTTCACCGTCGCCCACCGGTCGGTAGACGGTTCGCGGTGCGGCGAATGTGGGATCTGCCTGTAGCTGCAGCGACATGACTGTCTCCTGACCGAGTCCGGAACACGCGGACCGTCAGACGCGGCTAGGAGTCATGGCTGCGATGCGTCCTTAGGACGGATACTCGACCCGATTCCCGGGCATGCCAAGAGGCCTGGCCGAGAAGCAACGAGAGTTCACTTGGGTGCAATCCCGCGTTCACGTAGCCGGCCTTGGACCAGTCGTTCGCGTCGTCAATCAGATGCTGCGGACGCGCGCCTACCCCCGCTTCATAACCGCGCGCGCTGCGATCACGCCGCTTGCGCTGCTCTGCAGCAACCCGCGCGTGATGCCGGCACCGTCGCCGATCGCGTAGAGGCCGTCGATCGCGGTCTCGAGGTTCTCGGAGACCTGCAGGCGTGAGGAGTAGAACTTCACCTCGACGCCATACAGCAGCGTGCTCGGCCCGGAGATGCCGGGCGCGAGCGGCTCCATCGCCTCGAGGAACTCGACGATGTCGGTCAGATGCCGGTACGGCAGCACCGCCGAGAGGTCGCCGGGGGTCGCGTGCTCCAGCGTCGGCTCGGCCAGCGACTGCGCGATGCGCTCCGGGGTCGAGCGTCGGCCGGCCTTCAGGTCCGCGAGTCGCTGCACCAGGATGCCGTCGCCAAGAAGGTTCGCGAGCTTGGCGATGGAGCGGCCGTAGGCGATCGGGTCGTTGAACGGCTCAGTGAACCGCGTGCTCACGAGGACGGCGAAGTTGGTATAGGGCGTCTGGGTCTCGGCGTAGCTGTGGCCGTTCACGGTGACTACATCGCCGTAGCTCTCTGTGGTGACCTCGCCGTGCGGGTTCATGCAGAAGGTGCGGACCGTGTCGCCAAATGCCTTGGTGTGGTAGACGAGCTTCGCCTCGTAGAGTGCGTCGGTCAGCCGCTCCATGATCGGTGCCGGGCACTCGACGCGCACGCCGATGTCGACGGCGTTGTTCATCAGCGGCAGCTTGAGCGCATGCGCCTGATCGGCGAGCCAGTTGGCGCCTTCTCGGCCGGGGGCTGCGATGACGACGGGTGCCTCGAACACAGTGCCGTCAGCGAGCTCGACGCCGGTCGCGTGGCCGCCGGCGGCGAGTATGCGCTTGGCGGCGACCTCGGTGCGCACCTCGACACCCAGCTCGATGAGGCGCTGCATCATGGAGTCAAGCACCTCGGGAGAGCGGTCGGTTCCGAGGTGACGGATGCGCATGGGGATGAGCTTCATGCCCGCCATCGTCGCCTCGCGCTCGAGCGCCGACGCGGTCGCGGGGTCGGGCCCGTGGACATCCTCGGTCGCTCCGAACTCGAGCCACATGTCATCGGCCTCCCCGAGCAGCTTCTCCAGCTCGGGCTTCGCGACGTAGTCGGGCAGCCAGCCGCCGACCTCCGTGGTGAGCGTGAGCTTGCCGTCCGAGAACGCTCCCGCGCCACCCCAGCCGGTCATGATGTCGCACGTGCGGCAGCCGATGCAGGCGGTCTCGCGCGCGGGACACTTGCGCCGAGGAATGGCGTGACCCTTCTCAAGGATCAGGATGCGCGTAGAGGGCTCACTGCGCATGAGCTCGAGAGCTGCGAAGATGCCAGCGGGACCGGCACCGACGATGATGACGTCGTAAACGGGGGAAGACACTGTGTGGACTCCTCGTGAATGGTTGAGTTGCAGACCGTCGGTAATCATACCTGCGGTGTCAAGGATTAGCGCTCAACGGTCGCTCAGTACAGACAAGAGGTAAATTGTGCCGACAAGCGGAAACAGCAACCACTCACCCCGCATCACCGTGTTCACGAGCCCCTCGTGCCCGTGGTGCAAGGTCGCCAAGCGCTACATCGCCGAGAAGGGGCTGCAATTCCGGGAAGTGAACGTCATCGCCAACCCCAAGGGTCGCCAGGAGATGGTGCGTATGACGGGGCAGTCCGGAGTCCCGGTGATCCGGGTCGGCGAGCACGCGATGGCCGGCTGGAACGAGCGCGAGTTCGAGAAGCTGCTGAGCGGGAAGTTCAAGCAGCGCTAGTTGATCGCACCCGACGGCATGTTGGGCGGATCGACAAACTTCGTGTAGCGGTCGTTGAAGACAAGCTGCACGGTGTCGGTCGGTCCGTTACGGTGCTTGGCCACGATCAGCTCGGCCGTGCCCTTCTGGGGCCGGCCCTCTTCCTCTTCGCCGCGAGGATCCGTGTTGCGGTCGATGAACATGACCACGTCGGCGTCTTGCTCGATCGCGCCGGACTCGCGGAGGTCGGAGAGCTGCGGGCGCTTGCCGGCACGCTGCTCGACCGCACGCGACAGCTGCGAGAGCGCGATGACCGGGACTTCGAGCTCCTTGGCTAGGATCTTCAGGCCTCGCGAAATCTCGGCAATCTCCGTCTGGCGGCTCTCGGAGCGGCTGTTGTGCGACTGCATGAGCTGCAGGTAGTCGACGATGATGAGTCCCTTGGGCTTGTCACGCAACTGACGACGAGCCTTGGCGCGAATCTCGAGGATGGAGATCGACGGCGTGTCGTCCACGTAGAACTCCAGGTTCGCGAGCTTGCCCATTGCGTTATGGATGGAGAACCAGTCCGACTCCTTCACGTACCCGGTGCGCACGTCTTGCAGGTTGATGAGCGCCTCGGAGCACAGGACTCGCTGCATCAACTGCTCGGCTCCCATTTCCAGTGAGAACACGGCGACCGCCGCCCCGGCCTTCGCGGCGTTGACCGCGATGTTGAGCGCCAGCGCCGTCTTGCCGACCGCAGGACGCGCCGCAAGGACGATCAGGTCGCCGGGGTGCATGCCCGCCAGAAGCTTGTCGAGCTTCTTGAAGCCAGTGGGAACGCCGGTGACGTGCTGCTTCTTCTCGGCGAGTTCCTCGAGCTGCTCGAAGGAGATCTTGAGGAGGTCGTTGATGTACTTGAAGTTGCTCTGGACGCGTTTGTTGGTGACGTCGAAGACCAGCTTCTCGGCGTCGCCGACGACCTCGCTCATGTTGTCGGGAGCGTCGTAGCCGAGGGCCACGATCTGCGTACCGGCGCCGATGAGCTGGCGCAGCATCGACGTCCGCTGAACGATCTCAGCGTAGCGGCTCCAGTTGGCGGTTGTGGGAACCACTCCCGTGACGTCGAGCAGATATGTCTTGCCACCAGCGGCTTCCAATTCGCCGCTCGATTCCAGTCGATCCGCGATCGAAAGATGGTCAATCGGGATGGAGCGATTCTGCAGGTCAGCCATGGCGGTGAAGATACGAGCGTGCGCCGGGCGATAGAAATCCTGCGGCTGCAGCATCGCCAAAGCGCCTTCGACGGCTTCAGAGGAAAGGAACATCGCGCCGAGAATTGCCTGCTCAGCCTCCAGATTGTGCGGGGGAACGCGGTCGAAACCGCCTGATCGCTCTATCCGGAATTCGCCGTCGGCCATGTAGCTCCCTCTCGTGTCCGCCGGCGCTCGCGACACAAATGTCGGGTGCCACACGGACTGCAGGAGGTGATTCTAGCGAACCACAGTGACACGGGCGACGGCGTTTGCTGTCGGTTGTCGTCGATGTCCACAGGTGTCCCGACGCTCACCTGCGCCGATACGAGTTATCCCCAGTATCCACCGATTCCCGAGCAACTTCTCCACAGACACGAACAGCGTCGCCCCCGCGCGGGAGACGACGCTGTTCGGTGGTGAAACCTTGAACCGAAGCGCTGCCTACTCGGCGGCCTCGGCTTCGACAGCCTCGTCGACCGCGACGTCAGTCTCGGCCTGCTCGGCGGTCTCTTCGACGACCTCGACGAACGGCTCGCCGTCGGCGTCGATACCCTCGACCTCGGCCACAACGGTCTCGGGGACCGAAGCGGACTCAGCGGCGGGAGCGGACTCGGTGTGGCCTTCGCCCACGACGTTGATGCTGAGCTCAGCCTTCACGTCACGGTAGATGGCGACGGTAACCGGGTGCATACCGGCGGTCTTGATGTGACCGTGGGTCTCGATCTTGCGCTTATCGAGCTCGATGCCCAGCTGGGCGACGATGGCGGCCTCGATCATGGTCGACGTGACCGAGCCGAACAGACGACCCTCGTCACCGACCTTGGCCTCGACGGTGACGACCTTGTCGGCCAGGGAAGCAGCGAGCTTCTCCGCGTCAGACAGACGGCCCTCTTCGCGCACCTTGATGTTCTTGGAACGCATTTCGAGCTGCTTGAGATTGCCCTTGGTGGCCTCGATGGCTACCTTGCGGGGCATGAGGTAGTTGACCGCAAAGCCGCGAGCGACCTCGATCACGTCGCCCTCGCCTCCGCGACCTTTCAGTTCCTGCAACAGGATGACCTTCATGGTTACTCCTTCAATGTCGCCGGACGGACATATCCGTCCGGACGGCAGTTCTCACTTACCAACGCCTGGATGGCTCCACTGGCGCCGCCGGCATCTCCCCGTCGCGGGGTAGACGTCGGAAGTTGATCCAAAAGTCCAAGAGCCCGGAAAAGCTGATCGCGAGCGTGAACACGTCGAGCGCGGCGAGCGCAGCCAGCCCAAGGATGCGCCCGCCGAGACCGACGCCGGCCCGGTCGAGCAATCCCGCAGCCACACCGATTCCCTGAAGGAAGAACAGTGCGCGTGTACACAACAGTAGATTCAGCCCCACCACGCCGAGCGTACCCGACGCCGCGAAAGCTCCGTACGAAGCCGCCACCAGAAAGACACCCGCAACGAACACCCAGAGCACGTGCGGCGTGATATCGAGCCGCGACAATGCCGGAATGTCGAGCGAGACGCCTGCTCTGCGAGCGGCCCACGCGATTGCTGCCACAACAAGCACAGCCAAGAGCACCGCCGACTGGAAGTACGTCGAGGGCCATGACGAGACGATGAATGTCGTCGCCTGCGTCATCTGCGCTGTCAGATCCGCCGGAGCGTTCGCCCCGAGCGACTTGATCAGCCCAGCGGTGATGAGCTTAGTCTGCTCGGTGATCTGCTCAGGAAGCGTTGTCCCAGCAGCACGAGCGGCAAGCGCATCGAATCCCGCGCCCGACACCGCGAACGCACCGATCAGGCTGCCCGCGATGACCTGGAACGAGCTTTTGGGAAGCAGCGCCACAGCGAGCACAACAGCGAGCATGATGGGAGCCACGTAGAATGCTCCGCCGGGCATCAGGAAACTAGCGAGCACGATTCCGAACCCGGCCGCAGCCGCGGCGATGATGCCACGACCCCGGTACGTCAGACCCGCGATGCCGGCAGCCGCAATCGGCAGACCGAAGATCGCCACTGACGAAGTCAGCGCCGTTCCAAGGACTGTCGCTACGACGAGCAGCAACACGTCACGCGTGCTTGTGGTGCGAACCTCCACGAAGAACTACCTGCCGCCCCTGCGGTCGATACGGCCGCTGATGACCGGAACGGTGTAGGGAACGAGTGCCATCTCACGGCCGCGCTTGACGGCGATCGAGAGCACGTGCTGGTGCTGGGCGCAGTTGCCGGAAACCCGACGCGGCTTGATCTTGCCACGGTCGGTCATGAACTTGCGCAGCATCTGCACGTCCTTGTAGTCGATGTACTCGACGTGGTCCTTGCAGAACTGGCAGTACTTGCGACGCGGCTTGCGTGCGAAATCGGACATGTCTTCTGACCTCCTTCCGCGATGGTAGTCGCGGTGTTGATACGGTGTGCGCCCGAGGGGAGGGCGCGGGATAGTTTCAGGTGCCTAGAACGGGATGTCTTCGTCGACGACAGAGCTCGACGCGGGGGCGCTCTTGGGGGCAGGGGCGCTATAGCCGCCTCCACCACCGTGACCGCCGCCCTCGCCGCGCGCGCTCAAGAACTCGATATCATCGGCGATGATCTCGACCTTGGAACGCTTGTCGCCATCGGGGGTCTCCCACTGGCTCCAACGCAGCTTGCCTTCGATCGCGAGCTTCGAACCCTTGCTCAGGAAACGCGAGACTGACTCTGCGCGCGTACCGAACATGGTCACGTCGAAGAAGTTGGGAACGTCCTCCCACTCCCCCGACTGCGGGTTCTTGCGACGGTCGTTGACGGCGATACCCATCTTGAGAATGGACATGCCGCCCGCCGACTGACGAAGCTCCGGGTCGCGGGTCAGGTTGCCGCTGATACAAACTCGGTTGATGCTCATTTGAAACCACCTTCTGATGTACACGGATTCGGGCTATTGCACCCGAGGCCGCGGAACGAGCCGCCTTGCGAGGGAACTAGGCCTTAACACCCTTGACCTTGTCCTTGTCCTCGCGATTCACGAGCATGAACCGCACCACGGGATCAGTGATTCGCAGTACGCGGTCGAGCTCGGCGATTGCGGCCGGCGCGGTGTGGAAGTCGACAAGGACGTAATCGCCCTCGGTCACCTTGTTGATCTCAAAGGCGAGCTTGCGCTTGCCCCACGAGTCAACGGTATCCACCACGCCCCCGTCAGCGGTGATAACGCCCTGGACCTTGTCCAGAACGCCCGCGCGGGCCTCATCATCAAGAGAGGGGTTGAGCATAAGCAGCAGTTCGTAAGCCTTCATATGTGTCACCTCCCCTGGGCTAGTCGGCCCCGGGACTATGAAGGCGCACCCCGGAGCAGGAAATGAGCCTGTGGAGTGTATCACCGGCTCGCGACTGCGGCAACATCGTCTCTTATGGCACTGACAGGAACCTTACCGAGACCTTCCATGCCGCCCGCTCGCCACAGCGGCCACAGCGCGCCGACCGCACACAGCACTCCTGCCGCAAGCAGTGCCGCCGTTCGCGCCCCCCGACCCGCCATTCTCATCCCGCGAGAGATCGCCGAGCCGAGTCGCCCGTCCCGAGCCGCCGAGGATGCCGCGCGCGCGACCTTGGCGCCGGTGGAGATCGTCTCCCCTGCGTCCGCGAGAACGCCGGTCGCCTGCAGCGCCTCGGGTACCCGGCCGCTGCTGCCCGAGAGCGTCACACCCGGCGCGACCTCGCCAGCGACCGCCGCTGAGTTAGAGCCTGCATCGGCGAGTCTCGAACCCGCGCTTGTCGTCACAGGGACGACCGAGACGCCGGGCACCGTGCCCGGCGACCCCGTGGCCGACACGACATCCGCCAGGGTCGACACAGCGCCCGTTGGGGTCGACACGGCATCCGCAACTCCTACGGTGACCCCAGGCGCGAGCACGGCATCGCCCACCGCCGCACCTACTGCCGCACCGACTGTACCGACTGCGGGCTCCCCCACCGTCACCGGTTGCGCCTCGGCGGCCGGTTGAGCGGCGATCGGCACCGGCATGAGACTCGTCGGATCCAGATACAGGTTCCCCATGCGCAGCCCCAGATGCAGATGTGTTGCCGAGGAGGACACGTCCCCGTCTGCTGCGAGCGTCGCGACCTGCTCGCCCTCTTCGACGGTGGCGCCGCGCACGACCATCACCCGATCGAGCGGCAGCAGCGTCACCGATCCCTGCGCCGTGCGGATGCTCGTCGCCAGAACGGTCGTGCCTCCCGCACCCGGCACCCGTCCCACAAACGTGACCTCCCCCGCCAGCGGTGCGACCACCTCCGCACCCTCCTCGCCCACCAGGTCGAGGCCGCGGTGCGTAGAACTCTTCCCGTCGGCAGCGGCATACGTTGCCCCAAAGCCGAGCCGCACTTCTGTAGCCCCGCTCGCAAGCGGCGAGCGCGCCAGCGCGACCGACGGCGCCCCCAGCGCCATGCCCGCGCTGACGCACAGTGCGATCGCACCACCAATGATGTTCCGAACTGAAGTCGTGTACATGATGAAACCCCTCGCCTTCTCGGCGAGGAACGGGTGTCTGAGGGTATACGAACAGGTGTTCGACACCGAGAGCGAACTTCCTGCACGCTCGCCGAGAAACACACACGGCCGTCCACCAAGGACGGCCGAGAAAGTGCGCTGGAGCGGGTGACCGGACTCGAACCGGCAACTTTCAGCTTGGGAAGCTGACGCTCTACCATTGAACTACACCCGCGCGCCGCGAAAGTGTATCCCAGCGCGCACGAGCGCCGCAAACACGAAGCGCCGCCAGACGAATCCGGCGGCGCTACGATACGTAACTCAAGTGGCTTGTCTTACGACTTGCCGATCTTGAAGATCTTGGTTCCGCATTCAGGACAGATGCCCTGGCTTGCCGGACGTCCGTTCTTCATGGTGATTTCCTGGGCGTCCTTCATTTCCCTCTTGGCCTTGCACTTAACGCAGTAGCCTTCCTTAGCAGCCATTCGCGCAGTCACCTCCTTGTTCGATGCGATCTGGCAACGGCCGCACACCCGGGCAGGCATGGCCGTGGCGCTTTGATGGTCCCCTCGGGGCAGGAACTTCCTGCCTTCATTAGGAAATACTACAGAATCCAGCGCGGTTGTCACGCCTTGCCTATTCGGGAACTTTCAGAGTTCGTTTCGCTCGGAGGTCTTGAGGAGCCTCGCGAGCCATGCGAGGAGGCCTGCACCGAGGCCCATCGCAGTCGCCCAGGCCACCCCGGACGTGATCCAGAACGGCTCCGGGAACGTCTGGATCAGCAGGGAGTCGTAGGCGAACGTCCACGTGCCTGAGGCGAAGAACAACCCGTGGAACGCGGCGAAGAAGATGTCGAAATCCGAGACGGCTGCGATGGCCGCGAGCACGATGAGCGCCAGCGTCAGGATCGCTCCTGCCCGCAATGCGGCGATGACGGCATCGATACGCTTGCGCCGAAACATCACCACGATCCACGCGGTGACCAAAAGCGTGAGCACGCCTGTGAACAGGCGTGCTCGGATGAGAACCACGCGCACGTCGATCAGATGGGAGCTGGCAGAAGCGTCGAAACCATCGCGTCCGTCGACGGTCACGGGCAGCGCGTCGGCGTCGCTCTCAACCACGAAGGCGCGAACCTGCTCGGCTACTTCGAGCATACGCTCGGGGGGCAGCCCGGCCTCCTCGGCAAGCGAGAGGCGGGAAGCCAGCGCGCGCGTGAACGCGGGGCCTGTGAGCGGCAGGATGGCGATGCCGGCGATCATCAGCGCCAATGTGATGCCTACGACCCATGCGGAGATTGTGCGCATAGCCTTACAGCTCGGTCGGATCGGCCGGGTACAACTCGTCTTCGTCGGTCGACATGTCGTCGCCAGCCTTGTCGCCGAGACGCGTACTGGATCGCGAAAGCTCGAGCGTGGAGGCGGCGACCACGACATTCCCGCCCCCGCTGATGGCGGCGGCCAGCGCCTGGTCGGCGGCGTCGAGCAACTCGTCGACGGTCGAAGCGTCGACGGGAAGTGACGCGATTCCGATCGAGACACTGACGCTGGCATCGTCGACGGTCGTCGAGCCGATCGCGCGGCGCAGCTTATCGGCGAGGTGGGCGGCATCTGTCACACCGGGGGGGCGCTGGGTCGTCACGTCCTCGGCCAGAAGCACCGCGAACTCCTCGCCACCGATTCTCGCGGCAAGGTTCGAGGTGACATCGGCATCGTCGGCGGTCTTGAGGCAACCGGTGATCGTCGTGGCGATGGCGCGAAGCAGCTTGTCGCCTCGTTCGATGCCGAACCTCTTGTTGAACACACCGAAGCTGTCGATGTCGAGCAGGATCAAGTGGACCGGGCGATCATCCCGATGTGCTCGGCGGATCTCTGCGGCGAGCGCCTGAAGGAAGAAGCCGCGCGAATACAGCCCTGTCGCGGCATCGAGCACGGTCATCGACTGGCGACCGGACTCCTCGCAGCGCTGCTCGTGGACCAGCTGCGTCGCGACCGCGGCGGTACCGGCGAGAACCCCCACCTGCCAGAGGTAGCGCACGAAGACGAAGACGGGATCGTGATACAGGTCTTGGCTGGCAAACGGCATCGGTACGTGCGGGAGCACACCGACCAGCTCGAGCAGCTCCAGGCTGCCGAGCAACGTCATACAGATGAGGGCGAGCCCCCACGCGTCTTTGCGGCGCTGCAGGATGAACGCGGCCTCGAGGATGAACAGCGAGTACATCGACCAGAACCACGAGTTCACGCTGCCCGAGAAGTACACCAGCACGGTGACCACCAGTGCATCGAGTGCGAGCTGCAGGTTGTTCCACACGGCGATGTTGCCCAGCTGTTTGTAGTTGAGCTGGTAGAAGGTGTTGTAGACGACCACGAAGCCCAGAGCGACGGCGGGAATCGCCATTCGCTGCACCAGCTCGGCGAGCGGCATGACGGTCGTGTACGCCAGACCGGCGAGCGTGGAGTACGTCACGAGCACGATGAGGAGCGCCCAGCGGATGCGAACGACCAGGCCTACTCGGCGGATGTTCGCTTGGAGGGCCTCGATGTCATAGCGCGTCGGCTGCTCTCGCCACGACACCATGAGTGCGCGTTCGATGCGCTTCTTGAGCCGGCTTGGAGTCAAGCGGGGGACCTCCGGACATCAGGCAATCTGGCTCGTATCACGCACGACCGGTTCGCGCATGTCAGGAGAGTGTACCTGCGCGCGCGAAGAGCGGGCAATCCCATGTGGATTCGATGTGGGATGGCCGGAGTGACGAACACCGCATCGTATACTTGCGCCATGAACCCACAGCAGACCTACGAGCTCATCACCGCGCTCACGACACGACTACAAGCAATCGGCGGGCCGCTGCAGATTCTCATCGCCGGCTTCGCCGTAGTTGTCGTGGGATGCGCGCTGCTGCCGCTCAGCCTCGTTTGGCGCGGTCGCGCGTTGGCGGCGATGGCGGCGCTGCTGCTCGTCGGCGAGGCGGTGCTCGCGTGGTACCACTTCCGGCTCTGGCAGCTCGCCGTTGTGATCGATCCGTCCACCGGCATGCTGACCGGCAACGTCGCCCCGCCACTGTGGATCGAGTCCGAGAAACTCTACGTCTGGGCACTCATCACAGCGCTCATGGGGGTCTTCCTGCGGCGACACCGAGAGGAGCTGCTCCCCGGCGTCATGCTCGTGGTCGCCGCGCTCGCGGCCGGCGGAGTCCTCCTGGGCGAGCCGTTCAGCAATCCGCTGCCAGGGTTCCTCGGCCAGTACATGGGGTATCTGCAGGCGATGGCGTCGGGCGGACAGTCTGCCATGGGCGCGTTCCAGGGCATGGAGTCCGCACGGCAGTTCTACTACAACGCGTGGTTCATGTGGGTGCATCCGCCGCTGCTGTTCTTCAGCTACGGAGCGTTCACGATCTCGTTCTTGGCGACACTTCAGATGATTAAGCGGCGCCACTCGGCGTACGAGACGACCGCGTATCGCTGGGCCCGGCTCGGGTATCTGCCGCTGACCTTTGGGATGCTCATCGGATTCCCGTGGGCCTTGGCCGCGTGGACGGGCGAGTCATGGTGGTGGTCGGGCAAGGTCAACATGTCGATCATGATGTGGCTGCTCTACACTGCCGTGCTGCATGCGCGACTCTACCTGCGGCAACGCGGGATGTGGCAGACGGTGGCGGTGTTGGGCGTGCTGTCGTTCGTGGTGCTGATCCTGACCTACGTCACGACGTACGTGGTGCCCGGAGCGCACAGCTATGCGCTGCTGCCTGGCGCGCGTGCACTGATCGCGGCGATAGCGGGAGGTGCGGCATGATGGCGGGCATCGAGGAAATCCGACAGCGCCTCTGGGACTTCACTCTCACCATCATCACCGTCGCGGTTCTGGCATCGCTCGGCATCCAGTCGTTCGTCGGCACCGTGTGGGTCTGGATGGCCGAGCGCGGCACAGAAGGCTGGAGCCAGAGTGCGGCCTACTCCGACTACATCACCATGATGAACGCGATCGCGGCGCCACAGGTGCTGGCGCTCGTGGTGGTCATGGGCCTGTGCGTGCCCAAGCGCCTATTCTCTCGGCGAGTCTTGCTGGTGGCGTCGCTGGCGATGGTGGCGGTGGGCGTCGCCGGCGGAATCGTGTCTGGCAGCCTAGGCCTCGGCCTCGCGACCTACCTGTCGCTCGCGGCCATCATCCAGGTCGCGGTCGTGGTGATGACGGTCGCCGGCGTTCGCGGACCGTCGTACCTGACCGAAGGACGGCTGACCAAGACAGGGAGCGGCCTTCTCCACCTGGGCTTCATCGTCTTCGTGATCGTGGTCGTGGCCCTGCAGCGCTCGGCGCTGATGCTGCCGGTGTTCTGGGTGAGCGCAGTGCTTGTGACGGCAGGCACCGCGATGTCGTTCTACGCCAGCCGGATCGCATGGCACCGGAGCCACCCGCAGCCCGATGCTTCATTCGTCGAGGAGCCCGCGGCTGCGGACGTCGCCGAGGAGCCCGAAGTGGCCGGCCCCGACGCTCTTTAGGCCTCGCGGATCATGTGCGCGACGAGCGAGGTCACGCGCTCAACCACCTCGGGCTCGATGTTCTCGGTGGTGTCGGTCTTCCAGTGCCAGTTGACTGGCACGCCGGTCGATTCGAACGCCATCAGGGTGAGCGCCTTGTAGCCACGCGCGAGCGCGGCGGTCGCGTCAGTCGAAAGTCCCTTGTATGCGCGCGGCTTCACGAGGATCTCCTGCTCGCGCGAAACGCGCTTGGCCAATGAGATCATGCGGCGATCCGCACGGTAGCGGCGCGCCATGCCCTCGGACGTGACCCAAGAGAGCTGTCCTGCACCCACGTTGTCGAGGTTGATGATCATCGCATCGCGGATGTCCTCGCCGTAGGCCTCGAGGAACGCCTGCATGCCCACGGTGCCGACTTCCTCGGCTCCCGTTGCGACGAACCAGACCTCCTTCTCGGCAAAGTCACGGTCGATGGTTTCGGTCACACGGCGGCGGATTCTAGCAGCCTCGTTGGCGGCGAAATCCTCGTCCTCGATGGGATCGTCGCCGGCCCAGCCGCCCTTCCAGCCTAGGCCGCCGGCTTCATCATCGTCATCGTCTCCGCTGCCGAACTGGTCCCACGAGCCGATGTCCTTGCCGGCCTTGCGCGCGTCGAACTCGTCGTCGACACCCAGCCAGCCCTTCACGTCGTGATCCTCCTCGCGCTTCTTCTTGCCCAGTCCCAACCCGCCGAGGAGGCCGCGGCGTGGCTTCTCGCCCGCGTCGCGCAGCTCGGGAGCGCCGAGGCCGGCGAGCGGTTCGTCGGCAGGCGCTTCGGAGACGGCCTCCCAGTTCTCGCCGTCGTCGAAGGTGGCGTGAGTGCGCGTGTCTTCTCGGCCGGACACAGCGGCGAACTCGATGGTCTCGAAGTCGAGCAGGCCTTGGCCGCGCTGCGGACCGCGCGCGGGCTCGCCGTCGGGCTCGACCCAGTTGAAGTCGTCGGGAAGCTCGGTGACCGGAGCACGACCACCGGCCGGCGTGTAGGAAAGCAGTGCGCCCTCAGGGACCACGTCAGCGTCGCGCGCCTCCTCGGCGGTGTGGCGAACCGGGGTGAACTGCGTAGTCGAGAAGCGGGAAACATCCGGCTCCGGCACGAGGCTGTGCAGCACGCCGAGCATCGCGGCGACGCCGGATGCGTTGTCGTTTGCGCCTGCGACGAACGGCATCGCCAGCTCGCGGTGGATGTTGATGAGCAGAGGGACCAGCAGGTAGGCCGCTACTACAAGCGTCGCGTACCAGGTGTACATGTCGATGGTGGCTGCGAGACTCCCGGACACGAACGGCAGCGGAAGCGCCTTGATCAGCAGTAGCACCGGCACAGCGAACGTGCAGAACTTCATGAGCGCGAACGTTGTAGGGAACTGTCCGACCATGCCCGGTGAGAACGCGAGCGAAGCGCGCGCGGAATCATAGTGAGCGACGACCACTACCTTCATCAGACGCTCACCGCGACGGGCGCGGGGCACGTGACGTGCGATGACGTTCTGACTCGGGCCCTTGGGCATGAGCCGTGAGAGGCCCCAGCGAGTGTCGAGGTCCGACCAGAACACGAACGCCGTGATCGCCGAGAGCGCGAACGCCGGCCACAGCAGTTGCCCCCCGAGAAGCCACGTCCCGGCCACGACCGCCGAGAGGATCGTCAGCGCGTGGTAGATGACGTACGCCCACGCGTAGGTGCGCGGAGCCTCGAACGACTGAATCTCAGGTTCGAGCCCTCGGGCTATGAACGCCGACTCGACGTATGCCGCCGCGCGGTGCTCCGCGTCCGTGGTCGCTGGTCGCGGTCCGATCTCGTCGGCGAGGGCGGTGATGTGCTGCATGATCTCGGCCATCTGAAAACCTCCGGCACGGGGACGTGCTGGGCCGAGCGACCGGTTGGCCACTCCCCCATATGTTAGCGCAGCGCAGTGACTTGTCCCTCATCTATCGGCGAGTTCTCGGAGTGTGGGGGCCATGTCCCAATGTGTTCACAAGATGCTAACCGGCATTTCACCAACGGCGGAGACTCGCTGCATACGCTGCTGTCATGAAACTGACGCAACGATTTCAACGCCGTCCTGACCTGTCCCGTCTTCAGTCCGCCATCATCTCGGGGCTCGTCGAGGTTCTGGTGCTCCTGGTGCTCGTGGTGCTGGTCTGGGCGGTGATCGGTGTCGGGCTTGATGTGTGGGACGCGATCACGATGCGTTCGGTCGACGCGTTTAAGAAGCTCACGATCGAGCTCCTGACGGTGTTCATCTTCATCGAGATATTTCACTCGCTCACCGAGTACCTGCGCTCGAAGCGGATCCGGATCACCACGCTCGTCGATGCGTCGATGGCATTCATTCTGCGCGAGCTCTGGGTGGGGATGTACGGCGGCGAGATGGAGTGGCAACTGTTGCTCGCGCTCGCCGTGATGGTGCTGGCACTTGGAGCGGTTCGTACGCTCGCGGTCGTGTACTCGCCCGGTGAGCGCGCGTCCGACCTCGCGGATGGCTAGCACGATGGGCGCCCTGTACGACATCGCACAGCAGGTGAATGGCGCACTCGCTCAGAAGCACGCCGGCGATGCCATCGGTCTCGTGCTCGCTAAGGGCGAGATCGCCACGCGCACCGGGTTCCTGGTCACGCTCATCTCTCCAACGGATCCCGACGATCCCGCCAAAGTACAAGCACTCCGAGAGGCCGCTCGCGACCTCGGCATCGCCGTCTAGGAAGGCTCACCGTGAAAACCACCGTTCGAAGCCGTATCGCAATCGCCATGACCATTCTCGTCGTGGCCAATGCTGTCGGTGCCGCATTCTCGTGGTGGGCGTACGGGGAGACCGCACGCTTCAGCGCCGAGGCCCGCACCGCATCCCGGCGAGCGGCACTCGCGAGTGCGGCTGCTGAGCGCGTCACCGCATGGTCAGCGGATGCAGGCACACTCGCGTTCGCTGCGCGGGAGGCGAAGCGCTCCGAAGACATCTCCGGTCCGTACGGCAACGTGCTCGGCTCTGAGTTGGCTGCGACCGGCGCGCTCCGCCGGCTCAACACGCAGTTCGGCGCCGATGCAGCACCACTCGCCGACCAGTGGGAGGAGCTGCGCCTTCTGACCTACCTCTGGGTGAACTCCGAGGCGGTCGACGGGGGGACCGACATTCGTTTGAGCCGCATGTCCGACGGTCGCATTCGCGCGAGTTCCGAATCGAACCTGGTTGCGCCTGAGGGATTCGCCGATCAGACCGCTTCGCAGTTCCGCACGACGATCCGCCAGCGAACCGAGGCGCTCAAGGACGGGACGCTGCGCCAGATTGTTGTGAGCTCGGAGCAGACTGCCGTCGAGGCGGCTGTCGCTGCAGATGAGGCGCTCGCGCTCGCCCGGAACGGAACCATCACGACGCTGCTCTTTGTGCTGTTGTTGGCGGTGGGCGCTTCGATCTGGCTGTACCGTAGCATCGCGCGCCCGCTCACCAACGCTCGCATCTTCGCCGACCGCGTCGCCGCCGGCGACTGGGCGGCCACGTTCACCCTCCACCGATCCGATGAGATCGGCGCGCTCACGCATGCGGTCGAGAACATGAAGGACGCGTTCGTCCGCAAGGCGACGATCATGAGCGAGATGGCGGGGGCGGTACTGGTGACCTCCGGGCAGGTCGACGCCGCCGCCAAACATGCTCAGCAGACCGTCGCTTCAGGCGAGACCTCCCCCGCGGCTCTCGCCGAGGACCTCGCCGCGGTCAGCACGCGCACCGAGACTCTCACCGGGCTCGCAGCTCAGATGCTGCAGGACTAGCGAGGCCCGGCCACAAACCTCCCGTGGCCGGGCCTCGCGCTGTCTCTCTTCCCGCGACCGGCGGTCATCCCGCCGTCGGTCGCGGGTCCCGCTTTCGCCTACTGGATGCCAGGCTCCTCGTGAGCCGGATCCGTGTTGTGGCACTTCATGCAGTCCTTCACGTGACGCACCGAGTGCTTTGCCTGCAGCACCGGGTCGTCGCTGTGACACGTGCACCCAGGGATCGGGATCGTGAACCGGTAGTTCACCGGCTCGGCTGTGCCCGCAGCGACCATGTCATTGAAGGCCGTCTTCATCTCCGGCGTACGAACCCACATGCCGCCAAACTGGTAGAGCAGCGCCGCCAGCACGATCAGCACGACGATCGTCACGCCGAGCCCGATGAAGATGCGCTTCACGACCCGCTTCCACCGCGGCCCCGCCGAGGGGCACGCAGCCTCCTCGGCCACGGCTCCCTCGGCGGAATCGATCGTGGATTCCTCGGCGGATGGTTCGACCGCTTCGGTGCTGGTCTCCTCGGCGGTGCTTTCTGTGTCGAACTTGCTCATATCGCGTGTCGCTTTCTAGCCGAGGATCTCGGCGAGGTCAGCCTCGGCGGTGCCGATGGGCTTGATGTTGAAGTTCTCGACGAGCACACCCAGCACGTTGGGGGTGATGAACGCCGGCAGTGTCGGTCCGAGGCGCATGTCGGTGATGCCGAGCGACAGCAGCGTCAGCAGCACGGCGACGGCCTTCTGCTCGTACCAGGAGAGGATGATCGAGAGCGGCAGTTCGTTGACGCCGACCTCGAACGCATCGGCCAGAGCGACCGCGATCTTGATTGCCGAGTAGGCGTCGTTGCACTGGCCCACGTCCATGAGGCGCGGCAGGCCACCGATCTCGCCCAGCTGCTTGTCGAAGAAGCGGAACTTGCCGCAGGCGAGTGTCAGCACGATGGTGTCGGCCGGCGTCTGCTCCACAAACTCGGTGTAGTAGTTGCGGCCGGGCTTGGCGCCGTCGCAGCCGCCCACTAGGAAGAAGTGCTTGATGGCGCCGGACTTCACGGCCTCGATCACGGTCGGGGCGACGGAAAGCACGGTGTTGTGGCCAAAGCCCACCATGACCTCGCCGCCGTCAGCCGTCGTGTCCTCGGCGAATCCGTCCATCGCCAGCGCCTTCTCGACAACCGCCGAGAAGTCCTCACGCGAAACGTGCGGCAGGCCGGGGAAGTTCACGGGGCCGGAGGTGAATACGCGGTCCGCGTAAGACGCCTTCGGCGGCATGAGGCAGTTGGTGGTCATCAGCACGGCGCCAGGGAAGTCCGCGAACTCCTTGTGCTGGTTCTGCCATGCGGTGCCAAAGTGGCCGATGAACTGCGGGTGCTTCTTGAGCTCCGGATATGCGTGCGTGGGGAGCATCTCACCGTGGGTGTAGACGTTGACGCCGGTGCCGTCGGTGGCCTTGAGGATTGCCTCCATATCGGCGAGATCGTGACCGGAGACGAGAATCGCCTTTCCGGCCTTGTGGCCGAGCGGGACCTTGGTCGGAACGGGCTGGCCGTAGGTGCCGGTGTTGGCCGCGTCGAGGATCTCCATGGCGCGGAGGTTGACGGTGCCGCACTCGAGCGTGAGGGCGACCCAGTCGTTGAGGGTGAGCGACTCGTCGGAGAACGCCGCGAGCGCCTTGAAGAGGTAGCTGTAGATCATCGGGTCGGTGTGGCCGAGGGTGCGAGCGTGCTGCTCGTAGGCGCCAACGCCCTTCATGCCGTACAGCGTGGTCTCCTGCAGTGACTGGATGTCAGCATCAGCGTCGCCGTTCCAGTTCACGCCGAGCTCCTGGCCCTGAGCGACCTTGCCCTCGACCGAGGCGGCGGGGGCGAATGTGGCGTAGATGCCCTCGTACGACGATGGGCCGCCGGCTGCCGCGACCTTGACCTTGAGCGCCTCGCGAAGCGCAACGGCCTCGTCGACGATACCCGCGATGGAGTTGGGGTCGAAGTCGACGTTGGTGAGCGTGGTGAACAGCGCGTCTGCGATGAACGCGCCTTCGACGGCGGTCTCGACACCGAGCTTCTCGGCATCAACGGCCACGAGCGCGATACCGCGACATGCGTTGACGAGCAGATCCTGTAGTGCCGCGACGTCTTCCTTCTTGCCGCAGACCCCTACAGTGGTACAGGCCTCGCCGCGAGCGGTCTGCTCGCACTGGTTACAGAACATAGACATGATCGGTTCCCCTTTTCGTCTTTGGTGCTTCCGGCATTCGTTCTTTGCAGTGCAGCCACACCCGCGTGGCGTTTTGAACCTGAGCTTTTCCTTTGAACTTGAGGCTCTTACGCACTGTGAATCTTCCCGCGTTACCTGTTCTTCCCTCAACCGCGTCTAGCTTGCGGCCGAGCCGAGGACCGTAGGGGTCCCGCGCGAGTTCCGCAGCCGGGGAAGGTGGTCGGATGCACCGCATCCGTCTACCGCGGGCCCCCGGCAAGGACTGCCGAGCCCGGGACCCCTACGGTCCTCGGCTCGGCACGAGGGCACTACCCGTGAATGAGCGCCGGCAAGCACCGCGTGCAGACCCACGTGCTGGTCCCCTTGGTGCGAACCGGCAGCAGCGGCCCGTCATCCTCAGAGCGCCCGCAGTTGAAGCAGTGCTGCGCGATGTACGTGGGCTTGTTGGCCGCGATCGCCTCGGCGATCTTCTCGGCGACGCGCTCCTCGACAGCGGCCTCGTCGAAGGGCACGGTCTCGCGGTTCTCGAGAGTCAGCGCGCCGGTGGGGCACACGCCCAAGCAGAAGCCAGCGCCGTCACACAGCTCCTCTTTGACGACCTTGGCCTTGCCGTCGATCATGACGATTGCGCCTTCCGCACACGGGCTGACGCAGACGCCGCAGCCGTTGCAGAGCTCTTCATCGATGTGGACGATCTGGCGGGTGACGGTGGTGCTCATGGGGTCTCCTCCTGGTTGGTCGTGGTGCCGGCGGCCGCAGCAGCGGCCTTCTCGGCGGCGAGCTTCTTGTACTTCCGGCCGTCGAGCATGTGCTGGATGCCGGCGATCGCGTGGCCCTTGCGCCACGACTTGGGTCCCGAGTAGCGCATCATCTCGCGCTGCCACGCTCGCTCGTCGGGCTTGTAGCAGTGGGTCTCGCAGTACGCGCAGAACGGCTTGGGGTCCTCGGGGCAGTACGCGCGACGCCTCTCGGCGTAGACGAGGTGCGCTTCGCACTCTTCGCACAGCACCGGGAGCTTCCGGCCGTAGACACCCAGCTGGGCGGCTTCCGTCTGAACGCCGCGCCGTGTGCGGTCGCCGTGGTGGCCGTCGCACCAGATGGCGACGAAGTCACCGAGCGTGGTCGTGTCGCTGACCACCTCCGGATCCTTCATGCGTTCGACGAACTTCTGGTTCACTTGGCCGACGCCCTTCCGCGAACGCGATCGTGCGATGACTGCCGTTCCGTCGATCTCGCGGGCATGTAGTCCCTACCCGCTCTCGCACCGTACGCCCCACATACGATGTGTTCTTTGACGCGGGTCAATTCCGCGAAGAATCTTTACACTGGGGGTAGGAAATGAGGACCGCCTGTCCGAGAGGGACGTGCGGGTCCCGCGCCGACGATCAGCGAGAGGCACCTGTGACAGCACCCAGCGATATCCGCCCAGACGTGTGGGCCGCACTCCGAGGTTGCCGCCTGTGGCGCACCGCCTCCGACGACGCCGTGGCCGCGCTGGCGTTGCGCGCGCACGTTCGCGAGCAGCCGCGCGGCGCGTCGCTGGCACGCGAGGGGGAGGCCGCCGAGGAGTTCGGGGTACTCGTGACCGGCAAGGCGCGCGTGTTCTACCTGGGTGCGGACGGTCGGCAGATCACGTTCGAAACCATCTCCGCAGGCGAACCGCTTGCCGCCGTCGCGGCCATGGCGGGGTCTCGGTATCCGGCCAACATCGAGGCCGCAACGCCTGCCACAGTCGCATGCATACCCACCGCAGCGCTCTTCGATCTGCTGGCGGCAGAACCTCAGGTTGCGCGAACGTTGGTCGCGGACCTCGCGAACCGGGTGGTCAACTTCACGGCCGTCGTCAGCACGTTGGCTCTCGACGTTCCCAGCCGAGTGGCGCGCTACGTCTTCCATCGCGCGCTGCAGTCGGGCACGACAAGCTCGCGTGGGCTCGAGATCGAGCTCGGCATGAAGAAGGGCGAGCTCGCGATGGCGCTCGGCACCGTGCCCGAGACACTCTCACGCGCGTTTGCGAAGCTCAAGGACGACGGCATCCTCGAGGTGCACGGCCAGATGGTCACCATCCTGAACATGCGCGCGCTGGCTGCTCTGGGCAGCGGCTACGACGAGGGGTAGTCGGCCGCAGTCTCGGTGGTCGGCAGCGTTCTCGGCATGCGATGCGCGCCTACATCGCCTTGAGCGACTGGTCGGCTGCGCTGGCCTTGTCTCGCGCCTCGAAGTACAACACGGTTGGGGTGTCTGCGAGCGCCTTGTACGCTTCTGCGATGGCGGTGATCGGCGAGGGTGGCAGCGCCTTGTACATGGCGATGCCCTTCGCATCAGCTTTGTTGTAGGCCGCAATGAAACTGTTGGCCTGCGCGGGCTTGCCTGCGAGCCAGGCGACGTCGGACTTGCGCGAGATGCCAACCTGCACCAGCTTCTGGTCGACGTACGCGACGTAGCGATCCAGCCCCGCCTCGGGAAACGTCGTTGCGGCCTGGCTGAACAGGTCGCGCGCAGACTGGAACGCCTTCTCGGCCTGCGCGTTTTTGACGGCGGAGTCCTGCACTCCCGCCTTGGTGAGCTTGTTGTAGGACGCCACAGCCGAGTCCGCGAGCTTGTCACCGGCGAGCGTCTGATCCCACGCCTGCTGGGCGAGCGGTTGAGCCTTCGCCACCATCACGTTCGCCGAGAGAATCACGGGCGCCTGCTCGAGCATGTCGAGCTTCGCTTTCGCAGTCGTCTTGAGCAAGTTCGCCTTGGCGCGCTCGGCGTTGTTCAGATCGGGATAGGCTGCGTTGATGAGGTTCACTGCCTCGGTGAGTTTGGCTGCTGCGGGCGCCACCGTGGGATCGAGTTCGAGCGCCTGTTGTCCGACTTCGGGTGTGACCTCAGCCCGGATGACCTTGTCGATCGCGATCACAGCCGCATCAGCCGACTCGACCATGATGATCGCCTGGTCCATCTGCTTCGCGGACTCGAGCCGTTTGCTCATCACGCCCCAGCCCAAGACGCTTGCGATGATAACCACCACAACCCCGCCGATGATGAGCGCAGTCCATATCTTGCGCTCGCTGCGTGGTTTCTCGATCATGATGCGGCCTCTCTTCCAGACTGCGCCTCTGCCCTGGGCAGTCGAATGGCGAACGTACTTCCTGCAGCGGGCAAGCTTGCTACGGTGATGAAACCACCATGAGCCTCTGCGATCACTCGAGCAAGGAACAGACCGATGCCCAGTCCTTCTCGGCCACCTTCGGTGGAGGTTCCAGAGTAAAAGCGGTCGAAGATGCGGTCGCGCTCAGAGGTGTCTATGCCCGGGCCGGTGTCCGCGACTTCGATCACGACCTCGGTTGCGGTGCCGTAGAGGCTTACTCCGACGCTGGCGTCCTTGGGCGTATGACGCAGGGCGTTGTTGATCAGACTGGCGATGGCTTGCGTGAGCCGACGTCGGTCAGCGGGAATGGGGCCGAGCCTCGGGTCGAAGTCCACGACTACGCGCGCCTCCGCACCGTGCACGCGTGAAACCGCGTCAGAGACCGCAGTGGCGAGATTGGTCGGCTCGACGGCGAGTTCCAGCTCGCCGCGTTCCAGCTCGAAGACGACGTGAAGATCGTCGAGCAGCGCGGACATTTGCCCGGCGCGCTCCGAGAGTGCGCGCACGGTTCGACTTCTGCGCACCTCGTCATTGATGATCGCAGGGTGCTGCAGAAGCTGGGTGAACCCGAGCACTGCAGTAAGCGGGTCTCGCAGTTCGCGCGACACCACCTCGACGAAGTCGTTACGATGCCGCTCGTGTCGCGTGTCGGCACCCAGCTCGCGCGTGAGCGACATGATGGCGGAGGCGTCACCGTCCTGGTCGAACACGGGAATCAGCACCATGTGCAACATGATGCGCGACCCGTCGGAGCGCATCGCCTGACCGTCCCGCTCCACCACACAATCACCTGCGGCGACCGCACGTAAGTCGCTGATCAGGTGCAGCCGATTCTCCTCGGCGATGTGCGGGAGCACCTTGCCCAGAACCTCGTGCGCGTTCCAGCCGTACAGGTCCTCGCACGTCGAGTTCCAGCGCAGCACGTGCCCGTCGAGGTCGAGAAGCTTCACGCAGTCGCCCGAGTGCCGTGCGAGCGCCTCGAGAACCTCCTCGGCGTTGCCGATGAAGAAGCTTTCCTTCGCCGGGTGGCCCGAGTCGAAACGGAGCCCTGCGGGAGACAGCGGAACGTATCGTGGTGCCGGTGCGTTGGTCACGCGTGCTCCTGTTCTCGCGTACGAGCTGTACGCTGCCGCTCTCTTGTACCGCACCTTACGCATCCTCGGCAAAGGTGTCGTCTGGCGCAATAATTGGCATGCACGTTGCTTTCACATTTTCGAGCTGTGGCGACCCGCCCTCACCTCCCCCCTCGAAGGCGGGGAACGCCTGCTCGCAAGTTTGAACGACCCGCGCCCCCCACGCGGGTCGTTTCGTTTTCCGGGATAGTTTCGCCCCCGATTCGTCCGAGATTTCGCCTGCAATCTGCCCGCGTTCCACCCGCGCCAAGCAACCCTGCCCCCCCCCAGTCGCCGGGTACCGTACAATCTGCTCTGTCAGCGCACGCATTCGAGGGGAACTCCGCAATGAGCGATGCCGTAGAGCGTCTCGTCAACCTCGCCCTCTTTTTGTCCGACGCCGCCGTCCCCGTGACGCGCGATCGCGTCCGCACCGAGGTCAAGGGCTACCCCGCGGGTCAGGACGAGGACGCGTTCCTCCGCATGTTCGAGCGCGACAAGGACCAGCTCCGCGCCGCCGGCTTCACCATCCTCACTGACGAGGACAGCCGCTACTCCGTCGATCGCGATGCCACCTTCGCCTCCACCGTCGACCTCACCGCCGAGGAGGTCGCCGCCCTGCGCGCCGCAGGCACCGCACTCCTCGCCGACCCCTCCTTCCCCTTCGGCCCCGACCTCCGTCTCGCACTTGCGAAGATAGCCTCCGGGTCTGACACCGACGGCCCCGACGCCTCCATCGCCGCAGCCTCCCGCCTCGCCGACGAAGACCCCGAGCGCCAGGGCGTCAGCGTCGCCGACCTCTCGGCAGCCGCCACGGCGAGCAAGCGCGTCACCTTCGGCTACACCAACTCTTACGGCGCCTCCGCCCCGCACGACGTCGAGCCCTACGGCCTCTTCCTGCACGACGGCCGCTGGTACCTCGTGGGCCGCGACATCGCGCGCGACGAGGTCCGCACCTACACCGTGTCGCGCATGGCCACGATCGCCGTCAACACCGCCAAGCCCGCCACCCCGGACTTCGCGCGCCCCGGCGGCTTCGACGTGGGCAGCTTCGTCCGCCTCCCCTTCCAGTACGGCCCGCCCGCCGAGGAGTTCGAGGCCGAGCTCGCAATCGACGCTTCCGCCGCCTGGCGCGCCGAGCGACTCACTGCGGGCCAGGGCGAGCTGACCCCCGACGGCGACGGCTTCCGCTGGCGCGTCTCGGCGAGGTCGGTTCCTCGGCTGGTGCGATTCGTGGTCGAGAACGAACCCGGCGTGCGACTCGTCGGCCCCCCACACACGTGCACGGCCCTGCGCGACGGACTCGAGACGGTGGCGAACCTCCATGGCTAAGCAGTCCAGCACCGACACCGCGCGCCGCCTCATCGCGCTCCTCGGCCACTTCCAGAACGAGGCCGAGATCCCGCTCGCCACACTCGCCGAGAAGGTCGGCGTGTCGCCCGCGCAACTCGCCGACGACCTCGCCACGCTCTCGGTCTGCGGCGTGGCGCCGTACTACCCGGACATGATGGTCGACGTCTTCGTCGAGAACGGCATAGTTGAAGTGGTCACCCCGCTGCCAGCAATCAAGGGTGCGGTGCGCCTGTCAGCCGCTGAGGCCGAGGCGCTTTCGGCCGCTCTCGCCGCTGCGGGGTACTCGGCAGATGAACCGCTGACCGAGAAGCTGCTCGCGGCCTCCTCGGCCGGCTTCGACGCCGAGGGACTCGCCCACACGCTGCGCACCGAGACTGCCGCGCACGACAGCGCCATCTTCGAGGCGATCGCCGGCGCCATCGCCGCCTGCGAGGCGCTCGCTATCACCTACCAGCGCGACGGAGCCACAGCACCCGGCGCGCGCACCATCGAGCCGCATCGCCTCATCGCTGAGCGAGGCGCGTGGTACGTGACGGCGTACTGCCGCAGCGCCGGCGAGAGCCGCACCTTCCGAGTAGACCGCATCCGCACCGCCGAGGCGATCGGCGAGCATTTCGAGCCCGCGACCCCGACACTCGCTGCAGCGACGTTCACGGGCGAGGGACTGCCGCTCGCGCGCCTGCGCTTCGCAGCCGGCGAGGCGTTCATCGAGCGCGAATGGCCCGGCGGCCGCGTGATCGAATCCGCCGAGGACGGTTCGACGCTGGCCGAGGTGCCGTTCGGGGGTACCGGCTGGATCGCACGTGCGGTGACTGCGAGGCTCGGAGCGGTCGAGGTCCTGGAGCCGGGTGAGGTCCGCGAGGCGGTTAGGGCGTTGGCGCTAGAGCGTGCTGGCGATTTGGCCTAACTTCCGTTCGGGACTCTCAAGCGAAAGGCACGACGCCCAAGAGCGAGACGCCCTACCGCCCGAACCGCTCCCCGATCGCGCCGACGACCTTCGCCCCCGGCATCTTCTCGATGTCGGCCACCGGCAGCGCGCCGAGGAAGTCTCGCCCATACCCCTTGGACACCACCCTCGCGTCAGCGATCACCAAACATCCCACGTCCGTTTTCGACCGAATCAGTCGCCCAGCCGCCTGCTTCAGCTCGATGACCGCCTCGGGCAGCGTGTACTTGCGCCAGGCGCCGCGGCCTTCTCGGCGTTCGCGTTCGCGGGCCAGCGGATCACTCGGGCGGCCGAAGGGGAGCTTGGGGACCACGACGCAGCGCAGGGTGTCGCCCTTGGCGTCGAAGCCCTCCCAGAATGACTTGAGCGCGAAGAGCGACAGCCGCTCGTCGGCTAGGAACTCGTCGCGGAGGCGCTTGGCGCTGGTGCCGCGCTTCTGGCAGAGCAGCGAGATGCCGGCGCGCTCGAGCCGTGGCTCCAGGATCGCGTGCAGCGCCTCCATGTCTCGGCGGTTGGTGAAGAGCGTGAGCGTGCTGCCGTCCATCGCCAGGTGCACGCCCTCGAGCAGCGCTTCGAGGTCCGCGAGGTAGCTGCGCTCGTTGGGCAGCGCGATGTCGGTGGGCACGTAGACGGCCATCTGCCGCTCGAAGTCGTAGCTCGACGACAGCCGCAAGCTGCGCCACGCGCCCGGCTCCAGCCGATCGAGTCCCACGCCGCGCGCGAAGTGGCCGAAGTCCTCCCCCGTCGCGATCGTCGCCGAGGTGTAGACCACGCTGTGAACGCGCGGATACAAGTCGTTGACCAGCACCTCGCCCACGTCGAGCCGCTCGGCGACCAGCTGCTCCACGTCCGCCGTCGGCCGCCTGTCGAGCACCGCCGAGTAGACCAGCGAGTCGTCCTCGCCCGTGAGCACGCGGACGAGCCCTAGGTGCTGGTCGGCGATGCGCGAGAGCAGGCCGACGAGGTCTGCTCGGCCATCCATGAGCTCCGGGCCCAGCTCCTCAAGCATCGTGACCAGCTCGCGCCCGTCGGCGATGAGGAGCTCGAGGCGCTTGGCAAGCGCGCTGCCGGTCGAGGCGACGACGCCCCACGGACCGGTGTCGCGCGTCTCGTCAGTGACCCACACGTCGGCCGAGTCGTAGTCGCTGTTGCCGGCCAGCACTCCGAGGTCCTTCACGAAGTCGAACAGCGAGTCGTTGAGCGTGGCGCAGCGAGCGACCTGCTCCTCCATGCGCACGATGACGCCCAACACGGGCGCGGCGAAGTCGGTCCCGCGCATGCTGCGCTTCAGGTTCTCCAGCAGTCCGCCGCGACCCTTAGCCGCGAGCGCGCCCAGCACCGTGGACAGCAGCACGTGGCTCGCGCCGATGGTGAGTTGCTCGCGCGCTTCCTTCTCGGCGGAGTGGGCCTCGTCCACGATCCAGTGTCGCAGCGGCGGTAGGATCGCGCCGTCGGCGACCACGTCGCGGAAGAGTAGCGCGTGGTTGGTGACGACGATGTTCGCGCTCGTGGCTCGGCGACGCACGCCGTGCACGTAGCAGAGATGCGGGAAGAAGCGGCAGCGCTTGTGCGTGCAGTCCGCCTGTGAGGCCGCGATCGCCGAGCGGAACTCGCGCTTGCCCCAGTGCAGGTTGATGGCGTCCAGGTCGCCCCACGACGACTGCGCGGTCCACGCGAACAGCGCGGCCACACTCGAGATGCGGTCCTCGTCGACGCCGGTGAGCTCGGTCGCGTAGCGCTCGAGCTTGCGCAGACACGGGTAGTGGTCGTAGCCCTTGAGCGCGACGTAGCGCAGCTCGCCGCCCAGCGCCTCGTTCAGGCGTGGCAGCTCGTGGTAGATGAGCTGGTCCATGAGCGCGTTGGTCTTGGTCGCCACGCCCACACCCACGCGATTCTCCAGTGAGTACAACGCCGAGGGAACCAGGTACGCGATCGACTTGCCGACCCCGGTGCCGGCCTCGATGGCGACATGCGTCCGCGTGTCGAACGCGCTCAGCACCGCGCCCGCCATCTCCAGCTGCTCCCCGCGCGATTCGAAGCCCGCGTACATGCGCCCCGCGAGCCCGTCCGCCGAGAACTCCGCGAGCACCGATGCCGCGTCCGGGCACGAGCACGCGACCTCGTCAGCGTCGTGGAGCGACTCGGCTTTGTCGGCGGCGACGCGGCGACGGCGTGAATCCTTGAGGTCGAAGAAGCCGCCCGGTGGTTCAGCCGCAGCGACGTGGGCGAGCACGGAGCGGATTGGCCAGTCAGAGTCCGCCGAAAGCTCCACTAGCCGGTGTAGCAGCCCCGGCGGCAGGTCGCCGATGCCGACCATCGCGATGCGCCACATCGCGGCGAGCGCCTCGACGTCGGGCATCGCGCGGTGCGAGGGGCCACCCGCGTTGACGCCGAACGCCGCCGCGAGGTCCTGGAGCCGATGCGAGCGCAGACGCGGCAGCGCGATGCGCACCAGCTGCAGCGAGTCGAGCCACATGCCCCGCAGCGCCGTGCGACCCGCCACGCGCTCGATGAAGCTGCGGTCGAAGCTCGCATTGTGCGCGATGACGTCGCGCGATCCGATGAAGTCGATGAGCGCCGAGACGGCCTTCTCGGCGGAGGGCTGGCCTCGGAGCATCTCGGGCGTGATGCCAGTGAGCTTGGTGATCTCGAGCGAGACCGGGATGACGGGGTCGACCAGCATCTCGAAGCGGTCGATGACTTCCGGACCGCGCATGATGGCGGCGGCGACTTCGATGATTCGGTCGCGCTCGGGGTCCCAGCCGGTGGTCTCGAGGTCGACGACCGCGACCTCGTCTTCAAAGCCGAAAATCGCCGTGCGCGCACGCTGCGCAAGCGTCGCATAGGCGGCGCACACATCCGGGTCGGTTCCCGGAACGAGGAAGGTGTCGAGAGTCTCCAAAGTCACATCGCCAGACTAGCATGCGCCACTGACTCGGAAGCGGTCCCTAACGCAAACAGGGCGCCTCCGGAGAGACGCCCTGCTCGGCAGATGATGAAGGGTGAAACTACTTGACGGAGCCGCCCATGGTGCGCGACGCCACGTACCACTGGTCGCCGACCTTCTTGAAGGTCCAGGTGTAAGTGATGGGCATCTGCGGGGTGACCTGCTCGGCGGCGATGGTGATGGTGTCGCCATCCTCGACCGGCTTGCCGGTGTTGCCCTTGGTGATGCCGTACGGCTTGACCTGCGACTCGAACGACGCGACGCTGCCGTAGCTGTTCGCGGCCGGGAGGAGCTTGTACGCGTCGGCGAACTTGCCGGCGATGACCGCGTCGAGGTAGGTGCGCACGAGGGTCTCGGGGGTCATGCCCGCGGGTACCTTCGTGGCGGTCTTGGCGTCGAACGGCGCGTCGGCCGCAGGAGCGGGGTTGGCGCTATCCGGAGCGGTTCCGGGAGGGGTGACGCCGGGAACGGCGCCATTCGCGTCGACCACACCGCTGGGGGCCGGGACCTGCTTGGTGGTCTGGTAGACGACGACGCCGACGATGGCGGCGAGGAGGGCAGCGATCACCACGAGTGCGATGACGATCATCTGCTGATTGTTGTTCTGAGTCTGCTCGGACATGTGCTTCCTTTCGAGGACGCGTTCCATGACGCTTGCCTGAACGTGCGCTTTGCGCCCGCACACTATACTCTCGCGACCGCGGGTGCGTACAGCATGAACCATATATGGTGATACGATGAGCGAATGGCACGCCAGCGTAGCGTCTTCGACATCATCGGCCCGGTCATGATCGGCCCGTCATCAAGCCACACCGCCGGCGCGGTTCGCCTCGGAGAGTTGGCGCGCTCCATTTTTGGCGGCACTCCCGCACGCGCGCGCATCCTGCTGCATGGCTCCTTCGCCTCCACCGGCCCCGGTCACGGCACCGATCTCGCACTCATCGCCGGGCTCCTCGGCATGCGACCGGATGACGAGCGGATCCCGGAATCATTCCGCCTAGCCGACGAAGCCGGCATGCAGGTCGAGTTCGCCGAGGAGGACCTGGGCGACGCGCACCCAAACACCGCAGTCTTCATCCTCTCCGACGCCGACGGGCGCGAGATGCGAATCCAAGGCTCGTCGCTGGGAGGCGGTGACGTGGTGGTGACGGAGATCGACTCCTACGACGTCGAGATGACCGGCGAGCTGCCGCTGCTCATCGTGGGTCACATCGACCGGCCGGGCGTCATCGCCGCGGTCACACGCGCGCTTGCAGACAGTGACGTCAACGTCGCATCGATGCGCGTCTCACGCGAGCATCGGGGCGCTGGCGCGCTCATGCTCATCGAGACCGACCACGCCGTCAGCGCCGAGACAGCAGCGCAGATCGACGCGCAGCCCGGAACCACAAGCGTCAGGCGCATCGCCGCGATCTAGCGGCCGCGCACGCCTAGCTGTTCTGCCCGGACACGTTGTTGACACCGGACACCCGTGAGATCGGTGGTAGACCGCCGATGCCGCCGTGCGGACGTCTGTGATTGTAGTTGAACACCCAGCGAGGGAGCGCCGCGAGGCGCTCCCCGTTGCTTTCGTAGGGCTTGCGATACGCCCAGCCGTTGATGAGTAGCCTGATGAAGCGCTCCGCCTTGCCGTTGGTCTGGGGGCGGTAGGGCCTCGTGTGTGAGCGGGCGACTCCGAGGTCGTCGAGTACGGCACGCTGAGCTTTGGAGTAGTACGACATCGCGTTGTCGGTGAGCAATCGCCTGACCGTGATCCCGTGCTCCGCGTAGTAGGCGATCGAGCGGGCAGTGAACCCGGCGACCGTGTCGGCCCGTTCGTCTTGGAGTACCTCGACGTAGGCCAAGCGCGAGTGGTCGTCGATGGCGACATGTAAGAAGTCGAAGCCGCCACCCACGTTGCGCCTCTTCGCGACCCGGCCTCCGAACCTCCAGCCGCCGCCCTCACCCAGGCGGCCGAGCTTCTTCACATCGATGTGCAGCAGGTCGCCGGGTGCGGTGTGCTCGTAGCGCACCGCGGGTGCCTTGGGCTCGCGATCGAGATCCCGGAGACATCCCTGTCCGTTCCGGGCGAGCACGCCGTAGATCGTGGAGGGTGCGATGCCCGTATGCCACGAGATCGTCAGGGGTCCCTCGCCCAGCCGGCGCCGGCGCCAGATGCGGCGTATGTCTCTGGGGCTGACCCGCTCGCGGACGCGTGCCGGTCGGCTCGAGCGGTCGGCCAGCCCGCCCTCGCCGTGCTCGAAGAAGCGACGCAGCCACTTGTGCGCAGTCTGCCGTGAGACTCCGGCGGCCCGCGCCGCATGAGTCACCGTCCAGTCGTGCTCGAGGACTCGCCGACAGAGAAGACGTCTGCCGGGAACGGTGAGAAGCGCGTTAGGATGTGACACGAGGGTCCTCCTTGATTCGATTGTTGGCTTCAGCACCTACAACCGAACGGGAAGACCCTCATCTATGTCAACAACCTATGTGGGCAGAACACCTAGCGCCAGGCAGACGTCCCCGCATGTGAGGTGAACAGCCGCATCTCGGTCGTCGGCTTGAAGCCGAGTCCCTCGTAGAGCGGCTGTCCGAATTCACTCGCATGCAGCATCACAGCAGGCGCACCGCGCTCCTCGGCAGCCTCGATGCACGCGGTCATCAGCGTACGAGCGATCCCCCGACGGCGATACTCCGGCCGCACGTACATGCCGAGGATGTACGCCGTCAGCCCGACTACGTTGCGGGGGCTCGGCGGGACGCACTGCCACACCACCACGACCGAGCCGACCGCGGCGCCCTCCACCTCGGCGACAAAACCGCTGCAGCCGCCGTTCGCGAAGCCGTCGCTGAGGTGCTCGGTGGCAGCGGGTGTGATCTGCTCGAGTCGCGACTCGTCACTCCACCCGAGCTCGCGGAACATCCGCCAGCGGAAGTCGACCACCCGCGGGATGTCGTCAGCGGTTGCGGGGCGAACCGTGACGTCGACGGGCGCGGCAGTGGTGTCGGCTGCGGTCATGAGCGGGCTCCTCGGCAGTATCGGCGCGAAACGGGTGCGCTGCGATTCTACCGCTCGAGAGGCGTACCGGAATGCTCGGAGTCGTCCGGGGTAGCGTCGCTGGGGCGGGGCACCGTGCGTGCACCCGCCGGCGGCGCCGGCACGGGATCCGTCTTGCAGGTGCTGCCGCACATCGAGCAGGCTCCGGCACAGCCCACGACCTTGAGCGCGTTGCAGCGGGGGCACCGCGTCTCATCGGACTCGAAACCGCAGGCGGGGCAGTTGTGGAGGACCGTCATGTCGTCTGCCTCCCTACGCGATTCCGAGGACCTGAGCGATGATGCCGCCGAGCAGGAACGCCAGCGTGATCGAGGACGCGACCAGACCGAGCGTGTATGCCCAACCGCGCTCCTTGAGCACGACCATGACCGACGCGATACACGGCACGAAGAGTGTGATCGTGACCATCGCGACGAGCAGTTGCTGGTCGGACAGGCTCATCTGGAAGAAGCCCGCGGCACCAAAGTCGCGGCGCACGAAGCCCATCACGAACGCCGTCGCAGCCTGCGGCGGAAGTCCCATCCATCCTACGGTCAGCGGCTTGGCGACCTGGACGATCCAGTCGAGTGCACCTGTGACCTGCAGAGTCGAGATGAGGGCGGCACCCGCCAGGAAGAAGACGGTGACCTCTTTCATGAAGTGGTAGACCTTCATGCCGGTCTTGCGGACGACGTTGTCGAGCCGCGGCAACCGCAGTGACGGCAGGTCGATCAAAAGCTCGGTCGACTCGCCCGGGATCATCTTGTTCAGAACCGTGCCCACCAGGACGAAGATGCCGATCAGAATCGCGAAGTACGCCGCCGAGTACATCGGTGCTGTGTTCGCCATCAGCGCCGCGATGACCGCGATCTGCGCCGAGCACGGCACCGCGATCGCCATCAGCGCCGTGGCGATGAAGCGCTCGCGCCGCGATCCGAGGATGCGCGTGGTGAGCGTGCCCATCGTGATGCACCCCAGGCCGAGGATCAGCGGGATGACCGCGCGGCCGTTCAGACCCATCGACGTGAGAGAGCGGTCCGCGAGCGCCGCGATTCTCGGCAGGTAGCCGGAGTCCTCCAGCAGACCGAGCAGCGCGTAGAACGCGGTGACCAGCGGGAAGATCACGCCGAGCAGGTACGTCGGCGTCATCGTGAGAACGCCAAACTCACCCGCGAGTATCACGAAGAGCGGCGAGTCCGAGGCGAACGCGCGGCCCACGAGGTCCTGCACAAATGGGACATAGTAGGTGAGCATGATGTTCTCTTCGAGAAAGCCCACCACACCGCCCGCGACCCACTGTCCAATGACTATGTACATGCCGACCAGCAGCGCCAGCAGCATCGGCACGCCCGTCAGAGGGTGCATCATCGCGTGCGACAGCTTCGCCGAGAAGCTCGCACCCTGTGTGGTCTCAGTGACGATGTGACCGCAGATGTCGTTGACGCGGTGGCGGCGGCGCAGGTAGATCGCGTCGCGCTGCGTGCCAGGCTCGACACCGTGGCGCTCACTGACGGCCTCGTCGCCCTCGAGCACCATGATCGCCTCGGCGCGTGTGCCGACGCGCGTCAGCATCGCGATGACCTCGGGCTCGAGCTCTGCATCGGCATGTCCGGCGCGTGCGCGCGGAATCGCCGCGATGAGCTCCTCGAATCCCTTACGCTCGACGGCGACGGTCTCGAGTACCGGCACGCCGAGCAGGTCCTCGAGCAGATCGCGATCGATGTTGACGCCGCGCTTGCGAGCCTCATCGGCCATGTTGAGTGCGACGATCATGCGCTTGCCCATGTCCACGAGCTGCAGCGTGAGGAAGAGGTCGCGCTCGAGGTGTACGGCGTCGACCACGTTGATGACGATGTCCCCGGACAAGATGATGTCGCGCGCGACGGTCTCTTCGTCGTTGAAAGAGCTGACGCCGTAGACGCCAGGCGTATCGACGATATCGTGCTCGTCGATTCGACCTCGCGTGAGCTCGACTGTGGTTCCGGGGAAGTTGCTGACGTCGACGTAGGTGCCGGTCAGCGCGTTGAAGACTACCGACTTACCGACGTTGGGATTGCCGACCAAAACGATGGTCTCGCACCCGGGGCGGGCCTCGGTGCTACCCGGCCCGCAGTGACACAGGGCGTCACTCATTGTGAAACTCCTTTGAACGGTGCTGGCCGAGCAGGCCTGCGCTGGAGGCTGATAAGCCGCGCGACGCTGGAGTTAGCTGCTCAGCCTGCGGACGTTGATTCGCTTCGCGAGCGAACGTCCGACGGCGATCTCCTGTCGGCCACTCTTGATGACGAGCGGACCGGCCGGGACCCTGGTCACGCATTCGACACACGCGCCCTCGGCGACGCCGAATCGCAGTGCCTGAACGCGAGCATGAGCATCGTCGACCGAGATGATCTCGAACCGATCGCCTTTGCGCACCACGTCGAGCGTACACAGGTCGCACGTCACCGGAATCGGGACGACGAGCTGGGTGTCGGTAACGGGCTGCGAGATGTCTACGTCGGCCATGTGAGTCTCCTGTGCGTGTCGCTCTCCGCTCATGCTACGAGTGACTTCGTATGTACTAAGTCTCTCGCTGCGCAGATACTACGCCTGCTTCTGAGCTGCGTCAACACCCTGATTGCTGTGGTGTGCAAAATCGCCGGCGCGGTCAGACCGTAGAGCGGCGCCCGGCAATCACTTTCGCGATATCGATCACGATCAGCGGTAACAGAATCGCCGGCAGCATGATCGCCCATTCAGTCCAGCCGAGAGGTGTCGTGCGCAGGATCCTATCAGCGCCGGGCAGGTAGACGACGAGGAGCTGCAGCGCGATCCCACCCGCGATCGCTGCGAGCAACAGGGGGTTCTCAAAGGAGCCTCTGGAGAAGATCGATCGCGTCCGTGAGCGGAAGCTCAGCGAGAACAGCAGCTTCTGAATGACCAGCGCGGTGAACGCTGCCGTCTGGGCGCTGACGACCGCCTGCGAGTACTCCGGCCCGAAGGCTTGATGGGAGAGCGGCACACCGTACGCGGCCAGAACGCCGACGTAGGCGCCCAGCGTCCCGACCGACAGCACGGCGCCGCGCGACAGAATCCGGAACACCGAGCTTCGCGTGATGATTCCCTCGCTCGCGCCACGCGGTGGTCGCTGCATGATGCCCGCTTCGCCCGGATCCACGCCCAGGGCCAACGCGGGCAGACTGTCGGTGGCCATGTTGGTCCACAGCAACTGAACCGGATAGAGCGGCACAGGTAGGCCGGCGACCGTGGCGACGAACATCAGGAACACCTGACTCGCGTTGGCGGAAAGCAAGAACTGCATGAACTTGGAGAGGTTCGTGAACACGACTCGTCCGGAGTGGATCGCCGTGACGATCGTGGCGAAGTTGTCGTCGGCGAGGATCATGTCCGATGCGTCCTTCGCGACTTCCGTCCCCGTCTGCCCCATCGCGACGCCGACGTCGGCTGCCGAGAGCGCCGGAGCATCATTGACGCCGTCGCCTGTCACCGCGACGACGTGCCCCTTTGCCTGGAGCGCGTGCACGATCCGCATCTTGTGCAGCGGATCGACCCGCGCGATCACCGTGGCGTCATCGAGCGCGTTCGCGAGTTCCTCATCGCTGAAGTGCTCGATATCGCGTCCGCTGAGTACGCGTCCGGACTCGGGCAGGCCGACCTGCGTCGCGATCGCTCGCGCGGTCACCTCGTGATCGCCGGTCACCATGATCACGCGCACACCAGCTCCGTGCGCCTGTCGCATCGCTTCCGGAACCTCGGCACGCGGCGGGTCGATCAGGCCGATGAGTCCGAGCAGCTTCAGCTCCTGCTCGGCGCTTTCGAGCGAGACGGGACGATCTGCGAAGCGGCGCTCGGCGACGGCGAGCGTTCGCAGGCCGTTCTCGGCCATGCGAAGCACGGAGGCCTCGGCTTCAAGACGTATCGAATCGTCGAGGCAGCATCGCGCGAGGATGACCTCGGGGGCGCCCTTGGTGAACGCGACCCAGCCGTCGGGCTCGCGATGCAGCGTCGTCATCATCTTGCGCTCAGAGGTGAACCCTATCTCGGCCTCGCGCGGTGCGCCCTCCTCCGCGTCGGTCTTCTCGTGGCCGACCTTGCTGGCGGCCGCGACCAATGCCGTCTCGGTGGGGTCACCGATCGCGTCGTCACCGGTCACCTCGGAGTCGTTGACGAGTGCTGCCGCACGCAGTAGCCCGCGCGCCCATCCAGGAGCATCCTCGGAGAACTCGGGCTCGCTGAGGAGCCGACCGCCGAGACCATCGAGCGTCACGACGGTCATGCGATTGAGCGTCAGCGTGCCGGTCTTGTCGGTGACGATGACGTCGGTCGAACCCAGCGTCTCGACCGAGTGCATCTTGCGGATGATGGCGTTTTGCTCGGCCATTCTCTTCACGCCGACGCCGAGCGTGATGGTCACGACAGCTGTCAGCGCCTCCGGAATCGCCGAGACGGCGAGCGCAATAGCCGCTAGCGCCATCTCATCGAAGGGACGGCCGGCCATCAGACCGGAGGCGAGCACGATGCTCGAGGCGATCACCACGAACAGAGCGATCGCTCGGCCGACCCGTTTGAGTTCCTTTTGCAGCGGCGTAACCGGCTCCTGACCGCTCGCGTACTCGGCGATGCGACCGAGCTCCGTGCGCCTGCCGGTGGCGACGACAACGCCCATGCCGCGGCCGCGCTGTACCGTCGAGCCCAGGCTCGCGAGGTTGCGCTGATCGCCCAGCGCGACGTGGTCGCCGCTGATGGCGTCGATCGATTTGAGCACCGGCAGAGACTCCCCGGTGAGTGAGGATTCGTCGACCTCAAGATCGGCGACTTCGATGAGCCGCAGGTCAGCGGGGACCACGTCGCCTGCCGCCAGCACGACGATGTCACCTACAACCAGAGCGCGGGCAGGTATCGATTGTCTGCTCCCGCCGCGCAGCACCGTGGCGATAGGAGCCGACATCTCGCGCAGCGCATCGACGGCCGCTTGCGCCTTGTCTTCCTGGATGAATCCGAGAAACGCGTTGAGGATGAGGATCACGCCGATGACCGCGGCATCCACGTAGTCCCGGCCGCTTGCGGCGATCAGTGCCGCGGCGATCAGCAACCACACCATGAGGTCGTTGAACTGGGAAAGGAACATGCCCAGCCGAGAGGTTCGCTTGGGCGGTGGCAGCTCATTGGGGCCGTCTGCGACGAGTCTCTCGGCGGCGACACCCGGCGCGAGGCCGGCCTTGCGATCGCTGCCGGTGTTCTCGAGCGCCTGCTCCACGGTGGCTCGGTACCACTCGGACTCGATGGAGTCCGAGGTGGCGACATCCGGTGGTGTCGCGCGAGTCAGGTCGTAAGACATTTCAGACCTCCACACTCCCCCTGGGCTGGGGAGCATTCTCCGTTACCTACTGCCGCGATACAATCCCATCTGTCCCCTGCTGCCCGACGGGCTGACATACACCGCTCTCGGGATCGACTTGTTCTTGGAAGGAATCGCGATGGCGTACTCATCGTTCGAGGAACTACTGGACGCCTCCGCTGAAGCGGGCGGTCTGGGGCATGCCGTGCTCGCTCGCGAGGTATCTGAGTCCGGGCTGGACGCGACCGAGCTTCGCGCGCGCATGGGCACCGCCCTGGGGGTCATGCGTGACGCCATCGAGGCCGGGCTCGCTGGGCGGGCGCACTCGCGTTCCGGGCTCATCGGCGGGGACGCGGCTCGTATGCTCGATTCAAGTGCGGGGCCGCTCGGCGGCACCTTCGCCACCGTGCTGGCAGCGGCGCTGGCCACCG
This sequence comes from uncultured Eubacteriales bacterium, assembly GCA_964388455.1. GTDB lineage: Bacteria > Actinomycetota > Coriobacteriia > Anaerosomatales > JAAXUF01 > JBBRWO01. The sequence goes on from CAYMAN010000001.1 coordinate 117,859, forward strand.
GCGAGGTCAACGCCTCGATGGGCCGCATCGTGGCCGCACCGACCGGCGGCGCGTCGGGGGTTCTCCCCGCGATCGTACTCAACATCGGTGCCGAGTACGGAGCCAGCGAGGACCAGCTCGTCGACTCGCTCTTCGCCGCGGCGGGAATCGGCGGCGTTATCGCGAGCCGCGCGACTCTCTCCGGAGCGATCGGCGGCTGCCAGGCGGAGATCGGCTCTGGAGCGGCGATGGCTGCTGTAGCGGCGGTGCAGCTTGCGGGTGGCACAGCCGCACAAGCTGGCCACGCTGCTGCGTTCGCGTTGCAGGGGCTGCTGGGGCTCGTCTGTGATCCTGTGGGTGGCCTCGTCGAGGTTCCGTGCGTGTTCCGTAACGCCACCGGGGCCGCAGTCGCGCTGTCCGGCGCCGAAATGGCGCTCGCGGGCGTGGAGTTCCCCATCCCCTTCGATCAAGTGGTCGATGCGATGGACTCCGTCGGAAGGGCCTTGCCGCCTTCCCTGCGCGAAACCGCCTTGGGCGGCCTGGCGGTCACCCCCTGCGGCCGTAGCCTCGCGGCACAGGCCTCCGAGCCGCACGCGCACTAACGACGGGACTCTCGGGGTACCTACACCTAAGTAACCTGCCGAGGAGATCACTGTGCCTGATGCTTCCACCGCGTCCGATGAACTCGCCGTACCGCTCCCTCCTGTCGCCTACCACACCCTCACCGTCGATCAAGTCGCGACCGAACTCGCGACGGATCCGGTCGGCGGGCTGAACGCAGCCGAGGCCGCGCGACGCCTCGCCAAGAATGGCCCCAATCTGCTGCGAGAGACCAAAGCCACCCCCAAGTGGAAGCTCTTCGCGCGGCAGTTCGAGGACTTCATGATCTGGGTTCTCATGGGAGCGGCGGTGCTCGCCGGAGTTCAGGGCGAATGGATCGATACGGCGGCCATCGTCACGATCCTGGTGCTCAACGCGGTACTCGGTTTCGCTCAAGAGTTCCGTGCCGAGCAAGCGCTCGCAGCGCTGAAGGAGCTGTCGGCACCAACGGCGCACGTGGTCCGAGATGGAATCGAGTCCTCGATTCACGCCTCGGAGCTGGTGGTCGGTGACGTCGTCGTACTCGAGGCGGGCGACCAGATTCCCGCCGACGGACGGCTTCAAGAGGCTGCGGCGCTGCAGATCGTGGAATCGGCACTGACCGGCGAGAGCGAGCCGGTCCACAAATCCACCGTGCCGGTATCCGATCCCAACGCTTCGCTCGGCGATCGGGTCGACATGGTGTTCGCGGGCACCGCGGTCGCCGTGGGTCGTGGCCGCGTGATCATCACCTCCACCGGAACCGGCACCCAAGTGGGCAAGATCGCCGACCTCCTCGCCGAGCAGGGCGACGACCAGACGCCACTTCAGGCCGAGCTCCAGCGCGTCGGCAAGCGCATTGCACTGATCGTGCTGGTCATCGCCGCACTCATCTTCGCCGAGCAAATCGCAAGCGTCTTCGCGACCACCGGCGACTCACTGACCGAGGCCATCAACGACCCGGTGTTCCGCGAAGGTTTCACAGGCGCGCTCCTCCTCGCGGTCTCGCTCGCCGTGGCTGCGATTCCCGAGGGGCTGCCCGCGGTCGTCACGATCGCACTCTCGCTCGGCGTGCGCCGCATGGCCGAGCACAACGCGATCGTCCGTAGGCTCACCGCCGTTGAAACGCTCGGCTCCACCACGTTCATCTGCTCGGACAAGACCGGGACACTCACTCGCAACGAGATGACTGTTCGGCGCGCGGTGATCGGTTTCGACTCCGTCGCCATCAGCCCGGACTGGGGCATCGAACCGGAGGGCCTCGTACCCAACGCGGACGACCTGGCGCTGCTCCTGCGGATGGCCGCAGCCAACAACGATGCGCGGCCAAAGCCGGGCGGCGGGTTCCTCGGCGACCCCACGGAGACGGCGCTGCTTGAGGCTGCCAGCCGGCTCGCTCCCGGGCACCTGCGCCCTCGCCGCGTGAGCGAAGTACCCTTCGACTCCGAGCGCAAGCGCATGACCACCATCCACGAACTGGAGGGCGAGCGGATCGCGTTTGTGAAGGGCGGCGCCGACGTGGTGCTCGCGCTGTGCACGCGGGCCCTCATCCGCGGCGAGGTGGTCGAGCTCGATGCCGACGGACGCGAACGACTGCGCGCGGCCAACGAGCAGCTCGCCTCGAGTGGCTACCGTACGCTCGCGTTCGCAACCCGCACCCTCACTGCCGATGAAGACGCCGAGGACGAGCGCATCGAGCGCGACCTGAAGTACGTCGGCATCCTCGGCCTGGTGGACCCACCGCGCGAGGAAGTGGCTGCGGCGCTGGCGCAGTGCAAGCACGCCGGCATCAAGGTGGCGATGGTCACCGGCGACCACGCCCTGACCGCGCGGGCCATCGCGATCCAGATCGGGCTGCTCGAAGCGGACGCCCCGGACTCTTCGGTCATCACCGGCACCGAGCTCGCCTCCATGAGCGACGAGGAGCTGTGCGCACGCGCCGAAGACGTCCGCGTCTACGCCCGCGTGAACCCCGAGGACAAGATCCGCATCGTCTCGGCGCTGAAGGAGGATGGCGAGGTCGTCGCGATGACGGGCGACGGCGTAAACGACGCGCCGGCGCTCAAGCGGGCCGACATCGGCATCGCGATGGGCAACATCGGCACCGACGTCGCACGTGAGGCCGCTGACATGGTGCTCGCCGACGACAACTTCGCGACGATCGTCGAGGCGGTCGGCGAAGGTCGCACCGTCTTTGACAACCTGCAGAAGGTCATCCTCTTCCTGCTCTCCTGCAACATGAGCGAGGTACTGGTGGTGTTCTCCACCGCCATCTTCGTCGCGTTCTTCCCAGAGCACGGTCTGCTCGCACTTCTCCCGCTGCAGCTGCTGTGGATCAACCTGGTCACCGACGGACCACCCGCCCTCGCGCTGGGCGTCGACCCCGCCGATCCCACGGTCATGGACCGCATGCCGCGAGATTCCCAGGAACCGATTCTCTCGGGCCCCAGAATGAGCGAGGTCTTCTGGCAGGGTGCTGTCATGACCGTCTTCTCGCTGGGAGCAACGTTCGCCGCCGGCCCCCTCCTCGGCAGCACAGACGGCGCCGAGAACACCATGCTCTTCACTATCCTTGTGCTTTCGCAGAAGCTTCACGCGTTCAACTACCGCAGCGCGCGCGGCAGCGTTTTCTCGATGCAATCGCTGCAGAACCGCTGGCTCAACATCGCATTCGTCGCGACGGTCACGCTCCAGATCTCGGTCGTGCACTGGGGGCCGATGCAGAAGCTGTTCAGGACCACAGCGCTGTCGGTGCAGGAATGGATGCTGGTTCTCGGCGCGGCGGTGGCCTCACTGCTGGTCATGGACCTCGTCAAGATTGGCATCGAGCGAGCGTTACGCTCACGCGGGCCGCGGGGCCGCGAGGCGAACGCGCGATGAACGGCGGCCTGGACGCCACGCAGCTCGCTCTGCTGGCACATGAACTGCGCGGCGCATTGACTGTGGTGCGCGGTCTGAACGACCTGCTGCTCACCGGTCTGCCGCCAGCACAACAACTGTCTGCACTCGAAGGCATCGATCGAGCGGTGCTACGCGCCAACGCTCTCGTCGAATCGGCGCTCGCGGGCGAGATACACCCGCGCGTCATGCTCGGGGGTCGCGTCGACCTCGCGCCGCTCGTTGCCGGTGTGGTTGCAGAGCAGCGCGCGATCACCGGTCGCGAGATCGTGCTCGAAGCGTCTGATGCTCCGGTGATCGACGGCGATGGCAACGCCCTCGGGCGCGTGCTCACCAACCTCATCGATAACGCACTCAAGTACTCTCTGGGCAAGCAGGTGGTGGAGGTGAGCGTCGCTGTCGAGGGTTCCTCGGCGGTCATCGAGGTCGCCGACCACGGCTCGGGCATTCCTGCGGAGTGCGCCGAGGCGGTCTTCGAGCCCTTCGAGCGCTTAAGCCGTGACGCTTCCCTGCCCGGGACCGGATTGGGGCTGTCGGTCGCGCGCGGTGTGACGGAATCGCACGGCGGCATCATCGCAGCTCTGCCCCGCGAAGGAGGCGGCACGATCATGAGGATGACGTTGCCGCTCGCCAGCAGCTAGACCGAACCCCTCAGCGGCGCGGCTCCAGCGCGAACTCGACCAGCATGCGGCAGAGCTCCGGGAACTCGATACCTGCGGCGCGCGCAGCGTCCGGCACCAGCGACGTCGACGTCATGCCGGGGATCGTGTTGACCTCCAGCAGCCAGACGGTCCCGTCCTCGGCGACGATGGTGTCGGCGCGCGAGAGACCACGACAGCCGAGTGTTTTGTGCGCGGCGACCGAGAGGCGCTGGCACTCCTCGGCGGCGGCGGCGCTCACGCGTGCGGGGATGATGTGGCGGCACATGCCGGGGACGTACTTGGAGTCGTAGTCGTAGAACTCGTTCTCGGGCACGATCTCGAGGGTCGGCAGCGCGGTGACATCGTCGTTGCCCAGAACCGCGACCGTGACCTCCGTACCGGCGACAAACCGCTCCACCAGGACTTGGCGGTCGAAGCCGAACGCCTTCTCGATCGCCTCGGACAGCTCCGACGGGTCGTGCACGATCGTCATCCCCACCGAGGAACCCTCGTTCGCCGGCTTCACGACCGTCTTCTCGCCGAGGGTCTCGACCAGCGCGTTGATGTCGTAGAGCGCGTGGCGCTGCAGCACCGCGTAGTCAGGCGTCGACAGTCCGGCCTCCGAGAAGAACCTCTTGCTCATGACCTTGTCCATCGCAAGCGCACTGGCGAGCACGCCGGAGCCGACGTATGGCATCTCGAGCAACTCGCACAACCCCTGGACCGTGCCGTCCTCGCCAAACCGACCGTGCAGCGCGATGAAGGCCACGTCTACGGCTGCGGCGCTGAGCTCAGCGATGAAATCGTCCTCACCGGTGTCGATCTCGACCACGTCGAAACCGGCGGTCCGCAGTGCGATGGCGGCTTGTGCACCGCTGTTGAGCGACACGGCCCTCTCGGCGGACCTGCCGCCTTTGAGAACCGCGACGCGAATGTCAGTGGAATCGATGGTCACGATGAACGGTCCTTCCGATCAGAGCAGTCGGCCCAGACGCAGATAGTCGATGGTCACGAGTGACGTCCACCAGATGACAGCACCGCCCAGCGTGACGAGCGCGCCCTTCATGAGCGCGGAAGTCAGCAGCCCCTCGCGTTCCTGCGCCGAGCGGTTCGAGCGAGTGGCGAGCCACACGGCAAGAATAAGCATCGGTCCCATTGCGGTCATCAGCAGTCCGCCGAGAATCGTCAGAACGTAGGCCGTGGATTCGTACACGACCTGGTCAGCAGGCAGCTGGAGCAGCTGCCACACAGCCGCGACGGCAAGAACCAGCCACGCACCGAGGTACACCATGAACGGCAACCATGGCACTTGACCGGCGATGGCAGACGACGGCTCCTGCGTCCCCGCTGCGGTCGCCGTCACCGGTGCGACGATGTCGTCGAACGAGTCGGAGTTCGTCGCCGCTTCCGTGCTGGCGTCGCTGTCTACGGCCGGCTCATCGTCCACGGCGTTCTCGGCGGCGGTCTCGGCGGTCTCTTCTGAAGCGCCTTCCGTCGCGAGCGACTGCGATATCTCGTCAAGCTCAGATGGCGCGTCTGTCATCGACACGACCGATTCCTCGGCTGTCGACTCTTGCGGCGTTTCGTCCTCGACATCCGAAGACTGCGGCACGAACTCGTCGGTCTCCCCCATGCATCCTCCTCATAGACTCTCAGAGAGTCTACGCACCCGAGCGAAACAGCTCAACAGCGGGTAGCAAATTGTTGAAACGTGGCATGTAGTGAGTACGGAGGTTTCGTGAAGTCCTCACCGCTCACCTGTCACGCACGGCATGATGCGGAAAAGAGCTAACCGCGAGGTCGAACGAGTCTTGCCTTGCGCACACAACACTATCGCCGAGCCCACAAGAATACGAGTATACGCTCGGCCATCGTCAGCGAAGGAGCGCCCATGTCCGAAGATACGCCCCTCCAACCCGAGAGTCTGCCGCAGGAGCCTACCTCACAGGAGATCCCCGTCCCCGAATCCACCTCGGAAGCCACCTCGAACGCAGCGCCCGCGCGCAGCGGAATCGGCCTGGCCGTCACTCTCGCGATCGTGATCTCCTTTGTCGTCGGTACTGCCACCGGAGTCGCCGGAGGCGTTATCGGGGCCAGATTCGCCTCAGATGGGACGGGTGGCATCGCGGCTCGCACGGTGACCGTGGTCCCTTCGAAAACCACCGAACCCGTAGTGGCCGCCAGCGCCGTTGCGGTGCCCAGTGTCGTCAACATCGACGTCACCCAGAAACGCGGCTCAAGCGACAAGAAGCTGCCCGGCACCCACCCCGACGTCCCTCTGCAAGGTAGCGGCTCAGGTGTCGCGTACAAACGCGCTCCCGACCGCGGCACCTACATCCTCACCAACAATCACGTGGTGGAGAATGCGCAGAGCATCGTTGTCCGAGACACCTCCGGCAACAAGTACACCGCCACCCTCGTGGGAACGGACGCCGACAGTGACCTTGCCGTCGTGAGCATCGACGCCGAGCTGCCAGTGATCCCTCTGGGCGACTCGAGCAAGCTCGTCGTTGGCCAGACGGTGGTCGCGATCGGTTCGCCGTTCGGCCTTGAGCACACGGTGACGTCCGGCGTCGTCTCGGCATTGGGCAGGTCGCTTCCCGACTTCACCGCCGACAGCAACGGTAGCTACCCGCTGGTCGACGTCATTCAGACCGACGCGGCGATCAACCCCGGCAACTCCGGCGGCGCACTTGTCGACCGCAACGGCAGGCTCATCGGCATCAATACGGCGATCTACTCGGAGTCCGGAGCCAGCGGCGGCATCGGCTTCGCCATTCCGCAGTCCGCCGCGACCCGTGTCGCCGAGACCCTCATCGCAGGAAAGAAGGTAGGGCACCCGTTCCTCGGAGTCGTCGGCCTGACCATCACGCCCGAGGTGCAGAAGGCGCGCGGGCTGACCGTCACGCAGGGCGCACTCGTCGAGGAGATCACCAAGGGCACCGGCGCAGCCAAGGCGGGCCTCAGGCGAGGCGACGTCGTGACCGGCCTCGATTCCGAGCCGATCCGTTCGATGGACGACCTCATTTTGCAGGTGCGACGTCGAGCCGTTGGTGACAAGGTCACCATCACCATCATCCGTGACGGCAAGGAGCAGAAGGTCCGTATGACGGTCGGCGACCGTCCCGCCAACCTTGATATCAGCGCTGACAGCTCGGAAACGACACCGGGCAAGTAGCGGCGCACCAGGCGACGCCGACACGGTCCATATCGCGACCCCGCCCACTCCGCGAATACCGGGGTGAGCGGGGTCGCCTAGGATGGGTACACTGATTTCCCGCGCGTGAACCACCGCTCTCCTGAAAGGAGCCCCCATGATCGAGTTGTATCGCTGTAGCAGCTGTGGCTACCTCCACGTCGGCCCCGCGCCTGACGTCTGTCCTGTCTGTGGCGCCCCCAAGTCCGCGTTCACGCCGTTCGAGACGCTGCCGGAGCTGGCCGGGACCAAGACACTCGAGAACCTCAAGGCCGCCTTCGTCGGCGAGTCGCAGGCCAACCGCCGCTACACCCTGTGGCGCCGCATCGCCGAGCTCGAGGGCGCACCGCAGTCCGCGCTCGATGCATTCGATCGCGCCGCGCGCGAAGAGACAGCGCACGCGCTCGGCCACCTCGCCTACATGGGCGGATTCGGTACGACCGCCGAGAACCTGAAGGCTGCCGCCGCAGGCGAGGGCTACGAGACGCTCGAGATGTACCCGACCTTCGCCGAGCAGGCCGAGGCCGAGGGTCTCAACGAGATCGCACAGTACTTCCGCCGTGTCGGCCACTTCGAGAACTCGCACCAGGAAGAGTATCTCGCTGCGCTCGAGGAGCTCGAGAAGGCCTAGTGACAACAGCGAATGAAGCCGCCGGCATCAAGGCGTTCGATCGGGCAGGCCTGGCCGCACTCGTCGAGGAACTCGGCGAGAAGCGGTTCCGCGTCGCGCAGCTCGAACGCTGGCTCTACGGCGTCGGAGTGACTTCATTCGCCGAGATGACGGACCTGTCGGCCGGCCTGCGAGAGCGACTCGCAGGCCGGTTGGCGCTCCCCTCTCTCCGCCTGGTGACCAAGCAGGAGTCGAGCGACGGGACGCGCAAGTACCTCGTCGCTCTGGGCGATGGCACAACCGTCGAGGTCGTCGGACTGCCCACCCCCGACCGGCTCACCGTGTGCTTCTCGACGCAGGCCGGCTGTGCGATGGGTTGCTCGTTTTGCGCCACCGGTATCGCCGGACTCACGCGAGACCTCGGCCCCGGTGAGATGGTCGACCAGATCCGCCTCGTGGCCGACGACTTCGGCCGACGCGTCACCAACGCAGTCGCCATGGGTCAGGGCGAGCCGTTCGCCAACTACGACGCCACTCTCGGCGCGCTTCGCTTCATGAACAACCCCGACACCGTGAACATCGGCGCCCGCCACCTGACCGTCTCCACCTGCGGCCTCTCCAACGGCATCCGCAAGTTCGCAGACGAGCCCGAGCAGTTCACTCTCGCCGTCTCGCTGCACTCTGCGGTGCAGTCGACCCGCGATCGGCTCATGCCCGGTGTCCGTGGCATCGCGCTCCCCGACCTTCGCCGCGAACTCGTCACGTACGCCGAGAAGACCGGTCGTCGTCCCTCACTGGAGTACGCTCTGATAGCCGGCGTCAATGACACCGCCGAAGAGCTCTCAGCGCTCATCCGATTCGCCCGCGGACTCCTCATCCACGTGAACCTGATCCCCGTGAACCCGGTGAGAGAGAGTGGTTTCCGCCGGGCTCCGAGCGAGCGCGTCGCCACGTTCCAGAAGGAGCTCCACATGTCCGGCATCCAGGCGTCCGTGCGAGCGGAACGCGGCACCGACATCGATGCAGCGTGCGGCCAGCTCAGGCAACGCGCCGAGAAGTCCTAGCCCGAATCTCGTTTGCCTTTCACCGGTGGTGCGTCGATGGGGCAGAGTCCACCTAGGGCCGGACAACTGCTGCAGACATTAGCGTCGTAGTGTGCGAGATGGCTGCTCCGCTCGGTGGCGATCCTGTCGATTCTCGCTTCGATCGCCGCCCGAATGGCGTCATGATCGGCGCTCCTCGCGAATACGTGCGTGATGGCCACTCCACCGTGCTCGACGAAGCTGAAAACAACCTCGACGTTGTCCGCACCGCTCTCAAACGCGGCCAGCGCATAGCACGCGGCCTGTAGCTCGTACGCCGCGAGGCGCTCGCCGGTCGCATCGTCTGGGCCCTTACCGGTCTTGTAGTCGACGACGAGCGCGTCTTCGCCATTCCATGCGATCGCATCGATGTTGCCCACGAGCGCCGTTTCGCCGAGTCTGACCCGCAGTGGCTCTTCTCGGCGTAGTCGGTCTCCCCTATGGAGCCTCTGCGCGACATCGGATGTCATGAAGGTATCAACAGCGTGCATGAGACGCTCGCGACTGGAGTCGTCGAGATCAAAGCGTTTGATGATGCCCTGGAGCGCCTCCTCTGTCGGCCCGGTCGCCGGAGCGGCCTCAAGCACCGCATGCACAGCAGAACCAAAGTCGGTAGGTGTCTGCTCCGCCTGATCCACGAACCTCCCCATGCGCAGTGCGTGTTTCACGTGGTACGCCAATGAACACCGCTCGTGAAGATGCAGCGCCGAGTAGGAAACTTCGTGAGGTCGGCGGATCTCGCCGTTGTGCGTGCGGGCAACGTGAGACGGTGTCGCGAATGCAGGAGTCGCCTCCGCCTCAGGCGGCGCAACCTTCTGCGTGGTCATCTCCCCGGGGTCAAGAACCGTCACCGCCACGTGGGCCGCTCCAAGAGGCACCGTGCCACTCGCGTCGGGGTCCCCAAGTGCCTCGCGAACCCAGTCGATGACGCTCTTCTGTTCGGCGGCAGGCTTGCCCATGTTCGCCGCGCCGGACAGAACCAGCAGTTCCTCGGCTCGCGTTGCCGCAACGTAGAGGCAGCGCTTCTCTTCGTCAAGCCCCGCGGCGCAGGCAATCGGCTCGAGCGAGAGGTAGGTCGCCGTTCTCAGATCGCCAAACGATGAAGGGGCCTTCATCCCCACGACAGGAACTTCCTGCTCATCGACGATATCGCGGCCGACCACCAATGATCCACCGGACCGGCTCTGGCTACCGCTCATATCGGCGACAAACACGACCGGGAACTCGAGCCCCTTCGCCGAGTGAACCGTCATTATCCTGACCGCGTCTCTTCCGGCATCCGCCGCCGCCGAGCTGTCTCGCGCGGTCTCACTGCGTTCGCGCAGGTAGGCGACGAAAGCTGCGAGGTCCGTCGTTCCCGAGGCTTCGAATCCGTCTGCGAACCTCGCGAGCTTCAAGACGTTCGCCCACGCACGAACCCCTTCTGCTCCCTGGGCGAACAACGTAAGGTCGAAATCGAACTCCTCACACGCACGATGAATCAGTTCTGCGAGTCCGTACCTGCCTTGATCGCGACCTAGTGACTCGATGACGTGATGTGCATGCTTGATGGATGCACGGTCCCAGTCGGATAGGGGTATCGGCTCCTCGGCTTGTTGTGCAATCGAAGAGAGGCCTCCCCAAAGCGGTCGTCCTGACTCAGTCGCTGCTCGCACGGCAAGCAGGCCATCGTCGCTCAGGGCGACCAGGCGCCCGCCCAACACATTCAGCAAGGACTCGTCATCCGTCGGCACAGCGATCGTTCTAAGGAGCGACAGCACTTCATCAGTTTCACGAGCGTCGAACAGGTTCGTTCCTGCGCTGACCAGCACGGGTATGCCGTGCCGCTCGAGTGCCGCAGCGAAGAGCGGGGCCTGGGCGCCCGCCCGCAGCAGAATGGCGATGTCCTCACCGTGGAGCCCTTCGCTGGTCAGCAGGTCGGAGATGCGGTTGGCCACGTATTCGGCCTCGGCCTCCCTCGCCTCCCCCACCGAGCACTCGTCCTGAGCAACGAGGACGCACTCCACACGCGGCTGATCATCGGGGAGCTGCAGCTTCCAGTCATGGGCCCGGCCTGCTCCCAGCTTCATGAAGGTAGAACCGAACAGGTGAGGCATGGAGAACGCCTCGTTCACTACCTCCATGATCTCCTGTCGCGACCTGAAGTTCTTCGCCAACTGCACGCTCTTACCAAGTTCTGACCTGAGCTGCTCGAACACCTTGACGTCGGCGTACCGGAACCCGTAGATCGACTGTCGCTCATCTCCGACGATGCACAGGTTCTCATTGCGAATCGGATTGAGAACACGCATCTGAAGCTCGTTGGTGTCTTGGAACTCGTCGACCATGATCATGCGGAATCGCGAGCGATACTGTTCTCGAACCTCAGGATGCTTGGTGAGCAGTTCGACTGCCCGCTCCTGAAGGTCATCGAAGTCGAGTGCGTTCCGTTGGCGTTTGATTGCCGCAAACTCCAGCGCGTAAGCGCGCAGGAGCCGCTGGAGCGCGGATGTGAGGGCAGGGTTCCTCGCCGCCGCCAAAGCCGCCGAGAGGAGCTTGCGTGACTCCTTGTAGGCATCGCCCGTAGGCGTCTTGGGACTCCCCCCTCCGATTCCCGCTTCGCCGAGCTCGCACAGAAGGCTGCAGAGGTCCTCGTCGGGTGAACATGAGCCGGCGGACATGCACCACGAGCTCAGCTCGGCGGCCGTCTTGACTCGGCCCGGAGTCTGTTTCACCTGCTCGAGTTCTGCAAGCCGCGCCCGTCCGAAATCCAGGGTTCTGCTCAAGAGCGGCAAGATGAGCACCTCGTCGTTCGGCACTGTCGCTTCACTGGGATTCAGCCCCATGGACCGTATCTTCTCGTGCGCCCCCGTGATGGCCTGTTGCAGCGCCAAGGCCCCCCACTCGTCGATCAATCCCCGGACGTGCTCGTCCGACTCATACAGAGACGCCCCGCATGATTCGAATGCGGCAACGGCGATCGCACTCGCGCCGACTTCGTCGAGCTGCACAAACCCCGGTTCGATACCCGCCTCAAGCACGTGACGACGAACCAGACGTCCGCAGAACGTGTGAAACGTCGAGATCCAGGCCTCGCTCACTCGTCTGCCGGTGGCGACGGACACGCGCTTGCTGACGACACGCCTGACACGCTCTGCTATCTCGCTCGCGGCCTTCTTGGTGAAGGTGATGGTGAGCACCTGGTCGACCGTCGCGGGTGTCCACGCAGCCCCGGAGGATGGGTCCAGCGCATGAGCGAACCTTCGAGCCAATACCATGGTCTTGCCCGACCCAGCGCCAGCGCTGATAGCGAGATTGCCCTCAATCTGCTCGACCGCATCTCGTTGGTCATCGGTCATTCGTGGTTCTGTCATCGCGCACCTCCGCACACTTGGCGCGCTCCGCACGTCCCGCACCGTGCCGGATCATGAGGTGATTGCTCGATTCGCCCATCACGGATTCCGGCAACTGCGTCTCGAGCAAGTTCGAGGGACGCCTCGATGATTGCGTCAAACTGCTCCTGTTCCCTGAGATCAGTGCCCGTGAAATGTCCGGTGAGTGCCACATCCGACCGGATGAGACCGCGGTCACACCGCTTGCGCAGCCCGCGGAATATGCCCGCCACGGGCTGGAGACCGAGTCTGAGCCGGACCGCCTCTAAATAGAGCGGGACCTGGATTTTGCGCTGACTGAGAATGTCGTTCGCGGTTGGTCCTGAAGTGCGCTTGTAGTCGATGACGACCGCTCGATTGTTGGCGTCCACGTCTATGCGGTCGATTCTGCCGCGAAGCGACACGCCGCCGATGTCGACCGGCGCATCTTCGCCTGCTCCAAACGCCCACTCCATGTGGGTCGGCTTGAACCCCAGCGCGAATGACGCATCGTCTTCAAGAATGCGCTCGGCCCACCGCAAGGTGGCCCATCGTTGCGAACGCTCGAGCACGGTCGTCGGCTCACCGGCCTCCTGATCGAGCCCCTTCCACACCGCTCGAGCGACTGACAAAGCGCGCTCGAGCGTCTCAGGTGTTACCCGGTCGCTCCCCAGGTCGATGAGCCGATCGTACGTCTGCGACAGCACATCATGCGCGAACGTGCCCTGCTCGCGATTATCGAACTCCGACTCGAGGGCCCGAGCACCAATCGCTCGGGAGAAGAACCAGAGGTAGGGGCATTCGAGGTACATCTCCAGAGCACTTGGAGAGTACGCGGTAGCTCCGGCCAACCGTTCGACAGAGCGCGCTTCGTGCATGGCCGCGATTCGCGATTTCGCTCTCCATTGTGCAGCCTGGGAGCGAGCGCCAGGGAGCGTTGCCTCGGCGGCTTCGGCTCTCATTCGTTCGCGCGGGGTGGCAAGGTCCGACATCCTCGGAGTCTGGGAGAGGGGGCGTACCTCTGCAGGCGGGCGTGGATCGTCGGGGTCCAAACGACAAAAGTCCGCCACGGTCTCGAAGAGGTGCGAGATTCCTGCCGGGGTACCGTCGGAATCAGCGGTGCGGGTGCTCAGCACAATCCTGTGTTTCGCGCGTGTGATCGCCATGTAGAACAGGAGTTGCTCGTGCTCGACGCCCTTAGGCGGCTCACCATCGCCGCCGAACATCTTGACGACTGCCGCCACAGCGCTGCCTGGGAGCATGCTTTCCGCGGGAGTCGCCGGAAACTCATCCGTATTCAGCCCTCCGATGATTACGGTGTCGTAGCGACCACCACGTGCCCGATCGACGGCTGTAACTTGAACGACGCCGGCCCTCGCTTCCACATTCGTGGTCACAACGGATCGCTTAAGCACATCGATCACGTCCTGCAGCTTGATATCCGCATCATCGATGGCCGCCACCTGCGTAAACAAGCGCTGGATCGTCGCGTGCGCTGCCGCATCCTCCTTCACGATGGCATCCGCACACGCATCGCGACCGTAGCCGGCCACCAATAAGGAGCCCACGGCCTCCGAGAGCCCACGTGCGGCCGTCGCATCCATCGCTCTGCGAGTCACTCTCTCTGCGAGCCGCACGACGCGCTGCAGACTCTTGCTCGCCCTCCAGAGGTCATCGATCAAGACCGTGCGTTCCGTTGTGCCGGTCGCGCGCCAAGAGCGTTCGATTTCCACGATCTCTTGGCGCCCGCCATCACAGTAGGGGGACTTGATCAGCGACAGGAGCAGATCCCTCTCCCCTGAGACCAAGAACTGCAGCAGCGCCAGCACCGCCGAGCCAAACGTCGTCTGACCTAACGGGAGTCTTATGTCGTAATCGGCTACTATGCCGGCTTCGTCAAACGCCTCCTTGAGGCAGCGGTAGTGTCTTTCGGGATGGCGGAACATCACGGCAATCGAGGATTCGACTTCGTTACTGTCAGATACTGTCAATGAATGGCGAACTTCCTCGGCGATTCTGTGCGCCTCAGCCTCATATCCTTCGGCGAACGAGAATCGCACGGCGTCTCCTGCGGAAATTGCCGCGACTTCTGAGAAGAGTCTGTCGGCGAGCAGCGACAGTTCCGGTTGCGTGTGAAACATCGATCCCGACACCACCTCAGGGGATGACGTGAGCCGACCCACCAACGTGTTCAGCGCCGCCGTTGGTGCGTATTCGGCCTCCCAAGGAAGCGTTACCAGGACCTCTCGGGTCGCGGCCGCGCCTACAAGAATCCGCTCTTGCCAAGGAGAGAAGTCGATGAATCGATGGACAACCAGGGGGTCGCCGGGTAGCGCCGACATGGTCGCCAGTGCATGCGCCGCCTCCTCACGCTCGACCAATTCAAGCCGGACCAGCGCATCGCGATACAAGAGGATCGTGTGTGCAAGCCCGGTCCCTGGACCCTGGACTGTAGGGGAGCTCGACCTCCACCCCTCCCCTAGCTGACCTGCTAGCGCGGTCACGCACGACAGCGCCAGTTCAGCGGTGCCCGAACCTGAGTCGGCACGACGAGCCGCCGAATTCGCCAGGAGCCGCCGAGTGGCTCCCTTGACGATTGCGCGACCGTCCCCACAGCGTGCCCAACAATCCTCAAGGTATGCGTCGAATGTTGTGACCGTGAATCCCAGAGCGGCAACTCTCGCTAGCTCGTCAGCCGCCTGGAGCACGTCCGGTTGCGATGGCAACACCAAGACCGGCTCACGGCCCGAGCTGCGCGCGTCGCGCATCAGATCAAGCGCGACACCGGTCTTTCCTGTGTTCGCCCTGCCTGCCACCAGCCTAAGTACCATCTCATCCCCCTTCTGTCTCGGATGAGTCTGCACTTTGGCTCTGACACGCTAGGAAGTCTGTGTCTGCGTGTAGCGCTGGACGCCCTCTCGGATCTCCTTGACCTTGCGCCAGGCGACTTCCTCGTCACGCCCGAGGTAGTGCTCAACACGCCCGCCGAGCATCTCAGCCGCGTGCTCGGCCCGCTCTGCGATGCCTCGCGCCACCTCAGCGGCCCTCAGTGCCTCAGCGGCGAGCCGCTGACGGGTCTTCTGACCGCTGTTGGGAGCCAGTAGCAACCCGCCGAGGAACCCGCCAACTGCACCGACGATCAGTCCGATGGCAAGATACTCCATATTCCGCTTCACTCGGCATCCCCCCCGCGCACTGTTGCCGCCTCGGCGTCCGTGAGCAGCCGGAATATCCGCTCCAGCTCCTCTTCGCCATGGAAGTCTATCTCGATTTTGCCCTTGTCTTTGGTCAACTTCACCTTGACGTTGGTATTCAGAAGTCGTCTGAGCGAGCGTGCGACGACCTTGAATGCCTTCGGTGTCGCTGGCCGAGGAGTCCGCTCCGTCTGCCCTGCGGCGTAGAGGCGCGCGAGATTCTCCGCCTCCCGGACCGACAGACCATCTTCGACGATTCGCTTGGCCAGCTTGGAACGCACCTCGTCGTCGGGCACTGACAACACGGCGCGGGCGTGTCCCGCCGAGAGTCTCCCGTCGTACACGAACTCCTGAACGTCTTCCGGGAGATCGAGTAGACGCAACGCGTTGGTAATTGTAGACCTGGACTTTGAAACCTTGTCAGCGAGCTCAGCCTGCGTCATACGATGAACTGTCAGAAGTTTCCTGTACCCACGGGCCTCTTCCACGGCGTTGAGGTCACGTCGCTGTAGGTTCTCGATAAGTGCCATCTCGAGCGACTCGGTCTCAGTCGAGGCGCGGACACACACAGGGACACGCTCCAGCCCTGCGATCCTGGACGCGAGCCAACGGCGCTCCCCCGCGATGATCTGGTACCCCTCGCCTTGAGGACGCACCAGAATCGGGTTCAGCAGCCCGAACTTGGAGATAGAGTCTGCAAGCTCCGCAATCGACTCGTCATCGAGGTCAGTGCGAGGTTGGTCGGGATTCGGGGTGATCATCTCAACTGAAAGTTCTCGGACGTCCTCCGAGGTTTGAGATTCTTGAGAGGCACTCGGAATGAGCGCAGACAGACCTCTACCAAGCCCTCGCTTAGTCACGATCGATCACTTCCTTAGCCAGATTCATGTAGGCCTCAGCGCCCTTACCTGCGGGATCGTACAAGGTGACCGGTTGACCAAAGCTCGGTGCCTCAGAAAGTCGAACTGTCCGCGGGATGAGCGTGGAGAACACCTTCTCCCCAAAGAAGTCCCGCACCTCCTCGACGACCTGCTGAGCAAGTCGTGTCCTCGAGTCATACATCGTCATGACAACACCGAATACCTCAAGCTCCGGGTTCAGGTGGGTCTTTACGAGGCGAACGCTGTCAAGAAGCTTGGAAAGCCCCTCAAGCGCGTAGAACTCACATTGAATCGGAATGAGGAGACCGTCCGCGGCCGTGAGTGCGTTGAGTGTCAGCAGGCCAAGAGAAGGGGGGCAGTCGATGATGATGAAGTCGAAGTCCTTGCGGATGGTCTTCAGGATGGCCCGCAACTTCGTTTCGCGGCTCATTGCAGAAACGAGCTCGATTTCAGCGCCGGCAAGCTGAATCGTTGCTGGAACCACAAACACATGTTCGATTTCGACCGGCTCAATCATCTGCTCGATCGATGCATCACCCAGCAGGGCGTTGTATATACACAACTCGCGCTGATTCTTGTTCAGCCCGAACCCTGAGGTGGCATTACCTTGGGGATCAAGGTCAACCAAGAGGACCTTGCTACCAAGTTGCCCAAGTGATGCCGAGAGGTTCACGGCCGTCGTGCTCTTCCCGACCCCGCCCTTCTGGTTAACCACAGCGAGAACCCTCGCAGACCGAACGGGAGACTCACCCCCGGCAGCATACTCGTTCACACTTCCCCCTCTTCCAGGCAGCCATTCGACTCGCAAGTATACCGAAGTCCGGGGACCAAAGAAACAGCAAACGCTAACCGAGTGGGGAGTGTTGGGCGAGACCCTCTCTTCGGGGCAGGGATATCGTGCTCTTCCGTACCTTTTCATAGACGATCACGCAGCGCTGCTCCTCTCCACCAGGCAGCACATAGTCTCTTCTGGACCTGAAATCCAGGCCAACCACGGCCGCAGCCGCTCTACCTGCGGCAACTTCAAGTTCCGTGGGGTTACCTTTGAGGGCGACGAGCCTACCACCATGACTCAGGAGCGGCGCCGACAACTCCACAAGGCTGGCAATTGGCGCTACCGCCCGTGCAGTCACTACAGAGTACGAGCCGGTATGAGCGCGAGCATGATACTCCGCTCTGTCTCGACTCACGGTAATGCCCTGATCCATACCGAGCTCCGCGAGTATCCTCTCAGCGACATCCGCCTTCTTCCCTACAGAGTCCAACAGTGTGCACTCTCGCTTAGCTGCGAGAGCAATCGGTACGCCTGGGAATCCTGCACCTGTGCCAATGTCACACATTCTTCCAAGCGAAGCGTCTGTGATCTCTGGAAGGGCGCATAGGCTGTCAAGAATGTGAAGCCGGAGGGCGTCCCTGTGATCTGTGACGCGAGTGAGGTTTACCGTTCTATTGGCGCGCAACACCGCCTCCAGGTAGGAGACAAGGGCATCGAGTACGTCGGACTGAACCTCGACCGTTGCCTGGCGACACAGCTCGGTAAGCGCAGCAATCGAATCAGAATGTTTCACGTGAAACTCCCATCTCGGGAAGTCAGTTACCAGGTGCATTGTACACCTCTCAGCCAGCAAGGTTCAGCCAATGTATATGTTGGTTTCACGTGAAACATCGTGGAAGATAAGACGTCTATGGCGTCCTGTCTGACAGAAGTTCACGACTCGTGGAGTCTTGGCAGTTTGGCGGTTGTAATGCCTGGAAGAGACTGCGCCGGATAGGGGGCGGCTGAAGACGGCTATACCGATGCGCGCTTAGTTGTACAGAATGCCCGAGGTCAGCCCTGATGGGTTGCGGAGATCCTACTCGAGCTCCTTTGCCGTTACGATTAGATCCAGAATTACACTGAGCTCGCTCGCACATGGCGCTGCGGACGTTACCGAAGCCGACTGTCCACACGAGAGCGTCTCCATTAGAGAGTCGTTGCACCTAGTGACAAACGTCCTATTGATGTAGGTTGTCACCACATTCGATCGTACAGCGCTGCGATTGGTTCCAGCTTAGACCAGCCAGTGCTCTGAGCAGGTGCACCGGTGGCTTACGATTCGGCTGGCGCATTTGCCCCGCGAGAGTCAGTTGGTGGGCCTTCTGCAACCACAAGCGAAACAGAACGGGGCGCCCACTGGGCGCCCCGATACTCTCATCATGACAATCCATACTACTTCGGAGCTACGACCACCATACGGAATGGCTCGTCACCTTCACTGTGAGTGGCAACGCGCTGATCGTCACGCAAGGCGACGTGAACAACACGACGCTCATACGCGGTCATCGGCCGCATCTTAACGGCACCGTGCTGCCTGGCTGCGCGATCGGCAGCGCGGCGGGCGATCTCTTCGATCTTCTGTCGACGACGATGACGATAGCCTTCGACGTCGACAATCACCGGATACCTGAATCCGAGTTGCTTGTTCGTGATTGCACTAACCAGTGCCTGCAGCGCGTCCAGGGTACGCCCGTGACGCCCAATCAGGAGCGCCAGGTCTCCGCCGACAACATCAAGGATGATCTCGCCCTCATCACCCTCATACTCCTCAATGGAGCTACCCTCGATTCCAAAGGTGTTGAGAATCGTCTGGAGCGCTTCGACCGCGGTGTCGGCGACTCTGTCGAGGTCTTCATCAGCGAGCTCACCAACCTCGCGATAGCGCTTCAGTTCGTCAGGGACCTCTTCAGCCGGATCGCTCAGGACATCGCCGTCCTGGGTCTCATCCTTGCGGGCCTCCTCGAGCTCTGCGAGGTAGGACTGCTTGACCCAGACTCGAACCTTCGCGTCCCTTTCAGATCCGATTCCGAACACCTTGCGCCCTGCTGACTCGAGCACCTCGTACTCAACCGCATCCTGCTGGACGCCAAGCTGCTCGAGTGCAGCATCGACCGCCTCTTCGACCGAGGCAGCCTCGGTCACGCATTCTCTATCCATCAGACAGACTCCATTCCTACAGCGCCAGAGGCGCGGGATCGCTAGGACTTCTTGCTGCCGGACTTCTTGTTCGCCGGCTTCTTCTCAGCAACATCCGTGGCGGGGGAGACCTTCTTCTTTGATGACTTCTTTGAGTCGGCCTCGATGACAGCCTGTTCGTCGAGCTTCTTCTTCATGGACATCATGGTCAGCTGCTGCTGTGCTACACCCCAGATAGATGAGACATCCCAGTACAAGAGAACACCCGCTGGGCTGGTCCAGCCGAACCAGAGCATGACGACTGCCATGTAGGCACCAATCATCTTCTGCTGTTTGTCTCCTGGCATCAGGGCCTGAGGGAGCCAAACACTAACAGCAAAGAGGAGCACGAGAATTGCGTAGGGGATAGCCGTAACCAGACCCTTCTCGGAGAATACCTCCTTGGGAGCAAGGGATAGATCGTAAAGCATTGACATAAATTGCCAATCGCTCGTAGCTCTTTCCCTGAGTACTTCAAAGAGGGCGAAGAAGATGGGCATCTGAAGGATGAGGGGCAGACACCCGCCAAACGGGTTCACCTTGTTCTCCGTGTAGAACTTCATCGTCTCTTCTTGGAGCTTTTCTTTGTCGTCCTTGTACTTCGCCTGGAGTTCTTTGATTTTGGGTTGAATTCGCTGTAGCTCCGCCATTGACTTCGTCTGTTTGACCGTCAACGGAAGAATGAGGATTCGGATTGCAACAGTAAGAAGGATGATCGCCACACCCCAGTCGCCTGTTAGCTGCTCAAGCCAGACAAGCGCTGCGTAGATAATGTCTTGGAACTGGGTCCATAGTCCTGACACCTTCGAAGACCTCCTCGGTCGATAAGTACAGGCCCCTAAGGGACCGGGTCATATCCGCCTGGGTTCCAGGGATGGCAACGACCGATTCGTCGCAGAGCCAGCCAACCGCCCCTGAGTAGCCCGTATTTCTCTAGTGATGTTAGCGCATAAGCTGAGCATGTCGGTGTGAACCTGCAAGAGGGGGGGAAAGCCGGCGAGATGAACCGTTGATAGAAACGGATCAGAAGCATGGCTGATTGGCGGGGGAGTGCCCTGATACGTGCAAGAAACATGGTCATGTGACCAGCCCGGCCCGCGACATCACGTTCTTGAGAGCGTGATCGACCTTGTGCGAGTCGGCTTCACCGAGGCCTGGGCGCGCGATGATCGCGACGTCTGAACCAGGCCACGGGCCGCCTACGCGCTGGAGAGAGGCTCTAAGTACTCGCTTGCAGCGGTTGCGGTGAACGGCGTTACCAAGCTTCTTGCCCGCAACAAAAGCGACGCGACCTGACTGGTCGCGTCCTTCTGGTGTTGCTGAGACAAGCATTATGATGAGCGGATGAGCCACGCGCGTCGCATGTTGAAAGATCGTGTCGATCTCCCGCGACGACTTGATGGTGCTCACGCGATCACAAGCCGGCGAAACGCCCAGTCCGGAGACTAGGCGCTCAGAACCTTGCGCCCCTTGCGCCGGCGTGCAGCGAGAACCGCGCGTCCGCCGCGGGTTGCCATGCGTGCTCGAAAGCCGTGCGTCTTGGCACGCTTCCGGGTGTTAGGCTGATATGTTCTCTTCACTGTTCCTCCTAGGTGCGCCCCCTCGGAGCGGGGGCAAAGCCCGACGATTATATGCGTGCTCTTCCTAGCATGTCAAACACGGGCTGCCTTAAGCGGGGATGTCGGGTAACGACAGGCCCGCAATACTCTCCGTTATGCCCATTCAACAGTATCGAACACGTGTTTGCGTTGTTGTTCACGCAGGTCAGACAGGGTGTCGGTTGTGGTCTAAAACTGTACCGGAATCTGTGGATAATGTGGAAAACCCAGTATCCACGCTTGTGGAACCTGTGGACAACTCCTTAGCGTCCGTTGTTGGCTATTGTCGCCTTTGGTATTCTCGGCGCTCACGAAGCATCTGTGGACAATCAGTGCTTCTGAGGTTGAAAACACCCGCTCAGGGCCTCATATCTGCCATGTAGCGCGTGCAAGTGGATCGCTGTTGTGAGAACTAAGGCGAGGGAGCTTGTTTGCGGTTCTAGTCCGACAAAGAGCCGCTCATGCTTTCCACAGATGCCTCCGGCTGGGAGAGGCCTTTCCACAACCATGGTCGCCTGTCCGGTAGCGAACGCCGAGTGTGAGCTGCGATTTCTTGATGGGGAGCGCGCGTGACCTACCGCGGTTTCCACAGTTGTGGAAAGCACTGTGGACAAGTATGAAAAGCCCATGTCAGAGGCTTTCAGGTGGTGGGCGAGTGGTGGAGAACTGGTGTTGGATACGGCCGTGTACTGGTGAAATACAAGTGGGTAAGGCGACGCTCCATAGGAAACCTGTGGATTGTTCGCTCCTGATATGGAAAGCCTGGGGGATATGCGATCGTTCTATGGACACTCAAGCCCGGATCTCGCAACGGCGAGTACTGAACCGGTGCGTCAGACAACTCCGCCGCACGAAGCCTTAGTAGGTTCGCGCGCGCGTGTTGCTGTGTATGAGGCTCCAGGCGCTGCGCCGCGTGTCGAAGAGGTCGAGCCGGGTCCTACCGATGAATACATCGAGCGACTCACGACAGCTGTTCATCGTCTCGCGCGCGAGCAAGGTGGAGAAATCCCCTATACGGTCGTCCGTGAGGTCACAGAGAACTTCATCCATGCTCATTTCGCTGAACCGGTGGTGTCGATTCTCGAAGATGGAAAGACCATTCGTTTTGCAGACCAGGGACCGGGGATCACTGATAAGACTAAAGCCGTTCTGCCGGGGTTCACGACCGCGGCTGGAGACATGAAGCGATACATTCGAGGCGTCGGATCTGGCCTGCCGTTAGTGCGTGACTTCCTTACGCTCTCCGGAGGCACTTTGGTGATTGAGGACAATCTGGGTTCGGGCTCTGTCGTCACCATCTGTTCTCATCCACAGGGGCACTCCGCGTATCAGCCTCCGCCGACTCAGGACATGGGAGCATCTTCGTACTCGGCAACCCCTTTCCCTCAACAACAGCCCCTTCCTTCGTCCTTGGAGCCTGTGTTGCGTTTACCCACACGTCAACAACAGATCCTGGCCCTGGTCATGGAAACCGGCTTGGTCGGTCCGAGCATGGTCGCCAAGGAGCTTGGTGTTGGTGTTTCAACCGCATACCGCGATCTTGCGTCGCTGGAGGATGCCAACCTGATCGAAGCTGATGGGGGCAAACGAACGCTCACCGAAAAAGGGTTGCACTATATCAGTGAATACATGGCTCGCTGAGCCTTCTTTAAGCACTTCACTACTCAATGATTGAGGCCTCACCAATGATCACCATGGATATTGAAACGATTTGGACCCAAGTACTCGCCATCATCCGCGTCGAATTGAATGAACCGAACTTCAAGACGTGGTTTGAACACACTGTGCCCATTCAAAACAACGAGCCGGGCGTGTTTCTTGTCGGTGTGCAGAATGACTTCGCCCGAGCGTGGTTGGAGGAACGGTACACACAACGACTGAGTGCTGCCGTGTCACAGGTGATGGGTGACGATATATGCGTAAGGATCGTCGTAGATGGTGCTCTCAGCGTTGAGAAGCCGTCACCCACTGTGGATCACCCGGCTGTGCATGCGGATGATGCCCCTCAAGCAGACACGCGTGTTGTCGCTGCTGTGGAGGAGGAGTACAACCCCCGATACACCTTTGATTCTTTTGTTGTCGGCGACTCAAATGCGTTTGCGAGAAATGCTGCGCTTGCGGTTGCTGAGCAGCCGGGTCTCAAGTACAACCCTCTCTTTCTTTGGGGGGGTCCTGGTCTGGGAAAAACACACCTCCTCCATGCGATCGCTCAGTATGTGAATGAGAGCTTCCCACACAAGAAGGTGTTACTCGTGACTGCTGAGCGCTTCCTGAATGACTTTGTCGAGTCAGTCAATGCTCGGACCTCGAACGAGTTTCGCCGCAAGTACCGCACCGTGGACGTTCTATTGATCGACGACATTCAGTTCCTCCAGAAGAAGGAGGGTATTCAGGAGCAGTTCTTTAACACGTTCAACGAACTCATGCAGAGGGGCAAAGCGGTAGTTCTCGCTTCTGATCGTTCTCCTAGAGATATCAACATGGAAGAACGCTACACGAGTCGCTTCGCCTCCGGCCTGCCTGCAGACATCCAACCTCCTAACTACGAGACCCGATTGGCGATCTTGAGGCAGTATGTGGAACGTGAGCGGATGCCTGTTGAACCTGAAGCCCTTTCATACGTCGCCGAGATAAGTACACCTAACATTCGTGAGATGGAAGGAGCCATGAACCGCATCGGTGCATGGTTACACCTGTCAAAACGGCCTGTTGTTGATCTTGAGATGGCAAGAGAGGTACTACTGACGGTTTTTCCTGACCACTCAGCACGTCCCATCTCACTACCTTCTATTCAGCGTGAAGTCTGCCGTTTCTATGGCATTGCTCACAATGATCTGATCGGCAGTAAGCGATCACAGAACATCGTCTACCCGCGTCAAATAGCCATGTACTTGGCACGCGACCTCACCGACCTCTCTCTCCCAAAGATCGGAGACGCATTCGGTGGCCGTGATCACACCACGGTGATGCATGCCACCGCAAAGATTCACAAGTTGATGAGTGAACAAAGAGACGTCTACAACCAGATACAGACGCTCACCAACCAGATTCGACAGAAGAACTGATGGATTCTGCTTCATAGTGCTGTTGATAACTCGGTAGACAACATCGGGACAACCTAGGGAAGATTCACTGAACCTGTTGATGGAATCCTGAACCTGAGGATAGTGTGAATAGAAAGAGCAGTCTTCCAACAACGGTAATGCAAGAGATACGCCGACTGTAAGCAGGGGAAACGTCAGTCGTCCACATATCCACAACCCTTAGTGGTGGTACTGGTGGTCACTTAAGAAAGAAGAAAGGACTAGTACATGAAGATCAGCATCGCCCGCAGTGAACTACTCGAGGGGCTGTCCACCGTAGGTAAGGGAATGTCTGCTCGCTCCACACTCCCAATCCTCTCAGGGATTCTAATCACTGCTGATGAGGGAGAGATTCTGCTACAAGCAACGGACCTTGAGGTATCCATCAAACACTCATCTCCTGCATTGATTGAGCAGACTGGCCAGATCGTCATCCCCGGGAAACTTCTCATGGATATCGTTCGAAGTCTCCCTGAGGCAGCTGTGACTATTGAAACGGAAGGGGAGACAGCACACATCAAATGTCAGCAGTCTTCCTTTACGGTGAAGACACTCAAGCCGGGGGACTTTCCTAAGTTCCCTGAAGTTGAGGTTTCCAAGTCAATCACTTTGCCTTCTTCAACTCTGGTATCGATGGTTCGCCAGGTTTCCAGAGCTGTGAGTCGCGATGAAACTCGAGCGATTCTCACAGGCATCCTTCTGATTATCGAAGGACCCTCAATAAAGATGGTTGCCACCGACTCATATCGACTCGCGGTCAGGGAAGTCATTCTCGAAAAGGAAGCCGGGGGAGACATAGAGGTCGTTGTTCCAGGCAAGGCTCTGGAAGAAGTGACTCGGCTCGGCTCAGAATCAGAAACCGTTGTCTTTGGAATCTCTGAGAATCAAATCGTGTTTGAGTTTGGGAATACGGTGTTCATCACTCGACGCATTGAGGGAACATTTCCCAATTATAAGCAACTCATCCCCAAGGAATCGGAGACCACAGCGATTGTCTCAGGAGAAGAAATGACTGCTGCGGTCAAGAGAGTTTCTCTTATGGCGCTTCATAACACGCCATTGAAGATTTCTGTGAATGTAGAGGATCAGACACTCTCACTGTCTGCGGCGACACAGGATGTAGGGGATGCATCAGAGGATTTGATGGTTAAAGCTGAAGGGCACGATGTTGATATTGCATTCAACCACGCCTTCTTGATGGATGGGTTGGGCTCGATCGGTACCGATTCTGTACGGCTTGAGGTGCAAAGTGCCCTCAAGCCGGGACTCCTCAAGAGTGTGGAGCAGGAGGGATTCCTCTACCTGCTCATGCCGGTACGGCTCGGCTAGGAGTCGTGGGTCTTTCTGTCACACATCTGCGACTCAATGACTTTCGCAGTTATCAGAATTTCGAGTTAGAGCCGGACCCTAATCTAACGGTCATAGTTGGTCCTAATGCGGTAGGAAAGACCAACATCGTCGAGGCTCTTCAGATGATGACCGCTGCAGAATCATTCAGACACCCGCAGTGGGCGGACACTATCCGATGGGGAGCACATGAGGCCTCCGTCACCCTGACAGCTACAGGGGATGGGCGTCTCCTTGAAAACTCATTGAGTATAGGACCCTCCGGAAAGCGGGAGTATCGGGTTAATGGCAAGCAGCGCCGGAGAATTGCAGACGTCGCCGGCATCATCCCTTGTGTGTTGTTCGCCCCTGAGGATCTAAGCCTGGTCAAAGATTCGGCTGATAAGAGACGGTCAGCTTTGGACTCTCTCGGAGTTCAGTTGTCGCCGTCATACAGATCTCTAAAAGCTGAGTATGAGAGGTTGATCAGGCAACGCAACACTCTCCTCAGAGACCCAGCTATGAACAATGACGTGTTTGAAACGGTGACGGACAAGGTTGTCACCGTAGGGGCGTCTTTCATGGCATCCCGAATGAGGCTGTTCAACCGAATCAACCGTAGAATGTCAGAGTTCTATGAGACTCTGTCATCAGGAGAAACCCTCAGCTCCAAATATCTACCGTCCTGGGAAGTAGCTGAGGATAAGGACATCATTGAAGCGGATTTGGTGTCTGAACTGGAGAGTTCTTCCATCGCGCGACGTGCCGAGGAGCTATCAAGAGGAACCACTCTCTTCGGCCCCCACAGAGATGATGTTCTGTTTGAGATAGACGGACGAGGAGCGAGGACGTTTTCATCACAAGGGCAACAACGAACAGTAACGTTGGCCTGGAAACTAGCTGAGGTCTCTGTGGTGAAAGATATCACTGGGCAAGAGCCACTCCTCCTCCTCGACGACGTGATGTCTGAGCTTGATCAGAATCGCAGAAACAGCCTCGCGCTCTTTGTCGGGGAAGCGGCGCAGACAGTGATCACGACGACCAATCTCGGGTACTTCGACGCCGCCCTGATGGATCGCGCATTGGTGGTGACACTGCCATGAGTAGAAAAGGGAAGGTCCATCCTCTAGGACAAGGGCTTTCACAACTCATAGGAAGGCTAGACCGGAAATCAGGAGGAGCCTATACGCAGGCCCGGGTCGGGATACTCTGGCAAGAAATTGCTGGTCCGATAGTCACTGGTCACACGACCGGGGCACACCTGCGAGACGGAACCTTTGTCATCTACGTGGATGGTCCGGCGTGGGCCACTGAGCTGACGGCGATGTCCGAGACGTACAGAAAACGAATCAATGAGGAACTCGGTAAGAATGTAGTCAGATTCATGAGATTCACTGTCTCAAGAAAGGTTGCCGAGGAGTTCCGCCTCAGAAGAACGGAACTCGACGACGAGGAGTTCTACTTTCAAGACGTCGTGGATTCGGTCTCCTTGACCAAGACAGAACGCGATCAGGTCGTGGCATCCACAGAATGCATCCCCGACGAGGGGCTGCGAGAGGCGGCGGTGAGAGCTACTGTTGCGGATCTCGAGTGGAAAAAGGGTCTAACAGCCCGCAAAGCCCGCGAGACGGCGCGAGAGGGCTCCTGAAGCGCATTCTTGGGCCTCTGACCCTACACATTGTGGTAGGATATTGAGGGATACCACTACATATCGCGCTTTCTCTGTTCTTGGGCGCAATACTCCGTTCTCATATGTAAGTAAGTAAAGGAGCAAGTGTGGCCAAAGAAGCTTCATACTCAGGAAAAGACATCCAGGTACTGGAGGGTCTTGAGGCGGTTCGCAAGCGCCCTGGTATGTATATCGGATCCACAGGTCCCCGTGGGCTTCACCACCTGGTGTATGAGATCGTGGACAACGCTGTCGACGAAGCGCTTGCTGGCTACTGCACCCACGCCGAGGTCGTAATTCACACTGACAACTCGATCAGTGTTACCGACAACGGTCGCGGTATCCCTGTGGACAAGCACCCCAAACTCAAGAAGCCGACAGTCGAGGTCGTTCTGACTGTGTTGCACGCGGGCGGGAAGTTCGGTGGAGAGGGCTATAAGGTTTCAGGTGGTCTCCACGGCGTTGGAGCATCGGTCGTAAACGCGCTCTCCACACGTCTCGATGTCGAAGTAAAGCGTGATGGAACAACGTGGACACAGTCATATGACCACGGCAAACCCATGGCGCCGCTCGCAAACGGGGGCAAGGCAAAAGGCACGGGCACGAAGATCACCTTCTGGCCCGACGACAAGATCTTCGAGACGATCAACTACGACTACGACACGCTCGCCACACGATTCCGTGAGACGGCGTTCCTAAACAAGAACATGAAGATCACGTTGACCGACGAGCGGGAGTTGGAGCCGCGTGTAGAAGTGTTTGACTACGCGGGCGGCATCATCGACTTCGTCAAGTATCTCAACGAGAACAAAGAGACGATTCACAGCAAGCCGATCTATTTCGAAGCCGAGGGACCCGAGGGTGTCGTCGAGGTGGCGATGCAGTGGAACATGAGCTACTCGGACTCCGTTCTGGCCTTTGCGAACAACATCAACACCCACGAGGGAGGCACGCACCTCGACGGATTCAAGAACGCCCTGACGCGAACCATCAACGAGTACGCACGTCGCCAGGGAATCATCAAAGAAAAGGAAGACAACCTCACCGGTGAGGACATCCGAGAGGGACTCGCGGCCATCATCTCGGTCAAATTGCGCGACCCTCAGTTCGAGGGACAGACGAAGACGAAGCTCGGCAACACCGAGATGCGCGGTCTCGTGCAGTCGGTGGTGACTCAGGGTCTTGCAGAGTATCTCGAAGAGCACCCCAAGCCGGCGCGAGCCATCGTGATGAAGTCGTCGCAGGCGGCCAAGGCGAGAGCAGCTGCACGCAAGGCACGCGAGTTGACTCGTCGCAAGGGCTTGCTTGAGTCGTCAACGCTTCCCGGCAAACTGTCGGACTGCTCGGTTCGTGACGCCTCGCTGACGGAAATCTATCTAGTAGAGGGAGACTCGGCCGGCGGCTCAGCCAAGCAGGCCCGGGACAGAAGCTTCCAAGCGATCCTTCCACTTAGAGGGAAGATTCTTAACGTCGAGCGGGCAGGGCTCAACCGTTCGCTGGCAAGCATTGAGATTCAGGCGATGATCACGGCCATCGGCACAAGCATCGGCGACGAGTTCAATATCGAAGCCGCCCGTTATCACAAGGTCATCATCATGACCGACGCCGATGTGGACGGTGCCCACATCCGCTGCCTGATCCTCACGTTCTTCTTCCGGTTCATGCCGCAGATGATCGAAAACGGCTACATCTACATCGCGCAACCGCCGCTCTATAAGATCAGTGTCGGCAAGAAGCACTCCTATGCCTACAGTGATGCCCAGCTCCAGCAGGAACTCGGCAAGCTCAATGAGGGGCAGAAGTACACCATCCAGCGGTACAAGGGCCTTGGTGAGATGAACCCGCAGCAGCTGTGGGAGACGACCATGGAGCCCTCGACTCGCACGCTGATGCAGGTGACATTCGACGACGCTCTCGCAGCCGAGAAGGCATTCTCGGATCTGATGGGCGATCAGGTCGAACCTCGCAAGGAGTTCATTCAGAGGCACGCGAAAGACGTCCGCTTCTTGGACATCTAGGGACGGCAAGCGTGCGCGAAAGACCGCATGGAAGGGCGAGGTGGAACCGGTGAGTGACCAAGACTTCAATTTCTCACCACCACCACCCAGACGGGAGCGCAAGGAGTTCGAACCTCCTCCCTGGGAGAAAGACCTGTTTGATCGGATAGCGAAAGAGCGGAAGGCAGAAACCGTCCCAACGGAATCTGTTGCGGAACCTGAGCGGAGCCTGGTGGTCGAGGGTCAAGAGATCACGCAGGAGCAAGTGACGGTTGACGCTCACCCGCCGAGTGATGAAGGAGTGAGCAAGGCCTCACCCGAGCTGGATGAGGTTCAGCTCGCGGCGATGATGTTCGAACTGAGAGCCGAGGAAGCGCCGGCCACTCAGATGTACGAGCGGGTGTCGTTAGCCGCAGGGGTGATCCTGCTGTTCATCGGACTCGTGATACTGATCTGGTCGGTCGTGATGATCGCGGTCGCGTTGCGCCAACCAGAGCAGGGGCGATCGGGTGTGTATGTTGGAATGACGGTGCTCGTGTTCGGCGCGGGTCTGGTCGGCACCGGTGCTTGGTTCGTGTTCAAGACGCTACGACAACAAGGAGTGCTCTAAGTGGCAGACGAGAACGGGACGATCGACACCAGCGGCACCACGTTGCTGCCGATCGAAATCCAGACTGAGCTGCGCAACTCGTTCCTCGAGTAC
Source organism: uncultured Eubacteriales bacterium (assembly GCA_964388455.1). Classification (GTDB taxonomy): domain Bacteria; phylum Actinomycetota; class Coriobacteriia; order Anaerosomatales; family JAAXUF01; genus JBBRWO01. The sequence goes on from CAYMAN010000001.1 coordinate 147,637, forward strand.
TCGATGAGCGTCATCGTGTCGCGCGCCCTACCGGACGTCCGAGACGGCCTGAAGCCGGTTCACCGACGCATTCTCTACGCGATGAACGAGTCCGGCCTCACGCCGACGCGCGCATACAAGAAGTCAGCGTGGACGGTCGGAGAGGTAATCGGTAAGTACCACCCGCATGGCGACTCGGCCGTCTACGACACCATGGTTCGACTCGCTCAGCCGTTCGCGATGCGTGCACCACTGGTCGATGGGCACGGAAACTTCGGATCTGTCGACGGGGACTCAGCGGCTGCGATGCGATATACGGAGTCGCGCCTGCATCGACTCGCGATGGAGCTGCTCCGCGATCTCGACAAAGAGACGGTCGACTTCGGGCCGAACTACGACGAATCGCTGACCGAGCCCCTGGTGCTGCCGGCTCGATACCCGAACCTGCTTGTGAACGGTTCGGCGGGTATCGCGGTCGGTATGGCGACCAACATCCCGCCGCACAACCTCGGCGAAGTCATCGACGCCACCACGATGCTCATCGACAATCCCGAAGCCACCATCGAAGATCTCATGACCAAGATCCCCGGTCCGGACTTCCCGACCGGCGGCATCATCATGGGCTACGACGGTATCAAGTCGGCGTATGAGACAGGTCGCGGCTCCATCACTATTCGCGGCAAGGCGCATATCGAGCAGACGTCGACCGGGCGCACCCGCATCATCGTCACCGAGATTCCGTACCAGGTGAACAAGTCGAAGCTGGTCACCAAGATCGCAGACCTGGTTCGCGAGAAGAAGCTGACCGAGATCTCGGACCTGCGTGACGAGTCTGACCGCAAGGGCATGCGCGTCGTCATCGAGCTCAAGAACAACTGCATCCCGCAGGTGGTTCTCAACAAACTGTTCAAGCACACACAGCTTCAGCAGGGCTTTGGCGTCATCATGCTCTCGCTCGTGGACGGCGTCCCACGCACGCTCAATCTCAAAGAGATGCTGTACTACTACATTGAGCACCAGAAGGAAGTCATCGTCCGACGGACGCGCTACGACCTGCGTAAGGCCGAGGAGCGCGCTCACATCCTCGAGGGTCTCATCATCGCCCTCGACAACATCGACGAAGTCATCCGGATCATCCGCGCCAGTAACGACGACTCCGAGGCCAGAGCTCGACTTATCGAGCGTTTCGGTCTGAGTGTCATTCAGACCGATGCCATCCTCGAGATGCGTCTGCGCCGACTGACTGGCCTCGAGCGCAGCAAAATACAAGACGAACTCGCTGAGCTCCGTGAGAAGATCGCGTGGCTCACGCGCGTGCTCAACGAGCCCGGTCTCGTGCTCACCATCATCAAGGACGAGCTGGGCGAGGTGCGCCAGAAGTTCGCCGACAAGCGCCGCACCGACATCTCATCGGCCGCCAAGGATCTCGACGTCGAGGACCTGATCGCCGAGGAGGATATGGTCGTTACGATCACCAAGGCCGGCTACATCAAGCGCTTGCCGGTGGCGACGTACCGTCAGCAGAAGCGTGGCGGCAAGGGTTTGCAGGGCGTGAACCTGCGCGACGCGGACTTTGTCGAGCACCTCTTCATCGCCAGCACCCACGACTACATCCTCGTGTTCTCGACGCGCGGTAAGGTGTACCGCATGAAGGTGCACGAGCTGCCGGTCGGGTCGCGTCACGCGCGCGGCACAGCAGTCGTCAATCTGCTGCCGTTCGAACAGACCGAGAAGATCGCTGCGGTCATCAACACGAAGGTGTTCTCGGCAGACGAGTATCTGATGTTCGCGACACTCCATGGCATGGTGAAGAAGACCGCCATCGGCGCCTATGATCGCAGCCGTCGCGACGGCATCATCGCAATCAATCTACGCGACAGCGACGAGCTCATCTCCGTGCGCCGCGTCAAGGAGGGCCAGAAGGTCATCATGGTCTCCTCGGCGGGTAAGGCGATCAAGTGGGACGAGTCGGAGGCTCGACCGATGGGTCGCGACACCATGGGCGTGAAGGGCATGACGATCAAGTCCGGCGAAGCGATGCTCGGCATGGAGATCGCACCGGACGACAGCGAGCTGTTTGTCGTCACCGAGCGCGGCTATGGCAAGCGCACAGCGATCGGCGACTACCCTGAGCACCATCGCGGCGGCCAGGGCGTGCGCACGATCCAGGTCACTCCCAAGAAGGGCCCGCTGACCGGGATGAAGATCGTGCAGCCACAGCACGAGCTGATGCTCATCTCCGAGGAGGGCGTTGTCATCCGCGTAAAGGCCGACGACATCTCCAAGCTGGGTCGCTCGACTCAGGGCGTGAAGGTGATGAACGTCGCCGAGACGGATCGCGTCACCGCGATCGCACGTGTGAGCGGCGGCAACAAGAAGAAGGCGCCGCGCGGCATCGCCGAGGGCCAGGGTTCGCTGCTCGAGGGCGCAACAGAAGCCCCCGCAGCCGGTTCGACGGACGTGCTCGAGGACGAGATGGAAGACCTGATGGCCGAGGAGTTCGAGGATTCGGACGACGCGGACGTCGCAGGAGACGAGTAGAGGCGACATGCAGACCGAGCCCACAGCCGCCGAGTCTGCAGTGAAGGATGCGAGGAGTGCCGTCGAGGTCGTGTTGTTTGACCTCGACGGCACGCTCATCGACACCATCGAGCTGATCCTGTCATCGATGAGACATGCCACGGCCGAGGTTCTCGGCCAGGCTCTGCCGGATGATGTGCTGCTCCACAACGTGGGAGTTCCGCTGCGAGTCCAGATGGGGGAGTTCGCCCCTGGCCGGGAGGAGGAGCTGTTGTGCATCTATCGCGCGCACAATGCGATCGTTCACGACCAACTGGTGTGCGAATATCCCGGCACTGAGGCTGCGCTCAGGGACATCATTGCCCAGGGTTATCGGTTGGGAGTTGTAACCTCCAAGAGTGTTCCGGTGGCGCAACGGGGTCTCGACCGGTTCGGACTAGGCGAGCTTTTCGAGACGCTCGTGGGATATGAGGACACCGACATCCACAAGCCTGAGCCTGCGCCGCTGTTGCTTGCGGCCGAGCGCATGGGCGTCAGCATTGACCGGTGTTGTTACGTGGGGGATAGCCCTCATGACATGAACGCCGGCAGAGCGGCTGGTGCTGTCACAGTGGGAGCGCTGTGGGGTCCGTTTCGCGAGCGAGTGGCAGAGACTGGGCCTGACTTCATGATCGAACACCTAGGCGAACTGGCCCAGGTGCTGCACCAGTTGGGAACTGCCAGGTAATACGGGTGCCCGGAGAGACCCACTCTCCTAAACGGGAGACCGTAACCTGGTTGTGGAACAATTCATCATGTGTGTCGGTGGGAACACACATGATCGGCACAGAAGTAGGGGTCTCAGGAGGAGGAACGCGTGTCCAAGAGGACGAAGATCGTCATCGCGGTTGTGGTGCTGCTTGCGGTCGCTGGTGCGGCGGCGTTCTTTCTTCTGAAGTCGCGAGGCACCGGGCCCCTGATTCAGACGATGAGAGTAAGCCAGACGAACCTAGGTGTGACCGTCACAGCATCCGGCAAGATCCAGGCCGGTGCGCGTGCGGACGTGTACCCGCCCACGGCAGGCACCCTTGCCGAGGTGTACGTAAGTGACGGAGAGACTGTCACCGCCGGAGACAGAATCGCGATGATGGACACGGCTCCACTGGAAGCGCAGCTCGCACAAGCTCGGGCGGCTCTCGCACAGGCGCAGGCAGCTAGGGACAACGTCGGGGCGCAAGCGGTAGGCGGCAGTGACATCGCCGCGGCCAAAGCGAACGTGGCGGCCACCAAGGCCGCCTACACTGCCGCGAAGAAGAGCGCCGACAACGTGAGCGCTCAGGGTCCTTCGAGCAAAGACATCGCAGCTGCGAAGGCAGCCGAGAATGCCGCTCAGGCCACCTTCAACAATGCCAGCGCTGCGTATGCGGTGGCGCGTGACACCTACGGCTCGACGTCACCGACGACTGCGGCGGCGGCTACGCAGAAAGATCAGGCCTACGCAGGCTTGCTCGGCGCTCATGCGACGGTCGGCAAGTTGACCGCGACGAATCTCGGCCCCGCACAGTCACAGGCGAACGCGGGGGTGGCGCAAGCGCGAGCGGCGTACCTCGGCGCGGTAGCGGCACTTAGTAAGGCACAGGCAGCGGATCCCGCCAGCCAGCGTGCTGCGGCCGATGCAGCAGTGAACAGCGCAGCTCAGGCCGTTGCGCTTGCACAGCGCAATCTTGACGATGCGACCTTCATCGCACCCCTGGATGGAGTGGTCTTCTTCAACGCCTCGGGTGCTCCGGGGTCTGACGGCAAGATACCGCAGGCCGCCGTCGGATCAGCGGTTTCGCCGGGCAGTGCGCCCTTCTCGGTGGTCGATCTCGATGGGGCCACGTTCTCGGCAGAGGTAGACGAGGCCGATATCGACCGACTCAAGGTCGGGATGAAGGCCACGGTCACTCTCGACGCCTTTGCGGGGGAGGAGTTCCAGACCAAGGTGGTACGAATCAAGCCAGCTGCTCAGCCCACCGCTACCGGCGGAACGGTCTTCCCCGTGGAGCTGGCGATGGCCGACACAGGGAGAAACATCCTCATCGGCATGAAGGGCGATGCGACGGTTGAGGTGTCATCGATCGAGCGCGCACTGACGATCCCGCTTGAAGCGCTGTTCAACGAGAACGGTCAGAACTTCGTCTACAAGGTCGTCGCCGACAAGTTGGTGAAGACCGACATCACTGTCGGAGCCACCACGGACGTCGAAGTCGAGGTCCTCGAGGGGCTCAAGGCGGACGACGTCATCGCGCTTTCGGGACCGACACAGTACACGGACGGCATGGCCGTTCAAGTCAAGAACTGATCGGCGCGAAAGCGCGTGAGCGACGGAACCATACATCCCCGGGACGGGGAAGCGACAGACGCGATATCACCGGCGTGCTTGGAAGACGCCGTTCTTGAGGCGCGCTCGGTTACCAAGAGCTACATACTTGATGAGATTCAGGTCAACGCACTGCGCGGGGTGGACCTACAGGTCTGCCGAGGTGAGATGCTCGCCATCATGGGTCCGTCCGGCTCAGGCAAGTCCACGCTGATGCATATCGTCGGGTTGCTCGATCATCCCACGAGCGGCACCGTCACCATCGATGGCGTCGATGTCTCGAACATGGACGCCAATCAACTGGCGTCGGTACGCAACAAACGCATCGGCTTCGTCTTCCAATCCTTCAACTTACTTGCGCGCACTACAGCTCAGTCCAACGTGGAACTGCCGCTGATATACGCGGGAGTGTCGGGAAGCGAACGAGCTCGCCGAGCGCGCGAGGCGCTGGAACGCGTGGGGCTGGGTGACCGTCTCGGGCACATGCCCAATCAGCTGTCCGGCGGTCAGCAGCAGAGGGTCGCAATCGCGCGCGCGCTGGTCACCGAGCCGAGCATCGTGCTCGCCGACGAGCCGACCGGCAACCTCGACTCGCGCAGCGGCGTCGAGGTGATGGCGATGTTGCAGGAGCTCAACGCGCAGGGTATCACCGTGGTCGTCGTCACCCACGATGCCCGCATTGCTCGGCATGGGCAGCGAGTCGCGCACGTCCAGGACGGCCGGATCGTCCTCAACGAGCGCGTCACAGACCGCATCATGGCGGACGTCGAGAAGATCACGCTCGACGCCGAGGCGGATGCCGCCACCGCAACGGCGAGCATCTCGGTTAACAGGGAGGCTGCTCGATGAAGCTGATCGAGTCCTTCCGCATCGCGCTCAAGGCACTTAGCGCCAACAAGGTGCGCAGTGCACTGACCATGCTCGGGGTCATCATCGGCGTCGCAGCGGTGATTCTGCTCGTATCCATTGGCACTGGCGTGCAGAGTCAGGTCACGGGTCAGATATCCGGCCTCGGTTCGAATCTGCTGTTTGCGTTCCCGGGATCGTTTGATGGCGGCGGTGGAAGGGGCCCGGGTGGCGGCATCACCAAACAGTTCAACACAGACGACATCGAGTACGTGCAGCGACGCATCGGCGCGCAGGGAGTCGTCATCCCTACCCTCCAGGCACCTGCGCAGCTCCGCGTCGGGAACCGAACCAAGAGTACGACTCTAGGAGGCACCGACCAGAACGGCGACGCCTCCGCGGGATCGTTGGAGTCCGGTAGGTGGCTAACTCGTGGCGAGGTGGTCGGCGCATCGCGCGTCGCCGTGATCGGATCGGACGTGCGTGATGAGTTCTATCCCGGCCAGGAGCCTATCGGCCGTGAGCTCGACATCAACGGGCAGCCGTTCAAGATCATCGGGATGCTGACCAAGAAGGGCGGTTCGTTGGGCGGAAGCCAGGACAACCTGGTGTACGTGCCGGTCACCACCGCGCAGACGATGCTGAGCACCAGGGACATCTCGGCCATGCTGGTCGAGGTCGCGGACGTGGAAAGCATCGAGGCGGTGAAGGCGCAGGTGGAGCGAGCGCTCAAACCGCGCTTTGGCGACCAGTTCACGGTGTTCACACAGGAGCAGACACTCGGCATTCTGTCGACGCTACTGGGTACGTTGACCGCGATGCTGGCCGGCCTCGCGAGCATCTCGCTCCTCGTCGGCGGCATCGGAATCATGAACATCATGCTGGTCAGCGTGTCCGAGAGGACTCGGGAGATCGGTATCCGCAAGGCGGTCGGGGCACGGACGTACGACATCCTGAGCCAGTTCGTCATCGAGGCCGTCATGCTATCGGTGTTCGGCGGGCTCGTGGGAATACTGCTGGGTGCCGGTGGGGCGATTGCGCTCCAGCCGTGGGTCCCTGCCGAGGTCACGCCGTGGGCCGTGGTGCTGGCGTTCGTGTTCTCGGCGGTGGTCGGCGTGTTCTTTGGCGTGTACCCGGCGTACCGGGCATCGCGACTCGATCCCATCGAGGCGTTGCGGTACGAGTAGCGGAACGGGGAGCGGGAGAGTACACCTCGACCTTTAGGCACCCTGAGTTCTGTTAGCTCTGGAAGTCCTCGGGATCGACCGCATCCAGAAACTCGCGGAACTCGGCGAGCTGCGTCTCCTCATCTTGGTCAGTCACGCCGAAGTCATCGGGCACCGAGGCAGAGTCGAGGACGTCCTCGGCCACGAAGATGGGTGCGTTCATGCGAATCGCCAGGGCGATCGAGTCCGAAGGGCGCGCATCCACCGCAATGCTGCGCTCCTCGGCTCGGACGATGATGGTGGCGTAGAAGGTGCCGGAGTCGACGCTTGTGATCTCCACACGCTCGACATAGGCGTCCAGCGACTCGAGCAGGCTCTTCATCAGGTCGTGGCTCAACGGGCGCGGCGGCTCGGCGCCTTCCAGTGCCAAGAGAATCGCAGTCGCCTCGGGATGGCCGATCCAGATGGGCAGCAGTCGGCCGCGACCGGGCGCTTCGACCAGCGGTTTGAGCACTATCACCGGCTGCGTGGTGTTGGGATCCATGGCGAGGCTCGCAATGCGTACATGAACCATCGAACACCGCCTCCTTCAGGTTGACGCCCCGGATCGATGGACCGGCGCGAGAGTCGACCCCCATCATACGACACTGTGGCCACGCGATTGTGGGCTCGAGCAGCGGCTTCCTTGACCGTCCCGCAAGCGTGAGATAAGGTATGCGAGCGTTTCGCACGACAAGGGCCCGTAGCTCAGCTGGCTAGAGCGCACGGCTGATAACCGTGAGGTCGCTGGT
>CAYMAN010000002.1:0-121255 GCA_964388455.1 uncultured Eubacteriales bacterium
AGGGATGCTCAATCCCATGAACTGAGAGTAGACCCCCCAAATTCTTACGCGCTCCCGCGGGCATCACGCGTTGACCTCGTCCGCTTCACCCTGATAGAGTGCTCGCCACACCTCGGACACGCATCTTCGAGGCCTGAATACACTACCACGGACGTGAGGGAAGAGGGCGCGCGAGCGACCCAGCCACCCCTCCAAAGTCCTCCGCCAGGGAGCCGCGAAGCGGCACCGGAAGCGGGTCGGCCCCGAACCGGTATCTCGGGAATGAGGTCTCGCACACCCGCCTGCCCGGCGGACTCGCGGGACGAAGATAGGTGGTACCGCGATTGCCCCCTCGCCCTATCAGGCGGAGGGGGTTTTGTGTTTTCAGGGCAAGGTGGCACTCATGGGAACCGCACGAGTTGTGTTCGACCGGTGGCACGACAGATACGCGCAGCGCCTCGCAGGCGTGCGCAGCAGCGCAGTCAGGGATCTCTTCGCAGCTGCTTCTCGGCCTGACATGATCTCGCTCTCCGGCGGCATGCCGGAGGTCAGCCGAGTACCCCACGAAATGGTGGCCAAGGCCGCTCGCGATGCGGTTCACCACGAGGGTGCGGCCGCGCTCCAGTACGGCTCCAGCAACGGCCGACTCCAGATCCGCACCCTTGTCAGCGAGCTCATGGCCGAGATCGGCGTGCGACTGTCTCCCGACGACGTGGTCGTCACCGCGGGAGCGCAACAGGCGCTCGATCTCTTCGCCAAGACGATGCTCGATCCCGGAGACGTCATCATCACCGAGGGGCCGACGTACGTGGGTGCGCTCCAGGCGTTCTCGGCGTACGAACCTGACATCCGTTGCATCCCGATGGACGACGACGGGATGCGGATGGAGCTGCTTGAGGCGGAGCTGAAGCGGATGGGACCGCGCGGCGCCAAGTTCATCTACACGATCCCCAACTTCCAGAACCCGGCCGGCGTAACCATGTCGCCGGAACGCCGCCGCCGGCTGCTCGAGCTGGCGCGCGAGTACGACATCCTCGTGGTCGAGGACGACCCGTACGGCCGTCTGCGCTTTGATGGCGGCCATATGAAGCCGCTGCGCTCGCTCGACGACGAGGTCGTGTATCTGGGCACGTTCAGCAAGATCTTCGCTCCCGGGCTGCGGCTGGGCTGGATCACGGCGCCCAAGCCGGTGCTCGCCAAGGTGCTGCTGGTCAAGCAGGCCGCTGACCTGTGCGGGTCCAACTTCGCGCAGGTCACCGCCGAGCGCTACTTTCAGGGCACGCGTTGGCGTCGGGTACTCGCCGAGCTCACGCGCACCTACGCCGAGCGACGCGACGCCATGCTCGCCGCACTCGACGAGTACTTCCCGCCAGAGGCGCGCTGGACCAAGCCGGATGGCGGCTTCTTCGTCTGGGTCGAGCTGCCGCCGTACGTGGACTGCTCGTCGATGCTCGCAGAGGCCGTCGAGCATGGGGTAACCTTCGTCCCCGGCGACGGCTTCTTCCCGGACGGTCGGGGCAAGAACTGCATGAGGCTCGCATTCTGCTACGCCGAGCCCGAAAAGATCGCAGAAGGCATTCGCAGACTCGCCGAGGTGGTCGAGGATCGACTGGAACTGTATCGCGCATTCGCGGCAGCAGGGGCGTTGCCGACGCACGAGGAGGGGGCGGTATGAAAGCAAAGATCGCGGTACTGATGGGCGGTCGTTCTCTGGAGCGCGAGGTGTCACTCGCCAGCGGCCAACGCGTGACCGCAGCACTCGAGGCGGCCGGCTATCGCGTCCTGCCGCTCGACGTGACCGCCGACCTTGTCGGCACGTTGCGGTCCGAGCGACCTGACGCCGCTTACATCGCGCTGCACGGCAAGTACGGCGAGGACGGCACAATCCAGGAGCTGCTCGAGTTTCTCGGCGTGCCGTACACGGGGCCGGGGGTGGTGGCGAGCGCGCTGGCGTGGGACAAGTCGGTCGCCAAGCACCTGTTCGCGCAGAAGGGCATCCCGACGCCGTCGTGGATCACGCTGACGGCCGACGCGTTCAAGGAGATGGGGGCGGCCACGGCGCTCGACCTCATCCCTGATGCTGTGGGCGGGTTCCCGGTCGCGGTGAAGCCGGCTCGGCAGGGCTCGGCGCTGGGACTGCAGCGCGTGGACTCGGCCGAGGGGCTCGCGGACGCGCTGCTCACGGCGCTGTCCTACGACACGTCGGCGGTCGTCGAGCGCTGGATCGAGGGGACCGAGCTCGCGGTGTCGGTGCTGGGCGGCATCGACGCCGAAGGGACCGACACCGTCACAGTGCTGCCGCCGGTGGAGATCGTGCCCGCGGCAGGGCTCTACGACTTCTCGGCGAGGGTGAACGCGGGGGACGTGGACTTCTTTGCGCCCGCTCGCATCACGGCGGAAGCGGCGAATGCGGCGATGGCGGTGGCCCGAGAGGTTCACATCGCGCTGGGCTGCCGAGATGTCAGCCGCGTCGACCTGGTTCTCGACGTGGAAGGGCGGCCGTTCGTGCTTGAATGCAACACCTCGCCGGGTATGACGGAGACTTCGCTTCTGCCGATGGCAGCTGAAGCCGCAGACATGACCTTCCAAGATGTGGTATCAAGACTTGTGGACGCTGCGCTCACTCGCGCGGATTCGGGTACATAGGTGTAACGGAGGCCCGAGCAACAGCGGCGGGCCTTGTGTGACGAAGGTTTCGCATCGATCACGGAGGTGCTTTCGAATGTACGGGGATTCCAGGCGCGGCGGTTCTGTCTTTGGCTCATTCCTGCTCGGCGGGTTGATCGGCGCGGTTCTCGGTCTGCTCTTCGCGCCACGCTCGGGCGTAGAGACTCGTGAGATCATCAGTGAGCGCGCCAACGAGTACTGGGGCGAAGCGAACGAGATGTACGTCACCGGCAAGGAGAAGGTCACCGAGGCCGTGGCTGTGGGCAAGGAGAAGGTGACGGAGGTCGTCGCGACCACCAAGGACACCGCCACCGAGAAGGGCGAGGAGCTGCGCGCCAAGATCGACGAGGCTCGCGGTCGTCTCCAGGAGCAGGTAGCCAAGTCCGCCGAGGCCGCCAAGAGCAAGGTCGCCGAGACTGCCCCCGCCGTGAAGGATGCCGTCGACAAGGCAGCCGACGCGACCAAGGGTGGGGTCGATGTCGCCTCCGCCAAGGCGCAGGACACCCTTGATTTCGTCGCCAAGAAGAGCGCGTCGGTCGAGCCTTCGCTGGGCACGCCGCTTGATGATATCGCCGCTCCCGGCACGGGTTCACTTCCCAACGTCTAACCGATCTCTGCACGCTACATCTGCTACGCTCGGACCGGCCCTGCGATCATGCATCGGCCGGTCCGTTTCGTTACCCGCACGCAGTGAAGGGACCGAGCGCGTGCTCTCACTACTGCAACTCGATCGCACGAACGTATACGGCGAACCCAAGAAGCGTTCAGGCGAGCGCTCGAAGGTCGGCCGAGTAGCCGGCGTGCTGTTTCACCCCGACGAGCCGCGTGTCGTCGGCTATCTGGTGGAGCGCTCCGACCTTGCGCTCATGATCGAGCGCAAGGACCGAATGCTCGCGTTCGATCGAGCGACCTTCTCGGACGGGCGGCTTGAGGTCGATGGGACGACAGCGTGGGACCGCGGCGCGGCCAAGCGGCTGGACGTGGACTGGGACAAGAGCGTCGTCTGGCTGGGCATGCCCGTGCACACTCGGTCGGGGCGGCAACTGGGACTGGTGCGCGACGGGGTGTTCGACCCCGCGACCGGAGCTCTCAACGCGATCGGGCTCACGGGTGGGCTGACGCAGGACGTCGCTGTGGGCGTGCGTGACCTGCCCGCACGGCTGGTCATCGGCTTCGATGGCGAGGGTGTGATCGTCGCCGACGAGGCGGCGGGCATCGACGTCGACGGCGGTGCGGCAGCGGCGGCCGGGAAGGCGACAGCGGTCGCCGCAGACGCGGCCGGACGAGCAGCAGCCGTCGCCGGCGATGCCGCCGGTCGAGCTGCGGTCGCCGCGGGTACGGCAGCAGCCAAGGCGACCGTGTACGCACGGGGCGCGGCGAAGGCCGCAGCTAAGACCGATGCCGGCAAGAAGACGATGGGCTGGCTCAAGGCGCTCAAGGCCGAGGTCGTGGACGCCATGGGCCCACCGGACGACGAGGACTGACACAGATGCCGCGCCGCAGACTCAGACCACTCTTCGCAGACGATCTTGATCGGCTGTCCCCAGGCTGCTCGGAGTGCGCTTTCTGGGAGAGCGCCGGTGAGCGTGAGCGCCAGTGCGGCTCGGTGTGCGACGTCGACACGCAACGCGCGTGGTACCGCAAGGTGACCGATGAGTGGGGATCGTGCGGACGCGTCGCCTTCGAGGACGACGAGGTTCTCGGCTTTGTGAAGTACGCGCCGAGCGGGTATCTGCCACAGGCGGCGACCTTCTCGGCGGCGCCTGAGGATCCGAGCGTGCCGCTGCTGGCGTGCCTGCATATCGTGCCGGACGCTCGGCATCGCGGGTTGGGAACGCTGCTGCTCCGCGCGTGCATGAGCGATCTGGTGCAGCGAGGGGAGCGGCAGCTGGACGCGTTCGGCTTCACCGACGAGACCGCCGACGTGGACGCGATGCCGATGCTGGGGATGCCGTTTCTGTTGCGTAACGGTTTCACCGTTGCGAGACCCGATCCGCGGTATCCTCTGTTGCGGCTCGAACTCAAGTCGCTCGCCGTCTGGCAGGACAACCTCGAGTCGATGCTGGAATCACTGAGATTTCCGTTGCGCGTGCCCAAACGGGTACCCGCATCGTGGACCAACGAAAGGTAATCCCCGTGGCTGAAGTTCCCAAGAAGGCCGGCTCGCGCGAGCGAGTCAGGTCCTTTCTCGCCGAGCACGGACTTGCCGAGGACATCTTCGAGTTCGAGCAGTCCACCAAGACCGCGCAGGATGCGGCCGACGCGATGGGCTGCGAGCTCGGGCAGATCGTGAAGTCGCTGGTCGTGGTGGTGGACGGCGAGCACGCGGCAGTGGCGCTGGTCGCCGGAGACCGCCGAGCGGACCTCGCCGCAATCGCCACCGAGCTTGGTGGCGCGAAGGCCCGGATGGCGGATGCAGACCGTGTTCGCGCGGCTACCGGATACGCGATCGGCGGCGTGTCGCCGTTCGCCCTGCCGGCAGAGCTGCCGGTGTTGTTCGACGATTCGCTCGGCCGGTTCGAGACCGTGTATCCGGCTGCAGGGACACCCAGCTCCATGGTGCGCACCGATCGCGCCGCGTTGCTCGGCATGTGTGGCGGGCGCGTGGCACACATATCGCTGCTGCACGGCGCCTGATCGCATGAGCTTCGAACTCCGGAAGCGGTTCTGTTCCGTCCCGATTCTCCTGGAATACTGAGGTTCCGACTTCGTGTCGACGTACATCGTGAAGCATCCGTCCCATACGAGGTGGCCGCCGCATCCTGCGGCTTGGTCGATGATGCTTGCTGCGGCCCTGCTCGCTGCGGCACTGGTCGCGCTCGGAATGGGATTTGCCCCGCACATCCATGTGACCGTCGATGGAGAGCGGTTCTCGGTGCCGTCCGGAACGAATGTCGCGCAGCTCTCCGAGAGCGGGCAGCTGCGCGCAACCGCAGGGGCATTGCTCGCGGTTGACGGTAGTGTGATCAGGGACGCTGGCGGGCAGGCGGCCATCGTGATGCGCAACGGCGTTCTGGTCGGGCCTGACCAGCGGCTCTACGACGGAGACGTCATCGTGGGAACGAACGGCACCGATACTGTTGAACCGGTGGAGGTCACCAAGGAGCCTATTCAGTTCGAGACACGGATCGAGGGCTCAGGCCCCGTCATGAGACTCTCGCAGCCGGGGTCGGTGGGTGTCCGTGAGATCCAGACCGGCCGCGTCTCCGGCAAGATCGATGGAGGCAGGGTTCTCCTTCCGGCGAGCGACATGGTCGTCAGGCGCACGAGCCCTCATCCCAGTGAGAAGCTCGTCGCCCTCACCTTCGACGACGGGCCGTGGCCCGGCCAGACCGATCGGATTCTCGACATCCTCAAGCACGAGGGTGTGCACGCGACCTTCTTCATGCAGGGAGGTAGCGTGAAGCGGGCCCCCGCACTCGCCAAGCGTGTCGCCGAAGAAGGACATCTCATCGGCAACCACACCCTGTCACACAAACTCCTCACCGCAGAGCAGCCCAAAGAGGTCAGGCGCCAGATCGTCGGCGGAGCCAAGACGATCCGGTCAGCGACTGGCGTACGGCCGGTATGGTTTCGTCCGCCGTACGGCGCCATCGACGGTGACGTCTGGAAGCAGACTCGAAAACTCCGGCTCAAAGTGGCGCTCTGGGACGTCGACACCAGGGACTGGAGTCGGCCCGGCGCCAAGCGGATCATCAACACCGCCAAGCGTGACGCGAGGTCCGGATCGATCATCCTCATGCATGATGGCGGAGACGATCGCCGACAGACCGTCGCGGCGCTGCCGAAGATCATTCGCGACCTGAAGGCCAAGGGGTACGTCTTCGTTACTCTCGAGGAGCTGGATTCCGCCAGGTAACCGCGAGTGCACGAGCATGCGGCGTCCGGGGGCCTTCGCTCAGGGTCCTTGATGGGGGCCCGGGCGGCTTTGCCGCCTCCCCATCTGCGGAGTCTTCGCTACGACCCCCGGACGCCGCATGCTCTCGCTCAGTTGCAGGCGTTCTTTGAGACCCTTATGACCTGGGACGGGGTTACTACTATGTGCACGGTTGCGTCGTGGTCCTCGGCGGGGATTTCCTCTAGGAGCTGCTCGTCGAAGGCTACGCCTATGCGCAGGCAATCGGGGCGCAGGGTGGGGAGGAGACGGTCGTAGTAGCCGCCTCCGTATCCGAGGCGCCGACCGCACTCGTCGAAGGCGACACCGGGCAGGATGACGGCGTCGATGGAGTCGCGGGCAGCTCGGGGGGCGTGCTCGCTTGGCTGGGCGAGGCCGAAGGGGCCTGCGATCAGCTCGAGTTCGTGCCCCACCAGGTGCATCCCGAGGACGCCGGGCGCCTCGATTCGCGGATACGCGATTGCGGCACCACGTGCGCGGAGTCGCCAGATTGCGGGCGCGGGGTCAATCTCGCTGGGCAGCGCGGCGTAGGCGAGAACGACGCGTGCGATCTCGAGTTCCGGGAGTTCGAGAAGCGAGTGGGAGAGCGCCTGAGCAGCGAGTCGTCGCTCGGCGACGGCCACGCTGTCGCGGGCTTCTCGGGCACGAACTCTCGCGGCGTGTTTTGCCGTAGAGACGTCTTCGGTGCTACTCACTACGCGACCCCCAACACCTGCATCCCCAGGAGGACAACCGTCAATGCGATGACCACGACGACTGTGGTCCATCCGATGGTGTTATACACCCGCCCGTTCACGTGGCGTCCCATGATTCTGCGATCGTTGATGATGATCATCATGAAGATGAGCAGGAACGGGAGCAAGATGCCGCCCACAGCCTGCGAGAAGACCATGATGGCGATGAGATTGAGGTTGGGAAGCAGTACGAACGCGGCCCCAAAGAAGATGACGAAGGAATAGATACCGTTGAAGACGGGAGCCTCGGACCACGTTCGGTCGATTCCGCGCTCGAAACCGAACGCCTCGGTGATTGCGTAGGCGGATGTCAGCGGCAGGACGCACGCGGCAAGCAGCGAAGCTCCTGCGAGGCCGATGGCAAACAGCACGCTCGCGTAGCGTCCGGCCACGGGTGCCAGGGCGAGGGCGGCGTGCTCGGCCGAGTCGATGACGATACCTTCCGGATGCAAAACGGTGCCGGTCGTGACGATGATGCACCAGGCGATGATGCCGGCGGCGACGGTGCCCACGATGACGTCAACGCGCTGCAACGGCAGGTCCTTGACGGTCACTCCCTTGTCGACCACGTTGGCCTGCGCGAAGAACTGCATCCACGGCGCGACGGTCGTGCCGATGGCGGCGATCGTCAGCAGAACAAACGCCGTTGTGGGCTGAAAAGAGGGCACCACCGTGGCACGGGCGACGACCGCCCAGTCAGGCTTCGCGAGCCAGGCGGCGGCGACGTATGTGAGGAAGATGGCCGAGAGCGCGAGGAAGACCTTCTCGACGTTGCGGTAACTCCCGCGGACCACCAGCAGCCAGACGACCAGCGCGGCGACCGGGACCGTGACGAACCGCGACACGCCGAGAATCTCGCCCGCGGCCGCGATGCCCGCAAACTCCGAGATGGATGTCGCTGCGTTGCTGAACAGCAGCGTGGCCATTGCCAGGAGCGTCGGCCTGATGCCGAACCGCTCCCGGATGAGCGCGGCGAACCCTTTGCCGGTGACCGCACCCATGCGCGTGGCCTGCTCCTGCACCACGATCAAGACGAGTGTCATGATCGGGATGAGCCAGAGCATCTGGTACCCGAACTGAGCACCTGCCACCGAGTAGGTGGATATGCCGCCCGCATCGTTGCCCGCCGAGGCCGCGATGACACCCGGGCCCAGCGCGGCCAACACCAGCATGAAACTCCACCGGCGGCTCTTGGGCGCTTGTGTGCTCGACGTCGTCATCGGTCGCGAAACCCTAGGCGCCCACGGCGGATACGAGCACTGCGCCGGCGCCGAGCGCGAACCCGAGATAGACCGCGGTCCCAAGCAGCATCATCGCCACTGAAAGGCCACTGGCCGAGAGAGGCTTGTCGGCGTCCATGCGTCGGCGCGCCCACTCGGTGACCACGACGCCCACCAGCATCACGACCATCAGCGAGAGCCCGGTTGCGATTGCGAACGCCCCGCTGATGCGCGGATCGACCGTCAGCAACTCGGCCAGCCCGAACAGCACCCCACCGACCAGAGAGCCGAGCACGAACCCGAGCGCCCCGTCGCGGAGGAAGTGAGTCAGCAGACTCGGGCGGTCCTCCATCTCGGTCTCCTCGATCATCTCGGCGATGGCGCGATGGGAGACGTCCTCGGCGGTGCGGAGGATGATGGGCAGCAGCGCGAGCGCGGGGATGAGGAAGATGGCGTTCTCGCCGATTCCGGGAACCGACGGTGCGCCCAGCACGACGACGAAGGTGGCGATCGCCCACATCATCAGCCAGGAGTTGCGGCGAAGCATCCACCACAGCATGCCGGTGACGCGGCCACCGCGGTGCTCGCTGGAGCCGGTGGCGAGCGCGAGGTCCTCGGCGGACTCCTCCTCGAGGACGTCGAGCGCGTCGTCGACGGTGACGATGCCGAGGAGCTTGCCGGTCTCGTCGGTGACGGGGAGGGCGAGCAGGTCGTACTTGCTCATCTGCTCCGCGACGTCTTCCTGATCGTCGTCTACGTGGGCGACGAAGAGGTCGCGCTCGGCGATCTCCGCGATCGTGACAGTCGGTGCGGCCAAGAGCAGGTCGCGCAGTGAGATCACACCGGCGAGGCGGCGGTCGCCCTCGACCACGTAGACGTAGTAGATGCTCTCGTGCTCACCGGACTCGGCGCGCAACTGGTTGATGACCTGTTCGACGGTCATGTCCTCGGTGACGGTGGTGACCTCCGGCGTCATGATGCCGCCGGCCGTCTTCTCCTTGTAGCCCAGGAGCGAGCGGATCGCGCTCGACTCCTTGACGCCCATGAGGCGCAGAAGCGCCTCGGCCTTGTCGTAGGAGAGGTCGCCGATGATGTCGGCGGCGTCGTCCGGGTCCATCTCGGCGAGGAGTGCGGATGCGCGGCGCTCGGAGAGGTCGTCGATGACGTCGGCCTGCAGGTCGTCTTCGAGCTCTGAGATCGTGTCGGCGGCCTGCTCGTTGTCGAGGTGCTCGAAGACCTTCGCGCGCTGCGTCGGGTTGAGCTTCTCGAGGATGTCGGCGACGTCGGCCGGATGCAGCTCGTGGAGGCG
The DNA here is from genome assembly GCA_964388455.1 of uncultured Eubacteriales bacterium. GTDB lineage: Bacteria > Actinomycetota > Coriobacteriia > Anaerosomatales > JAAXUF01 > JBBRWO01. Next base: position 9,805 of record CAYMAN010000002.1, read on the forward strand.
CTTGTGCGTCACCGAGAGCTTCACCTGCGAAAGGTCGCGATCGAGCAGGTCCATGTAGTTCCACGCGATGATGTTCTCAGGCAGCTCCCGGCCGATGAGCCTGGCCGAACCGGCGACCGCACGCTCGAGTGCCGGGTGGATGCCGCGCAGGATGCCGCGGGTGCCGACCTCCGCGCCGAGGAGGCGAAGCTGGTTGCGTGACTCGGAGAGCTTGAGGTCGTTGACGCGCACGACCTTCATGCCCTGCGTATCGACGATCTGCTTGCTCATGAGGTCACGCGTGAGCAAGACCTCGTCGGGCTGCAGGTAGCTGAAGCGGATGTCGGGCGCGGCGACGTTGAGGCGCACGGCGTCGCCGTCGAACTCGCCGACGAACTTGCGCCACGAGAGCATGAACGGCGTCTTGTCGGGACCCTGGAACGCGAGTGAGGTGACGCGCGGAAAGACCTCGCCGGTGGCGATGGCGATATCCGAGATGGTGCCGATCTCTTCTCCGGTGGCGTCGACAACCGGCTTGCCCAGCATCTGGGACAGGTAGATCACGTTGCTCTCCCTCCCTTCCGGGGCCCGTGCGCGGCGGCGTTATCGGCCGGACACGAGCGGCAGACCCGGTGGGTCGTTGTGGCGGTGCGCATCCCCGAGGCGCCCGCCGACGAACGTCGGGAGGTACCTCGAGGCCTAGGTACTGTGGGGTTTCACGTAGGCCCTTGTCTTCCGGTTACAGGTCTGACGGCATAAGAAAACCCCTGTGTCCGATTGCGGACCAGGGGCAGCGATGGCGTGGGTTGGCACACCGTGAGAGGACCTGGCTCACCTCGGGGGCGGGCACGGTTCGTCTCTTCTCGCTGCTCACATCCCTGGTCGTTGGATTAGGCACTGTCCGACGTAGGGCGCGCGACGCGTGGTGTCGTCGACGCGATGGGGTCTTAGCCCCCACCTGCGGTGCCGGTCGCTTTCGCGCCGAGCCGCGTAGCCCAGCCACCTTAGCCTTCGCCTTAAGCCGGCGAGGGCTGTTCTACCCATTGGCGTCTCTCGACATTTCCGGGCAGTGGCCTGTGTTCGAACAGGAGCCGCACCATAACGAACGGAGCAGATCTCCTCATGCTGTCAAAGTGCCGAGCGAACCCAGCGGACGAATCGTACACCGTCGCAGGTGGAAGGGGCAACACGCCGGCCATACAGTATTGTCAGAATGTCAGAGATTCAGATATACTGAATCACAGAGGAGGTGCTCGAAATGGCGGAGTACATCAGGGTCGGCAAGCGTGGAACGGTTGTGATTCCCGCTGATCTGCGACGTCGTCACGGGCTCGACGAGGGGGAAATGCTCGTCATGGAGGAATGTGCCGGGGGTTTGATGCTCAAACCGGTTCGGGCGCTCGAGACCGAGATCTACACCCCTAGGCGCACCGCCGAGTTCATGCTGAACAACGCGGTCGACGCAGCCGAGTACGACGCGGCGGCGCTCGCTGTCAGGGCGATGGGGCTTGACCCGGACTCGATTCCACATCAGCCGCGCCCGGTGGCGTAGATGGATCGCGTGTTTCTGGATGCGAACGTCATCGTGTCGGCGGCGATCACGCCGCATTCGCGATTAGGCGAGCTGTGGGCGCTCGGTCACGTCCGCCTTATCGCGTCTCCCTACGTCATCGAGGAAGCGCGCCGCAATGTCACGGATCCAGCGGCTGTCGCACGACTCGAGCTCCTGATCGCGGGCATTGCGATACTTCCAAGCGAGCCCGCGGACTTCGACATCGAAGGTGAACCGAGGCTGCCCGAAAAGGATCGGCCGGTTCTTCTCGGCGCGATTGCTTCCGGCTCTACGCACCTTCTGACCGGTGACATGTCGCACTTTGGGGACTGCTACGAAAAGTCATTCGGCGGCGTGACTGTGCTCCTTCCCGGGGTGTATCTGCGGGGGCACACAGGCGTCGGCACCCGCGGCGACGGGTAAGAGTAGGGGAGAACACCTCGAGGGAAGGCGCCGGCATGGCGGAACAGTTCGCATCCGTGATGGAGATGGTGTCACTACTCTTTGAGATCGCCGGTGTGACCGCGATCGTCGTCGGATTCGTTGCCGCGCTCGTGCTCGCAGCGCGGGCAGTCATTCGCACACGTACTTGGACGCCCGCCTATGAGGTCATTCGCTCGACGTTTGGTCGCAGCGTCTTGCTCGGCTTGGAGATACTCGTGGCAGCCGACCTCATTCGCACCATCGCTGTCGAGCCAACGCTCGACAACCTGTACGTTCTGGCGTTGCTGGTGGTAATCCGCACGTTCCTGTCGTGGTCGCTCGACGTGGAGCTCGAAGGCCGATGGCCGTGGCAGCGCGCGCAGAATGAATCCGCTGCAGCCGATTCAGCGACAGAGCCGAGAGCTGGCTGACCTAGCCACTCCCACCCCGGACTGACGCACCGCCCATGCGGGAATACTCCTTATGCGCGGGGACTCACGGTTTCCGCTGGCTTGAGGAGTTGAGTTCTGTGATGGGATACGGAGACGGATACGGATCCGGCGCATACGGCGGCGGATACGGCGGGATGATGAGCGGCGGCGGTTGGTTCGTCGGGCTGATGATGCTGTTCTTCGGCGCACTGTTCATCGCGCTCGTGGTCCTGCTGGTTGTGTGGGCCGTTCGCGCAGCTCACGGGCGTGGTCCGCAGCACCACTCGGCGGTGCCCCCCGTGACTCCGGGGTCATCGACCACGTCGGCGGCTGCGGCTCATGACGAGGCAGTGGCGATCGCGAAGAGGCGTCTCGCCACTGGCGAGGTCAGTCCGGAGCAGTACGCGGAGATCATGCGACACCTCGGGGGGTAGTCAGTGGAGCCGCATGATCACGGGAGCGAGTCCGCTCCGAAGCAGATGAGCGATCACAGCCAACACGCCGCCGGACGTCACGCGGGTCACTCGGTGGCGGACTTCCGACGGCGCTTCTGGGTGAGCCTTGGGCTGACGGTGCCGGTGATTCTGTTGTCGCAGGGACTGCCATGGGCACCTGAGGCGCGCGTTCTCGACGTTCCCGGAGCCGACTGGATTCTCTTCGCGCTCTCCACGGTGCTCTACATCTACGGCGGCATGCCGTTCCTCAAGGGCTTCGTGCGCGAGTCGCGCGAAAGACGACCGGGAATGATGACGCTCGTCGCCGTCGCGATCAGCGTCGCGTACTTCTATAGCAGCGCGACGGTGTTCGGACTCGAGGGTATGCCGTTCTTCTGGGAGCTCGCTACGCTGATCGACATCATGCTCCTCGGTCACTGGATCGAGATGCGCTCGGTGGGCGAGGCGTCAAAGGCACTCGAGTCGCTTGCGCGGCTCATGCCCGCGGTCGCTCATCGTCGGCTCCTCGACGGCACCACCGAGGAGGTCGAAGTCGAGCATCTTCAGCCCGGCGATGTTGTGATCGTGCGACCCGGCGAGAAGATCCCCGCCGACGGCGACGTGCTCGAGGGCGCATCATCAGTCGATGAGTCGATGCTCACGGGCGAGTCCGTCCCTGTCACCAAATCCGTTGGCGACCACGTGATCGGCGGTGCGGTGAACGGCGAGGGGTCGCTGGGGGTGACGGTCGCTCGTACCGGCGCCGAGTCGTTCCTGGCCCAGGTCATCGCTCTTGTGGCCGAGGCGCAGGAGTCGAAGTCCGCGACGCAGGACCTCGCCGACCGGGCGGCGATGTGGCTCACCATCGTCGCGCTGGGCGGTGGCGCGCTGACGTTCGCGGTGTGGCTGGCGATCGGCGAGCAGCTCGCGTTTGCGATGGAGCGCGCTGTCACCGTCATGGTGATCGCGTGTCCCCACGCGCTGGGGCTGGCGATTCCGCTGGTCGTCGCCGTGTCCACCTCGCTTGGCGCGAGCAACGGCCTACTTGTCCGCAACCGCATGGCGTTCGAGACCGCGCGCGGTTTGCAGGCCGTGATCTTCGACAAGACCGGCACCCTCACGCTCGGCCACTTCGGGATTGCCGACGTAGCCACGTACGGTGACGTCACCCGCGATGAGTTGCTCGCGCTCGCCGGTGCGGTCGAGGAACTGTCCGAGCATCCCATCGCGCGAGCGATAGCGGCCGAAGCTGCGTCGCTCACGTCGGCGCGACCGCAGGTCACCGACTTCCGCGCGATTCCCGGCAAGGGTGCGCGCGCCGTCGTCGATGGCCGAGAAGTCGCCGTCGTCAGCCCCGGTTACCTCGCCGAGAACGACATCGCCCCACCAGAGGGCAGCGACACCCTTGCCGCAGGTGGTCGCACCGTCGTCTTCGTGGTGCGCGACGGCTCGCCAATCGGCGCGATCGCGCTGGCCGACGTGGTGCGTCCCGAGTCAGCCGACTCCGTCCGCCGTCTGAAGGAACTCGGCATCGAGCCGATCATGCTCACCGGCGATAGCCATGAGGTCGCCCAGCGCGTTGCCGCAGAGCTCGGCATCGACCGCTTCTTCGCCGAGGTCCTCCCCGCCGAGAAGGCCGCGACCGTGCAGCTGGTTCGCTCGGAGGGCAAGATCGTGGCGATGGTGGGCGACGGTGTGAACGACGCTCCGGCGCTCGCGACCGCTGATGTGGGGATAGCGATCGGCGCTGGGACAGATGTGGCGGTTGCGACAGCGGACATCGTGCTCGTGCGCAGCAACCTCGCCGACGTGGTGGCCGTGATCGGACTGGCGCAAGCCACCTATCGCAAGATGACCCAGAATCTTTGGTGGGCAACCGGCTACAACATCATTGCGATTCCGCTGGCAGCGGGCGTGCTTGTCGGCGCCGGGATCCTGTTGAGCCCGGCCGTAGGTGGCGTGTTCATGTCGGCATCGACGGTGATCGTCGCGGTCAATGCCAGGTTGCTGCGCGTTCGCTAGGGGCGGTCCCTCGCGCGGCGACGCCGGAGCCATGCGGCCTTCTATCAAGGCGCATGGGTGTACTCGGCACACACACTATCTTCACTGCGGAAGCGCCGGCGTTGGCACGTCCATTGCGTAGTAATGAGGCACTGCAGGCCGAGCGGACTCGCTCCGTTGCCGGCCCGGAGTTCGTGCTCGTGTATGACTGACTCCGACATCGCGAGGAAGCTGAGTCAATGAGTTCACACAAGCATCGAAACAACACCAGCACACACCACTCGTCTAAGGCTGGCGCGCGCAACCATCAGTCGAGCCACAAACCGACCATGCGAGCTACTCGAGCCCCACGTCGATTTGAGACGAAGCAAATCCTGGTCGTCGGGGCATTGGCGGTGGTTGCGTTCCTCGGCGCGTACTCCATCGCGCGATCAGGGAGCAGCGCCTCCTCGGCAGGTCTTGCAACGCCTCAGACTGCGGGGACGCAATTCCCCGCAGTGAATGCCACGGGACGCGCCAGTGCGGGTGCGGCCACCATCGAGAACGGCGTCCAGAAGGTCGCCGTCCGGGTGGGGTTCTCTTACACTCCTGACGTGATCAGACTCAAGGCCGGCATGCCGGCAGAGATCACCTTTGGCGAGGGACAGGGCTGTACGGCCGTCGTCCAGTCGCAGGTGCTTGGCTTTCAGGAGAACCTGACGACCGGTCCGAGGACCGTCAAGTTGCAAGGGCTCGCGCCCGGCTCGTATGAGTTCGCCTGTGGCATGAACATGGTTCGCGGTCAGATTGTTGTGTCGTAATCGCGATCCCTTGCGTTTACGCAGCGCGATGGTGCGCTTCACCACCTTGTATTCAGCAAGAATCGGCATGATAGTTGCGATAGGGCAGTCGACCTCGGTAAACAGGAAGGAATTCATGCCAGCTCGTATCGACATTCGCAAGGTCTCACTGACCATGGCAATCGTTGTGGCGATGATTTCTGTCGCTCTTCCGTTGTGCCAGGCGATCGTCTGCGATATGGGCATGGGTTCGATGTCTTCCTCGCACATGGGCACCGGCTTCTCGGGCGCGTGTGACCTCGGTGTCATGACCACCACCGCCCCTGCAGGCGTCGTGCCCCCAGGCTCGCAGTCCCTGCTGCTCTCACTCGCCATGCTCATTGTCATGGCGCTCGTCACAGTGTTCCCGCCGCGTCAGCTGAGCCTGATTCGCGTCGTGGCCGAGGACCCGCCCGCTCCGCCTGAAGATCCTCGCGGGGTCCGCCTCATCATCTAGATTCTCCTCGTGACCGTCCGTCGGCTGCGCCTTTCGCGCGCCCGGACGGCTAGTGGTGCACCCGCAGTGGTGCACGCCCTTTCCCCCTTTCACGAGGAGAACTCACCGTGTTGGCACTCTTTGTATCCATGCTCACGCTGGGGCTCGTCACGAGCATCCATTGCGTGTCTATGTGTGGTCCGATGGTCGTCACCTACGCCGTAAAGGGCGAGGAGAACGGCCCCTGGCACCGCAAGCTGATTCCGAACCTGGCATATCAGGCCGCCAAGATCACGAGCTACGTGATTGTCGGTCTGGCTCTGGGCGCAATCGGCTCGGCGTTCAATATCGATGGTGCGCGGCCCTACATCATGGCCCTCGCCGGTGGCTTCATGATCATCATGGGTCTCGGCATGACCGGGAAGTTTCCGTGGGCCGCTCGGCTGACCCCGCGTCCGCCCAAGTTCCTGATGACGGCCCTCTCGAACACCCGTCGCAAGGCCAACGCCGATGCGGCTGCGGGGGAGAGCTCGCTGGCAACGCCGATCAGCTTTGGACTGCTCACCGGGCTCATGCCGTGCGCGCCGCTCATGGCCGCTCAGCTTGCTGCGGCTGGTACCGGCAGCGTGCTTGGCGGTGGCGTGGCGATGCTGGCCTTCGGGCTCGGTACCGCGCCGCTGATGCTGGTCTTCGGCACCGCGTCGAGCATGCTGCCCGCAAACCTCAAGCACCGACTCATGTCCGTGCTCGCGATCGTTGTCATCATCTTCGGCGCTGTGTACGTGAACCGCGCAGCGATGCGCCTCGGCTCGCCGATCACGTTCAACACGGTGAAGCAGGCAGTTCTCGGCACCCCTCCGGCGACGGTGGCGTCTGACGAGAAATACAGCACCGGCACCGACGGCGTCGTCGAAGTCCCGCTCACCATCGAGAACGTCAAGTTCTCGCCTGAGAATCTCTCGATCCCCGCCGACAAGCCCGTCCGCCTGCTCGTCGACCGCAAGGAAGACAACGCATGCTCGGCGCAACTGTCGCTGCCGCAACTCGGCATCACGGTAGACCTTGCGCCGAACGCGATCACTGCGGTCGACTTGCCCGCAACCAAGGCCGGCCAGTACACGCTGACCTGCGGCATGGGCATGATGGCTGGCCAGCTGACAGTGGGAGGCGCAGCCGCAGGATCGGCTAGCGCTCCCTCGCCGCTGCCGGGGCTCGTACTGATCCTCGCCGCTGCGGGCGGAATGCTCTACCTGGCTCGCGGTATCAAGCCCGCTGCCAAGACCGCACCGGCTCAGTCGAACGCAGCAGCTTCGCAGTCGCGCAGCACCGGATTCACGCCACAGCAGGTGATCGTCAGCGTAGGCCTCCTCGGCTTCGCGGTGATCGTCGGTTTGGCGATGGGCGGTGGTCTCGGCGGCTGATGACTCTCCACACACCTAGCGACTATTCCTCAGTTCGAAAGGATCACCTGACATGAACACCATCAAGGTCAAGACCAACGGAATGCACTGCCCGTCCTGCTCGATGCTCATCGAGATGAACGTCTCAGAATTGGCCGGAGTCGACTCCGTTCGCGCCTCGCACGCTGACGGTCTGACCACCGTCACGTTCGACCCCACCGCGGTCAGCGCGGACAAGATCGTTGACGAGATCCGTACCGCCGGCTACGAAGCCGAAGTCCTGGCGTAATCGCCATCCCAGAAGAGAGGCTCTGACATGACGACAAAGAAAACACCCGCCAAGAGCACGGCACATGCGAAGGCAAAGCCCGCTGCCAAGCCGGCCGCCAAGAGCGATACCAAGGCAACCACCAAGACAACTACCAAGCCTGCCGAGAAGGCCGCAGCTGCGGCTGAAGCGAAGGCCCCGGCCCCGGCTTCGGTGAAGCCTGCGTCGAAGGCCCCGGTCAAGGCCACGACCCCGGCCGGTTCGAATGTATCGCGCTACGCGATGATCGCCGTCCTGGCCGCCGTCGCATTCTTCGGCGCATACCGCTTCGCTTCCGCGAGTAGCCAGCAGGGCGAATCCGGTGGAATCGTAGCGGCTGCTTCCGGTCTGCTTCCGGCCGTATCCGGTGCTGCTGGCGGCGACGGTTGTTGCGGCGGCGGCGGTGCGCCCGTCGAGGGCGCGGCCACGGTCGAAGGCGACGTACAGAAGATCGCCATCGACCTTTCGACCGGTAGCTACAACCCCAACATCATCAAGTTGAAGGCCGGCGTTCCCACGGAGATCACCTTCGGAGCGAGCGGTGGCTGCACAGCCTCGGTCCAGTCCCCGGACCTGGGCTTCAACGAGGACCTGACCTCGGGTCCCAAGACCGTCAAGCTCCAGGGTCTCGCTGCCGGCACGTACAACTTCGCGTGCGGCATGAACATGGTCACCGGTCAGATCGTCGTCGAGTAGAGCGTTGAAGGAGGATCCAAGATGAGTCACATCACCACCATGAAAGAGGTCTACCGGATAGACGCCAGCGGCTTCAGTTGTCGTTCGGTCGCCGCGCTGGCGACGCTCAACGTGCTTGAGATCGACGGCGTTGAAGCGGTCACGGTCAGCGAGGACGGTCGCATTCTGGCGGTCTCCTCGGCGGATCGTGATCTGCACGACGCGCTGGTTCGCGCAGCGGTCGTGTCCGGGCTCGATCCGAGCGCGGTCGCTATGGCCGACCTCGAGCGTCTCTTCGACCCGTCGCCGCTCACGCTCTCCGAGGCGGAGGCGCTGGGGCTCGTCGAGCCGCCCAAGGAGCCGTTCCGCGCTCAGGTTGAGACCGTGCAGCGCGTATACATCACCGTCACCGACGGCTACGACCCGGACACGATCATCGTCGAGGCCGGTGTGCCGGCTGAGATCGAGTTCTCGGAAGGTCACGGTTGCCTGGGACACGTCGTGTTCGACAGCCTCGGTATCGAAGCGGATCTCGAAGAGGGCGGAGCAGTCGTGAAGCTGCCTGCGCTCGAGCCCGGCACGTACGGTTTCCGATGCGGCATGGACATGGTCCATGGCACGCTCATCGCGGAATAGGGAGTCACAGTGAACACCACAACCACCAAACAGGTATACCGCATCGGAGTCGAGGGTATGGACTGCGCTGCGTGCGAGCAGTTGCTGCTCAAGAGGATCAGCAAGCTCTCCGGCATCTCAGCGTCGTTCGCTGACGCAGAGGCCGGCACGCTCACCATCTTCGCCGAGCCGGATGTCTCAGCAGAGGCGCTGGCCGAGGCGATCGTCGAGTCCGGATTCACCCCGTCGGGCCTGAGCGCCAACGCGCCGCTGGTTCCGGTCGTGGACCTCTCGCCGAGCGAGCGGCTCCTCGGGATCCAGGCTCCGGCCGAGGCGTGCCCCGTGCCCGCCATCGCCGACATCGCGCCCGTGGCCGAGCACGTTGCTGCTGTGGCTCCGGCGGCACCCGTCGCCGAGACTCCCGCAACCGTGCCGTCTGCCGGTAGCAGCACCACCTTCGCTGTCAGTGGCATGACCTGCTCCTCGTGCGCAGGAGTCATCGAGAAGGTCCTCAGCAAGACCAACGGCGTCTCCACGGCGACCGTGAACCTGGCGTCCGAGAAGCTCGCGGTCACGTACGATCCCGCCGCGATCAGTGTTGCGGGTATCGTCGCTGCCGTGAAGGCCGCGGGCTACACCGCAACCGAGCTGGGCGCGCCTGCTCCCAAGTCAGTCGCAGGCAAGGTCACGCTGGGGCTCATCGGCATGACGTGCTCCTCGTGCGCCGGCGTGATCGAGAAGACGCTCATCAAGGTACCGGGCGTCTCGGCAGCCACCGTCAACCTCGCCGCCAACAGCGGCACGGTCGAGTTCGATCCCAGCGTCGTGGGAATCGACGAGCTCATCAAGGCGGTCAAGGGCGCGGGTTACGACGCCGTCATCAAGACCGAGAAGATCCCGGGCGCGGGCGAGAAGGTCGACGTTCAGGCGATCGCTCAGGCCAAGGCGCTCAAGCACGAGCGCAACCTGTTCATCTTCTCCATCATCCTGGCCATCCCGGCCTTCCTGGTATCGATGGTCCCGCCGTTCATGACGACGATCCCGTTGTGGACCGCCAACTTCCTGGGCAACACCATCGGTGGGGCCTGGGAGCCCATGATGGTCGGCAAGTACCTCGCCTTCATACTCGCCACCCCCGTCCAGTTCTACGCGGGCGCTCAGTTCTACCGCGGTTTCTGGCACGCGCTCAAGCGTCGCAGCGGCAACATGGACACGCTGATCGCGATCGGCACGTCCGCTGCATACTTCTACAGCCTTGCGGCCACGTTCGTTCCCTCGCTTCAATCGCAGCCCGTCTTCTACGAGACCGCTGCACTGCTGATCGCTTTCGTGCTGCTCGGCAAGTTGCTTGAGTCGAGCGCGAAGGGCAAGACGTCCGACGCCATCAAGAAGCTCATGGGCCTCGCGGCCAAGACCGCCCGCGTCGTGCGTGGCGGGCTCGAGCTCGACATCCCGGTCGAGGAAGTCGTGGCCGGCGACGTGATCATCGTCCGTCCGGGCGAGAAGGTTCCGGTCGACGGACTCCTCATCGAGGGTTCCTCGGCGGTTGACGAATCGATGCTCACCGGTGAATCGATCCCGGTTGAGAAGAACGTCGGCGACCACGTCATCGGCGCGACCATGAACAAGCTCGGTAGCTTCAAGTTCCGTGCGACCAAGGTCGGCGCAGACACGGCTCTTGCGCAGATCGTGCGCCTGGTCGAGGACGCTCAGGGCTCCAAGGCCCCCGTTCAGCGCTTCGCTGACAGCATCTCCGCCGTGTTCGTCCCCGCAGTCGTCGTAGCGTCGTTCATCACGTTCCTCGTGTGGGTGTTCGCTGTTCCCACGTTTGTCGATCCCGCGTTCTACGCGACCGTCACCCCGTTCGTGAAGGCGCTGCTCGCAGCGACCTCCGTCATCGTCATCGCGTGCCCGTGCGCGCTGGGTCTCGCCACTCCGACCGCCATCATGGTCGGCACCGGTAAGGGCGCCGAGAACGGCATCCTCATCAAGAGCGGCGACGCACTCGAGACCGCCTACAAGATCAAGGCGATCGTGTTCGACAAGACCGGCACGCTGACCCACGGCAAGCCCATCGTGACTGAGTACGAGGCCTTCACCGGCTTCGATCGCGCCGAGTTCTATCGCCTGGCAGCCGCTCTGGAGAAGTCATCGGAGCACCCGCTCGCCGAGGCCATCGTCAACTACGCCAACCAGAACAGCATGCTGATGGGCGACGTCGCCGGCTTCGAGGCCATTCCCGGCCACGGCGTCGAAGGCATCGTCGAAGGTCGCCGAGTAGCCCTCGGTAACCGCAGGCTCATGATCCGCGAGAACGTCGACATCTCGGCCTACTCGGCACGTATCGAGCAGCTTGAGGGCGAGGGCAAGACCGTCATGCTCACCGCTATCGACGGTGCCGCCGCCGGCCTCATCGCCGTCGCCGACACGCTCAAGGACAACAGCAAGGAAGCCGTCGCTCGCCTCAACAAGATCGGCGTCGAGGTCTTCATGATCACCGGCGACAACCGTCGCACCGCCGAGGCCATCGCCATCCAGGCCGGCATCCCGGCAGATCACGTGCTCGCCGAGGTCCTTCCCGAGAACAAGGCCGAGGAAGTCGGCAAGCTCCAGGCCAAGGGCCTCATCACCGCGATGGTCGGAGACGGCATCAACGACACGCCGGCGCTCGCCAAGGCTGACGTGGGTATCGCCATGGGAGGCGGCACCGACGTTGCTATGGAGACCGGTGGCATCGTGCTCATGAAGAACGACCTGCGTGACGTCGTAACCGCCATCGAACTCTCCAAGCGCACCATGCGCAAGATCCACCAGAACTTCTTCTGGGCTCTGGGCTACAACACGCTCGGTATCCCGGTTGCCGCACTCGGCCTGCTCCGTCCGGAGCTCGCCGGTGCCGCGATGGCGCTCTCAAGCGTCAGCGTCGTCCTGTCCTCGCTCATGCTGCGCCGCTTCAAGCCCAGCCTGCGCAACGCCCCTGCGAAGTCCGCGTAGTCGCAACTTCATTCGACGAACGAAGAAGGTGAAACATCACATGTCATCTGCAGCCGAGAGGTTCGAGGATCGTAGTAGTGAGGATTCGGCCCAGCGCATGGCTCGTCGGCTCGATCGCGATCTCCGTCTCCGCGCTCAAAGACGTCGTTCAGCGCTGTTCGTCCTGTCGCTCACGGTCACCGGTACGGTGCTACTGATCGCCGGTCTCTCGGCTGCGATGGCACGTGATGATCGTCGCGCCGACTCGATCCCGAGTGAGCGCACTACTAAGACCGCGGTGGTGCAGCCACGCGTCTCCTCACAGGAGACGTCGGTTCCCGCCACCGCATCTGCGGCAGCGGAGTCACCCGACGCCGTTGTCGCCCCGAGCCCTGCGCCGAGCCCCGCCAAGGACGTCGTGCAGAAGGCCCCTGCTAAGCCTGCGGCCACCCCTGCACCCAAGCCGACCAAGAAGGCCACCACTGCACGTGCCTCCGATACTGAAGTTCTCATCCGGAAGTGCGCTGGCAGCGGGTGCCATTCGCAGTCGGAGGTCTCTGGGGGCGGCCTGGACGTCGAGTCCGCGCAGAGCGCAGTCCAGGCGATGATCGATGGCGGTCAAGTGAGCCTGACGTCCGCCGAGAGGGCCGCGATCATCGCAGCGCTCACCCGGTAACAACCAATCCCGAAGACAGCCGGCAACCCAGTCGGCGGACCTTCGGCCAAGAGGAATGGAATCGACATGAAGACATCAACCAAAGTGATCGCGGGAGCGGCGGCATCCATCGTCTTCGCCGCCGCGGTCGCGATCGGCGTCTACGCTCTGTACGGGCCTGCCTCGGCGAACGCCAAGGACAAGCCTGAAGCCATGGAGCTCCCCAAGGTATGGGGTTACGTGACCGGTGAAGAGTTCGGTCAGATCGAGCTCGCAGAAGAGCAGACAGGCGTGGACACGCTGGTGGTCAAGCGCGTGAAGGCTCCTGAAGACGCTTGGATCGTCGTGCACCTCGACGACAACGGCATGCCCGGCGACCGAGTCGGCCTCGAGAGCATCTCCAAGGGCGAAAGCCGTGACGTGAAGGTAACCCTGAAAGACGTCACCTCCGAGAAGGTCATCGTCGCAGTCCACGCCGATAAGGGCGAGGCGAACAAGTTCGACTTCGACATGATGGACCTGCTCGGCAGCCCCGACCGTCCGTTCTTCGTGAACAACAAAGAACTCGCGAAGGTCGTCACCGTTCGTGAGTTCGGCGTGAAGGCCCAGAACGGCGAGGCGTTGATCGAGGTCGCCGATCAGCCTGGCGCAACCGATCGGATCACGGTCGCCAACGCGACTGCTCCGACGGGCGCGTGGATCGTCGTGCACCTTAACGACGATGGCATGCCCGGCGAGCGCGTCGGCGTGGCACAGATTCCCGCCGGCGAGAATCTCGATGTCGCGGTGACACTCGATGCCGGCGCCGAGCTCACGGAATCGCTGTTTGTAGCCGTGCACGCGGACCGCGGCGCGGCGGGTACGTTCGAGTTCGATATGGAAGACAAGCTCAACAGCCCCGACCAGCCGTTCTTCGTGAGTGGCAACGAGGTCGCCACCAAGGTCGCGGTGAAGTAGATGTCACCTAAGCCGCTCCGGGCCGTCGGCATGCGATATGGCAAGACGCTGTTCCTCATCGACGAGCACGCCACGGTTGGCGGACTCGCGGGCGGGCTGTCTGATCTGGCCTCGCTCGATGCCACCGACGTTGACCTGGAGCGGCTCTCGGTTTCATCCCTCTCCCTGTCCGGCGCACGTATTGCCGAGCTGGGTGAGGCTCACGGAGCCACCCTCATAGCGGTCGGGGTATCCGATGCGGTCACGCTGCTCGACCTTGGCGTGGCAGACCGCTCGACCCGGCCCGGCATACCGCTCCTGTACCTCGGAGTGAACTCGCCGGCGGCAACTCCGTTTCCCGCGCCAGGCCGGATCCTTAACCACGTGCTGGCACCCAGCGACTACTCGGTTCGCTCGGGATGCCTGACCTCGTGCCTGATGCGCGTGGCTCGCCGGGGCGCGCGGGTCGTCACTCTTATGCACGTGCCCGACGCGGGGCTCGCTCGCGAGTGCGTCCCCACCGGGGCGGGCGAACTCGAGAGGGTCGATACCGACTGGGTCGATCAACTTAAGGCGATGCTGTTCTCGGCCGGCGTGGATGAGGTCCGTTTTGTTTCGCCCGCCGGCGGTTCAGCGGAGTTCGAGCTGATGACACCGAGTGTGTCACTGGTGCTCGTCGGCGAATCCTGCCGAGCTGAGATCACAAAGGCTTACATCGCGGCCTCGGCAGACCTGCTCAGAAAGCAGCACGACGTCCCGGCTCTCATGCTCACCGCAGAGAGCTGCTCATCGACATCACGGCTTCACGGTGCGGCCTGACGGCCGGCCGATACACAGACCTTACGTCCGTCCCAGAAGAGGAGTTCAACAATGCACCGTTCGATTCGCTTGTCCTTGGTGGTGCTCTCGCTTGCGCTGGCCGCCGGAGCGCTTGTTGCGCTTGGCGGTTGCGCGAAGGGAGCCGCGACCGGCGCGACCGGTCCTGCTGAGAGCGTCACGCCTCCCACCATCGAGCTCGTGACCCCCGCTGAAGGGGCGACCGTACCTGCGGGCGACGTGAGCGTCTCGGTGAAGACGACCGGTCTCAAGTTCGCTATGCCCAGCAACACGCTGGTCGCCGGTGAGGGGCACCTCCACGTCACCCTCGACGACGAGCCCTTCAAGATGAGCACCACCCCCGACTACGTCTACGAGGGCGTCACCCCCGGCGAGCACAAGCTGGAAGTGGAACTCGTCCAGAACGACACGAAGTCGTTCTCGCCGCCCGTGAAGCAGGAGATAACCTTTGTCGCGAAATAGACGTCCGTCGTCCAGGAGTGAGGATCCCATCACCTCGCTTCAGGAGACGCTCGACACACAAGAGGCACGTCGCAAGAGCATGGCGAGAGGCGTCGCTATGGCCGCCGCCGCCCTGCTCGTGCTGGGTTCGGCGATCGCGGTGATGGCCGGTGGCAATTCCTCGACGACCAGCAAGAATGTCGCCGTCGCCGTATCGCCCGAGCCATCCGCGGCCGATGTGATCACCGACTCCGTCTCGCAGCCGGCACCCGCGCCCGTCGCGGAGCCGCAGGAGGACGTGGGTGCCGCTCCCACCGCGACTGCAGACCCGAAGCCGGTGACGCCGGCTCCGGCGAAGCCGACGTCGCAGAAGGCCAAGCCCAAGCCAAAGCCTGTTGCCCCGACATCGCAAAATGTCCGGATTGGGTTTGGAGACGCTGGATACTCGCCGAGTACCGTGAGAGCGTCAGCGGCAAGCCCGCTGAAGCTCTCTATCGACCAGGGTGAAGGCTGCGCTGCCGGATTCCTGATTCCCGCTCTGAACATCGCGGCGGACAACTCGGCCGGGCCGATAACGATCGACCTCGGGCGGGTCCCCGCAGGCAGCTATCAGTTCAGCTGCGGCATGGAGATGGTCACGGGCACGCTGATCGTGAAGTAGGATCGTGAAGTAGGATCACGGCGTAGACACAGTGATGCCACGCACGGCCATCAGGCTATGCGTGGCATCACTGTTTTCTGCACCGATTCAGCCTCAGGCCGAGAGGCGTTCGCGGAAGCGCGTTATCGCCTCGTCAACGCACGCGGTCATCACGATTCCTCCCAGACCACACACGTCTGCACACCGACCGCACCCGATGCACGCCTCGGGGTCGGGCATCCAAGGGATGAAACCGTCACTACCGAACGGGCGCATGACCAGGCCGCTCACCGGGCACACCGCAACGCACGACGTGCAGCCCTCGCAGTAGTTGGGAATGACCCACGGCATTTCGCGCGGGGGCGTCATTTCGCCGACGCCCAGTACTGGTCATCGGGCGCGGAGCGGAAGCCGGCACCGATGGATGTCTGTGTCTTGTAGCAGTGCACCCCGTAGCGAGCTGCGATGAAGGTCGTCGTGAACACGAGCATCCCTGCGCGCAGGAGCGTGAAGCCGAACTCGCGGGCGCCGACGGTCACGGCATACAGCCCGCCACCCCAGACGCCGAGTGCGACGCTCGCCAACACGGCAACCAGCCACCACGTCACGCGCGTGCGAGACTCCTGGGATATTTCGGCGACCTTGCCGATGGTGAACCACAGGAAGCCGGAGGCGAAGAACGCGGCGAGTCCTGTGAACAGCAACGAGGCCGTCTCGAAGCCGAGAAGTGCCGTGGCAAGGCTGGCGACTGCGGAGGTGACACTCAGGGCGCCGGTGACGATGACGCCCCTGAAGTGCAAGCCCATGTTCTTGATCCCCTGATAGCAGGCGATGAGCAAGATGACCGCCCCGACATAGGTGAGCAGGGGAGGAAGTGCGAGCACACCGGGAAGAAGACTCCCTGAGCTGCCGGCCTGGAATGAGCCGAGCCAGTCCGGGAACCAGAGTCCCACGAGCGCGGGAATGGCGCCGATCTCCATCCATCGCACGACCCGAGGCTTGGGCCACCGCGGCTCGATGGAACCGGAGATCGCGCGCTTCTTGACGACCTTGCTGGGCGGTGTGAGCGCGTCGGGGGAGCTCATCGGGGAGGCCCGTCGTCACGCCAGCGGCTGGTCTCGAACTGCAGGACGTCGTCGTACGGAAGCACGTCGAGTCGGAGTCCAGCCTCAGGGCCGGGTTTGGTGGAGTAGATCTCGTCGACGCGCACGATCAGCTGGTCGTCGAGAATCGCCGCGTCGCCCTTGAACTGGTAGGCGGCCCTGATGCTTCCGATGCCACCGACACCGATCGCAACGCGAGGGTTCTCGGCGAGGTTCAGAGAGATGTGCTCGGCCTGTTTGGGGCTGAGAGGGAAGCGAAGCGTCTCATCAGAGTCTGCGACTGCGGAATCCACGACGATCACTGCGGGTGCTCCGGTCTTGGACGCGGTGGCGATGTGGCCTCCGAGTCCGGTCAACCAGTTCTTCATTCGTGGTGTCAGCGTAGCCATGGCGTGCTCCTGTTCTATTGGATTTCGAGGGGATCGCCCGCGTGGGCGGGTTCGAAGCTGGTCACGGACTCGACGCGCAGGGCGATGACTCCCCGCTGCACGAGCGCGGGCGGACGGATGTCAGGAGGCACTTCCGACGGCGGCTCCTTGGTCGCCCAGTCACCCCAGTCTGCAAGCGTCTCGGCCACGTCGAGGCCCTCCCACGTTGCTCCGTCGAGGTGACCCTCCTGCAGAATGGTCGCAGGCCCGGAGAGCATCCAGGTCCGGCCCTTCACGGGATGCGCGACCGTGATCACGCCGTGGGGGTTCTCGTTGAGGTTGACTCGCGTCTTTTGGGCGAACATCTCGGCGATCAGGATGTACTCGTCCTTGTAGAGCGTGACGAACCGCTCGCCGACGATGTTGGGATTGCCGTCCCGGGATGATGTGGTGAGGTACACCACCGCACCGCCCATGCCGACGGTGCAGAGTGCTTTGGCCGCTTTGGAACCCAGTCTCATGTCAGCACCTCCACGATGCGCTCAGGCTTGAATACGATGACTCCGCGCTGCGCGAAGACAGTGGGTCGAGCGCTCTCCTCGGCGGCGTCGAGGATCGGCTCGACGGTCTCGTCCCAGTCGCCCCAGCGGTCGAGCACCTCTCCGGCCGAGAGCCCGAAGAGCCTGAATGCGCGCGGATGTCCCCACTGGATAAGGTCGGCTTGGCCCTCAAGCGTCACCCCGAGCGGATGCTCGGCGGTCGCGAAACTCAGAACCGCGGCCGCGTTCTCGTTGAGATTGACGCGTGACTGCATCGCGAACAGATCGGGCATCAGCACCAGGTCGCCGACCACGTCCGTGAACGGGATGGGAAGGACGTCGGTGCGACCGTCGCGCAGTGATGTGGTCAGGTTGGCGACGAGGGTTTCCGCTGCTCCGGCCTTCAGCCGTTCTGCGAGCTCCACTGGTAGTTTCATCTGTCCTCCAAGGTGTACTCGAACTCGCATCGCGGGCTTCCCTGGAGAATCGTCTTGGATTGCGTGACGGAGACTCCGGGGACGAGGGCTCTTGCGAAGGGTGCATCCCGTTCGCAACTGAAGGCCGTTCCCACCGCTTCAAGTCCACGGGACTGATACATCTCCGCGTAGCTGCAGCGGGTCACGTGAAAGCGGAGGCGATGAGCGGACAGCTCGTCGAGTTCCAGATCGAGCCGACCTTCTCCGCCAAGCACCTGCCACACCTCCCATAGGGACTCGAGCGTGGGCTCGGGATAGCGGGCCCGGAACGTATCCGCCGAGGACTCGGCGAGCAGCGTCACGGCTTGCCTGAAGAGTGCGGAAGCCGCCTCCTGTCCAAGCTCGGAGGTGAGAGCTGAGTGAAAAGCTTGAGCGACGTCGATTTCGATACTGCGCCGCTGCAGAGGAGTGAGAGAGGGCTCCTGAGGTGGGGGTGAGTGCTCAGTCATTACCGAATCCTTTGCGTATGTGTGCCGTCGTAGACAGCATTCAGGACTCGTGAAGAGGTCCGGTCAAGAGGTTTCAACGCACTCCTTGTATGCGGAAAGTGCGAATTAGGAGTGTTCGTGCGGGAACCTGCGCGAGCTGGTGCGGAATGGCGCCCTAACGACAGAGCGACCCGCCTGGTGCAGGCGGGTCGCTCTGGTGTGGAGCGAAGCGGTGACGATGCAGCGCGGTGTTACTGAACGATCAGGCTGCCCTCTTGGTGACCCATGGGGCAGTCGAACGCATACGTGCCAGGCTCGAGCGCCGGGAGTTTCACGGTTGCGGGACCAGCGGTGAGATCCTGCCTGATACCCAGCTCCGTGAAGATGACCTCGGTGATGCAGCTGGCTGCCGCGCCAAACGCGATCTCTGTCGGAACTCCGGCCTTCAGGGCGATCTGATTGGGAGCGAAGCTGCCGCCTGAAGTGTCGACGGTGGCCTTCTGGGTCTTGCCTGAAGCGTCTACGGTCGCCGAGGACGGTGCGGACGCAACGGGAGCGGGAGCGGCATCGGTGCTAACGAGGCCAGATCCGGAGAGAATCTGCCGAACCGACTCTTCGGATTGTGACGATTCGCAGAAATTAACGTCAATCACCGAGCGGTCCAGATCCAGAACGACGTCACCAATGCCTTCCTGTCCGATGAACGAGTCAAGTAGCGCATCGGCCTGTGAGCCAAGATCGACGCCTTGGTTCGCCGTCACGGGAATCGATGCAGCAGTACACGCGCTCGGGGCACCGAAATTCTTCTTGACGGTGCCGCCGACAACCTTCGCGGACACGCCTTGGCCTCCGGCGATCACGCCAGCAACCACGAGCAGTCCGACCACGACGACGATGAGGTAGGCGGGCTTGATTCGCTTAGGCTGAGGCTCGGGCTCGGGAGCCACCGGCTCCGCCTTCCGCTTACGCGAGGAGCCCGCAGCAGTGGACTTGGGTGAGGCGGACTTAGAGGAGGAGGCCTGAGGGGCGGCGGATTTTGGGGTGGAGGATTTGGCGGCAGGTGTGGAACTTGCCTGGGCACGCGGTGCTTTCACGGCAGGAAGCTCCTGCGGCTGGATCTTTGCGCGCACCTTGTAGATCAGAAGCCCGAAGCCGCCGAGGGCCAGGCCGAGAATGACCACGAAGATAGCGGGGTTGCTCGGGGCCGAAACCGCCCCGCCTGCAGCGGCCGCTCCAGCGGCTGGAGACGAGTAGGTGAAGGACAGATCGATGACCTCACCGGCCTTCGGGTTCTTCACGGTCTTGGTGTACATGCTGAAACCGGTGCTGGAGGGCTGAATGATCGCCCCAGGCGCCGCCGAGATGATCTGGGATGCCTGGGGAATGCGATGGCTGATGCGCACCTCGGGGAGCGCCTGCCATGCCGTCCACTTCATCGTGGAGCGGAAGTTGGCGCCATCCGGGCCGCTCATTCCCTGGACGATTCCCTCGACCTGCGCGATTCGTGACTTTGTGAGCGTGAATCGGTACAGGTCCATGCCCTGGCTGGTCGACTTCACATACTTGAGTTCCGGATCAGCAGACGCAGCGCCGCCGAGAATCTCACCGATCCATTGAAGCTGAGTTCCTGCGGGTACGGCGAGTTCACCTTCATAGGGCAGCTTCGCAGATGGCGGGAGTTCACCAGCGACGAGCAGTAGCGACTGCTGCTGTTCGGTCTGCAGCGTCACGTCGATGGTCTTCCACTCGCTTGGGGCAGCGGAAGCGGATGCGGCTGGAATCGCAAGTGCCGCAGCAACAAGCATGAGTACGGCGAAACGGATGGGTCTCAACATAGAGGGCTCCTCAGGGAATCAACAGCTCGAAAGGGACACACGCGTGCGCGAATGTCAGAGTCGAAGCGGCGATGCCGTGAGCGCGAGTGGAGGCTCAAGCGTAAGCGCGGCCAGCGCGATGTGCGGCTGCGCTCGGGGGAACCACTTGGTCAGCGCGCTTGCCGCGGCACCACGGAGCACGCAGGTAGCGAGTGCTTGGCCAGTATCGGTACGGAGCCTGTCAGCGCGATCAGACTTCACGCAACACGGGTGAATCGCTTCTCCGCAGGCCATGTCACCGCACGCCACAAAGACAACTGCGGCAACGAACACCGCAAGCGCGAGACTTATGTAGCGAAGATAGATAGTCATGATGACCTCGGGATAGCAACCAGCGTGCCCTTTGCGGGCTGAAGCCTGAGAAAAACCGTCCGCCCCCAGCCGGAAGCGGACGGTCAGCCGAGCCAGAGCGCTTGCCTGAACTCAGTGAGCGTATTCGGCGGAGCGGCGATGCACAAGCGGAGATACTGTGGAGATGGCCGCGCGCATGGCGACAACTCAGGGAAGTTGAGTCGCAATCCACGCTTCTGCGAACTGCGCCCAACCCTCGCCGCGCTCGCCTTCGAGGCGCACCACGGTCTCCTCGGCGTGTAGGGCGAGTGCATCCAGCAGTCTTGGGCTCTGGAACGCGTTGGCCACCAGCGCCGTGATACCGACAGCCGAGGACATCGCGAGGTCTGTTGCGGAATCGCCGATCGCCGCGGCTTGCTCACGCGTCATCCCGCGCAGCGTCAGGTCGAGTGTGAGTGCCTGGGCCTTGCCGGTGCCCGCGGGCACCAGGTGGTAAGCATGGATCGGCTCGAAGCACGCCAGCCCGTGCGTGGGAGGGTGCACGAGTCCGTTGTCGAGAATGTCCACGGGGAGATCGAGTGTGTCGAGCACCGCTTGGGCCTCGCCGCAGTCCAGGCATCCGCGCAGCAGGTGGGTCGCCTCGCGGTTGTGGTGCCACGGCGTGTGGTACTCCAGCCGACCTGGGAACGCCTCCTGCAGTGCGGTGAGAGCGCCGCTGTCGCGGATCGCCTCGTAGGGCGTCTGGCCCTCGGTGAGCACTTCCTCGGTCCACGTGCCGGTGTTGTAGGTGATAACGCGGCCGGGACCGGCGCCGGTCACGCGCACGCAGCCCATCTCGGCGAGGAAATCGACCCAGCCCAGCAGCCGCGCGAGCTCGGTGAGCTGGATGCGGGTACGGCCGGAGATCGGGACGACCGTGAGGCCGGCTCGGCGCAGAGCGACGATCGCCTCGGCTGTGGCGGTGGATGGATCGCCGTGCGAGTTGGAGAGCAGTGCGCCGCCGGGGGCGAGGAGCGTGCCGTCGAGGTCGGTGTAGAGCACCCGGACGTGGGCCAGCGCAGCGAGGGCCTTTGGCGATTCTGTGAGGAGCGGCGTGGTGATCATGTGACGATGATACCTCGCAGCTCAGAAGTGGGCGCTGTGACACCCCTTTTCACGTCGCCGGGCGGTCAAGCCGGCTCTCACCATTTCGCACGTACTAGCAGCGTAATGCCCTGACCTGCAGGTTTATGGCTTTGCGCATATTGCGCGTATCGGCGGTGCGTAATAATCGCCGATTTCGCACGTATCATCGGGCCCCAACCCAATGACGCCGTTCCTCACGGGAGTGAAGACGGCAGGCCGGCGGTCGAGGATCGCCGAGAGGAGAAGCCATGAGGAGAGTGGAAACGACCCGCCGTTGGCGCACCCTAGGTGCTGCAGTCATGGCTATGAGTCTGATGTTGGTGCTCTCCGGCTGTTCCTCCGGCGCACGGGCTGGTGCCGACTCAGGTACCGACGCCTCCAAAGACCGCAAGCTCACGCTGGTCGCCTATTCGATCCCGGGTGAGGCCTACAAGAAGATCATCCCCGCCTTCCAGGCGAGCTGGAAAGAGAAGACCGGCGAGACGGTCACCTTCGCGGAGTCGTACGGCGGTTCGGGCTCGCAGGCTCGTGCGGTCACCGACGGCCTCGAGGCCGACATCGTGCATCTCGCGATGGAGCCGGACGTCACCAAGATCGAGGAAGCCGGACTGGTCGAGCCGGGCTGGCAGAACCGCACCAAGGGCAAGGGTGTCGCGACTACGAGCCTCATCGTGATCGGCGTGCGCCCCGGCAACCCGAAGTCGATCAAGGAATGGGCGGACCTCTCGGCCAAGGGCGTGGGCGTCGTCACTCCCAACCCCAAGACCAGCGGCGGCGCCCAGTGGAACCTGCTCGCTGATTGGGGCTCCGTGACGCTTGCCGGTGGTGGCACCGAGAAGCAGGCGTACGACCAGGTACGCGCTCTGTACGCCAACACGCTGGTGCTCGACAAGAACGCGCGTGACGCCTCCAACACATTCCTCCAGAAGGGCATCGGGGACGCCGCCCTGCTGTGGGAGAGCGATGCGCTCATCGGCCAGGCCGCGGGCGAGAAGCTGGAGTTCATCGTCCCCAGCGACACGATTCTGGCCGAGACCGCCGCCACGGTTGTCGACGCCAACGCCAAGAAGCACGGGACCGAGGACGTCGCCAAGGCATTCGTCGAGTTCCTGTTCACCCCCGAGGCGCAAAAGGCCTTCGCCGAGACGGGCCTGCGACCGGTGGACGAAGCCGTGCTCGCAGAGTACGCCGAGAAGTTTCCGGCTCCCGCCGGCAAGCTCTTCACCATCGCCGACTTTGGTGGCTGGTCGAAGGTGACGCCGCAGTTCTTCGGCGACACCGGCACCTATTCGCGCATCGAGGCCCAAGTGGCGAAGGAGCGGTAGCAGCGGCGTGACAACGAGCACCACAACAGATGTGACCGGTGGGGGGCCGGCGACGATCAGTCGCCGGCCCGCTTCGCCGCGTCCAAAGGGACTGCTGGCGTGGGGCACCACGTGGGCGGTTCTCGGAGTGCTGGTGATACTGCCGTTGGCCGCGGTGGCGATCAAGGCCTCCGGCGCAGGGGTGCAGGGCATCGTCGACTCCGTCACCACGCCCATAGCCTTGGCCGCCCTGGCGCTGTCCTTCGGCGGAGCGCTGCTGGCCGCGGTGCTCAACACCGTGATGGGCACCGTGGTCGCGTGGGCGTTGGTGCGCTACGAGTTCGCGGGGAAGTCGGTCGCCAACGCGATCGTCGACCTGCCCTTCGCGCTGCCCACAGCGGTCGCCGGCATCACGCTCTCGGCGCTCCTCGGCCCGAACGGCTGGATCGGGTCGCTGAGTCCGGCTTTGGCGCTTGCGTACAGGCCGGCGGGCGTGCTCATCGCGATGACATTCGTCTCGGTGCCGTTCGCGATTCGCGCCGTCCAGCCGGTGCTCCAGGAGCTCGATGCTGACGTCGAGGAGGCTGCGGCGCTGCTCGGTGCGAAGCCCGGTCAGATCTTCTGGGAGGTCGTGTTCCCCGCGATTCGTCCCGCGATGCTGACGGGTCTCGCGCTCAGCTTCGCGCGGTCCGTTGGCGAGTTCGGGTCCGTGGTCATCATTTCGGGCAACATTCCGCTCAGCACGCTTACGGGACCCGTGCTCATCTTCCAGCGACTCGAGGAGTACAACACCGTGGGCGCGACGGGAATCGCCGTTGTCATGTTGATTGCGTCGCTGATCACCCTCGTGGCCATCAATCTCCTGCAGGCGAGGGGGCAGAGCCGTGGATAAGCATCCGCGCGCACAACCGCACAAGCATCCACGCATCGGCGAGGGCATCGCCCGGCCCGTCATCATCGCGATCGCACTGGGCTGGCTCGCGCTGGTGCTGGTGCTACCGTTCGCGAGCGTCTTCATCGCCGCATTCGCCGAGGGGCTGCCGGCGTTCATGGCTGCGCTCACGACGGCGGAGGCACTGCACGCCGCGTGGCTGACGATGCTTGCGACGGTCGTCGCCGTCGCGTTCAACCTGGTGTTCGGCATCGCCGCCGCATATGCCGTCGAGCGCACGACGCTCCCCGGGCGCCGCGCCATCGCCCTGCTGCTCGACCTGCCGATCGCGGTCTCGCCGGTGGTAGCGGGCCTGATGTTCCTATTGCTCTTTGGGCGGCAGGGCTGGTTCGGTTCGGCGCTCGACACGCTGGGAGTGAAGATCGTGTTCGCGCTGCCCGGGATCCTGCTCGCGACGATCTTCGTGACGCTGCCCTTTGTCGCCAAAGAGGTGATCGGCGTGCTTCGCGAGACCGGACCCGCCGAGGAGGAGGCCGCGGCCACCCTGGGCGCGAGTCCCACGCAGTCGTTCTTCCACATCGTGTTGCCCAACATCCGCTGGGCTGTCTTCTACGGCCTGGTGCTCACCGCCGCCCGCGCGCTTGGCGAGTTTGGCGCGGTATCGGTCTTGTCGGGCAACCTCATCGGCCAGACGCAGACGCTCCCGCTCTACATCGAGCAGATGTACACGAACTACCAGACCACGGCCGCGTTTGCCGCAGCTGTGCCGCTCACGCTGCTCGCCGTCGCCACGATCGCCGCCCAGAAACTGCTGGGATGGGTCAGTTCGCGCGACCGCACCAGAGCCGCCATGGAGGAGAACTGATGACCGACAACGCGCTCGTCCAACAAGCAGGCATCGAGATCGCCGGCGTCTCCCGCGCCTTTGGCGGGTTTCAGGCGCTGAAGGACGTGAGTCTCGAGGTGCGCCCCGGAGAGCTCATCGCACTCCTGGGCCCATCGGGTTCTGGCAAGACCACGCTCCTGCGGATCATCGCCGGACTCGAGGGCCACGACACGGGCAGCATCAGGATCGCCGGCCGCGAGTCGACGGGCCTCGACGTGCGCTCCCGCGGAATCGGCTTCGTCTTCCAGCACTACGCCCTGTTCAAGCACATGACGGTCGCCGCCAACATCGGGTTCGCGCTGCGCATGCGCAAGGAGCCCAAGCCCCGCGTCGCCGAGAAGGTCGCCGAGCTGCTCGCGCTCTTCCGGCTAGACGGCCTGGCCGGCCGCTATCCCGACGAGCTCTCCGGTGGCCAGCGCCAGCGCGTGGCGCTCGCTCGGGCGCTCGCATCGGAGCCGGAGATCTTGCTGCTCGATGAGCCGTTCGGTGCGCTCGACGCTCGCGTGCGCCAAGAGCTCCGGCGCTGGCTGCGGCGCTTGCACGACGACATCGGCGTGACCACGGTGTTCGTCACGCACGACCAAGAGGAGGCGCTCGAGGTCGCCGACCGCGTCGTGGTGATGAACGCGGGACGCATCGAGCAGATCGGCACGCCCGAGGAGGTGTTCGGTAGCCCCGCCAACGAGTTCGTGATGACGTTCCTCGGCAACGTGAACGTGTTCCACGGTCGCGTCGAAGAGGGGTGCCTGCGGGTGGGCGGTCTCATGGTCGACGCACCGGCCGGTTCGCAGGCCGCCGCGGGCGGGACCGAGGGTGGCGATGGTGGTGCCGATGGTGCCGCGATATCGGCCAAGGCGTTCGTGCGGCCACACGAGCTCGACATCGACACCGAGCCGGGTGACGGGCATGGCGTGCCCGCCACCGTCACCTTCGTGAACCCCATCGGCGCCAGTGTGAAGGTCGAGCTGCAGACGCTCGAAGGCGAATCGGTCTTCGTCGAGCTGACCCGCTCGCGCTACGCGGACCTGGGAGTCGAGCGCAATCAGCACGTCTACCTCCGACCACGCAGCGCGACGATCTTCACCGACGACTACTCCATCTAGCTGACTGCACGAAAGGATACGAGCAATGACCGACAACAGGACGAACGTGCAGCCGTGGAACGACGAACTCTCGGGCGCCTCGCCTGAAGAGGTGCTGCGCTGGGCGGCGGCGACCTTCTCGGGAACGGTCGCACTGGCGAGCTCTCTAGGCGCCGAGGACCAGGTGCTGACCGCGATGATCGCGCGTGAGCGGCTGCCCATTAGCGTGTTCACACTCGACACGGGCCGGCTCTTCCCCGAGACATACGAGCTGATCGCAGCGACCACGAAGCGGCTGGGCGTGCCGGTCGACGTCTACTTCCCGGACGCCGCCGACGTCGAGGAGATGGTGCGCCTGCAGGGCATCGACCTGTTCCGCGACAGTGTGGCGGCGCGCAAGCGCTGCTGTGAGGTGCGCAAGGTGCGGCCGCTTCGCCGCGCGCAGGTCGGACTCGAGGCGTGGGTGTGCGGGCTGCGCAGCGGGCAGGGCGCCACGCGCGAGCAGGTCGCGGTTGTCGAGTGGGACGACGCATCAGGCCTCGTGAAGATCAACCCGCTCGCATCGTGGAGCGAGGAGCAGGTGTGGGAGTACGCCCGCGCCAACGACGTGCCGGTCAACCCGCTGCACGCCGCAGGTATGCCGAGCATCGGCTGTGCCCCATGCACGCGCGCGGTGGAGCCGGGCGAGGACGTGCGCGCGGGCCGCTGGTGGTGGGAGAGTGCCGAGCACCGCGAGTGTGGGCTGCACGCCCGCGGGGAGGCGGCACGATGAATCAACTCGACACGCTCGAGGCCAAAAGCATTCACATCCTGCGCGAGGCGTACCGCTCGCTGGGAAGCGTGTGCATGCTGTGGTCGATCGGTAAAGACAGCACGGTGATGCTGCACCTCGCGCGCAAGGCGTTCTTCGGCCATGTACCGTTCCCGCTGGTGCACGTGGACACGTCGTACAAGGTGCCGGAGATGATCGAGTACCGCGATCGGCTCGCGCTCGAGTGGCGCCTCAACCTCGTGGTGGGGCAGAACGCCGAGGCGATCGCGGCCAAGCGCACGTTCCCCGACGGTGCCGTGGACCGCATCACCTGCTGCCGCGAGCTGAAGGCAGAGGCGCTCAAGCACACGCTCTCCGGCGAGTGGCCGCGGCTGCGCATGGAGCACGAGCTCGGCCGCCTGGCTCCGGACAGCGACACCGCGCCTTACACCGGCGTCATCGTGGGCGTGCGTGCCGACGAGGAGGGCTCGCGCAGCAAGGAGCGCTACTTCTCACCGCGCGACGCCGAGAACGACTGGAACGTTGACGACCAGCCGCCCGAGTTGTGGCGTTACTTCAAGACCGATTTCGAGCCGGGCACGCACGTGCGCGTCCACCCGCTGCTCGACTGGACCGAGCTCAACGTCTGGGAGTACATCGAGCGCGAGGAGATTCCCGTGACCTCGCTGTACTTCGACAAGGGCGAAGGCATTCGTTACCGCTCGCTGGGCTGCTACCCGTGCACGACGCCGGTCGATTCGACTGCGACCAACGTCGCCGAGATCATCGCCGAGCTGCGCAGCGGCAAGTTCTCCAACGTCGCGGAGAGAAGCGGCCGGGCACAAGACAAGGACGATGGCGGCGGACTCGAGACGCTGCGACGAGAGGGATACATGTGAGCGCCTCAACCACGGACCGCGCGATCGACTCGGCGGACCTCGAGCGCATGGATGTGGTCGTTGTCGGCCACGTCGACCACGGCAAGAGCACGGTCATCGGTAGGCTGATGGCCGACACCGGCTCGCTGCCTGAAGGCAAGCTCGACCAGGTCAGGGCGATGTGTGCGGCCAAAGCGCGCCCGTTCGAGTTCGCGTTCCTGCTCGATGCGCTGAAGAACGAGCAGGCCCAAGGCATCACCATCGACACCGCACGCTGCTTCTTCAAGACCGACCGTCGCCACTACATCATCCACGACGCTCCCGGGCACATCGAGTTCCTCAAGAACATGATCACGGGCGCCTCGCGTGCGCAGGCCGCGCTGCTCGTGATCGACGCGCAGGAGGGCGTGAAGGAGAACTCCAAGCGCCACGGCTATATCCTGTCGATGCTGGGTATCCGACAGGTCGCCGTCCTGGTGAACAAAATGGACCTGCTCGACTGGGACCAGGACGCATTCAACGCGGTGACCGCCGAGTACGCTGACTTCCTGGGCCGAGTGGGCGTGAAGCCGACGCGCTTCATCCCGATCAGCGCGCGCGACGGCGCCAACATCGTGGAGCGCGGTGCCGAGGCGAGCTGGTACGACGGTCCGACCGTGCTCGAGCAGGTGGAGTCGTTCCGCAGCCTCGACGACGACTTTGACCGGCCGTTCCGCATGCCGCTCCAAGACGTATACAAGTTCACCGCCGAGGGCGACGACCGCCGCATCTTCGCGGGCACGGTCGAGAGCGGCCGCGTTAGACCGGGCGACGGCATCGTGTTCCTGCCGTCGGGTAAGCGCTCGACCGTCAGCCGCATCGAGGTGCTGCAGAGTGATGCGCCGGTCGAGGCGCTTGCCGGTCAGGCGACCGGCTTCACGCTCGACACGCAGGTCTACGCCAAACCGGGCGAGCTCATCGTGCGTGAGGGCGAGCCGCTCCCCGAGGTCTCGACGCGGTTGCGCGCCAACGTGTTCTGGATGGGTGTAGCGCCGCTCGTGAAGGGCCGCCGCTACACATTGCGCATCGGGACCGCGAAGGTGCCGGTCGAGCTCGAGGAGGTGCTGAGCGTTCTCGACGCCTCCGAGCTCAGGTCGGTCACCGGCGCCTCACAAGTCGCGCGCCACGACGTCGCCGAGATCGTGCTGCGCACCGTGCGCCCGGTCGCGTTCGACGCCGCGGACTTCCTCGAGGGTACCGCGCGGTTTGTGATCGCGAGCGGCTACGACATCGCAGGCTGCGGCATCGCGCTCGAGGCCCTGGCCACCGACGACGGCTCGACTGACGCCGGACGTGCGTTCGCACCGGGTCTGGTCTCGGCTGCGGAGCGCGCGAAGCGCAACGGCCACAGTGGCAAGGCCGTGGTGTTCGTGAGCGATTCCGCTGTGGCAGCTCACGATGCTGCCGCGCAGCTCGAACGCCGGCTGTTCGACCTCAACGCACACTCGTACTTCCTGGGCGCCACCGACCTCGCCGAGCAGACCGATGTGCTCGCGCGCGACGAACGGCTCGTGCAGCTGGGGCATATAGCACGGGCGATGGCTGACGCGGGTGTCGTCCTCGTGACCGCACTGGGCGACGTCGACCGCTTCGATCTCGACCGCTTGCGCGGGTTGGCTGCGCCACATGAGCTGTTCGTGGTGGGGCTGGGCGGAACGGCCACGGAGGTCGGCGCTGATCTCGCGCTCGAAGCCGACATGTCGCCCGGGCCGGCGATCGATGCCGCCGTCCGCGCGCTGACCGCTGTCGGCGTGCTCGCCGATTACGAGATCTAGGAGACCGCCATGACCGACCAGCCACTGAGCACCGGAATGTATCCGCTCCTGCTCGATCTCGCAGGCCGAGACGTGCTCGTGGTCGGCGGCGGCACCGTGGCGGAGCGGCGTGTCATGGGACTTCTCGAGGCCGGCGCTCGGGTGACGCTGGTTGCACCGGAGGCCACCAGCATGCTGGCCGAGCTGGCGCGCGACGGCCGGATAGTCTGGGCTGCGCGCGGGTTCGATACGGGCGATGTCGTGGGAAGCACCCTCGCCTTCACCGCGACCGGCATCCTCGAGGTCGACTCAGCCGTCGCAGAGGAAGCCCGCGCTCGCGGCATCTTCGTGAACAGCGCCGACGACAACGAACGCTGCGACTTCCACGTCCCCGCCGTCGCTCGCCGAGGAGACATCGTGATCGCGGTTGGCACCGGCGGTGTCGCACCCGCGCTCGCGGCTCGTCTACGCGATCGCTTCGCGGCTGGCCTCGGTCCCGAGTGGGAGCGGTTCGCGGTGGTCCTCGGCGAGATGCGAGACCTTGCGCGCACCCGTATCGCAGACCGCAGCGAGCGAGCGCGCGTGCTTACGGCCGCAGCTCGCGACGATGCGCTGCTCGCGCGGCTGGCGCGAGGCGAGGACGTGACGGCCGCAGGTGCGCTGGCGGAGGTGTGCGCAGCGCGGGCGCCCGACCGCACCGCGAAGGCCGCACCCGCACCCGCGCCCGCCGCCGCCCCTGTGGCCGACGGGCCGCCCCCCACGACCGCGCACGTAAGCCTAGTTGGTGCCGGCCCCGGCGCCCCGGACCTGCTCACGCTGCGTGCGTACGAGCGCATCCGCGCCGCCGACGTCATCGTCTACGACGACCTCGTCGATCGCACCGTGCTCACGCAGGCGCGTTCCGACGCCGAGCTCGTGTACTCGGGCAAGCGTGGCTGGTGCAGTGGCCCGGAACGCCCTGGTCCCGAGTTGCTCGTGCAGCGAGCGCTTGAGGCCGGCGGCAAACGTGTCGTGCGGCTCAAGGGTGGCGACCCCAACGTGTTCGGTCGCAGCACCGAAGAGATCGCGGTGCTCGAGGCCGCCGGCGTGCCCTACGAGATCGTTCCCGGCATCACAGCCGCGCTCGCCGCGGCCGCCGCCGCGCACATCCCACTCACAAAGCGCGGCGTCGCGGGCAGCCTGACGCTTGCGACCGGCGTGGCGGTCGGCGCTGGCAGCACGGCCGACGACCCCATGGGCGCCGACGATCCCACACCGGCCGATATCGCATCGTTGGTACGCTCCGGCAGCACGGTCGCCGTCTACATGGGGCTGCGCATGCTCCCGGAGATCGCCGATGCGCTGCTCACCGCGGGCGTCTCGGCCGACCTGCCGGTGGCGGTGATCAGCTCGGCGTCGTTGCCGGGGGAGACCGTGGTCCGCGGCGCACTTGCGAATATCTCATCGCGCGTGAGCGATGCGGGCGTGCCGTCGCCGGCGATCGCGATTCTCGGCGAGGTAGCAAAGTGAATCTGACACAACTTGGAGGAACTCAATGGACGAACGCACACTGAAGGCAGGCGGATTTCTGAAGCTTCGCCAGAAGGACCGGTGGGCGTTGCGCGTGCGTGTCGCCAACGGGGACATCTCGGCGGAGTCACTTGCCGCGCTGGCGGTACTCGCACAGCGCTTCGGCGACGGCGAGATCCACTTCACCGTGCGCCAGTCGATCGAGATCCGCGGCGTGCGAGTCGAGGAGTTCACCGAGGTGCAGGCCGCCCTCGCCGAGGCAGGCTTCGGCCCTGGTGTGGGAGGCTCGAGTGCGCGCAACACGGTGACGTGCCCCGGCTCGCGCACCTGCAGGCGAGGACTGAACGACACCGTCGCGCTTTCCGAACTTCTCACGGAGCGCCTCTACGCGCGCGATGGGCTGCCGCACAAGTTCAAGTCGGCCGTCTCGGGATGTCCCGCGTCGTGCGCCAAGCCGCAGGGAAGCGACATCGGGTTCCTCGGCGCGGTCGAACCGGTCTTCGATGAGGCCGACGGTGACTGCATCGCGTGTGGCATCTGCGCGCGAGTGTGCCCCGCCGGCGCCATCACTCTGGACAGCGATGGCCGGCCGGTCATCGACCTCTCCAGATGCGACCGCGACGGCGAGTGCGTCTCGGCGTGCCCCACTCGTGCGATCCGCGCGAACAAGCATGGCTGGCGGGTCTTTCTCGGCGGCAACTTTGGGCGGCATCCGGCGCTGGCTTACGAGGTTGGCGGAATCGTCGACACAGCCGAGGCGGTCGATATCGCGGAACGTGCGCTCGAGGCTTACATGCGCCATGGCCAGGGTCGCGAGCGGCTGCGCGTGGTAGTGGATCGTGTGGGCCTCGACGAGTTCCTGGAAGAGGTCCTGTGACAGCCGAGACAATCGGCATCATCAGGCGATGCGCTCATGGAGTGCCAAACCACAGAGAATAGGTGCGGTCTCATGTCTTGAGCCAGTGGAGCTCGTGATGCTACTTTGTAGCGCACAATCAGTCGCTGGAAGGTTCGTATGACACCCACGGTTCGCCGAAGAGCAAGGGTCGCTGTGTGTACCGCAGCTGCGGCGCTGATGCTCTTTTGCGTGCTCATGGTGTCAGACCAGTTCGTCCCGATGGGTGACGATTCACGGTCCGATTCCTTCCGCACCATGAACACCGCGTGCGCAGTCGCCGACACGGTCACCATTGCGCAGTCGAAGCGGATCGCGCCTCATCCGGTGGTGGCATTGCACGCGGACACAATCGCTGGAGCGCGCTGGGTTTGGGTGACGACCCCGTTGGTTGCCGCAGCAGTCGACCCTCCCCATTTGGAATTCCCTCCACTTCGGACCTGAGTTAGCCAGAGCCCTCACCTATGCACGGCGCCCAGGGGCGCCTCCGGCAAGTATTCGTGATGCCGGCACCGTGCAGGTCGCACACCGGGCTCAACTCATCGCGCCGTCACTCCCGTGAACGCGCGCCTTCCCGTCTGAAGTGAAGAGAAAGGAATGGCCATGCGCCGATTCCTCTGTACGATGATCACCGCCGTACTGGTGCTTGGACTGACTGTGACGCCCGCCATGGGCGGCCTTATGGTCGAGTCGACTGCGGTCTTGGCGATGCACGGGGACATGCCAATGCCCCCGACCATGCCACCCAGCATGCCCCCGACCATGCCACCCAGCATGCCCCCGACCATGCCGACTGACCCGAGCATGCCCCCGACCATGCCGACCGACCCCAGCATGCCCCCGACCATGCCCATGGACCCCGACATGCCCATGGACCCCGACATGCCGATGCCACCCAGCATGCCTCCGACCATGCCCCCCAGCATGCCCCCGACCATGCCCCCGACCATGCCCATGGACCCCGATATGCCCATGCCGGGCAGCGCGAAGACGGAGGTCGACCGAACCTCTGGCTCCAATCGAATCACCACCGCAGTCAACGTCAGCAAGTCGCAGTTCGATGACGGAGCTGCTGACAGCGCAGTTATCGTGAACGGCTACTCGCTTCCGGACGCACTGACGGCCCCGGCTCTCGCAGGCGCGGTTGACGGGCCCGTGCTCTTCACTCGTGCGGACCACCTACCCGCTGCAGTGATGGACGAACTCGACCGGCTTGGTGTTGAAAGCGTCTATCTCGTTGGCGGTACCAGCGTCATCTCGACCACCGTAAGCCGTGAGCTCGCGAACGCCGGATTCAGCGTGCGACGCATTCGCGGTTCCAACCGATACGCGACTGCAGCGGCCGTGGCTGCCAAGGTCGCCGCGATTCGTGGCGGACTCACTCGGGCCTTCGTGGTCAACGCGGACATGACATCGTTCGCGCTGTCAACCGCCCCGTACGCGTTCAGCCAAGGTATGCCGCTCCTCTTCACGTCCGCCAAGGGGTTGCCGGTAGAGACAACTCGGGCGATTCGCACCCTCGGCATAGACAACGTCACAGTCATCGGTGGAACGTCCTCGCTCTCCGCTGCCACCTACTCGGCGTTGGCTCGTAAGACAACCGGTCGCGCGGACAATCGCATCTCCGGTTCAAGCCGCTTCGAGAATGCTCGCTTGCTTGCTGAGTACGCGATCGCCAGAGACTGGGCGGATCCCATGCATGTTGGATTGGTGAATGGGGTGTCGGGCTTCGCAGAAGGACTGGCAGGCGCTTCAGTGACCGGTGCTCGCAGCGGAGTTGTGCTGCTCGTGACGGGTACCGAGTTGACGCGGCCATCGCAGCTCTTTCTCTCGAAGCATGGCACTGCCGGCGACGTTGAAGGCGTCCATCTGTACGGCGGCACAGGCCTGATCTCCGACTCCGTGAAGAATCATGTCGTGAAGCTGGGACTAAGCCACGAAACGGACTCGGTCCCCACTGATCCGACCCCAAAGCACTAGATCTTCGACTCAAACGAAACGCTTCGTCCGGGTGTGGGCGGCATCGTGGCCGCCCACACCCCCGACAGTACGGATTACACACATGGGAAGCCCCCGCACACAGCTTCTGATCGGCACCATCACGGTGGTCATTCTGGCGACGATCACCGTGGCGCTCGGTGTCGGTCTGACGCGCTTTGCCCCCCAGCTAGGAGTGCCTGGCAGTTCCGCCGCAGCCGCAGAGAGTGGACATGTCACGCTCGAGCCCACCCAGCAGTGCAGCCACTGTCATCTCGCGAAGCACAAGGCTCCGCTCGTGGGACCGTGCGATGATTGCCACACAACGACCACGTGGCTCTCTGAGCGCAGCCATGAGACCACGGCCATGGATGCGGGACGACACACGCCATTGCGCTGTGTGCAGTGCCATGCGAACCCAAACGTGCTGCCGAGTCCGAAGTGCCAGTCATGCCACCGCACGGTCGCTCACTTGCCCGAGCAGAACTGTGACAGGTGCCACTCGGCGAAGTCATGGAAGGACACCCGGTTCAGCACGCCCGAGAAACATCAGGACGTCGTCGAAGGACACAAGACGCTCAAGTGCCCTGATTGTCATCAACTCAACACCGGCAGCACGATCGGGCCACCTCTCGCGAAGCTGCCCGCCAAGACTCCGCCGCCGCGCTGCAAGTCATGCCACAAGAAGCACACCAAGGATTTCGCGCTTGTCGGACAGCACCAGAAGCTGCGATGTGCCCAGTGTCATAACGTGAACGCCAAGAGGGACAACCTCAACCGGATCTCGATCAAGGCCACGCAATGTGTTCAGTGCCATAAGCAGCGGCATGCCGGATATCCGGACTGTGCCAAGTGCCACACCACGAAATTCGCGAAGACTCAATATGCCCATAATGGCGTCTGGCCACTGGTCGGCGCTCACAAGAAGGCCGCCTGCGATACATGTCACCCGAAGCAGCAGTGGAACAAGGTGCCGGGAACAGCTTGCGCCGCGTGCCACAAGCCGCGTCACTCAGCGCTGACGAACTGCGCACGTTGTCATTCTCCGCTTGGATTCAGGATGACAACGTTCAGTCACTCGACCGTCTTCGCGCTCAAGGGTACCCACTCAAACCTGAAGTGCGCCCGATGCCATCCTGGCGGTGACATCGGACGCGTCAAGGGAACCGCCTGCGCTCAATGTCACTCGGTCAAACACGGCGGCCTGAAGGCGTGCGCCAAGTGTCATGGTTCGGGATCGTTCAGCCCGACCACGTTCAAACACAATCGGGTGTGGGCCCGCACCGGCGCGCACGCCAGACTGAAGTGCTCGGCGTGTCACCCCAAGAAGCAGTATGCGAAGACCAAGGGGCGCGACTGCGTCCAGTGTCACTACCGCAAGCACGCAGGACAGACTCGCTGTGCCACGTGCCACACCACGTCCGGTTGGACGCCCATCAAGACGGTCGTCCACTCCGACAAGTACCCGCTGCTCGGCCAGCATCGCTTCGTCGAATGCCGAGCATGTCATAAGCAGCTCAAGTTCAACGGGACGCCAACTCGTTGCAACGATTGCCACGCTGACCTGTCCCATGGGCACCCCAACTGCGAGGGGTGTCATACCCCGAGGGCGTGGAAGTTCCTGCTTCCACACGACATGAAAGAGTGCTTGTGACTGACAACATTCCGCCCGCCAAACGGGCTGCGTTCGATCCCGCCCGCCTGCTGGCTTCGCCGCGATTTGCGCAGTGGCTGCTGGGCGTTTTGGCCTGGGTCGCCCTGGTGCTGCTGATACCCCTCGTGATCAACGGTCCAGGTGCGGGTGAGGCCGCCCAGCGGTTCGCTTCGGTGTCACTGCCGTTCCTGGCGTTGTACACGCTGCTCGCGGGATCGCTCCTCGTCTGCATGGTTGGGCGGTTCAACGGCGTCCGCAACCGTGTGTCGGTTCGTCCTCGTCCTCGCCTCAGTGTGGGGTCGAACTCAGTGATCGCCCCGTCGGACTTCGATCCCGAGACTGCGGCGAGCGTCTTGCGCCGAGCGGGCTACCGTCACGTGGAGACGAATGGGAGCTGGGCATGGGGGGTGAAGTATCCTTGGTCCCCGCTGGGGACGCTGATTCTTCACTCGTCGGTGCTCGTTGCGCTTCTTGGCGCGGCACTGGCCGTCACACCGGGAATCGACCGAATGACACACGTATCCGCACTCCAGGGCGTCACCGTGAAGGCTACCGACGATGTGCCCGAGCTGCGGTTGAAATCGCTGGATGCCGTCCCCGGCGAGCAGGGGACGCTCCTGCGACTCTCCGGTGTGGTGCAGACCGCCACCGGCCGAGAAGTTCGAGTGCGACCCGATCTCCCCGCGCTGGTTGACCCGATCACGGCTGTGGTCATCGAGGACTACGACTTCGCGTCGACCTTTTCGGCTGTTCCTACTGGTGCGCTGCTCCCTGTGACCCGGCAGGTGAAGGCTCTACGGCTGAGGAAGTCTGGGGCCGCCGATAGGCTGATTCTGGACGCCGGCGCGCTCGGCACATATCGGATCACCGTGCGGTTGGACAAGGCGAATCCCGAGAACGTCATCGCGACGACCGAGCGGCGCGCAGCGCGCGGTGCGTGGCGGTTGGTCGACAGTGAGCGAGCGTTCTCGAAAGGCGAGGTGGCGACGGTGGGCAAGATCCGCCTCCGCTTCGAGGGGTTGCGCTCGTACGCGATCCTGAGGGTTCATCGAGCTCCATCGGGCTCCATCATCGCCTTGGCGCTGCTGTCTGCGGTGCTCGGCGCGGGGTTGAGGCTGCTCCTCCCGAGAAATGAGGCGACTATCGCCAACGTCGCGGATTCGACCGTCGTTACCGTTGCGGTCGACGCGTACAAAGGTTCGCGTAGTGCCTCGGCGAAACTCGCCTTGGCGTTTGAGGAGGCCACATGGTAATCAGTCTCGCAGCAGCAGGCGCACTACATATTGTCGGAGCGCTTCTCGTGCTCGTGGGAATCGGCACCTCTTGGGTACGAGGTCCCGCCGGGAGGTGGATGACACTCATCGCGTTCGCCGCGGGAGCCGCCGCACTCATCGCCGAGGGGGTGTTCCGCGCCGTCGTCACCGATCGAGCACCGTTGGTGGGCACGTACGAGAACACGCTCGTCGTCGCGATTCTGCTCCTAGTGGCCTGCTCGATCATTCTGGTGTTCACCGATCCGCCCGTGCGCTTGGCGCTCACTCGGCTTACGGCGCCATGGGCCATCCTCACACTGGCTTTCGGTTCGCGATTCACCTCCAGCCCGCTGCTCGTTGGCGTGGAAGGGCGTGGGTTGCTGGCCTACACTCATGCGTTCGTAGGCTGGCTCGATTTCACGGTTCTGATCGTGGGAACGATGGCCGCGTTGGCGATGCTGCTCAATCGCAGAGGTGAAGTGAGCGCGTGGCAGGCGGTGACGACTCGCATGCTCGGTGCCGGATTCGTGCTGCTCACCGCAACGATCGCAAGCGGCGCCGTTCTGAGCTTCGGTGTCTTCGGCTCGTGGTATCAGTGGCAGATCGTGGAGACGCTCTCGGCGGTGTTGTGGCTTGCCTACGGCTTCGCGTTGCATGCGTTTTTGCTGTTCGGATGGAAGGAGAGGCGACTTGCGGCTCTGACTGTCGCCGTGTTGCCGTTGGCTTTGGCGACCTTCTGGGTCTGGGCGCTCTATCCGGGCACATACCACTACTTCGAGCGAATCCTTGGCTCCTAGGTTGTGATGCTCGCCGGCATCCGTGGCGCCGAGACTCCCTGCAGACTGCTCACCGTCCCGACGGCTCGGCGAATCCCGCCGTTTCGTGCCGTTCGCCCATTCAACACTCGCGCCAACGGCCGTCGTCGCGGTATAACAGGAGCACGCCGCGCAACGCTCATCTTTCAGTCCGCGCGGTCCATATAAGGAGTCACATCATGAACGACGCTTTCGAGCTGCCGTTTCCGCAGTATCGATGCCCCGAGTGCGGCAAGGATCTCCCGCTGGGCGAGGCCCGCATGACAGTCACCTGCGCGTCCCACACGCAGAGCGAGCCGGTCGAGTTCACCGTGCGCAAGGCCACCGACGCCGACCGCAACGACGTCGCGCTCCTGTGCGAGCGCGCGCTGGGCGAGACCGACGTCGACGTCTTTGGCAAAACGTTCGACGTGCTCTCCGGCGTGAACCTCATCGCCGAGGCGGACGGCGCACTCGTCGGCCTGCTGTCGCTCGCCATCGACCGCGGCGAACTCGCCGTCGTGCTGCTGAGCGTCTACCCGGACTTCCAGGGCAAGCGCGTCGGCTCCTCGCTCCTCACCGCCGCCGACCAGTTCGCCGCCAAGCGCGGCCTGCCGTTCATGCGCGTCGCCGTCACCAACGACGACATCCCGCAGCTCTACTTCTACCAGCGCCACGGTTTCTCGATCTACGAGGTCGCCGTGGGCGAGGTCGCCGACCGCTTTGGCTCGGCCACGCCCGGCTTCTCGGGGATTCCCGTCCGCGACGAGCTCCGCCTCCGCCGAGCGGTGTGCGCAAGCTAGCACGGTAGCCATACCTACAACTGTCACTCGAAGGGACGCATGCATGATCCGCACCACCCGCCCCCGCCGCACCCTCGTCCTCACGCTCGCGCTGATCGCATTGCTCGCCATCACGTTGCTCACCGGCTGCGCCAAGCCCGGCGAGACCACCGACGCCGCCAAGCCCGCCACCCCCGCCGAGAAGCCGGTCGCCATCAAGATCGGCACACTCGCCACCGAGGATTCACTACCGCTCTGGGCCGCCGAGAAGATGGGCTACTTCGCCACGCAGGGCATCCCCAGCGTCGAGATCGTGAACTTCCAGTCCGCGCAGGAACGAGACGTCGCGTTCGCGTCGGGTGCCATCGACGGCTTCATGGGCGACATGATCGCCGCCGCCAACCTTGAGGGCAGCGGCAAGAAGAACACGATCGCAACGGTCATGTTGGGCGCCGACCAGAGCCAAGGCCGCTTCGGCGTAGTCGTTCCTCCCAAATCCGCAGTCGCCGATCTGAAGTCGCTTGCGGGCGTGCCGGTCGGCACCTCCTCGGCGACGATCCAGGAGTATGTGCTCGACGGACTCATGGCCGAGTCGGGCGTCGCTTCCTCGGCCGTGAAGACCGAGGAGGTCAAGAAGGTTCCCGTGCGTTTCGAGCTGCTTATGGCGGGCAAACTCAAGGCCGCCGCGTTCCCTGAGCCGTTCCTGACCCTCGCCGAGCAGGGTGGCGCCAAGATCGTGGGCGACGACACCAAGGCCGCGAGCAACCTGTCGCAGACGGTGTTGGTCATCTCCGACGACTATCTGGCCGCTACCGGCGGCACCGCGACGAAGGACGCTGTCCTCGCCGCGTGGGACCTCGCCGTCAACGACATCAACAAGGCGCCGGACGCGTACCGCGAGTTGCTGGTCGAGAAGGCGCGACTGCCCAAGCCGCTGGCCGCCACCTACAAGGTGAACGCCTATCCCACGGCGCAGCTGCCGACGGTCGATAGGGTCGACGCCATCCTCGCCTGGATGAAGGCCAAAGGGTATCTCAAGGGCGATGTGACCGCCGCCGACCTGCTCCCCGCGCAGAAGTAGCCAGCGCGTGGCGGCCCTCTCCTTCAATCGAGTCTCGCTGACGTACGAGGGTTCGGACCGCCAGGTCCGGGCCCTCGACGACCTCACGCTCGATATCGCCAATGGTGAGTCGGTCGCCATCATCGGCCCCAGTGGCTGCGGCAAGTCGACTCTGCTGCTCCTCGCGGCGGGGCTGCTGACCCCGACGGCCGCAGCGGGCGCGGGCGCTGGCGCAGCCGCTGGCGAGATCACAATCGCAGGCGACACTATCGCCGGTCCGCGCCGAGAGACCGCGCTCATCCTCCAAGACTTCGGCCTGCTCCCCTGGAAGACCGTCGCCGAGAACGCCGGCCTCGGGCTCCAGATACGCGGCATGGGCCGAAGCGTCGTGCGTGAGCGTGCGTCCGACGCGCTCGAGCGCGTGGGCCTCGCCGAGTTCGCCTCGGCCTACCCCAGCGAGCTCTCGGGTGGGATGCGTCAGCGTCTTGCGCTCGCTCGCGCGGTGGCGCTCGACGCAGACCTGCTGCTCATGGACGAGCCGCTCTCGGCGCTCGATGCGCTCAAGCGTGAGGAGCTGCAGGCGGTGCTGCTCGAGCTGTGGCAGCGCCGCGGACACACTTCGGTGCTGGTCACGCACTCGATCGAGGAGGCCGTGTTTCTCGGCCAGCGGGTCGTGGTCATGACACCGCGCCCGGGACGCGTCGGGGCGATCGTCGACAACCCCGGAGCCGGCACCGCCGGCTATCGAGCCAGCGAGGAGTTCTTCGCCCGCTGCACCCAACTCCGCGCCCTTCTGGCCGAAGGGGGTGTGGCGTGAGCGCCCCAGCCGCCGCCCTCCGCCATAAGCCGCGCTCCGGAGTCCGCAAGCTCGTCGGCTATGTGGGCGCTGTCGCGGTGCTGCTGCTCGGCTGGGCCGCCGTCGCCGTCGCGGTCGGCTCGCCTGCGCTGCCGGGCCCGGTCGTCGCGATCGAGGCGTTTGTCGACCAGTGGCCGGCGATCTGGCCCCAGATGCTGGTAAGCCTGTGGCGCGTCGTGGTCGCGATGGCGCTCGGGACGACGCTTGCGGTTCCGCTCGGCCTGATGCTGGGCCGCTCACCGCGAACCGACGCGGTGTTCGCGCCGCTGATCTACATCACCTACCCGATCCCCAAGGTGGTGTTCTTGCCGGTGCTCATGGTGCTCCTTGGCCTTGGCAACGCTCCAAAGATCGTGCTCATCGCGATCATCGTCTTCTTCCAGATACTCGTCACCGCGCGTGACGCGTCCAAGGCCGTCCCCGAGCCGAGCGTGCTCTCGGTCCGTTCGTTGGGTGCCTCGCGCTGGGACGTCTATCGCCACGTGGTGGTGCCAGCCGCGCTGCCCGACATCTTCACGGCGCTTCGAATCGGCACCGGCACCGCCATCGCCGTGCTCTTCCTCGCCGAGTCGATCGCCGGCTCGAGCGGCATCGGATACTACATAGTCGATGCGTGGGGACGCATCGACTATCCCGCGATGTTCGCCGGGATCATCGGCATGGGGCTTCTGGGCGTGGTGCTGTACGAGGCGCTGGATGGTGTCGAGGTCTGGGCGACTCGTTGGCGCCGAGCAGGAAACTGAGCCGATTCTCGGGAACAACTCTTACGAGCGCGCGTAATATCACGCAAACAGTTATAGTAAGTCTTACAATTGCTGATATCACTCGCGATCAGGTACGTTTTCGAA
The DNA here is from genome assembly GCA_964388455.1 of uncultured Eubacteriales bacterium. Classification (GTDB taxonomy): domain Bacteria; phylum Actinomycetota; class Coriobacteriia; order Anaerosomatales; family JAAXUF01; genus JBBRWO01. Next base: position 50,776 of record CAYMAN010000002.1, read on the forward strand.
GTTCATCGGCTTGGGAGGATTCACATGCGTAGGAGCAGATTTGCACTCGTGGCACTCTTCATCGTGGCGCTGATGGTGCTTACGGGCTGTGGTTCGAAGGCGGCAGAAGCGCCGGACAAGACCACCACAACCGTCACTCCCAAGGAAGGTCCCGAGGTCAAGTTCGGGTCCTACATCGACTCCGAGGGGTCGATTCTGGGCGCGATGGTCGTGCAGATGCTTAAAGCCAACGGCATCAAAGTGGTCGACAAGACCAAGTTCGGTACCCCCGATGTCGTTCGCAAGGCGTACCTTCAGGGCGACCTGAGTGGCGCGATCGACTACACCGGCAGCGGCGCGTTCTACGTCGGACCGGAATCCGATCCGGTCTGGAGCGACCCGATCAAGGGCTACGAAACGATCCAGTCCAAGGATCTCGCGGCGAACAAGGTCGTCTGGACCACGCCTGCTCCGGCAAACAACACCGAGTCGATCGCGGTGACCAAGGAGTTCTCGGCGAAGAACAACATCACGACCATGGAGGAGTTCGCGGAGTACGTGAGCAAGGGCGGGAACGTCAAGCTCATCGGCGCTCAGGTGTGGATGGACAGCCCGCTCGGCCTGAAGGGTTATGAGAAGGCCTACGGATTCACGCTGAAGAAGAACCAGCTCATCGGGCTCTCCAACGGTGTGACCTCTGAGTTCATCAAGGCGCTCGCCAACGGCACCAACGGCGCCAACTTCGCCGAGGTGTACGCGACCGACGGTGGACTGGCGGATCTGGGCCTCGTCGTCCTGACCGACAGCAAGAGCGTGCCGCCGGTCTACGCGCCGACCCCTGTGTTCCGCGAGGAGATCATCGCGGCGTACCCGGAGATCGAGTCGATCCTCGCGCCGGTGTTCGCATCGCTGACCATCGAGAAGCTGCAGGAGCTCAACAAGTCCGTCGCCATCGATGGCAAGGATCCCAAGGTCGTGGCCACCGAGTATCTGACCGCAGGCGGTTTCCTCAAATAGCACGCGAGGCGCCGTTGTGCGCTTCAGCTGGAAAGTGAGCGGCGTGGACGAAGGCGTCCGAGATACGAAGGCACAAGCGAGGGTCGTCGCGGTTGCGGGCAGTCTGCTCGGGATCGCGACGATCTTCGCGCCTTCGTTTGTCGCCTTCCGGCCCAACCGGATCATCGACGGCACGCCCCAATCTGCGGTCAACGCGCTGGGCGTATGGGGCTGGGTGCTGCTGGCGATGTGGGTCGCAGCCGCGGCGCTCTCGGTGACGCCAATCCCGTACCGCTGGCGTGGACTGACCGTCGGCTTGCTTGGAGGAGGCACTGCGGTCGTCGCGACGTGGAGAGTCGGTGCAGAGGCCGCAGCCTATCTGGCCGAGAAGGGCGACATCGCACGGCTGTCTCTGGGTGGCGCGTTCTGGATCCTGCTGCTCGCCGCCTACCTCGTGGTCTTCGCGGCGAGTGCGTGGACGCCGCCTGGTTGGTCGCGGATGCTGGTGTCGTATCTGCCGGCCGTGGGCGTGGTGCTGCTCCTCGTTGGTGGGGCGCTTGCGTCGCTGTCGATCATGCGCGAGTACGCGAACAACTCCCTCGAATTCTGGGCCCAGCTCAGGCTGCAGCTGCTCTACGTGCTGGGTGCGACGTCGCTGGGCTTCGCCATCGGCATGCCATTGGGACTCATCGCGGCACGGCGACCGTCCGCCGAGCCCGCCATCTTCACAGCGCTCAACATCCTCGAGGTGCTGCCGGTGCTGGCGTTCATCGGCCTGCTGAACCCGATTCTCACCGGTCTGTCCGAGAGTGTTCCGCTGCTTGCGACGCTCGGCGTGCGAGGCGTGGGGTGGGCGCCCGTGCTCATCGTGCTCACGGCCTACGCGATGTATCCCATCGCGCGAAACTCCTACACCGCGATGACCACGCTCGACCCGGCTGTGCTTGATGCGGCGAAGGGCGTGGGCATGAAGCGCGTGCGCCAGCTCTTCGAGGTCGAGCTCCCCATCGCGGCCCCGGTGATCCTCGCAGGCCTGCGCATCGCGCTGGTCCAGACGACCGCTGGCGCGATCATCGCCGGGCTTGTGGGCGGCGGTGGGCTGGGGACGTTCGTCTTCCTCGGCGCGGCTCAGACGGCGACCGATCTGATCCTGCTCGGCACCATTCCGATCGTGGTGATGGCGCTGTTCTTCGACCGCAGCACGCTCACGGTGCAGCGATTCCTGGGACGATGGGGCGTGACTGCATGATCGAGATCACCGGCCTCACCAAGACATACGGCGACTTCACGGCCGTCGACAACGTGAACCTGTCCATACCCGACGGCCAGTTCACCGTGCTCCTCGGTCCGTCCGGCTCGGGCAAGACCACCGTGCTGCGTATGCTCAACCGCATGGTCACGCCCACCTCCGGTGAGATCCGCATCAACGGCCAGGACACGTCCGCCGAGAAGCCCGAGCACCTACGCCGCTCCATGGGCTACGTCATCCAGAACACGGGACTGTTCCCCAACATGACCGTGCGCCGCAACGTCGCGACCGTGCCGAGGTTGCTCGGTTGGGACCGCAAGCGCACGCGCGACCGCGTCGACGAGATGCTCGACATCGTCGGCCTCGACCCGGCCGTCTACGCCGAGAAGCTCCCGTCGCAGCTCTCCGGCGGCGAGGCGCAGCGTGTGGGCGTGGCGCGCGCACTGGCCGCCGACCCGCCCATCCTGCTGATGGACGAGCCGTTTGGCGCCGTCGACCCCATCACGCGTGACCGGTTGCAGCTCGAGATGAAGCGGCTGCAGCGCCAGCTCAAGAAGACGGTCGTCTTCGTCACGCACGACATCGACGAGGCGGTCCTGCTCTCCGACAAGATCGCGCTGCTCAAGGGCGGCGTTCTGCAGCAGTACGCCAACCCGGACGAGCTGTGGAAGCAGCCCGCGAACGAGTTCGTCAGGGACTTCTTTGGCGAAAGCTTCGGGCTTCGCATCATGGTGCGCCACGGGCTCTCGGAGATCACGCTCGAGCCGGTCGGGGAGCGCGCGGACGGCCTGCCACGCATCGCCATCGAGGCGACCCTCAAGGAGGCGCTCGCCGAGCTCATCGACAAGCGTGCCGAGCGGATCCTCGTGCTCGACGCAGGCGGCAAGCCGGCCGGCACCGTCTCGTTCACGACGCTGATGTGCGCGTTGGGTGAGGCACGCTGATGGCCCTGACTCACCGACATACCGCATCGACGGCGCAACCGGGTCGCGGCACGGCTGGTACGGCCGTCCACTGGGGTGTCGTCGCTGCGCTTTTCGCCTTCCTGGTGTGGATGGTCTTCGACAAGCGGGGGTTCTCGGCGCTGCTGCGGACGCTGGTGCCGGGTCAGCCGGTCGTGTACTACCCGGCGGTTCCGCTGCCCACACTCATGGCCGAGCAGCTCTACCTCGTCATCGTGGCGAGCAGTATCGCGTTGGCCGTGGGCGTGACGCTGGGGCTGCTTGCGCTGTCACGCGTGGGCAAGCCGTTTCGCGACGTCATCGTGAACCTCGGCAATCTCGCGCAGACGGTGCCCACGGCTGCGGTGATGGCGCTCGCCATCCCGGCTACCGGCTACGGCGCTAGGCCGGTCATCATCGCGCTCGTGCTCTACAGCATCCTGCCCATCATGCTCAACGTGATCGTCGGCATCGAAGGCGTGCAGCCCGCGGCGCTCGACGCAGCGATTGGTGTCGGAATGTCGGCGCCACAGCGGCTCCTTTCCGTACAACTCCCACTCGCATTTCCAGTCATCCTCGGAGGGATCAAGAACATGCTCGTCATCAACGTCAGCGCCGCGACCATCGGCGCCATCGCGGCGGCCGGCGGACTCGGTCAGCCCATCCTCGCCGGCTTCGCGCGCTATAACACCGCGTTCATCATCGAGGGCGCCCTGCCCGCAGCGGTGCTCGCGCTCTTCCTCGACCGGCTGCTCACCATCCCCGGCTGGTCCGAGCCCCGAGTGGGGGACGCGTAACATGCCGCGTCACTTCGCTACCTACGCCGCTGCCGTGGACGCACTGGACGCCGCCGTCGAGCTTCGCCGAGAACCGGTCGGCATCAAGATCATCCGCTCGCAGGCCGAGTTCGACGCCTTCGACGCGCCAGAGCCCCGCGCACCCGCCTACTACTGCGCGCTGGTGAAGCTCGCCGCGCGCGGCTACCGCTACAAGCTCGCGCCTCATCACTTCAAGTGCGGTGCCGCCGCGCACCTGCTGGGCGTCGATCCCGTCGCCGATGAGATCGGCCGTGCCGACGAGTACGTCGCCTGCGGCCTCTACGCGCACGGGGATGCGGCCTTGGGTGCGCTCTCCGGCGTGCCGACGCTCGAGCCCGGCGTCGTCGGCGTTGTGGTGGCGCCGCTCGCGAGCTTCTCGGCTGACGAGGCGCCGGACGTGGCGATCATCATGGCGACCACGTACACCGCGATGCGGCTGGCGCAGGGCTACGGCTTCCACCGTGCGAGCGGCGCGGTGTCGCGGCTGCTGGGCATGCACGGCATCTGCGGCGAGAGCACCGCGGCACCGATCCTCTCCGGCGAGATGGGCGTGTCGCTGCTGTGCTCGGGCACGCGGTTCATGGCCAAGTGGGCCGACGACGAGCTGGCAGTCAGCCTCCCCGCCGAGCAGTTCGCCGAGTTCGTCGACGGCGTGCTCGAGACGCTGGCGCCGTGCGAGACCGACGCGAACAAGCGGGCGCACACCGCGCGTGCCGGCGATCGACTTGCGGCGTGCGACGTGAAAGTCGGGCTCGGCGAGGGCTACTACTACGACGTGTAGCGGGTCGCGAGTCGGTTCCGAGTGCGCCACGACGCGACATCGCATCCGCGAGTCTCGGCGCGTGTCACACCCCTCGGCTAGAATCGGAGTGCACCCGCCACCCCTCGGCTGGTGCACCTGAAGAGCACCCTGTTCGCACCAGGCCGAGGAGCCATCGATGACATCACCCGTGCGGTTCGTTCACGCCGCCGACCTGCATCTCGACGCGCCGTTCCAGGGCATCGCCGCCGCTGACGCGCGTATCGGTGGCCAGCTGGCCGACGCGACTTACGAGGCGTTCCGCCGGATCGTCGACGTGTGCATCGAGCGGGAGGCAGCCTTCCTCGTCATCGCCGGCGACGCCTACAACTCCGCCGACAAGAGTCTGCGCGCCCAGCTGCGCTTTCGCGCGGAGATGGAGCGTCTCGCCGAGGCGGGCATCGACGTCTTCATCGCCAACGGAAACCACGATCCGCAGAGTGGGTGGTCGGCGGGGCTCGTGATGCCCGACAACGTCCACATCTTCTCAGCTCGCGAGGTCGATCGGTTCGAGGTGGTCCGCGCTGGTGAGACCATCGCAGCGGTGTACGGCCGCAGCTTCGCGCGCTCGGCGGAGACCGACAACCTTGCGCTCGGCTACAGGCGCGCTGCGAGCGACCCGGTGGCGGTGGGCGTGCTGCACGCCAACGTCGGCGGCAATACGGACTACGACCCGTACGCGCCCGCGTCGCTCGACGACCTGCGCACCGGCGGCATGGACTACTGGGCGCTCGGGCACATCCACAAGCAGGAGGTTCTGGCTGAGAACCCCTGGATCGTCTATGCAGGCAGCCCACAGGGGCTCAACCCCAAGGAGACGGGCCCGCACGGATGCCTCGTGGTTGAGCTGGAGCCGGGCGGCGCCGCGACTCTCGAGCACGTGGAAACCGGGCCCGTGAGTTGGGCGCGCATCGACGTCGACGTGAGCGAAGCGGCAGGAATCGACGACGTACGAGCGCTGCTGGTGGCTGCGCTCGATGAGCAACGACAGCTCGCGGGCAGGCATTGCGTCGCTCGCGTGGCTCTGGTCGGGCGCAGCATTGCGCATGCGGACTTGGCGCGTCCCGGAAATGCCACGCAGCTGTTCGAAGATGTGCGGGGCGAGGCGGCACTCGCCGAGCCATGGCTGTGGCTCGACCGGCTGGACGACAAGACCGCGCCGCCCATCGATCTCGACGCGCTCCGAGGTGGGCCTGACTTCGCCGCGGAGCTCGTACGCATCTCAGACGAACTCGCGGCCGACCCCGCAGCGCTCGAGGAGCTCGTCGGCGAGATCTCCACGCAGGTCGCAAGCACCCTCTCAGGCTATGAGCCGTCTGCTGCGCCTCCGGAACTGCTGGAGCGCGCCCGTGATGCCGCTCTCGATCTACTGCTGGCACAGGGTGGTGATGTCCGATGAAGCTCTCGGCGATCGAGGCAACGCGCTACGGCGCATTTGAAGGAGCCTGTCTCAGCGGACTGGGCGACGGGCTTACCGTGGTCCTCGGTCCAAACGAGGCCGGCAAGTCGACCATGACGGCACTCACCCGCCATGTGCTCTACGGCTATCCCGACGCACGCACCAAGGAGTACGGATACGTCTCCCCAGCGGGCCCCAGGGTCGCGCGGCTGATCTTCGCCGAGGACGGCGGGGAGTGGGTCATCGAGCGCGTCGACGGAAAGAATCGAGGACCGGTCACCGTCGTAGCTCGCCACGGCGCCGAGAGGCCCGGCCTGCGCGAAAACCTCGTATCCGGCGTGACCGAGCAGTCGTATCGGGTCGTGTTCGGATTCGGGCTCGAGGAGCTCGCAGCCATCGAGCACGGAGACGCCACCGACATCGCCGCGCGTCTACACGCTGCGGGCACCGGGCTCAGCGTGAACCCGATGGACGTTCGCACTCAGATCGAGGCCCGGGCGGCAGCGATCTGGTCGCCGCGAGCCCAGAAGCCGGTCGTCAATTCGCTCGCAGCCGACATGCGAGCGTGCAAGGAACGCCTCCGCGCGCTCGAGACCGCCGCCGCCAATTACGCCACTGACCAGTCGCGGCTTGCCGAGCTCGCAGCCGAACTCAAGCCGCTCAAGGAGCGCATGGTGGAGCTGGAGACGCTCGGCCGCGTACTCGATCGCGATGCAACACGCCTCGCGGACTCCGTTGCCGCGCAGCAGGAACTGCGGGTGGCCATGGCCGACCTCTCGGCTGGGATCGCCGATCTTGAGCGTGCACGAGAGATGATTGATGTTGACGAGCGGGTCGTCGCCGTTGCGCCGCAGCTGGACAGTGTGCTCGAGGAGACGTTGGTATTCCGTGAGCGTCTCACAGCTTTGGACGCACAGGAAGCGGCAGCCGCCGAGGCTAGGCGTCGCGCGGAGGCTGACGGCGCCCTGCCAGCCGGAGCCGTGGACAGCGTAGCCAGCCGCGCTGAAGTCGAGCGCCGCCGAGACGAGCTCACGATGCTGCGTTCGGAGGCGACGGCTGCGACGCGTGCTGCCGAGGCAGCCGCCGCACGAGTGGTCGCAGTCGAGAAGCACGCAGCGGAGTTTGCGGCCGCGGGTACCGTCGGTACCGAGCGATCCGGCAAGCCCAGGATCCTGGCGGTGGTTGCAATAGTGGCCGGCGCGGTGTTTGCCGCGGCAGGCGCCATGTCGCAGCAGTACCTGGCGGCCGCCTTGGGCGGACTGCTGATCCTCGCGGGAGTCATCGCGCTCACCATGGTGCTCGCGCGTAAGTCCGACACCACCACTTCGCGTTCGCCGCTCTCTGAAGACGTCGCACGTGCACGCGCCGAGAGTGACGCTTCCGCCAGACTCGCGGCCGAGGCCAACGACAGGCTGGGCGCTGCGCAGTCGGCATGGGCCGCCTGGCTTGCCGCGCAGCAGTTGGTCGCCTACGGTGACGATCCGGTCGCGGTCCGCCAGCTGCTCGACGACCTCGCCGAGCGCCAGCGCCTCTACGCGGAAGCGGATCGGTACACGAGCGAAGCAGCACGTATTCGTGAAGCCGCAGATGAATGGGTCGTCAGACTCGTTGAGTTGACCTCGCAGTTTGACGCGACCGCAGGCCAGATCCCGACGCTCTCGGCGGGTGTTGAACTTGCAACACGCGCACGCATTGCGCTTGAACGAGCCCGCGCTGCAGAGACCGACCGCACCGAGCTCGCGACCAAGCTGGACGCTACCCGCACCGAACTTCGCAAGCTGACAGAGCGTCTCGATACCGCCTCCTCGGTGGCGGCAGAAATCGTTGCGCGTCACTCGCTCGACGCGGGCGACCCGCTGCCCGCGCTGCAGTCCCTCGCCGCGGCTCAGGCCGACGAGCGCGCCGGCTTGCGCGAGCAGCTCGAGCGCCTGAGCACCGAACACGACGGACTGCAGGCGGTACTCGGCACTGAAGGCCGCGATCGTCAGATGGCACTCGATCGCCAGGCGCTCGAGGGTTTGCGCGCGCAGGCGGAGCAGGCGGCCGAGCGATACGTGGTCGACTCGCTTGCGGTCCGCCTCCTCAACCGTGCGCGCGAGCGTTTCGAGAGCGAGCGCCAGCCGGATGTTGTCCGCACGGCCGGCAGGGTCTTCTCGGCGATGACGGCTGGGCGCTACACGGACGTTCGCGTGCCGCTCGATGGCAGCGGCGTCACCGTCCTCTCGGCATCGGGACGGCTCAAGACGAGCGACCAGCTCTCGCGCGGAACCGCCGAGCAGCTGTATCTCGCGCTGCGAGTCGGTCTCATCGGTTCGCTGGGGACGACTGGCGAGGCGTTGCCGGTGCTCATGGACGACGTCGTGGTCAACTTCGATCCCGAGCGCCGAGAAGGTGCCGTGTTGGCCATCGGCGAACTCGCTGCGATGCGACAGGTGCTGTTCTTCACCTGCCATCCCGAGACGGCAGCCGCGTTGACCGCTGGTGTCGCGGGTTCGAAGCTCCTGCAGATGGATCGCTGCGAGCTCTAAGCGTTGCGGTTCGAGCTGCCCCGGAGTGCGGCGTCGCTTCTGGCTGCGCGATGAATGCGCAGCGAGTTGCCGATGACCGCGAGTGACGAGCCAGCCATAGCCAGAGCCGCGACGATCGGGGAGAGCCGGCCGGTGGCCGCGAGCGGTATCGCGACGACGTTGTAGGTGAACGCCCAGGCAAGGTTCTGCCCGATGATGCGATGGCTTGCCTTCGCGATGTCGAGCAGCGCTGCCAGCGACGTGAGCGGTGAGTCCTCGCGGGTGAGTACGACGTCGGCGGCCAGTACCGCAACGTCGGATCCGCCTCCAACGGCGACGGCGAGGTCGGACGCGGCGAGCGCGGCAGCGTCGTTGATGCCGTCGCCCACAAACGCGACCGTGCCCTCCTCGGTCAGCTCCCGGACCACACGCTCCTTCTCGTGGGGGAGCACATCGGCAAGCACACGAGTCACACCAAGCCGCTTCGCGACCGCCTCGCAGGTCGCGCGCGCATCGCCCGAGACCATCGCGGTCGCCACGCCTCTAGCAGTCAGCGCCGCAACGGCGGATGCCGCTTCAGTCCTCGGACGGTCGCTCAGTCGCACCCCGCCGAGGACCTCGCCGTCGGCGGCGACCCACACGACCAGTTCGCCATCGCGCCGCATGAGCCCCGCGGTCGCCGCGAGAGTCGGGTCGAGCGCGACGCCCTTCTCGGCGAGCAGGCGTTCGCTGCCAACGAGCACGCGCACTCCGCTCGCTTTGCCGGAAAGCCCACGGCCAGGATGGCGTTCAACCTCGGACGCATCGTCATCCGCCGCACCTGCAGCCACGCGCGTCGCCACCGCAACGGCGCCCACGCCCACGCCCGCCGCAGCGATCGCGGCCGCCACCGGGTGCGCGTCTCCCAGCTCGATGGCTGCCGCCAACGTCAGCAGTCGCGTGGTCTCCTCGGCGGTCAGCGTGGGCGGCAGAAAGCCGACGACCGAGGGCGTGCCGACTGTCAGGGTGCCGGTCTTGTCGAACGCCACCACCGCGATTCCGCCGGCGGTCTCGAGTGCCGGGCCGCCTCGGAACAGCAGACCGTGCTTCGATCCGGCTGAGATCGCGGCAGAGAGTGCCACCGGCGTCGCCAGTCCCAGCGCGCAGGGGCACGACACCACCAGCACCGCCACCGCACGCTCGACCGCACCCGCGAGTCCGACGCCGGTCGTCAGTCCTATGAGCAACGTCGCGGCGGCAATAGCGATCACCACCGGCGTGAACACCGCAGCCACGGCATCGGTGATGCGCTGCGTGTGCGATTTCGCGAATGCCGCGTCCTCCGCAAGCGCCGCCAGCCGCCCGGCGAGAGTTTCGGCGCCCGCGCGCGTGACCCGCACCCTCAGCACCGCCGAGAGGTTCACTGTGCCGGCCCACACCTCGTCGCCAACGCCCACGTCAGCCGGTAGCGGTTCGCCGGTCAGTCGCGATCGATCGATCTCGCCGGTCCCGGCCAGCACGATCCCGTCGGCGGGCACTCTCTCGCCCGGACGGACCAGCACCACTGCATCGGGAGGCAGGTCGACGATCGCGGCTCTTGTCGCAGCCAGCTCGGGATTCTCAACGCTCGCACCGTCGGCCACCCCCGGCGCCTCAACCAGCCACGCGCTCTCCTCTGCAGCGGAAGCGAGCGCTGCGAGTGAGGCGGTGGCGTCGCGCGTCGAGAGCGCCTCGATCCACCGGCCTGCGAGCACAATCGTCACCACTCCGGCGGCCGACTCGAAGTACGTCGGTCCGCTCGCGGTCCAGACCGCCCACGCGCTGTAGAACCACGCCGAGAACGTCCCCAGCACCACCAGCGTGTCCATCGTCGCGCGCCGAACATTCGCTGCTCGCCACGCGCCGACGATGAACGGCCAGCCGCAGTAGACGAGCACCACCAGCGACAGCGCGCCGGTGAAGGTGTCGTACGCGGCGACGCTCGCGTACTCGCCGCGCGCGAAGGCGGGCCACGAGACGAACCACGTGGGCCACATGACCCACATTCCCACCGCCAGCGAGACAAACAGCCGCAGGAAGAGATCGTCTACGTCTGCGCGACGTGCGGCGGCCTCGCGCGCAGGAACCGCATGGTAGCCGAGCAGCTTGATGCGGTCCGTGATGGTGTCTAGGGCGAGGAGCGTCGGATCCCACGTCACTCGCAACAGGGATGCTGCGTAGCTGGTCTCGGCGTCGAGCACGCCGGGTAGCGCCATGAGCGCGTCTTCGAGCACCAGCCCGCACGACGTGCACCACATGCCCTCGATTCGCAGGGTTTCGCGCCGGGCGCCGGCCGCAGCGGCCGCAGCAGCCTTACGAGCCCCGGCCGCCGAGCCACGCGAGCGACGGGTCCGCCCCGACACCAGCAGCTCGGAGATTCCGGCCTCCTTGGCGGTCACGTAGACGCGTCGGCATCCCTCGCAGCAGAAGTCGTGATCGTGATCGTGGATGGGCCGGCCGAGAACCGGCAGTCCGCAGAGATCGCACTCTGAGGAGGCGTGTGAGTCGCCTCGCGAGGGTTTGCTGCGCGCAGACCCGCCGCGCGAGGACCCACCGGAGGCGTCGGTCACACCGCTCACAGCGCGCCGGCCAGTGCGAAACCCTGCAGCAGCGTGATCGCGCCCAGGACCATGACCGCGCCCGCCGCCACAGGCGCGACCCATCCACGGGCGCGGGCGCTCAACAGCTCCGATGCCGCGCCGAAGCCCGCCAGTGCCGGCACCGTACCAAGCCCGAACGCGAGCATCGTCATCGCACCGAACAGTGGCGTACCGGTCGCGAGCGCTGCGATCTCAACGGGGAGTAGCGGGGCACAGGGCACAAGGCCCATGAGCGCGCCCAGCGGCAGCCCCCACCAGCCGTCGGAGCGAGCGAGTCGCGCCACGGCCCATCGGAACCACGGCATCGATGTCAAAGCCGCGGTCGGCTCCGGTAACGTCGCCTTACGACCGCGCATCCATGCGACTAACAACACGACGCCCATGGCCACCATCGTCGCGCCAGCCGCTAGCTTCAGAAACTGCGTGATCCCGACCGGCGAGAACGGTCCGGCCACCTTCGAGAGTGCCCCCGCCTCACCCAACAACCCAAGGAGCGCCCCGAGGAGCGCGTATGTGCCGAGCCTGCCCAGGTGGTAGGCGAGCTGGAAGACGCCACTGCGCCGCGCCCCAACCCGCGCCCCAGCCGGTGCGCCTGCCCTCGCTCCGGCCCCGCCACCCGCGCCGCAGACGACCTCGGAGTCGGTGACGCTGGCTGCCGCGACAAACGGGCCGCACATCGCCAGGCAGTGGCCAAAGCCACCGGTGAGCCCCAACAGGAAGGCCCCCCACAGCGAGAGCGTCGACAGGTTCGATGACATCGCTGCGTGCATGCGCGAGGGCCTTCCGGGTCAGGCGTACGCTAGCTGAAGTTGAAACCCGCTTGTGCGAAGAGCACCACATAGACGACGGTCCAGATGAGCACCGAGACGATCGTGAGCTTGATGATCAGCGGCATCGGATTGTGAGCCTCGGAGATCCCTTCAGGGAACTCGTGGATCATCGGAAGTCCGCCGTTGGCCAGCTCAGTCTTCTTGAGATTCTTGTGACTGTGCGGCAAGACGGGCTCTGTCGAGATCTCGGCGACCGCAACGGGTTCGGCGACTTCCGTCCGTCCCACCCATCCGCCGCGAATCACCGCCCAGATGGCGACGAGGATTCCTGCTCCCACGGCGAGGCCCCACACCACGGCCGATATCTGCTGGTCGACGGGCATCAGCGTTCACCTTCCATTCGAACGGGCATGGGGTCATCGCCATCAAGCACCACGAGTGACGCAGAGTTCAGGTTGCGAAACTGTCCCGTGGCCATCGCCAGTGCAAGCGCCACTCCGGCGCCGACCATGAACGTCACAACCGTGGCGCCGATGAGGTATACCGCGAGATCCATTACTGGTCACCCCCCGGGCCGCCCTTGGCACCGGCGAGTTGACGACCATAGAACACGACCGCCCACTTCTCCTGCTCGGTGAGCATGTTGCGCCACGCAGGCATCGCCGTGGGATGCTTCCCGTTGTCTCCGACGACCCCGGCATCGATTCGCCAGTACCAGAAGTCCAGGCCGGCAGTGAGCGCCGGATCCTCGGTCAGGTTCGCAGGCGTGGGAAGCAGGAGTGTTCCGTTGGGACCATCGCCGAGTGCTTTGGTTCCGTGGCAGTTCGTGCAGAGCCGTACCCACAGCTCCTCGCCCCGCGCCAGGGTCTCAGGAGTAGGGGAGAACGGCGCAGCATCCAGCGCCTGATACCCCGGAGGCACATCGTCGCTCACGTCACGGGGTTCACTCGGATTCACGAACGTGCCCTTGAGGTACTTGATGGTGGCCCAGCGATCCTCCTCGGACAGGAGCAACCGCCACTGCGGCATCGCCGCGTTGCCGATACCGTGGCTGACCTTCCAGTACCACTCAGCGTCAGGGAACTTCTTCAGGTCGGGCTCGGTGAAGTTGGCTGGCAGCGGCACCAGATGTTTGCCGTCCGGCCCCTCGCCCTGACCTGCATCGCCGTGGCACATCCAGCAGCGCTGGAAGTAGACCTGGCGGCCGCGCATGAGGTCCGTGTCCGCCGGCATCTTGAGCCCCTCGGCGGTCTTGGGGATCTCGGGATCCTTGGGCTCTGCGGTGGGGTTCGGGAAGATCAGCACGTTGCGAGAGTACCCGGCGACGAGTTTGAGCTGCTCCGGCGAGAGCCAGGTGTGCCACCGCGGCATCGCGCGAAGCGGGATGGAGTCGGTGACGCGCCACAGGTAGTCGCCCGGCGTCCAGTCCTTGTAGGTCGTGGTGTCCGAGAAGTCCGGCGGCGCGGGCAACAGGCCGGCGGCGTCCGGGCCGTCTCCGTTGCCTGCGTATCCGTGGCAGAACGCGCAGTTGCCCACGAAGATCGCCTTGCCGGCCTCGATGTTGTCGAGCGTGGGCTCGGCGATGGTCGCGCTGGCGTACTTGGCGGGCAGATCGCCTTCGTCTGCGAACGCAGGGGTCATGTCCATGAACGCCTTCTGGACGAACAGGATCACCAGCCACCGCTCGTCCTCGGACATGGACTGCTTCCACTCCGGCATGGCGGTACCGGCCACGCCGTCGCTTATCCTCCAGAACGCGAAGTGGCTGGGGAGGTTCTTGTACTTCTCGTCACGCAGGTTGGCGGGCCGCGCGTTGTTGAGCATCGCGTAGGGACCATCGCCCTTGCCGGCGCAGCCGTGACACGTCAGGCAGAGCTCAGCGTAGATGTCGCGGCCGCGTTCGTAGTTCTCGTCGGTCAGCTCGAACTTGTTTGTCTCGTACTTCGGTCCGAGGTACTTGACCGGGATCATGAGGTCGGTCGAAGCGTTCTGCTGATTACCGAGCCGGTTGAGGTAGGCCACGATCGCGACGAGCTGACGTTCCGAGAGGTAGCTGAACGCCGGCATCACGGAGTTGGGAGAGAACTTCCGCGGGTCGAGCAGGTGGTCCATCTCCCAGCGATCGCCGCGCTTGAGGCCGATGTTCGCCAGATCGGGACCGGTGCGCAGCGTGCCCAGCTGATGCGGCTGGTCATAGGCGAACTCCCCGGATTCGCTCACGCGAGAAGGGGTGGCGTCGCCGGGTCGCGTGAACTGGCTGTGACAGTACATACAACCGTTGCTGACGTAGAGGTTGCGACCCTCTTCCTCGAGAGCGGTGTAGGGCACCGTTTGGAGCGTGGGCTTGGGCTGGAACACCACCGCGGGGAGGAACACGACGAAGGCGACGACGGTGAGCACGACGGCGAGCCCGCCGATGATGATGAGGCGCGGCGACATCTTCATGGTCGCGTCTCCTCTCTACACGCTCGCCGCGGCGGGCGCGGCTTCTGCGGTCTCGGGCTTGTCGGCAGGGAGTGCGCGTGCGGCGAGCGTGGTCCTGATGATGTTATAGGCGAACAGGTACTGCGCGAAGATGATGACCGTGCCGGCAGCAGCACGTCCGATCCACAACGATCTGATGCCGGGAAGAATCTGAACGATCGGGATGCCCTGCTTGAAGCCGCCCGCCTGCACCAGACCAGCCGCCGTGAGGACGAGGAAGAAGCTGAGGAACCCGACGGTCGTCATCCACCAGTGGGTCCACGCGAGCCGGTCAGAGTACAGCGGCACGCCAAGGATGCGCGGCATCATGTAGTACAGCATGCCCCACAGCGAGAAGGCGACGAAGCCCAGCAGCGCGAGGTGGGCGTGGGCCACGGACCAGTTCGTGAAGTGGATGAACTGGTTGAAGCTACGCAACGCCTGGAACGAGCCCTGGATACTCACGGCGAGATAGAACCCGATGCCGGTCAGGACGAAGCGCAGGGGAATCGACGAATACGCGATGTGCCATGCCCCTCGCATGGTCATGAACATGTTCACCACAAAGGCGAACACCGGTACGAGAAGGCCGATCGAGCAGATGACAGAGACCGTCTTAAGCCACTCGGGGACCGGTGCCCCCAGGATGTGGTGAGTTCCCACTCCGCTGTAGAAGAAGGCAAGACCCCAGAACGCGATCAATGCAAGCACGTATCCGTAGATGGGCTTCTTCGTCTCGCGCGGGACGATGTAGTAGATCAAGGCAACTGTGCCGGTGGTGAACCAGAGGCCCAAGATGTTATGCCCGTAGAACCAGGCCCAGATAGCATCGTTGAGCCCCATCAGCGAGCCGGTGGGGGGTGCCCAGATGACATTCCCCAGCGCGAACACGATCGGGAACCAGATCAGCGTTCCCATCACGTACCAGAGCGACACGTAAAGGGCGGGCTCCTTGCGGCGTGCAATCGTCATGAAGAGATTGAATGCCGTAAGCACCAGCGCGACCATGACTGCGATGTCGATCGGCCATGCGAGTTCCGCGTACTCACGACCCTGGGTCCAGCCCAGTGTCAGACCGACGACGCCAACTGCTAGCACTAAGTTCCACGCCCATGCCACGAAGACGCCCAGCTTCTCCGAGTACACCTCGCCTTTGGCGAGACGCGGAATGACGTAGTACCATCCGCCCACCATCGCCATGGATAGCCACCCAAAGGCCAGGCCGTTGACGTGCGCTTGTCGGATGCGAGGAAACACCAGCCATGCGACTCCTCGGAACGAATCTGGTGCGATGAACTCGATCGCCTGTATCAGGCCGAGCGTAATCGCGACCACAAGCCAGAAGATGGCGGATTCTGCCATCAACCGCGCGGTGGCATCCCTGCGCTGCGTCATGCGGCTCCCCCTTTGGATGAATCAGCAGATAGCGGGCGTGCGTGAGTGTGCACGCGCTTGCGCACATACACGGAGTTCTTCCCCAAGAACCAGAAGATGGATACCTGAATCAGGAAGATGAGGCCTGCCACGTACGGTCGCCGAGGAGCCCGTTCTGCCTACTCCCGCGCGGCAGCGTACAATCACTCGATCACGCCGCTTGCCGAGAGGCCTCCACAGAATGCCGCACACATCCACCGACACGTGGGTCGCCATCGACTTCGAGACCGCCACCAACGAGGCCACCAGCGCCTGCGCGCTGGGCATCGCCGTGGTGACCGGCGGTCGAGTCGTGCGCACCGAGTCGTGGCTGATCCAGCCACCGTTCAACGAGTACGCGTACCGCAACACGCTCATCCACGGCATCACGCCGGGAGACACCGAGTTCGCCCCCGATTTCGCCGAGCTGTGGTGGGAGATCGCTCCCGTGCTGGGCGCGGGTCCGCTGCTCGCGCACAACGCAGCGTTCGACATACGCGTGCTGCGTGCGCTCATCGCCTCGCACGAGCTGGCCACACCTGCGTACCAGTATGTGTGCACCGTGAACCTGGCGCGCAAGGCGTTTCCTCGGCTGGTGAACCACAAACTCAACACCGTCTGCGACCACTGCGGCATAACTCTGATGCATCACGACGCGGCCTCGGATGCCGCTGCATGCGCGCACCTGGCGCTGGAGTGCGCGAGTGTGTCAGGCGCGGCGACGATCACCGAGGCGGTCGATCTCCTCGGGGTGCGAGTGGCCACGCTGTAAGTCGGCGGGTGTCTCTTACCGCTTGGCGCGGATGAGGAAGGGCCGCTCGGCCTCGACGGTGCAGAAGCCGGCTTCGACCAGCAGCGGCAGCACGTAGGTCATCGCGGCGGGGGAGAACCCGTGATCGCGATAGAGCGTCTCGCCGACGCTGTTCTTCAGCAGGGGCTTGCGGCTGGCGCCCATCAGGACGGGGCTACGCTTGGTGATCTCGTCCTTGATGATCTGGATGATCTCGGCTGGGATGACCCAGTCTGCACCCGTGTCGCCAAAGTCGATGCTGATGCCCTTGTCGAGCGTGCCGCGGTACTTGAATCGCTTGCCCATGACGGTCTTGCTGGTGGCCATATGAGTACTTCCTTCTGGAATGAGTGATCGGGCGACTCGCGTCGAGCCCGTTTCATGACGGTGTGCGTTCCAGACTACACCGTCTGGGGGAGACTCTCATCACGTGTGTGCACGCAACTCGACGAGGTGAAGCGCGATGACTGGAACTGAAGATCTGCGATCCGAGCATGTGGGCGTCAGCAGGATGCTACATATCATGGATTCGATGGCCGGGTATGCCCGTAGGGGTGAGGGGCCTGCACCCGAGGACGTTGAACAGGCAGTGGAGTTCCTTCGGGTCTTCGTGGATAAGTGCCATCACACCAAGGAGGAGGAACTTCTCTTCCCCGCGATTCGGGCCGCGAACATCGCGTCCGCCGAGGACACCATCGTCGTGCTGCTTGCTGATCACGCGCAGGGGCGGGAGACGGTCGCCCGCATCGCAGCCGCTGCGCAGCACCTTTCGGCAGACGGTGTTCCTGCAAACACGGAGTTCGCCGAGGCGATAGCCAGCTACACGGAGCTTCTCCACCAGCACATTCGCCGAGAGGAGAGCGAGTGCTTCGACGTGGCCGACCGAGAGCTGTCTGAAGCCGTGCAGGCGGAGCTCGTTACCGGGTACGACAGGATCGAGCGCGAGGTGGTTGGAGGAGGCGTGCACGAGGCCTTCCACGCCATGCTCGATCGGCTTGGTCAAGTGTATCGAGCGTAGTAACCACAGTCCCGCGGGCGACTGCGGATTATGGCGAGTTATACGGACGGGTGGAGGTCGTGATGACCCCCACCCGTCCTAGTATTCGGTGGTGCCCCCAAGACGATTCGAACGTCCGACACCAGGTTTAGGAAACCTGTGCTCTATCCCCTGAGCTATGGGGGCGGGTAGTGCATGTGCACGCGGAGCCGTTGGAGCGGGTCTCCGAGCGGGCTGAGATAGTGTAACGCAGCCTCCCCCGGTTCCGACACCTCCGTGCGCGGCCGCGGGTACTGACCACTCGGCCGTGTCTGGTCCGGTTTGGGCACACTCTCAGAGGCGGGCCCGTGCTCGTCCTGCGTGACGGCGACAAGAAGCGAGCACATGAGCGCGATCAAGAACGCAGCCAAGCTTCTGGACATGACTTACCAGCGATGGCGCAACGATGGCGCGCCGCAGATAGCCGCGGCGTTGACCTACTACGCCTTCCTGTCGCTCGCGCCGATCCTCGTTGTGCTGGTCGCCGTCCTTGGCCGCTGGCTGGGTCAGGCCGCCGTCGCCGAGGAGATCTTCGCGCAGGCCAGTGCCGTCGGGGGGCCGATGGGTGAGCAGCTCGCCCGCAACCTGATCTCCGCGGCCGGGCCCAACACGATGAGCATCGCGGCGCCCACGGTGGCGCTCGTGATCGCGTTCTCCGGTGCGATGCAACTGTTCCGCCAGCTGCGCATCGCGTTCGATCGCATGTGGGACATCCCCCCAGAAGAGGCGCCGGAGGGTGGATTCTGGGTGCAGGCCAAATGGAGCCTCTCGGCGCTGGGCAAGCACAATCTGGCGGCGTTCATGATCGTACTCGCGGTGGGAGGACTGCTCGTCGTGTCGCTGGTGCTGTCGAGCATTGTCGGGGTGGCGGCTGACTGGATCGCCCCGATGCTCGGCGTCGATACTCCGTCGCTGAGCCTGTTCGAGACGCTGCTCTCAACGGTCTTGGTCACGCTGTTGTTCGCGATCATCTACCGCTATCTGCCGCGTACATCCATCGCATGGCGGGATGTCTGGGTGGGGGCCACGATGACGTCGGCACTGTTCCTTTTCGGCCGCGTGTTGTTGGGCGTGTACTTCACCTACGCGAGTCCCGGGTCGCTGTACGGCGTTGCGGGATCTGTCGTCGCGGTATTGATCTGGGTGAACGTGTCGATGCAACGGGTCTTGTTCGGCGCGGAGTTCACGCACGTGTGGACGTACACGCACGGCTCGCGCGCGCCGAAAGGCACCGCATGAACGCGCTGGTCGGCGATACTGTCGTTGATTTCCTCTTGAAGCCGTAGCGGACTCGGACGGGGTTTCACATGCCATTCATACTTGCGTTGGATCAGGGGACGACCAGCTCACGCGCGATCGTCTTCGACGAGACCGGCGCTAAGCTCGCACAGGCGCAGATCGCGCTGCCGCAGATATTCCCGGCTGCGGGCTGGGTCGAGCACGACGCCGAGGTGATCTGGAGCCAGCAGCTCGAGGTCGCCCTGCATGCGATCGCCGAGGCGGGCATCTCGGCGAGTGAGCTTGCTGCGGTCGGCGTCACCAACCAGCGCGAGACCGTCGTCATCTGGGACCGCGTGACAGGCGTGCCGATCCACAACGCCATCGTGTGGCAGGATCGCCGCACCGCAGAGGCGTGCGACGCTCTTGTCGCTGCCGGGCACGACGACTTCGTCCGCGAGCGCACGGGACTCGGGATCGACCCGTACTTCTCGGCGAGCAAGATCGCGTGGCTGCTCGACAGCGTTGAGGGGGCGCGGGCTCGTGCGGAGGCGGGGGAGCTCGCGGCGGGCACCATCGACACGTGGCTGATCTGGAAGCTCACGGACGGTGCGGTGCACGTCACGGACTCCACCAACGCCTCGAGAACCCAGCTCCTGAACCTGAACACCGGGGATTGGGACGAGGGGCTCGCGGCGATCTTCCGCGTGCCGCTGTCACTGATGGCGCGCGTGGCTCGCTCGTCGGAGGTCGTCGGCTCTACGGCGGCGTCGGTGCTGGGCGCGGCGGTGCCGATAGCATCGGCGTGCGGCGACCAGCAGGCGGCGCTCGTTGGCAACGGCGGGTTCTCGGCGGGCGATGCGAAGGCGACGTTCGGGACCGGGATCTTCGCGCTGATGCACACGGGCGGCGTGCGGGCGCAGTCTACGACGCTCGCGGTCACACTCGCGGCGCAGACAGGCACCGAGCTTCAGTACGCGCTCGAGGGCTCGATCTTCATGGGTGGAGCCGTGATCCAGTGGCTGGTCGAGGGCCTCGAGCTCGCGGACTCGCCACAGGCCGTCCAGGAGCTCGCCGAGAGCGTGCCCGACAGCCACGGCGTCGTCTTCGTGCCGGCGCTGACCGGCATGGGCGCGCCCGAGTGGGATCCTTACGCGCGCGGCGCCATCTTCGGGCTCACGCGTGGGGCCACGAAGGCGCATATTGCGCGCGCGGGCATGGAGGCGATCCCGCTGCAGGTCGCCGACCTCGTCGGCGCGATGGCGATCGACTCCGGCTACTCGATCGCGGAGCTGCGCGTGGACGGCGGCGTCACCGTGAACGAGCTCGTCATGCAGACGCTCGCCGACGTTCTCGGCATCCCCGTGGACCGTGCCCTGGTCGCCGAGTCGACAGCGCTGGGCGCCGCGTACCTCGCGGGACTCGCAGTCGGTATCTTCAGCGGCCCCGAGGACCTGCCGGTGCTGTGCGGGGTGAGCAAGACCTTCAAGCCTGACCCCGCCGACAAGGTCCGCCTCGCAGACCTGCGCATCCGATGGGCCGAGGCGGTCAAGCGCTCCAAACGGTGGGAGTGCGGGTAGCGAAATCAGAACGCCCCGGGCTTCTGGCGAAGGCCGGGGCGTTCATCGTGTTCTGAGTGCGTCGCGGCCGAGGTGGCCGGACAGCGAACTTGTGCGGGATGCAGCCTACTTGGCAGCCCCGACCTTGGCTTCGCCGGTCTTGGCGTTGACGTCGATCGTGCTCGGCGTGGCGCCTTGCGGATCCAGCGCGACGCTCCACACAAACGGATCGATGGTCGTCGAGCTGGCGGCCGACTTAGGCACGTAGGTCACGAAGCCCATCGCCCACGGGGTCTTGTCGGTCGCCTTCTTGTCGGTCTTGAGGGCGGCGTCGAAGGCTTCATCGCTGTCGATCTTCCACTCGGCCGAGTCCGGGATGAGCTTCCACTCGGACTCGTCCATGCCTGCAGAGCCATACGGCTGGGTCGCGGTGACCTTTCCGTTCTCGACGGTGACGGCGACGATGCTGCCGTCCTTGGGAGAGCCGAACAGGTACTGCCACACCGGAGTGGACGTGGCGGTGACCACGTTGGCGGTCTGGACCAGCAGCAGCTTCGCGTCAGGAGCGCTCGTGGACAGCGATGACTTCGCGACCCCGATGCTGTCCATCGCGGTGGGACCGCTCGGTTCCGCTTTCTCGGCGGTCTTGTTGCAGCCGACCAGCGCAACCGAGAGCGCGAGTGCAAGCGCGAGTACCAGCGCGCCACGGGTGACACGGGCGGTGGATAGGTGATTCATGAGCAGACTCGCTTTCGTCGTTTCCTTGGCGTGCGCGCATCGCGCACCCACATATGGTACCCCCTCTGGCACTTCACGTGTGTGCGGTCTCTGTGTGGAGTCCGAGGCGTGCAACAAAAGAGCACCGCATGCCCCCGGAGGCATGCGGTGCCGTGGTACTCAGGATGATGTCGGGTTAGAAGCTCACGATCCCGGTCTTGAAGGCGTTGAGGCTCGCGGTGCTGGACTCGATTCTCCAGTCACGCTCCTTGTTCGCGTTGAACCAGGTGACGCCTACGATCCGCGGGTACGTGGTCGGGATGACCTTGAACATGTTCGAGATCCAGGCGGCCTTGTCTCCACCGACGGTTCCACAGCCTGTCTCGGCGATGAAGATTGGCTTCGTCGGGGAGAGAGCGGCGCAGGCCTTGTACGCCGGGCCCATCACGCTTGAGAAGCTGCGCCATGTGGAGGAGGTGGTCCCGAAGTTGTAGCCGTCGATACCGATGGAGTCGACGTAGCTCTCGCCGGGCCAGTACTTCCCGATGGCGTTGGCGGTCGTGTTGGGGACGCTGTCGGCGTTGGGGCTCCAGACGAACTTCACGTTGGTCGCACCGGCGTTCTTGAAGATGGTGCGCACGTGGCGCCAGGCCGCGATGAAGTCGGCGGGGGTGTTACCCGCAGCGGTTCCTGCCCAGGGGTACCAGTTGCCGTTCATCTCGTGGAACGGGCGCAGCCACACGGGCTTACCAAAGTTCTTGGCGTTGGTCGCGTACTTGATCAGGTAGGCGTCCATCGAACCGTTGGCGATCTGCTTGTAGCTGCCGCCGGTCATGACGGATGTGCTCACCGAGGCGTTCCAGAACTCGAGCGTGACCAGCGGGATGGCCCCGTGATCCGTGATCGCTGCGGACTGGACCTGGGTGAATCCCTGCGAGGTGTTCTGGAAGAAGTTGCGGACTGCGAACTTCTGGCCGACCTTACCCTCAAGTGTGGTGAGGTTGGTCAGGTTCTCGGCGGAACCCGTCACGTAGGCGCCGACCCAACGATCGGTGACCGAAGCGGTGACCGCGGTGACGGGGGCCGGATCGGTGGTCGGCGCAGCGATCGTGGTACTGGGGACGATAGTAGGGGCAGGCTGTGTGCGGGACACCTTGGCGCGACGCTCGATGGCGGCGCGGCGAGAGGCGGCGGTGGTCTCGGCGGATGCGGTTGCAACCGGGACCAGCATCATCGGGGCTACGAGTGCGCTGACCAGCAGCGTCGAGACTCCCAGGGACATAAACGGCTTGAGCTTCACAATCCTCACCCTTCGGTAGCCTGGCTGTCTCAGCTTGTGAGACCCTTTGGCTTTGCGTCCCCGCCTCACGACGGGTTTGCCTTTGTCACGGGAGGGCTCGGATCGCCCAACCCAAATGTTCATCTGTCACAGTTATCGGTCACAGCGTGCAGCACTTGAGTGATTTCCATCACATTTCTCGCACGGGCCGACGAACGGCTGACGAACGGTCGGTGTGTGGAATCGACGGTCACATGTGGAACAATCAGCCCTATACGAATTCGCCGAACGGACAGGACGCCGTACACCGCATGAGTCTCCGCACCCACGAAACCGCTCCCGGGACGCCCGATAGCGGACGCGTCAGGACAGCCGTTCTCGTGCTCACGTGGACCCTGATCGGGTTGGCGTTGCGTGTCGCGAGCATGAACACACGTGGTCTGTGGCTGGACGAGGCGATCACGGTCAAGCAGGCGAGCCGGGTGTTCCTGCGGGTCATCCAGAAGCTCGCGACCGGCGTGCACCCGCCGCTCTATCACATCACGATGCATTTCTGGCTCAAGTACTTTGGCAAGAGCGAGATCGCGCTTCGGTCGTTCTCGGTGATCATCGGGGTGATCGCCATTCCCGTGGCCTATTGGGCCGGTAAGCGAATCTACGATCGCCGAACGGGCCTCATCGCAGCCGGGCTGATCGCGCTTTCACCGTTTCAGATCTGGTACTCGCAAGAGGCGCGTATGTACACGCTGCTCTTCCTGGGCGGACTGCTGTCGACCACGTTCCTGGTCCTCGCCGTCCGCGAGAACCGCAAGCACCTCTGGGTCGGCTACCTTGTCTTCACCACGATGGGGCTGTTCACCCACTACTTCTTCCTGTTCCTGATGGTGGGGCAGATTCTGTTCTACGTGTTTGGAATCGTGTGGATCACCGAGCGCGACGCGCGGCACGCGAAGACGGCGCAAGCGTCGTGGCGAAATCCCCGCGGGCTCTATACCGACGTGCCGACACTGCGTCCCTGGCTGATCGTGTCGTTGTGTATGGCGCTGTTGGTGGGAACCTGGCTCGCCAACTCGATCTTCGTGCCCGCCGAGAACGGGCCCAATGCACTCGTCGGCTCGGTCGCCGGCTCGGGTCTGGGCTATGGGCAGGAGGCACCGCACCTGGCGCTGCGGTTCAACGACGTCGCGATCGTGGTCACCCAGATGACGGTCGGCTTCCACAGTCCCGCCGTTATGGGCGCGTTCGTCTCGCTGTGGCCCGGTCTGATCTACCTCGTGTTCGTGCTGATGGGACTTATCCGACCTGTGCGGATGTGGACCTGGGTTCTCCTGGTCACAGCCAGCGGCATCTTAACTATGTTTCTTCTCGGCCAATGGCAAGGTCAGATCCTGGCTTCTCGGTACTTCATGGCGGTTGCGGCTCCGGCGTTCCTGCTCGCGGCACGACTGCTGGCGAAACTCAAGCGGCGGCATGCGCACCCATTAATGGTCGTGATGGTCGTTGTGGCGTTGGTGGCATGGGCCGATCAGTCGTACAACCCGAACAACGCCATGACCCACGACGACCGTGCCGCTTTTCAGACGATCGTCGCGAACTACAAGCCGGGCGATACGGTGATTTACGCTCCGTTCTATCTCGACCCGCTCGCGGCCTACTACCTTCCCAGGTCGATTCCGCAGTACGGGATGCCTCGATACGGTCAGTACGACGTGTTGCGCAACACGCAGGCACAGATCGACGAGGATACGGCTAGAATCGCCGGGTCGGCGAAACGCGTGTGGGTACTGCTTTCGTTCCAGGATATCGATCCGGTTCGCAACGACTCCCAAGCGATCCGCTACTGGATGAAGCACAACGGCTACACCGTGGAGAAGCAGTCGTCGCTCAACCAGGTCGAGCTACTGCTCTACGTGCCCCCCGAGGTCGTCGTCCCGCCGTCGTTCTTCACGCCGGAATCGTCTACGACTGCCACGACCTCCACAACCCCCACGACCTCCACGACGCCCACATCACCGATCGAGACCACCGGGACGGTGATCGCACCGTGAACAGCAGCTACACAGTCGCGGAGCGTCGAGCCGCCTATCTGCGCAACTGCCGACTGCTCTCAGCGGCATGTGCGATCGCGGGCGCGTATTACCTGTGGTGGTTGATTGTCGACGCAAGAGCGGCGAACCCGTATCTGTATGCGATTCTGATCGGCGCGGAGCTGTTCAACCTCGTGCAGGCCGCAGGGTTCTGGCTCACTATCTCGAACCAGAAGTGGACCGTGCCGCCCGACGCCGACTTCTCGGCCTCGGGGGAGCGGATCGACGCGTTCATCACGGTGTACGGCGAGCCCCACGACGTGGTCGAGAACACGATCCGTGCTGTCTCGGCGATACGTCATCCTCGGCTGAGCGTTTGGGTACTTGACGACGGCCCGGACCCGGGCATCGCCAGAATCGCCGAGCGCCACGGCGCCGCCTACGTCACCAGGCCCAACCGTATCGGCGCCAAGGCCGGCAACGTCAACCACGCGCTCAAGCTCGCGGGCGGCGACTTCATCATCATCTTCGACGCCGACCATGCGCCGGTCCCCGAGTTCCTCGAGCGCACCATGGCCTGCTTCGCCGATCCGACCGTGGCGTTCGTGCAGACGCCGCAGTCGTACCGCAACCGCTTCGAGAACCGTGTGGCCGCCGGAGCCCACGAGCAGCAGGCGCTGTTCTACGGTCCCATCCTGCGCGGCAAGGACAGCGCGGGGGCCGTCTTCAGTTGCGGCACCAACGTCGTCTTCCGGCGCACCGCACTCGAGCAGATCGGCGGACTCCCCGAGGACTCCATCACCGAGGACCTGCGCGTTTCGCTCATCCTCAAGAAGCTGCGCTGGACCTCGGTGTACGTCTCAGAGGTGTTGGCGACGGGGCTGGGGCCGGTCGATGTGCGCGGGTATTTCAGCCAGCAGATGCGTTGGGCGCGAGGCGGGCTTGAGATCCTGATGCGGCGACTGCCCTTCTTCGCAGGTATCGGCCCAGCGCGTGGCTTGCAGTACGGACTCAGCTTTCTGTACTGGTTCACGGGCATCGCGTATGCGGGCTACATCGTGCTTCCGCTGGCGTTCCTGTTCTTCGGTCTGCGTCCGGTTCAGGTCCCAAACGAGTACCCCAGCCACTTCCTGCCTTACGTCTTCATCACGCTGCTCACGATGGTCTACGCGTCCGAGTTCACGCTGACGTTTCGAGGAATCTGGTTCACGCTGGCGGCCTTCCCCGTACACACGGCCGCGCTGCTGCAGTCGATCTTTGGCCGTGCCGCGCGGTTCGTTGTGACCTCCAAGGTGGCGGGTAAGCGGAGTCTTCGACCGGTATGGGTGCACGTGCTTACGGTCACCGCGCTGAGCCTGGCGATTCCGTACGGCATCCTCACCACGGGGGTCACCCCGTCGGTCGTGAACAACCTCGCGTTCGCTTTGGGGCATATTCTTATCGTGTCAGGGTTTTTGCGTTACGCGGTCCGGCCTGAGAATCCGGATCACAACGAGCCTGCGAACACTACAGACTAGTCTTCAGGGAAGTGAGGCCGGCGATGAGGGCACCTGGAAACCGTCGCCCGTTCTTGAACTTCTTCGCCAAGGTCGTCGTGCTCGCTGCGGTGTTGTCCGCGGTGTCTGCGACCACCGGTTGTCGTGCGCTCATCGAGGCCGGCAAGGGTTCGTCGGCCGAGAAGCCCGGCAGCGTGAACGCGTCCGAAGTCCCCGACCCTGTCCTCCCGTCGCTGCCCGTCGCACCGCTTCCCCTTGCTGAGAAGGTCCGACCACCGGAGACGGGCGCATATCTCGGGATGTACTCGCCGCCGGCGCCGTTCACTCTGGGAAGAGTCGACTCGTTCGAGCAGCAAGCCGGCAAGGACGTGTCCATCGTGATGTGGTACCAACCATGGGCGACCAACAACCGCGCGCGCTTCGATGGCGCTGCATGTCTCGAGATCATGCGCCGAGGAAAAGTCCCGATGATCACGTGGGAGCCGTGGGATCCGGGTTCCGATGCGAACCTGGTCAAGGACGCTACTAAACAGTCGAAGTATCGGCTGAAGGCCATCACCTCCGGACGTTACGACGCCTATCTCCGACAGTGGGCGATTGACATACGCACACTCGGCGGGCCGGTAATGCTGCGGCCGATGCACGAGATGAACGGAAACTGGTACCCGTGGTGTGGCACGGTGAACGGCAACACACCCGCGGAGTTCGTGAAGGCGTGGCGACATATCCACGACATCTTCGAGGAAGAGGGAGCGACCAACGTCACGTGGGTGTGGAGTATTAATCATGTGAGCGTTCCGGACACTAAGGAGAACGCGTACGCCGCCTACTACCCGGGCGACGAATACGTGGACTGGACCTCCATCAGCGGCTTCAACTGGGGGACGACCAGCAGGTACGCAAGCTGGCAACCGTTCATGCATTGGTACGAGCAACCGATCAAGTATCTGAAGCGGATCAAGAAGCCGATCATCATCTCGGAGTTCGGGTCGGTCGAGAAGGGCGGCAAGAAGAACGTCTGGATCACTGATGCGTATAAGCGGATCCGCGCGCTTCCGAAGGTACGGGGAGTCATCTACTATGACTCCATCGAGCGCAGCAAGACCAGCACACAGGACTGGCGCATCAACTCGTCAAAGGCCAGCCTTGCGGCGTTCAGGGTCGCAATAGCACCCGACTACTTCTATTCGACGGCGCCTGAAGCACTCTCCAACTGGGCAAGTTCATTGGACGAGGATGACTGGCGGTATCTCGTCTTACTTAAGCCGATCTACTGATGAACGCGCGGAGGCGGTAGGTATGCCGATCAGAACGACCCGTGAGCTCGTGGCCGCGCTGGGCCTGGGAGCACCTCAGGATCCCATCGATGTCACCATCGTGCTGCCGGCATATAACGAGGTCGATAACGTCCCGGGTAGTTACGAAGAGATCGTGGCCGTGATGCGGACGACCGACCTCGACTACGAGTTCATCTTCGTCGACGACGGTTCCTGCGACGGCACGTGGGAGGCCATCAACGAGCTCGCCCTGAGCGACACGCGAGTTCGAGGGCTGCGCCACCGCCAGAACTCCGGCAAGGCGAGCGCGCTGGCCAACGGCATCACCTACGCTCGCGGCCGGATCGTCGCGATTGTGGATGCGGACCTGCAGTACCACGCGATCGATGTCCTGCGCGTGATCGAGCAGGCGGGTGTCGGTTACGAGGCCGTCACCGCGTCCAAGGTGCTGCGCAAGGACCGGCTCACGAAGCGCTTACCGTCGAAGTTCTTCAACGCGTTTGTGCGCCGCATGACCGGCGTGAAGCTGCACGACATGAACGCCGGCCTGAAGGCATTCAGCTACGAGGCGGCCAATGAGCTTGTGCGCTACGGCTACGGCGAGCTTCACCGATTCTTCATGGTGATCCTCGCGGTGAAGGGCTACTCGGTCCACGAGGTCGAGGTCGAGAGCCGTCCGCGTGTCTCCGGCACCACCAAGTACGGCACGGAACGCTATTTGCGCGGGGCGATGGACTTCCTCACCATCTTCTTCCTGTCGGGATACCTCGAGCGCCCGCTACACCTCTTCGGTGGCATAGGCGTCGCCCTGATGGCGACGGGCACGTTCTTCGCGACCTACACCATCGCGGGCAACCTGTTCGGATTCTCGTATCCCGGCGGAGGCACGTTCTTCTCGTTCGGCGCGCTGATGATCCTCACCGGCATCCAGCTCTTCGGAGTCGGATTCGTCGCCGAGATGATCGGGAATCTCGAGGGTGCCGTGCGATCCAAGGGCAAGGTCTCCGAGGTCATCGGCATCGAGCGACGCTCGAATCGCTCCAGCACCGCAGGCGTGGTAGTGGACCGCCGCGAGCAGTCTGCCGCGCATCAGATCGTCATCGAGCGAGAGGCTGCGGCCAAGGACGCCGACGAGGCCTTGCAGCGTTAGCCGCGCCAGCCCTATCGCCTCGCACTGGTGACGTATTCCCACGCGAACCCGGCCTGCTGCAGCGCGATGCTCGCTCCCAGCAGCGGAACGATCGCGACGATCTTGGGGTCACTGCGATGCAGCCAGAGAATCGTCTTGTAGCTGGCAAGTCGGCGCCCGATGGTGCCGCCTGCCGGTACCCTTCGCGAGAACTGGCATGCCGCGCGTCCTCGGCGGAAGAACCAGCGACCGAACTCCGGGAGACTGCTGCGCGCGTCGTGCTCGACCAGCGCGGTGGGCTGGAACTTCACACGCAGCCCCGCCGAGGAGATTCGGTGCGAAAGCTCACCGTCTTCGCCGCCAAATATCAACGACTCGTCGAACGGCCCCACGCGGGTGAAGGTCTCGTCGCGCAGGGCACAGTTGAGTGTGGAGATGTGCGTGGTGAAGCCTTGGTCGTCGACCGGGAACATCACTGCGAACCCGGTACTTCCGCCAGCGGGAAACCCGAGAGCTGAGATCGAGTCACCCAGGAAGGTCGACGGCCGAATACGAACGTTGCCCATGACGGCGTGGACCGTCGGGTCGTCGAGGGGGGCGAGAAGCTGCGGCAACCAGTCGTCCGCCGGCCAGCAGTCGTCATCTACGAATACAACGGTATCGCCCTGGGCGGCTTCGAGTGCGCGGTTGCGGTTGTAGCCCAGACCGCGCGTCGCGGGAATGCTCAGCAACGAGACATCTTCGCTCAGGTGCTCGCGCGCGGCCACGTCTGCGACTTGCGGGTTCTCGGCGACGATGATGACTTCGCCGGAGAGGGAGTCGGAGCGCTCGGCGGCGAGCAGTTCCGCGAGTCGGCTGGCGAGTGCGCCAACCTCGGGGGTCATGCCCCGCGTGACGATTAGCAGGCTTACCTTCACGTGAGACCGCCCTTGATCGCTTCGATGTCTTTGCGCGTGATGGCGCGTGTCAGGAAGAGCATGCCCGCAAACGCGAGTGCGAACACGGCGTACCACGCGATCAGCCATGCATTTGCTGCGGGATCGATCAGCCATGCCGCGAGACCCACGACAACGGCCGGTACCAGCAGCCGCAGGAAGGTAGAGCCCAGCTGTAAGTTCATGTGACGGCGCATCGCCGCGAACGCGAGCACGGTACCCACCACGTAGGAGGCCGCGACGGCGATCGCGGTGCCGTTGTAACCGACTTGCGAGGTGAGAATCAGTGCGGCGACGATTTCGGCTCCCAGAATCGACAGCACACCGATCAGCACCGCGCGCCCATGCCCCTCGATGAGCAGCAGTGGCGCCATCGCCACGCCGAGCATGCCGATTCCGGTACCCACGCCCAAGATGGCGAGGACGGCCGCGCCCGGGGCGTAGTCTGCCGAGAAGACGAAGGTGAGCAGAGCGCCGGCCGTCGGTACGATCACCGCGATCCATAGTCCACCGGCTGCGACCAGTAGCCGTGTCACTTGGCTGACGTAGTGACGCATACGGTCGGTGTCACCACGACGATGGGCATCGCTGTAGGCCGCATACATGCCCCATACGATGCCGGAGGACAGGGTTATCGGCACGTGTGCGAAGAGGCCGGCCGCGCGGTAGAAGCCTGCGTCGGCGGCTGGCAGCATCGCCTTCACGATCCAGAGGTCCGCCGAGACAGCGAGTGATTGGGACAGGATCAGCGCCGCGGGGACCACGGAGCCACGGATGGCGTCGCGGGCGGTATGAGTGGTGCGTACCGCGCTGTCTCCCACGAGCCTGCGGCCGCGAAACCTCCATACGATGATCGCGTACGCGATGGTTGCCCCCACAACGGAAGCAGAGATGCTGCCTAGGATGGCACCCATCACGGCGAGACCGGAACCCACGAGCAGCATCGTCGCCATCAGCTTCGCGAGCGAGTAGGTGATGTAGGTGGTGGCTTGGAGTACGTACTCTCGGCCGCCCATGATGACGCCCTGGAACAGCGCGAGCAGTGCGAACAACGGGAGGTCCAGGGCGGCGACCCGATACAGCATCGTGTCCTCGGGCGTGCCGAAGAGACGGGCGAGTAGCGGTGTGATCAGGATCAGTATGACCGCCAGTGAGACGGACAGACCGAGCTGTGCATACAGGTACGAGCGGGGGATGAGCGCACCGTCTGCATCGGAGTCCACCACGCGCATGACCCACAGGGGGAGTGCCTCGGCAACGAAGAGCTCGAACCACGCGAGCACCGTGATGATGACAGCCAGCAGTCCGAAGAGATCGGGGCCAAGCTGACGGGCCAGGAACACGTTGAGCGCGTAAGAGAGGCCCACGGTGACGACGCGGCTTGCGGTGAGAACGACGCTGCCACGCGTCAGGGATGTGCTGTTCTTGGCTGCGGCCACGCGGGTAGCCCTTCGGCAGTACGGACGTCAGGTCGTGAGCTCCACTCTAGCCCAGCATCGGCCGCATCGCACCCTTCGGGGAGGGGTACAGTCAGTTCATGCATACGCAGTTGATCTCTGATGAGTCGGAGTTCGTGGCCCTGCAGCCTGAGTGGGATGGCGTGCTATCGGCGTCCAATCAGGACGCGCCGTTCCTGCGACACGACTGGCTTTTGCAGTGGTGGCGTGCCTTCGGATGCGGGGAGCTTGCGATCGTCACCTGCAGAGACGACGACACCGGCGCGCTTCTTGGCGTGCTGCCGGCCTACCGAAGCCGCGTGGGGGTCGTATGGCCTGTACGCACGCTGAGGCTGCTCGGAGATGGCCGATCTGGCAGTTCCGCACTCGGTGCCTTCGCGATCCGAACTGCCGAGGAACCTGTACTCGAGCGGTTGGTGGCAGCGGCACTCGACGATTTCGGCATGTGGGAGGCGCTCGAGCTGCGCTACGTGCGGCTCGAGGAACCGTTCGCGCTAATGGTGCTCGCCCACATCGAGTCTCACGTTCCGCGAGCCACTGTGAGTCTCTCGGCGGATCTGTTCGCCCGCCCGTGTATCGATCTGCATGGAAGCTGGGACGAGTATCTCGCGCGGTCACTGAGTCCCGAGAGACGCCGCCGCATCAGAAACACCCTGCGTCGGGCAGAACGTGCGGGTGCGACAACTGAGCGAATCACCACCGAGGAAGCACTCGAGACCTCACTTGACGATGCCATCAAGATTCATGAGCTGCGGATGCGAGAAGTCGTGAGCCCGCAGTTCGTGGTGACGGTCGCCCAACGGCAGTTCTGGCACGCGACCTGCCGCTCGCTTCTAGCGGAGGACCGACTGAGATTGAGCTTTCTGGTCGTGGAAGGCCAGCGTGTCGGATGTTCCTGCCAGATGCGTTACGGCGATACGCGATACGCGATGTGGGGCGGATTTCTCGGAGGCTGGGCGCGCATCCAGCCGCCCAAAGTGCTGTTCTGTTCGCATGTGCAGGATGCCATCGCCGAGGGATGCGTGATGCTCGACTACGGTTTGGGGGAAGTCGCGTACAAGTCGAGTTGGGGCGCGGTCCGAGCCGAGCGGTTCGGGACGCTGCGCGCGTATCGGGCGACACTGCATGGGCAGCTCGCGCGGGCGCGAGGGGCGACCGTGATCGCCGCTCAGCAGGCGATCGATGCGGCGCCCGAGCGTCTGCGGCGACCACTGTGGAACCTCGCGCAGGTAGCACGCGGCTTGTTGCGCTCGAGGTAGCGACTGCGGCGTTTACTGCTTGGAAGCCTCAGGAGATTGGGCTTGCAGCGCTGTCGTGTAGCGGGCCCACGTCGCATCGACGAAGGCTGCTTCGCTGTGGCGTGCCGTGATGTCCGCGCGCCCGGCGTCGGCGAGTCGGCGTGCACGAGCCGGGTCGTCCAGGAGATCCAGCATCGCCTCCGCGAGCGCAGCGGAATCGCCCGGCGCCACCAGCAGGCCGGTCACGTCGTCTGTGACGACGTCGCTCGAGCCGCCCACCGCCGTCGCGATGACGGGGATGCCCAGCGCCATGGCCTGCGCGGTCACCGTGCCAAGGCCCTCCGTCAGAGAGGGCGACACGTGCAGGTCGAGTGCGGCGAGCATCGGCGCCGGCTCGTCCAGGTAGCCGAGCAGGTGCACTCGGTCAGACACGCCGAGCTGCTCGGCGAGCGCGGTGAGCGCGTCGCGCTGAGAGCCCTCTCCGGCGACGACCAGTGCTGCATCAGCGTGCAAGCTGGTGATCTCGGTGAAAGCGCGGATGAGCGTGTCGACGCCCTTGAGCCGTTCGAGCTGGCCTACCGCGGACCCTATGAGCGGCCTTCCCGGTGGAAGCGTGATCGGTGCGCGTGCGCGCTGGGAGAGATCCTCGGCGTTCACGGCCGCACCGCCGACGGTGACCACGCCGCGCACCCCGAGCCGTTGCAGGCTCTCGCGCACCGGTTCAGAAACCGCGAGCACGCCGTCGAGAGACGGGCTGATACGAGTCAGGAGGAAGTTGCGGAACGCCGTGACGGCTGGTCGCGAACGACCGTCGGCAAACACCGATGTCGAGGCCGGGTCCACCACGACACTCACGAAGCGGGCCGTCGGACCGCCCGCTGGGCGCCCGAGCAGCAAGCCGGGCTCGGCGAGGACCAGTGGCACGGCGCTCATCGCGTGCAGAATATCCGGGTGCGTCTCGGCGAGCAGCGTGCGAAGCTCGCGTCGACCCCGCACGCTCGCCGAGAAGCCCGTGGAAGCGAACTCCACGCCGCGGGAGGCAGCCGCCTGTTCGAGCGCCGAGCCGCCAGGCCCGACGATGACCGCAGTGTCGCCGCGCCGCGCCGCGCTGGCGGCCAGCGTCAACGCGCGCAGTGCCGCACCGGTGAGGTGCTGGCGAGGGGCGTTGACCAGGTACGCGATGCGCATCAGGCGGCTCCTTCGCTGGTCCGTCGGCGCGGATGTGGCTGCGTGTGCGTTCTTTTCGTAGGATAGGATGGTGTTGGTATGACGACAGCGTAGCGTACCTGCGGTTGTTGGAGTGCAGCGGGTGGAGTCGGTGCAGTAAAGGAGGGGAGAGTCGACATGGACCAGCGAGCCATGAGTGAGCCCAGACTGCTGCTCTACCACGACCTCACCCTCCGTGGCTCGATCACGGCCGAGCTGGCCACTGAGCGATTCGAGACACAACTCTCCCTCATCACGCAGATGGGCTTTCGCTTCGCGACGATGGGTGAATACCTCGCGGGAGAGTTGGGTCCGCGTGACGTGGTCGTCACCTTCGACGACGGACTGCGTAGCTTCCATCAGGTCGCCTGGCCGGTCATGCGCCGCCGCTTTATCAAGCCTACCCTCTTCGTGGTCTCGGAGTTCGCCGAGCGAACCGACGCGCACGAGAAGCTCATGACCTGGGATGACGTTCACGAGGTTGCCGCGGCCGGCGCCACTATCGGTTGCCACGCCGCAAGCCACGTGCCGCTCGACCAGATTCCACCGGAGCAGATGCGCCGCGAGATCACGCGCTCACTTGCCGCATTCGCCGAGCAGGGCTTGCCGACCACGACGCTCGCCTACCCGTTTGGTCGCTACAACGAAGTGGTGAAGGTTGCGACCCGGGAAGCCGGATTCGAGGCGGCGTTCACTGTCATGAAAGGCGGCGCCGACCGCTTCGAGATCCGCCGCCGACTCCTCACCGGTGCCGAGAACCCCGCGACTCTGCTCCTGACGCTCTCCGACGGCTTCTTCGCGCTGCGAGAGGCCGCGCGCGGCGTGATCCCGCGACGCTATCTCAAGCAGGAGCAGCCCGTCGCGCAGTCCCGCTGGGGCGCGCAGGCGTTCGGCTTGCCCGAGGAACCAGCGACGGACAGGTTCGCGGAATCGGCTCGGTTGAACGATCCGCTCGGCGAAACCGACGAGTGAACCCGCCGTTACGGAGCGGCTGTGTCGACTTTGATCAGTACTGTCGCGCCGAGCGGGGCTTCCACGTCCTTCTTGGGACTCTGCTCGAACACCAGCCCCGTGTTGCTGTGCAACTCTGGGACTACGTTCACCTCAAAGCCGGCCGCCACGAGCTTCGCCCTCGCCTCGGCCTCGGTCAAACCAATGACGTCCGGCACCAATGCGGTTGCCGGCCCCGAGGACACAGTGATCGTCACGGTAGAGTCCTTGGGAATGGATCCGCCGTTGGGGTTTTGGCTGATGACGATGCCCTTCTTCGCGGTGTCGCTGTTCTCGGTCTTCACCGACACCTTGAAGCCGGCCTTCTTGAGAGCCGCCGTCGCCTGCGACTGGGTCTTTCCAGCGACCGACGGCACCATCACGAGCTCTGCACCGCGTGATACCACGTAGTTCACCACGGTGCCCTTCTTGAGCCTCTCACCGGCGGCAGGATCCTGCTCGAACACCTTGCCAGCCTCGACATCCTTGTTGAACTTCTGATCGAGCGGCTGCGGGCTGAATCCGGCCTCTGTGAGCAGCTTGAACGCGTCTGTCTGGGCCATTCCTATCACGCTGGGAACAATCGCGACGTCCGCACCCTTGCTGACCTCGAGGTCGATGGGCGCACCCTTCTTGGCCTCGTCGCCGGCGTTCGGTGTCTGCTTGGTTACGAGCCCCGTGTCCACGTTGTCCGAGAACACCGGGGTGACGTTGCCGAGGACGAATCCGGCGTTGTTGAGCACCTTTGTCGCCTCGGCGACCGTACGTCCGCTGACGTCGGGAATCGGTGTCGTGCGAGCGCCGAGAAGGTCCATATTCCACGCCAGCCCGAGACCGGCGAGCACGAGCAATACGCCCAACAGAATCCAAGGCCAGATCGGTCTCTTGGTGGGAAGCTGTCGACGGTCGCCCTGGCCATACGGCGTGGTGGGCCCACCGACGGCGGGCATCACCGCGGTCTCATCCATAGCTGCGGCGCCTGAGGCCATCGCGCCTGCAGCAGCCGCGTTCACCGGCTGACCCTGTGCGACACGCAGCAGGTCCCGGCGCATCTCGTCTGCCGAAGGGTAGCGATCCGTGGGGCGCTTGGAGAGCGCCTTCATGATGACGGCCTCAAGGGCCGGATCGATGTTCGGGTTCACTTCCGAGGCGCGGCGCGGCATCTCGTTGACCTGCTTGAGCGCCACCGCGACGGGGGTGTCGGCGTCAAACGGCAGCTCACCGGTCGCCGACTCGTAGAGCACGACACCCAGCGAGTAGAGGTCACTCGTGGCGGTCAGCGGCTTGCCCTGCGCCTGCTCGGGCGAGACGTAGTGAGCCGTGCCGAGAACCGAACCCGTCTGCGTCATGGTCGAGTTCCCGGCGCGCGCGATACCGAAGTCCATGACCTTCACCGAGCCGTCCGGCTGCACCATGATGTTGTGCGGCTTGATGTCCCGGTGGATGATGTCGTACCCGTGCGCGACACTCAGCGCCGAGCAGACCTGAGCGCCTACATCTGCGACCTTGCGACCCGGGATGGCGCCCTTCTGCTGGATGATCGACTTGAGGTCGGTGCCGCGTACGTACTCCATGACGATGTAATACGTCTCGCCGTCCTGGCCCCAGTCGTACATGTTCACGATGTTGGGTGAGACGAGATTGGCAGCGGCCTGTGCCTCCTGGCGGAAGCGCGCTGCGAACGCGGGGTCGGAAGCGTAGCGAGCATGCATCACCTTGACGGCGACGGTTCTGCCCAACGTCTCGTCGACGGCCTTGTACACATCCGCCATGCCACCGGTGCCGATCTTCTCGGTAGCGCGGTATCTACGTCCGAATACCAACTCTTCCACGTGTTACTCCCCGTGCTCGTCACCTGCGGGAAAGATTCCCGACTGTCTGCATTCTAGACCACTTGGTACTCATGCTCGCCGAGTAGCACTCGCCGTTTGTGCGGCGTTACTCGGAGTGAGAGGCTCTTCGCCGTTCTTGTGACTCACTTCGCCTTCTTCTGCGCAGCGAGCGCAGCCGCCAATACCGACTGCGCTGCAGGAGCAGCGACTCTTCCGCCAACGCCGCCACCTTCGATCATGATCGCCATCGCGACGGTCGGGTTCTCGGCGGGGGCGAAGGCGATGAACCAGGCGTTGGTCGCCTTACCCTTGGCCACTTCGGCGGTGCCGGTCTTGCCGGCGACGCGCACACCGGGCACCCGCGCGCGTGAGCCGGAACCGTTCCTGACGACCTCCTCCATGACGCTTGCGACCTGTCCTGCCGTGACGGCATCGGTCGCGGTGCGATACACGCTGCTGCTGGTAAGGCCCAGCTCGTCGCCGAGCGTGTTCTCTATCGAGCCGACGATGTGTGGCTGCATGACGACGCCGTCGTTGGCGATGCCTGCGGCGACGAGCGCCATCTGCAGGACGGTCGCCTGCGGACCGGCGGGGCTCTCATGCTCGCCGACCGGCTGTCCGACGCCCGCCCATGCGGTCTCCCACTCGGTCATCTCTGCCGGGTCGGGCATGAGGGATGACTTCACGGGAAGCTCGAGGTCGGGCTGGGCATCGAAGCCGAAGAGGTCGGCCTGCTTCACGAGCGCGGGCGCGCCCATGTCGACAGCGAGTTGCGCGAAGACGGTGTTGATCGAGCTGGTGGTGGCCTTGATGAGGTTCACCTTGCCGTAGCTGCCGCCCTCGAAGTTGCGGACCGGTGCACCGCCGATCTCGAGTGTGCCCGGTCCGGGGTAGGCGGTCTGAGTGGTCGCGATACCGCCGGCGAGGGCGCCGGTGAGCGTCACGACCTTGAACGTGGAGCCCGGTGCGAAGAGCGCCGAGCGCGAGCGGTCGATGAGGGGCGCGCCGCTGTCGGGGGCGTTGAGCTTCTCCCAGTCCTTGTCGACCGTGGCCGGATTGAAGCCGGGGTTGGCGGC
This sequence comes from uncultured Eubacteriales bacterium, assembly GCA_964388455.1. Taxonomy (GTDB): domain Bacteria; phylum Actinomycetota; class Coriobacteriia; order Anaerosomatales; family JAAXUF01; genus JBBRWO01. The sequence goes on from CAYMAN010000002.1 coordinate 87,990, forward strand.
CATCGCAAGCACCGCGCCGTCGCGCGGATCGAGAACGACGACCGCGCCGTCACGTCCGTCGAGTGCACGTTCCGCTGCCTTCTGCACGCGGCTATCGAGCGTGAGTACGACGTCGTTGCCGGGCACCGAGCGTCCGGCGGCCGAGTCGATGACGTCGGCCCACGTGGCGTAGGCGCGCTTCCCGCCGGAGAGCGCGTCGTTCTCGGCGGCTTCGATGCCTGCACGGCCGTAGCGGGAGCTGTAGTAGCCGATCACGTGCGAGGCCATCGTGTTTCTGGGATAGGTGCGCCTGAAGGTGCCACGGCCGGTGGGTTCTGACTCCGCCAGCACGACACCGTCGCGTGTCAGAATCGAGCCGCGATCCTGCCGCGCCGCTTCTGCGAGTCCTCGAGAGTTGGCGGCGTGGTTTTGCAGCGTGCGCGCGGTGACTACCTGTATCCACGTGAGGTTCACCACGAGTGCGACCAGCAGCACCGACAGGACGATGGCGGTGTTGGTCAGCCGTCGTCCCAGCGCGAGGCGGCCAAGCACGCCGAGGTCGGTCGAGGTGGTCACCATCTCGGTTTCGACGCCGGTGCCCTCATCGCCGGCTCGAAGTAGCAGCGCGAGTGCGATGAAGCTCGAAAGCAGCGATGAACCGCCGTAACTCACAAAGGGGAGCGTTACGCCTGTGAGCGGAATCAGCCGCGTTACGCCGCCGATGATGACGAACGCCTGCACCGCGATGGCCGCGACCAGTCCGACTGCGGTGAACGCCGCCATGTCGGTCTTGGCGCGCGATGCAGTCGCTAGCCCGCGCAGCGTGAACGCGACGAAGCACAGCACGATGGCCGCGCCGCCCAGGAGCCCCAGCTCCTCGCCGATCGCCGAGAAGATGAAGTCGGTGGCGACGAACGGGATGCGCGTCGGTAACCCTTGGCCGAGTCCGGTGCCGATGAGTCCGCCCGCGGCGAGCGCGAACAGCGACTGCACCAGCTGGTAGCCCTTGCCCGCAGCATCTGCGAACGGGTGCAGCCAGATGTTCACGCGTGTCTGCACGTGCGTGAAGAAGAAGTAGGCGGTTGTCGCGCCAATCCCGAACAACCCAAGGCCAACCACCACGTATGCGACGCGGCCCGTGGCCACATAGATCATCACCAGGAAGATGGCGAAGAACAGCAGCGATGAACCCAGGTCGCGCTCGAACACCAGCACGAGCAGCGAGATGATCCACATGAGCAGCACCGGCCCGAGCGTTCTGGGCTCAGGAAGCCGCAAGCCCCAGATCCGGCGCGTTGATACCGAGAGCAGCTCGCGGTTCTCGGCCAGATAGGCGGCGAGGAAGAGGACGATGAGTATCTTTGCGATCTCACCCGGCTGAAACGACATGCCGGCGAAGTGAATCCACAGCTTGGCGCCGTTGATCTCGCGGCCGATGAAGGCGGGGAGCAGGAGCAGCACGAGGCCGCTGACCATGATCGTGTACTTGTAGCGCGCGAGAGACTCGAGCGACGGGACCAACACCAGCGTCAGAACGAGTGCCGCCACGCCGATAAAGAGCCACATCACCTGGCTGGTGGCGAGCTCCGGGTCGAGCCGCGTGACGAACGCGAGACCCACGCCCGCAAGCACGAACACGATCGGGAGCAGTCCGGGGTCGGCGTTGGGGGTGAAACGGCGCACGGTGAGGTGGGCGACGAAGAACGCGAGGAGCAGCGCGCCGGGTACGAGGAGCGCCGACCACTCGAACGAGTTGAGCTTCTGCGCGTCCACGAGGGCGAAGACCAGCAGCACCGGCGGCGTGGCGGCGAGCAGGAGCAGGAGTTCTGTGGTTCGGCGCGATCGCATGGTCGCCCCTATGGTGTCGGCACGGCGGCCGACGACTCGGTCGATGGCGCGAACCCAGGCGTCATCGAGGGCTGTTGCGAGCGTAGCTTCTCCTCGGCGGTGGCACGGAGATCGGCGACCAGGGCATTGGCCTCGGCGAGGCTCGCGAGTTGGATCTTTTGGGTGAGACGCGCCTGATCGGCGGGAGAGAGGAGTGCGACGTTGATGGTGGTCTCCTCGGCGCGCCAGTTCCAGGCGAGGTTGGCGAAGCGGCCGGGGACGCCGCGGTAGACGACGACGGTGGTGACCGGCGCAGCGTTGTACTTGCTGGGGCCGCCGCTGCGCGTCTCGCTTGTCACGAAGGCGCGGGACTGGGCGTAGAGATAGCTGCCGTAGCCGATGCCGCCCACGATGAGCGCGAACAGCAGCAGCCAGCCGATGACGGCGAGCCAGCCACGACCCGCGCGGGCGCCGGACGCATCCACAGTGGCCCCGGCGCGCGTGCTGCCGTCGCCCTCGATGTCGACGATGACGACCGAGATGTTGTCGTGACCGCCGGCGTCGTTCGCGGCGTCGATGAGCGCGCGGGCCGCGATATTGGTGTCGCGGTACGCGCCGAGCATCTCGGCGATGGCGGCGTCTTCGAGCATGCCGGTCAGGCCGTCGGAGCACAGCAGAAGCCGGTCGCCGGACTCGGCGTCGACCTCGTAGGTGTCGGCGACCATGTTGGGGTCGGTGCCCAGCGCGCGCGTGATGACGCTGCGGTTGGGGTGATAGCGCGCCTCGGCCTCCGTGAGCTGGCCGCGGCGGATCATGTCGGCGACCATCGAGTGGTCGTCGGTGAGTTGCTGGAGCGCGCCGGCGTGCAGCAGGTACGCGCGCGAGTCGCCCACGTGCGCGAGCACGATGTGCGAGCCCTCGACGATGGCGGCGGTCATGGTCGTGCCCATGCCGGCCTTGCCGTAGCCCTCGCGGGCCGCGCGGATGACCTCGCGGTTGGCGGCCTTCACCGCGCGAGCGAGCGCTTTCGCGTCCGGGCGGCGAGGCGCGTGATCGCGCAGAGTCTCGACCGCGATCGCCGAGGCTACCTCGCCGGCCTCGTGCCCGCCCAGACCGTCGGCGACCACGAACAGTGGCGGCTGGGCCAGCACACTGTCCTCGTTGTGGGTGCGGACGCGGCCGATGTCGGAGAGCGCCGTCCACGACTGCTTGGTGCGGGGCGTCATGAACGATCCACCTTGAGCTTCACGGCGCCGATGTCGACGGTGTCACCAGGACGCAGTGTCATCGCGTTGGTCACGCGCTGGCCGTTGAGCAGCGTGCCGTTGGTCGAGCCGAGGTCTTCGAGCACAGCGCCGTCGCCGCTGGGCGAGAAGCGCGCGTGCTTGCCGGAGACGAAGTCGTCGCCGATCACGATGTCGGCGCCCGGAGACCTTCCGATGACGACAGGGCCGTTGATCGGCACCGTCACGCCCTGGAGTTCACGCGGCCCTTTGGTTACCGAGACGGTCCAGGCTCCGCGGCCCCGTACGCGTTGGCCGGCGACCAGGCCGATACCGGTCTTCACCGCGGCGAACAGAAACAGGTACAGCAGTGCCAGGAGGAGAAGACGCCCGGCGAGCAGCACGACGTCGATCATGCGGCTCAGCCCCTGGGTTCGTGGTAGACGAGCTCGGTGATGCCGACAACGATCACGTCGTTGTTGCGGAGTGTCTGGCGATCGATGACCTTGCCGTTGACGAGGGTGCCGTTGGTCGAGCCGAGGTCCTCGACGGCCCAGCCTGCCCCCTCGCGTACGAAGGCTGCGTGCTGGCGCGAGGTGTTCACGTCGGCGATGCGGATGTCGCAGCCGGCGATGCGGCCGATGACCATACGCTCGCCACGCAGCACCACGTCGTGGTCGACATCGCGCACGGTGACGGTGGCTATGCCGGGTGCGGGCGCGCCGAGGTCGTCGGCGTCCTCGGACTCGGCGTCGAAGAGAAGGCCGGCACGTACTACCGGCGCCGGGACGGGGGCGTCCTCGGCCGGGAGGTTGTCGCCCAGCTCCTCTGCGAGTTCCTCGGGGGAGAGCAGTTCACCGATGATGTCGAAGCGGCCGAGCTTGAGCTCGTCGTCGACGATGAAGCGCACCACGGGGCGCGCGGCCAGCGAGAGCGAGCGCTCGCGCGCGTAACTCACAAGGTACGTCTCGAGTTCCCCGGCGAGTGTGTCGGCGAATCCACCCAGCTGCTGGTCGTCTTCAGGCGAGAGCAGGATGTTGTAGAGCGTCGGCGCGTAGACTTTGCCGATGCCGACCACCCGGCGGCGATCCATCTCTTTGGCGGCCGCGCGCGCGAGTTCAGCCGGTTGCACGGGCGAGCGGAACACGCCCGCGAACATGCCTTCGACGCCTCGGCCGATCCTGTCTTCAAAGTCAGAGAGAATGCTCACAGGTCTTCTTCCTCCGGTCGCACGGGAGCTCCGAGCAACGCGACCAGTGCCACCAGTATAAGTGAGGCGCCCAACGGGCCGAGTAGCGACACCCCGTTCCACTCCGCCAGGCCACCGTCGACCAAGCTTCCTAGCCGGACCGCGACCAGCTGCGCGAGCGTGTACGACCCCCACAGTGTCGCACCTGCCACTGACACGCCGAGTATCGCGAACACCCGAGAAGCTCGGCGGCATAGCAATGACATCAGAAACGCAGCTACCGGCCATCCGAGCAGCGCAACGTACGCCGCAGGGTCGATGAACGCGGCGTGCACGTTGGCCGCCATCAGAGTCGCGCGCGCAGGATCCACAAAGATGCGCCAGTCCACTACAAGATACGGCGCAGAAGCGAACGAGGCAGCCGAGGCCAGCATCGAAAGAGCCCCGCCGACAAGCCCGCCCGCAGCCGCACGTAGCGGCGAGAGCGCGAAGCCGGCCAGCAGCGGCGTAGCGAGTGAGAGTCGCGCCACTCCCAGCACCGGTGCCGACAGCGGAATCACCGAAGCTCCCGAGCTGCGCCGCGCGACGAACCACCACCACAGCACGGCCGTGATGGACAGTACGCTGCCCAGAACCCAGAGCTGCTGCGCGAACAGCCCAACGGCGAACGCGATGAGTCCGAGTGCGGTGCCGAGTGCGGGCGCAAGCGCTGCAGCCAACGCGATGAGCGCGACTGCTCCGCCCACCGGCAGCGGCTCGAGACCCAGCGGCGACAGCCCCGCCCACGCGAGCCACGCGGACTCGACGGCCGCCACTGCGCGAAGCAGCAGTTCGCCTCCTCGGCCCTGCAGGCGGTCCCACAAGCCGAGCGAGTCCTCCGGATCGGCCTCGTCCTCGATCTCCTCGACGTGTTCGGCGACCAACTCGGCCAGCGACTCTCGGCCGTAGGTCTCGTCGCCCAGCAGTGGCCGCAGCGCGGCGACGAGCGCCGATACCGACTGATAGCGATCCTCCGGCAGCGGCCCGAGTCCGGCAGCGAGCACATCATCGATCGCCGCCGAGAGGTCCGGCGCGAACTGCGACGCCTCCGGCAGATCCGGCGAGCGCAGCAGGTCGATGGCAGCGGCGACCGTAGGACGCATGAACGGGTTATGACCGGTGAGGCACTCGAACGCCAGCGCCGCCAGCGCCCACTCGTCGGTGACCTCGCTGACCGCCGCGCCCTCGAGCTGCTCGAGCGGCATGTAGCCGATGGTCCCGCCCCAGCTCGGCCCGTGCCCACCCGCCGAGGAAAGCTCGGCCATCCCGAAGTCGACGACCTTCACGCGACCGTCTCGGGTGATCAGCACGTTGGCGGGCTTCACGTCGAGGTGCAGGACGCCGTTATCGTGCGCATACTTGAGTGCCGAGGCGACACCGGCGATGACCGCCGCGGTCTCATCGGCGTCGAGGGGTGCGCCCAGTTCTTCCAGGACTGTCGCGAGGCTGGCGCCGTCGACGTGCTCCATGATCAGGAACGCCTCGTCGGAGTCGGTCTCGAAGTCGTAGACGGTGACGATGGCGGGGTGGTTCAGCATTGCGGCGGTGCGCGCCTCGGCCAGACCGGCTGCGGAATCGACCGGCATGCTGTGTGTGCTCACGGGGAGGGGGAGGCGCTTGATCGCGACGCGACGCTGCATGCGCGTGTCCCACGCCAGCGTGACGATGCCAAAGCCGCCTTCGCCCAGATCGGCGAGGGGTCGGTATCGGTCGAGGATCAGCTGGTGTTCCACTGCGGCTCCCGTCCGGCGGCGGCGTAGTGCGATTCTACCGCGAGCGCGGTGTGGTGGGCGGGTCGCAGCAGAGGCCTAGCAACGCTGCTACGCCAAGTGCATACGAAACGATATCACCAAACACGCTCATGATATCGTTAATGAATCACTGAGCCGTTCTCTCCCACGCTGCGTCTCGACCGCTCTTGGTGCAGCGTATGTCGCCCTTGTCTCGCAGTTCTCCCAGCACACGCACGATCGTCGGACGGCTCACGCCCGGGCATGCGCGCTCGATATCGGCGTAGCGGAACGTAGTGGGCATGTGATGGATGCAGTCGATGACCATTTCGCGTTTGGCGCCTCGTCCGCCGCTCATTTGCCCGACTCGCAGCTCGAACTCCAGGTACGCCGCGAGCAGCACACCGTGCGAGTACTCCAGCCACGGCACGAGGTCGTGTCGGCCTTCGTGCCAGCCTGCCGAGGACGCCTCGAGCGCTTCGTAGTAGGTCTCTTTGGTGTCCTCGATGACCTTCTCCAGCGAGATGTAGCGGCCCACGTCGCATCCGGTCTGATACAGCAGCATCAGGTTCAGGATCCGCGAGAGTCGGCCGTTGCCGTCGGTGAACGGATGGACGCACAGGAAGTCGAGCACGAACGCGGGCACAGCAATCAGTGAATCGATGCGTCCTTCCGCGACAACTCGCCGGTATCCCTCGACCAGCTCATCGATCGCGGAATCGACCAGATGTGGTGCCACGGGCGCGAACCTCAGACGATGCGTGCCGTCAGGCAACACATCCACGATGTCGTTGGGGCTGACCTTCCACGCACCGCCCGGCGCCGGAGAGAACTGATACAAGTCGCGGTGCAGCTGCAGCACGAGCCCGCCTGAGAGGTTCATGCTGCCAGCACTGGCATGAACGGACGCCAGCACATCGCGATAGCCGGCAATCTCCTGCTCGGAGCGGTCCCGAGGTGCGGACTTGTCGGCGGCAAGTTCCGCGATGCGTCCGACAGCCGCGGTCACGCCCTCGATCCGGTTGGATGACTCGATGCTCTGTACGCGAGCAACCTCCCGCAATGCGATGAGAAGCTGCGGCGACTGCCGCTCGAAGAGCTGCTGCTTACCCTTGTACTCGCCGAGCAGCCCGATGGACCTGACGGTCGACATGGGCACAGTCATCTGTTCCAGTCGTCCGTCTGTGAATGAGCCGCGCATGATGCTCGCCCCCCAAAGAATGAATCACATCGTGTCCAAATGATATCGTTAATGACTCATGATGTCATTCGCTCTCACGGGATCGCGGATCTCGGACCCCGGATCAACCGCGACTGGCTGCGAGATTGACTAAGCGCTTCGACGTGCATATAGTTCGACGAATGAATAATTCGACTGACGAACATATAATGCCCGAATCCGCCACGACCACCCCCGTGTCGGCCATCTCCGACGCGCTCATCGACGAGCTCGAAGACTCGATGACGCGCATGGGCCGGCTCATGGCGATGCGCCATGGCGGTCACGACCACTGTGCCGGCGAGCTCAATCCCGTACAGGCGATGCTCATGCGGGCCCTACAGGCGAACAAGGCGCTGAAGATGGCCGACATCGCCACGCTGCTCGCAATCAAACCGCCCGCGGCCTCCGCGATGGTCGACGCTCTCGAGCATCGCGGCTTCGTCACGCGCACGCCTTCCGAGGACGACCGCCGCGTCACGCTCGTGTGCCTGACACCCGCTGGCTGCACTGTCCTCACCGAGACCGAGGAAGCCCGGCGCACGCAGCTGCGTCGCTACATGGAGCTCATCTCGGAAGATGACGTCCGCGCGCTCCTGCGGATTCAAAACACCCTCATCGACGCAATCGAATCGGGCCGCGTCTAGCGCCCGACCCATATACGCACCTCGATACACACCCCTGCACCATCACATGACCTCCGCACCGCCGCACCACACGACTGACACCGAACCCGAAAGCAGACCCACGCCATGGATCGCATCACACGCTTCTCACTCAAGAACGCAGCCGCAGTCATCCTGCTGGTCGTGCTCGTCACGGCCGGCGGACTGTGGTCGGCGCTGCAGCTCAAGAAGGAGACGATGCCCGACATCGCCATCCCAATCGTGGCTGTCGTCACCCCGTATCCCGGCGCCGCTCCCGGCGACGTCTACGACCAGGTGACCAAGCCGCTCGAGAAGGCGCTCCGCGGCGTCGAGGGCATCAAGCAGGTCAGCGCACAGTCCAACGACTCCGTCTCGATCGTCGTCACAGAGTTCAGCTTCTCGCAGGACATGGACGAGGCCGAGGCCAACGTCAACAAGGTCCTCGCCACCGTCAAGCTTCCTGAGAACACCATCGCCCCCACCGTCAGCCGCATCAGCTTCGGCTCCGCCCCGATCATGAAGCTCGCCGTAATCGCCGAGAAGGACGCGGACACCGCAGCCCTTCGCGCCGACGTGCGCGACCGTGTGATCCCCGCGCTTCAGGGCGTCCAGGGCGTCGGTGAGGCGAAGATCGCCGCCGACTCTCCCGAAGTCATCAAGATCGAGCTCGACCAGCAGAAGCTCGAGGACGAGGGGCTCACCGCCTCCGGCGTTATCGACCAGCTCAAGGCCGCGAACCTCTCGTTCCCGGTCGGCACTGTCGACCTGGGCAAGAGCACGCAGCCGATCCGCGTCGGTGGCTCGATCGAGAGCGTCGACGACGTAGAGGACTTCAACGTCGCGGTCTATCCCAACCAGAACGAGATCATGGGCGACGCGTTCGCGCAGATCGGCGAGGGTATGGGCGCGCTCGGCTCGGCCGTGGGAGCGCTGGGCCAGGGTATGGGCCAGGGGTTCTCGGCGCTCGGGTCGGGCATGGGGCAGCTGGGCTCGGCCACCGGCGAAGTCGCCATGCAGGCCGGCATGATCAACGGCATCCAGCAGATCCAGTCGCAGATGTACTCACTCAAGTACGACACGCTGCCGCAGCTCAGGGCCGCCGCGTCCGGCATGCCCACGGATACGCCGGGCTATGAGCAGGCGCAGGCTCAGCTGAACGGCCAGATCGCGCAGATCGAGGCAGCGCTCCCGGGGATGAAGGCCGCGTCGGACAGCCTGCAGGCGCAGGTCACCGCGTCGCAGAAGAAGATGCAGGCGCAGGCGGCGTCGGTCGGCTCCGGCGGGGGATCCGGCAGCGGCATAGGCGGCGCCGGCGGCTTGTCCGCGCCCTCCGGTGGCTCGGCCTCGGCGTCATCGAAGTCCTCGACCCCGAAGGTCGCCATCGGGATGGTCCGCCTCGGTGACGTGGCCAAGGTCACGTACGCGCCGCTCGACGGTAGCGTCGGCAGCCGCGCGAACAGCAAGAACGCGGTGCTCATCGACATCGTGAAGACGCAGGACTCCAACACCGTCGACATCTCGACTGCGGTCGAGACCGAGCTCGAGAGCCTCTCGGAAGGCTTCCCGGGCAGCGGCGCCAAGATCGAGACCGTCTACGACGCCAGCATCGGCATCAACGCGTCGGTCGACGGCATGCTCCGAGAAGGCCTGCTGGGCGCGCTGTTCGCGGTCATCGTCATCATGGTGTTCCTGCGCAACTGGCGTGCGACCATCATCGCGGCGGTCTCGATTCCGCTCTCGATCCTCATCGCGATGGTGTTCCTCAAGCAGACCGACGTCACGCTGAACGTCATGACGCTGGGCGGGCTCACCGTCGCCATCGGGCGCGTGGTCGACGACTCGATCGTCGTCATCGAGAACATCTTCCGACACCTCCAGCGCGGTGAGACTCCCAACGCCGAGCTGATCCGCAAGGCCACCAGCGAGGTCGCCTCGGCGATCACGACGTCTACGCTGACCACGGTCGCCGTGTTTCTACCGCTGGGCATGGTCACCGGCGTCATCGGCAAGATCTTCCTGCCGTTCGCCATCACGGTCGCGCTGTCGTTGCTCGCATCGCTGCTCGTCGCAATCACCGTGGTCCCGCTCATGGCCAAGTGGTTCTTGCTTAAGGGCAAGATGCCCATCGAGCCCACAACCGAGTCCAAGCCGATGGCACTGTACCGCCGCGGTCTGACATGGTCGCTCGCGCATCGCTGGATCATCGTCGCGGCCGCGGTCGTGATGTTCGCCGGCTCGCTCGCGCTGATCCCCCTCATCGGCACCGGCTTCGTGCCCGAGGCCAAGGAAAAGTACATCCAGGTCGACGTCACCTACCCCGAGGGCACCAAGGCCGCCGAGGTCGACAAGACCGTCCTCGGCATCGAGAAGGCTCTGTCCTCCGAGAAGGACGTCGACTTCTATCAGTCGACCGTTGGCGGAAGCAGCACCTCGGTCAGCATGTCCGGCGGACTTGGCGGCTCCAATACCGCAGCGCTCTACGTCCGTCTCGGCACGAGCGCGAGCATGGATGACGTGATCGCATCGCTCGAGAAGAAGACCGCGGCGCTGGGCAGCGAGGACGTCGACATCGCGTTCAACCGCATCGACGCCTCCGGCACCAACAGCTCGCTGGAACTGATCATCACCGGCGACAAGCTCGCCGACATCCAGTCCGCTTCCGACACCATCGAGAAGGCGCTTGCAGACGTGCCCGGCCTCGCCAACGTGAAGAGCAACCTGGGAGTCGCTCGCAAGCAGCTCGTGGTCGACGTGGACCAGGCCAAGGCCGCCAAGTACGGCCTGAACGCCGCGATGGTCGCGGGCACGGTGCGCGGCTACGTCGCGGACCAGAAGGCCGGCACGATCAAGGTCAAGGGCCAGCCCACCGACGTCTACTACGTCCTCGCGCTCGACCCGCTCAAGCGCGCCGAGGAGATGCGCAAGCTCGAGCTCACCACGCCGCTGGGTAAGACCATCAAGCTCTCGACGATCGCCGCCGTCAACGAGACCGAGTCCCCGGTCGCCATCCTGACGCGGGATACCGCCGAGTACGCCGCGGTCAGCGCCCGCATCACCGAGCGCGACACAGGATCGGTCATCACCGCCGTCAACGAGAAGGTCGCCACGCTCGACCTGCCAGCGGGCGTCAAGACCGAGACCGGCGGAACCGCCGAGCAGATGAACGAGTCGTTCTCGCAGCTGGGCATCGCCATGATCATCGCGATCGGCGCCGTCTACCTGGTGCTCATGATCGCCTTCGGTGAAGCGGTCGCGCCGCTCGCAATCATGTTCTCGCTGCCGCTCGCGGTCGTGGGCGGGCTCATCGGACTGCTGGTGACGGGGCTGCCGCTCGACATCCCGGCGATGATCGGTGCGCTGATGCTCATCGGCATCGTCGTCACCAACGCTGTTGTGCTCGTGGACCGTGTGCGCCAGAAGCAGCGCGCGGGCATGGATCGCCACGACTCGCTGCTTGAAGCCGGCTCGACGCGTATGCGCCCGATCCTCATGACCGCGATCGCCACCATCATGGCGCTGGCGCCGCTCGCCTCCGGCTTTGCCGAGGGTGCGCTCATCAGCCAGTCGCTCGCGGTCATCGTCATCGGCGGTCTCACGACCTCGACGCTGCTCACGTTGATCGTGGTGCCGGTCGCCTACGACTTGCTCGAAGGCGCGAAGGAGCGCATCTTCGGCAAGGGAGATCACGGCGACGCGCCCGAGACCGACCCGACGCCCGAAGCCACCCCCGCGACCGCATAACCAGGGAGCGACCATGCTGTTCTTCGGCCCTCGCATCAAGACGATATCGACGACTGAACTCGCCGAGAAGCTCAAGGCGCCCAGCAAGCCGGTGCTCATCGACGTGCGCGAGCCCTACGAGTTCGCTGCCGGACACGTACCGCGAGCGGTGAATGTGCCGATCCGGTTCGTCCTTCAGCGCGCCGAGGAGTTCGACCCCGCCGCCGAGACGTACGTGATCTGCCAGAGTGGTCACCGCAGTGCGACCGCGACGAAGCAAATGATGAAGGCGGGCTTCACCAACGTCGCCAGCGTCAGCGGCGGCACGTCGGCGTGGACGGGGAAGCTGAAGACGTAGCAACGGCGGACACTCTGCGGTTGCGTCGAACGCATGCCATCCCTAGTGCGACGGCGCGTTGTTTCTCGGCGGACCGAACGACGAGCGCCTCCGGTCGATGTCGGGTGCCTGCTCTCGGAGTTCCTCAAGCGTGGGGCCTTGCTTCGCGAGGTCAAACGCGATCAACCTGTCCGAAGCCCGAGCCAGCAGCCAAGCAACGGTCGCCCCCAGCAGTGCGCACGAGAGCATTGCCAGGAGAGACGTCCACGCGAATGTGCCGCCATTGGAGAGAGCCGCCGAACGGCCGAGCGAGTCGAACGGCGCGAGCAGCGGGGTGCCAACCGCCACGAGGAACTCAGAGATACGGCCTGGAGCGGGAGCCGCAGCGAAGCGCAGAACCGTGCTCCATACGAGTGCCACGAGTGCTGTCGCAGACGCGGTGATCACGAGCCGCCGAGTTCCCCGAAGGAAGCCTGCGAAAAGTAGCACAGCGCCTCCAATCTGTCGGGTACTGTATTCCCGATGTGAGGAGGTTCCACCCGATTCGCGAGAGTCAGCGATTCGCCTGCTACACGTTCTGCGACCAGGCTGCGATCGCCTGCTTCTTCTCTTCGGTGAAGTCCTCGCGCGCGCTCGCGTGCAGCCACGCGAGTGACTTCGCCTTGAGGTTGTCGCGCATGGCGTTCTCGGCATCATGTGGGATCGAAAGAAGTCATGGGACCCAAGAACCCGGGCGTCGGATTCCTGATGGAGGGGACGGCGAGGTTCATCTCGGAGGGTCCGGACTTCGACATGATGAAGGACGAGTTCTCGTTTCTGACTCGCGTGCTCGAGGTGACGGTGACCTCTGTGCAGCGGACGCTGTAGCGCGATTTTCGTCCACGGCGGTTCCTGCTCCGGTTCGAGTGCTCCTTGCCGCACAATTCCTGCGGTGATACCATTCGGATTCGCGCTACGCGGGTGTGGCGGAATGGCAGACGCGCATGGTTCAGGTCCATGTGGGGGCAACCCCGTGAAGGTTCAACTCCTTTCACCCGCACCACACGAACTACCAGCAGTCCTATCCCTCCGGGGGTGGGGCTGTTTTGCTTTCGGCCACGAGATGGCGCTCCGGAAGAACGTTCCAGACAACGCTCCGGGTGCCTAGAACTCAGCTGCTGCGTCTATCTGGGCGATATCGTGAGCGCCGGCTAACCACAACTCCATTCGCCCGCACCATTGCATCATCCGCAGTCCCATCCCTCTGGGGGTGGGGCTGTTCTGTTCTTGAGCGAGAAGCAGCGGAACGGGTACGAACCCAAGTAGCGCATCAATGGTGAAGGACCAGCGAGGCTCGCGGATGCGCAACGGACTATGCCGTTTTCATGGGCATGCCGAGGTGAGACATCTCTCCACCGCTCCGTTTCAGGCGGCTCGCACCACAGGGCAAGACCGCGCCACGTGGCCCGGGTCGCTCCCTACACTCTGTACGGGGGCAATCCTAGTGCTTGAAAACGTAAGCCCGAAGCCTGTGTTCGCCTTCTTCGAGGAACTGACGAAGATTCCGAGATGCTCGGGCAATGAGAAGCAGGTAAGCGACTACCTGGTCGCCTTCGCCACAAAACGACGCCTTGAGGTCTCCCAAGAAGAAGCGCTGAATGTGGTGATCAAGAAGCCGGGGACGCAAGGCTACGAGGCCTCGCCTCCGGTCATCCTCCAGGGCCACATGGACATGGTCTGCGAGAAGTCCAAGGGCTCGAACCACGACTTCGCGCGCGACCCGCTGCAGCTCAGAATCGATGGCGACTTCTTGCGGGCGACCGACAGCACGCTGGGCGCCGACAACGGCATCGCGGTGGCTTACGGGCTCGCACTACTCGACTCCACAGATATCCCGCATCCGCCCATCGAACTGCTGGTCACCACTAACGAGGAGACTGGCATGCACGGCGCCGCTGCGCTGGATGCCAGTGTCCTGACGGGCAAGACGCTCCTGAACATCGACGCCGAGGACGAAGGCGTCTTTTTCGTGAGCTGCGCAGGTGGGGTCGATGTGGTCATCGACTTCCCGACCCGCTGGGAGCCCGCCGTCGGCGATGCACTCGTGATCGAGGTCGCGGGGCTTGCCGGAGGCCACTCGGGAATGGAGATCATCAAGCAGCGGGCAAATGCCATCAAGTCGCTGGGCCGGTTCCTCGATGCGGCCCGCCCCCTCGGCGAGATCCACATCGCCGAGATGTCCGGAGGCTCCAAGTCCAATGCGATCGCGCGCGAGGCGCACGCGGTCATCACCGCCGACGCTGCGACTCTCGGCAAGCTTCGGCCAGTCCTGGATGCGCTCGCCGAGGACATCAAGGCGGAGTTCACCGTCGCGGATCCCGGTATCGAGATAACGGTTGCCCCGAGCGCCACACCCGACAGGCAGCTCGACGCCGCTTCTACCGATCGCATCATCGGCTTTCTCGCAGCTGCACCTAACGGCGTCCAGTCGATGAGCCAGGAGCTGCCAGGTCTGGTCGAGAGCAGTCTCAACCTCGGCGTACTCGCACAATCGGGCGATGCCGTCACGCTCACGGCCTCGGTCAGGAGCTCCGTGGATTCGATCATGGCCGACATCGTCGGCAGGCTCGAGACACTGGCGCGGCTCACGAACGCGACGACGAGCAGCGCCGGCGTCTATCCGGCATGGAGCTATGAAGCGGTGTCGCCGGTCAGGGACCTATGCGTGCGGGTCTACAAGGAAGTCACCGGCGAAGACGCGCAAATACAAGCCATCCATGCGGGACTCGAATGCGGTCTTCTCAGGCAGAAGCTCCCCGAGACGGACATGATCAGCTTTGGCCCTAACCTGTTCAACGTCCACACGACCGATGAGCATTTGAGCATCAAGTCTGTGGCGAATACCTGGACGTTCCTGACCGCGATTCTCGCGCAACTCAAGTAGGGGGACCTCATGGATAAGAAGAACAAGGGACTCTCGAAGCAAGCCTACGGTGGGTGCAAAGGCGAAGAGTACGTGCCATACATCTCGACCACTGAGGCGATGCCTGAGCTCACCGGCTACTCGATCATCATGGGCGTGCTCTTCGCGCTGATCTTCGCAGCCGCGAACACCTACCTTGGCCTCAAGGTGGGCATGACGATCTCTGCGGGCATCCCGGGTGCCATCTTGGCCATCGGGCTCCTCAAGGGACTCTTCAGGAGGAACAACATCCTGGAAGCGAACATGGTCGCGTCACTCGCGGCGATGGGGGAGTCGATCGCGGGCGGCATCATCTTCGTCTTGCCTGCGCTGATACTCCTCGGGTTCGGTTTGAGTATCGGCACCATCGTCATCGTGACGATCATCGGCGGGCTCATGGGCGTGTTCTTCATCACCCCCGTGAGACGCTATCTCATCGTCGAGGAGCACGGCACGCTCGTGTATCCCGAGTCGATGGCTGCTGCTGAGGTCCTCGTTACAGGCACCGAGGGCGGTACGGGCTTCCGCACCGTTCTTCTCGGCATGGGTGTCGGTGGCGTGTACAAGCTGTCCTCCGGCGGATTCCTGTTCTGGGGCGAGAACGCCTCGTATACGTTCACTGGGTATCAGTCCACGATCATGGGGGTGGATACGCTCGCCTCACTCCTCGGTGTCGGGTTCATCGTAGGCACCAAGACCTCTTCGCTGATGTTCGCCGGTGGTCTCGTTGCGTGGCTGGCGCTCATCCCGCTCATCAAGTTCTTCGGGTCAGGGATTGTGGAGCCCGTCTTCCCATCAGACGTCCCAATAGCCGAGATGGGCGCGTTCGACATATGGTCGAAGTACATCCGCTATATCGGTGCGGGCGCCGTTGCGGCCGGTGGCTTCCTCTCCCTGCTTAGGTCGCTTCCTACCATCATCGAGAGCTTCAAAAAGGCCACCGCCGGAATGCGCGCGGGTAAGTCAGCCGGCGCGGTCGACAGGATGAATCAGGAGGCGCCCCTCACGTGGGTCGTTGCCGCTGCGGTGCTGGGCTTCCTGCTGACGTGGTTCGTCCCTACGGTCGGTGGCGGTCCGGTCGGTGCGTTCATGGCTGTTGTCTTCAGCTTCTTCTTCGCGGTCGTCTCGGCCAGGATGGTCGGATTGATCGGCGCGTCGAACAACCCGGTGTCGGGCATGACGATCGCGGCGTTGCTGGTCATCACCACGGTTCTGAAGCTCATGGGCACCTCAGGCAAGCCGGGGATGACGACCGCACTCCTCTTGGGAGGCATCGTCTGTGTCGCCATCGCGGTCGCCGGCGGGACGGCCCAGAGTTTGAAGACGACGTTCGTCATCGGAGGCAATCCCAAGAGCGTCCAGATCGGCATGTTCATCGCGTTGGCGATCGCCTCGATCGGGGCAGCCGGCACGGTGATCCTCCTGAACACGGCGTACGGGATCGGGGACGTTGCAGTGCCGGCCCCGCAGGCCACGCTGATGAAACTGATTGTGGAAGGCATCATGACGGCGCAGCTGCCGTGGACTCTGGTTCTTGTCGGAGTGGCGATAGCGGGATTCTGCTTCCTGGCAGGCATTCCGATCCTGGCCGTCGCGCTGGGAATCTACCTGCCGGTGGGTTTGAGTGCCGCAGTGTTCGCCGGCGGCATCGTCAGGAGCCTCGCCGAGAGGGCGATGGGCGGTTCGGCCAAGCAGCGCGAGACCGCGATTGCTTCGGGCGTGGCAGTGGGCAAGAGCTCTGATGAAGTCCTCGCGGAACCGAACCGGAAGCGGGACAAGGCCGTTGAGCGAGGTGTGTTGCTCGCCTCAGGTCTGGTGGCCGGCGATGCGCTCATAGGAATCGTCATTGGCGCGGCCGTGGCACTCAAGATCGACATTGGCTTCGGGCCCACGTGGTTCCCGGCGTTCGCTGCAAGCCAACTGGTGGCTTTCTTGATGTTCCTGCTGCTCGCGGTCTGGATGTACGTGTACTCGACGCGTCTACCCAAGTCGGACTAGATGACGAAGCAGAAGGACACATACAACTTCGTTCTCTACGTCCCTGAGCTCAAGCATCGGGACTACAGGATCACCGAGACAGGCACGGTGGTGTTGGAGCTGGAGATCAATGCAGTCAAGAAGCTGGCGGGTAAACTCGCCGCGAAGGAGCCCGTGTCTGATATCGAGTTCGACCAGCTGTCATCGTCGGCATGGCTTGCCATCGACGGTTCGCGAAGCATCTTGGACATCGCGCGGCTCCAGAGCGAGAAGTCCGGTGACGACATCGACGAGTCCGCGCGAAGGGTCGCGCAGTTCATGAAATACATCCTGACGCGGGGCTGGATACGGCTCAGCGAAGCGAAGCCCGCGTCAGGGGAGTAGCAGCCCGCTCGGTTCAGATATGCGTGTTGTGGTAAATCCTATGCAGTACGTCCACGGCCGCCATGGGGGTGGCCCTGGGGGAGAGGTGTCGAACATGGCTGGTAAGACAGGAAGCGGGCTGCCACGTCGAGTCGTCGTCATGGGAGCCGCCGGGCGCGACTTCCACAACTTCCTCGTTTCGCTGAGAGACGATCCCCAAGTCGACGTGGTCGCGTTCACCGCAACGCAGATCCCCGGTATCGATGACCGTCGGTTTCCGCCGGAGCTCGCCGGCGAGCGATACCCCGCCGGAATCCCGATCGTCGCCGAGTCGGAGCTGCCGCGACTCCTTGGCGAGGAAGACATCGACGAGGTCATCTTCGCCTACAGCGACACGTCGCACGCCGACATGATGCACAAGGCATCGCTCGTACTGTCGCTCGGTGCCGACTTCCGGCTGCAGGGACCCGTCGCCACCATGGTGCCGTCGACCAAACCCGTCATCAGCGTGTGCGCGGTCCGTACCGGCGTGGGCAAGTCCGGCATCTCTCGGCGGCTATTCGAGAGGTTGCGCGAGCGCGGGCTCAAGGCCGTCGACATCCGTCACCCCATGCCGTATCGCGATCTGAACGCCATGCGCGTCGAGCGCTACGCGAGCGTGGCCGACCTCGACCGCCTGGGAGTCACCGTCGAGGAGCGCGAAGAATACGAGCACCTGGTCGAGGTGGGCGCCATCGTCATGGCCGGCGTCGACTACACCCAGATCCTGCGCGCCGCCGAGGAGGAGGCCGACGTCATCGTCTGGGACGGCGGCAACAACGACTGGCCGTTCTACGCCTCCGACCTCGAGATCGTCGCGCTCGACCCGCACCGCCCGGGCCACGAGCGCCTCTACTACCCCGGCGAGGTCAACTTCCTGCGCGCCGACGTCCTCGTCATCAACAAGGTGAACACCGCCGAGAAGTCTGCGGTCGACAACCTCATCGCCGCAGCGGCGGACTACAACCCGGAAGCGAAGCTGGTGCTTGCCGCCAGCACGATCACCGCGGCCGACCCCTCGGCGCTCACCGGCAAGCGCGTGCTGGCGGTCGAGGACGGCCCGACGGTCACTCACGGCGGCATGCGTTACGGCGCGGCTGCGCTGGCTGCGAAGGCTGCAGGTGCTGCTGAGCTCGTGAACGCGGCGCCGTACGCTGTCGGCTCGCTCAAGGACACCTTCTCGGCGTACCCACACATGGACGCGGTGCTGCCGGCGATGGGGTACTCGGCAGAGCAGCTGGAGGACTTGGCGGCGACAATCGAGGCGACGCCGTGTGACGTGGTGGCCATCGGCACGCCCATCGATCTGGGACGGCTCATTGAGATCGACAAACCGTCGGTGCGCGTGACCTACGCGATCACCGACGTGCCTGGTGGCCCCTCGCTCGATGACATCGTGGACGAGTTCTGCGCCAAGCACGGCATCGGTAACTGACCCGCCCGGGTCGGCGCGGTGGGCGGCGGTGACGCTGTCTGCCGCGCCGTTCTCTTGCCGGTTAAGCGGGCGCCGTTGTCGCGACCTACCGTTTGCGCGCGTCGTGCTTCACGAAGGTGCCCTCGCGGTACTCCGCGAACGCCTGCTCGAGTTCCTCGTGGGTGTTCATGACGATGGGTCCGCCCCACGCGATCGGCTCGCCGAGCGGCTTACCGCTGACGAGCAGGAACCGCGCGCCGTCAGCTCCGGCCTTGATCGCGACGCGGTCGCCATCTCCAAACAATGCGACCGTGCCATTCTCGGCGCACACGGCCTCGGTCTCCTCGCCAAAGCATGCCGCGCCCTCGAACAGATACGCGAAGACGGTGTGCCCTGGCGTTGTGTCGTGCGTCCACGTGCGATTCGCCACGACCGCCACGTCGAGGTACTCGGGTTCGGAGACGATGTCGGCGACAGGGCCGGTCGTCTCGGCGACGGTGCCGCAGATGACGCGGACGAGCGCGCCCTCGGTCACGACCTCCGGGATGTCCTCGGACAGGATGCCGCAATAGCGGGGGTCGATCATCTTGTGGCTCGCCGGCAGGTTCGCCCAGAGCTGGAAGCCGCCCATCCTACCCGCCGAGTCGCCCGTGGGCATCTCCTGGTGGATGATGCCGCTGCCGGCCGTCATCCACTGCACGTCGCCGGAGCTGATGCTCCCGGAGTTGCCAAGCGAGTCGCTGTGCTCGACCTCGCCGTCGATGACATAGGTGATGGTCTCAATACCGCGATGCGGATGCCACGGAAAGCCCGCCGAGTACTTGGCGGGATCGTCGCCGCGGAAATCATCGAGCATGAGGAACGGGTCGAAGAGGTGTTCGTTACCAAACCCGAAGGCGCGACGCAGGTTGACGCCGGCACCCTCCATCGTTGGGCGGGAAGGAAGCATGTGTCGAACGGGGCGCGTGATTGCCATCAGACTCTCCTCGTCGCGCAGGGGCGATGAGTGAAGCAAGGCGCGTGCTAGCTGAAGAACTCGAACCGGTTTCTTCCGTGCTCCTTGGCCCGATACATCGCAGCATCTGCATGTCGAGTCAGCTCGGCTTCATGGGTGCCGTGGATGGGGAATACGGCGATTCCGATGCTCGCCGTCACGTGCACCTCCTGATCCTCGATCATCACAGGTTGTGCGATGACCGTGAGGAGCCGATTAGCGAGGTGGCCCAGATGCTCCACGCTCGAGAAGTCAGAAACAATGATGTTGAATTCATCGCCACCGATTCTTCCGAGCGTGTCGCTCTCGCGAAGTGTGCGCTGGCAACGCGTAGCGATCTCGATAAGCAGCTCGTCGCCAGCCGAGTGCCCAAGCTGGTCGTTCACTTCCTTGAATCGATCGAGGTCGAAGTAGAAGACGGCAACTGAACCCTCCATGCGCCTGCTTCGGGCCAAGGCCGTGCTGAGGCGGTCATCGAGCAGTGTGCGGTTGGGCAGGCCGGTCAGCGGGTCGTGCGTCGCGAGGTGCATCAGGTTGTTCTCGGCGGCCTTGATGTCCGTGATGTCCGAGCAGATACCCACGTAGTGCGCCGTCTGGCCGTTCTCGTCCTTGACCGCCGCGATGGAGAGCAACTTGGGGAACATCTCACCGTCCGCCCGGCTATCCCATATCTCGCCCGTCCACATCCCGGTGTCGACAAGCGTGCGCCACAGATGCCGATAGAACTCAGGGTTGTGACGGTCTGACTTGAGCACCCGAGGATTCTTGCCCAGCAGCTCTTCGCGCGTCATACGGTGCATCGTCGCGAACGCCTGGTTCGCATCCACGATCGTGCCGTCGGGGAGCGTGACCACGATTCCCTCGTTGGCCGTATCGAATATTTGATGAAACAACGTCAGACGCACGGCGGCACGTCGATCCTCCGTCACGTCGTGGAGGGTGACCAATTGCGCGGGCGGCCGCCCGAATCCGGCGAACAGCGGTGTGATCCCCAGATCGACGTAGCGGGAGTCGGCATCAGGACCGATGGGCAGAACCGCTCGACTGGCACCGCCGCCAAGCATGTCGGTCGCGCCTCTCACCACACTGAGGACTCCTTCAGCCGCCATGCCGAGGACCTCTGTCTGGGGAGCGCGCAGCATCGAGAGCGCTGCAGGGTTCACGTCAATCGCGAGGTCCGACCCGTCAAAGACCACGACCCCGTCGGCCATCTGTTCGACGACCGTGTCCCGGGCGAGTGGGACGACATCGAGCAATGTGCCGCGCAGAATGGCGCCGAGCCACAGCGATCCGGTCGCCATGAACGCGACGGGAGCCAGATCGATGTGGACGGAGTTGAATCCGAGCTCCGTGATGATGCTCGCGATGCTCGGCAGTAGCCCGCCGATGAGCAGGATGGCTGCCTCAGACCGCGCGGGCCCGGTGGAACGGATGAACACGTGCATGAGGATGAGAGAGGCGGCGAGAACCAGGGCGTATGCGTATGCGGCAAACACCCAGAACAGCGGCCCCCACACAGGGGAGAAGTGCGTATAGGAACCGATCAGGGTGCTCTCTACGTTCGTGACGTACAGGCCGCCGGGGTTCACCCATTCGAGATTGTTCAGAGCGAAGCCCACAACGGCGAACACCGCAATACGGCGACGGTTGCGCCAGTAGTCCATGCCGGCGACATCGAACGCGAGCGCGAGGAATCCGACGGGAACCATCCAGCTGCCGAGGGAGGTCATTTTCTCCCAGAACAGTTGTGATTCCATTCCGGTAGCCGACCACATCACCGCGTATGCGCCCGACCAGATCGCGACACCGACCAACATGAACGCGATCGCCCTCGCACCTCGTGCCGATTGACGTCGCCAAGCCATCAAGGCGACCAGCGCAGCGGGGATGGCCACGGATACGTAAAGGAGCACGTAGAGAAAGTTTAGCTCTACCACGGGACCACTCTCTCAGCCGGAGAACTCGCGTGAACTGTGCGCTCAGGTGCTCAGTATAGCCCTACCCATCGCCAGGCACAGCACGACGAACAAGGGCTCCCCGAGGGGAGCCCTTGTGGCTGTGACCTGTGGAATCGCTTGTTACGGGATTATCAGCTTCGGCCCGTTGTCGACGACCTCTACGAGTTCGATCTCAAACGTCAGATCCTGTCCCGCGAGAGGGTGGTTGAAGTCGAGCGTGATGCTCTCGTCGGTGACTTCGGTGATGGTGGCAGGGACGCGCTCTCCGTTGGGGCCGCCAAGCTCGACGGCCCAGCCGACCTCGGGATCGGCGTCGGGCGGGAAGGCGTCACGCGGGAAGGTCTGAATGCCCTCGTCGCTGTGCTCGCCGTACGCCTCGGCGGCGGGGATGGTCACGGCGGTGGACTCACCGACGGCCAGTCCGGTCACAGCGGCGTCGAAGCCGGGGATGACCTGGCCCTCGCCCACCACGAACTCGAGCGGATCGCGGCCTTCGCTGCTGTCGAACTCGGTGCCGTCGGACAGGGTGCCCTTGTAGTGGACGCGTACGGTATCGCCGGAAACAGGTGCCATTGGAGGCCTCCTCGGACTGATGGGTTGGTGTGAATCTCGGGTCACTTTAGCGCATGTGTGTAGGGATTTCTTCCCCATCAACTAAAGAAGCACGCGCGAACGCCGATGCAAGAATGAATGTATATGAACGGATTGCTCTTTTCGCGGCCGGTTTGACTTACCATTCAGGTACGTACGCACGGCACCGGTGTGCCTGCATGCTCTTTGCCGAGGGGGATTCGCAGAAGATGCCCGACGTGTCCGGCTACGGCTCGATGAGCCCACAGCCCGACCCTTTAGACAAGGCGCGCCGTTCTCGGCGAGCCAAGGTCGCCGTTGGCGTTCTGCTTGCGATCGCTGCCGTCGCCTTCGCTGCCGGCTGGAATCCTCCCACCAAGACCACGCATCAGTTCACCAAGGCGAGCGACTATAACCCCGTGCGCGAGAGCGGCTGCACCAACTCCGGCAAGGGATGCCACGGAGCTGAGACTTCGTACAGGGATTTCAACGTCTACCACCCCGAGGCTGAGTGCACCACGTGTCACGAGTATCAGGGTGTCGGCTGCATCCCCTGTCATATGCCACCCGAGGTCGAGTGCCAGCTGTGCCACGACGGTAGCTTCGAGCCGGCTGGGGACCGCGTCCGACTCTCCGACCCGTACCCCAAGGGGCACTACCGCGAAAGCACACACACCGCGATGGGGACCGACTTCTCGCAGCAGGTCCGTGGGTCCATTGACGGCAAGGCGGCTGCTCCGTGCGAGAGCTGCCATTCGCGCGACTTGGCCGAATCCCACACCAAGGTCCCGGCGGTTCTCGGCAGCGAGTACGGGGAGTCCGTCGGCTGCGGCGAATGTCACAACGACGTCCGCTCCTTTGGGCAGGCCGAGGTGCTCAACGACTGGAAGCTGCGTTCCTGCGAGGCGTGTCACAAGGCCAAGTCGTCGTCGCCCATGCACGGCATCGAGCTCGCCGGCGAAGTCGAAGGTAGGAGCGAGTTCGGCTGCGGTGCGACGGGCCCGGGCTGCCACGACAACAACGAGCTGCATTCGCTTCACGCCGACGCCCCCAAGAACTGCGCCGGGTCCGCCGAGAACGGCGAGGGCTTGTGCCATGTTCTGGAGACGGAGGCGGTCAACCCGATAGTGAGATCGTGCGGTGGCAGCGAGCGCGGGGACTGTCACCAGAGCAGCGACAGTTCCGGGTACGCCCACGAGAACGACGCGACTGCGCACTCGCCGGAAACCGACGCGCCGGCGAGCGATGTCACCTATTACGACACAGCATGCGGTGCCTGCCATCGCATGGCCCCCAACGGCACCAGCCTGATCGACGAGCACGCGATCGCGACCTCTGCCAGGTCCGAGAACCCCTCGGACGGGTGCGCGAACTGTCACAGCAGCAAGGCTTCGGTCGCGACGATTCAGTCGAGCTGGAAAGAACGAGATACCGACCAGAGTTGCTCGGCGTGTCACGGCGTCGAGGGACTGCCTGCGGCTCATGAGGGCGACCTGGCCGCCGGACACGTGGCCGAGAACAGCCCCGGATGCGCCGAGACGGGGGCGGGCTGCCACCCGACGAGCAATCTCCTCGAGGTGGGCACGCCGACGACTGAAGCGAACTTGCACGCGGACTGCTTGCGCTGCCATGACCGGACCGCCTCTGACGGCAATCTCGCGTACGATCCCGGCGCCAAGAGCTGTGGCTCGGGCCGCGCGTGTCACGGCGTCGCGGGAGAGTACGACCCCGACACCGCCGTCCACAGCAGCACCGACGGTCGCACCGACGGCACGGATTCCGCGCACCACACAGCCGGGCCGCAGCAGGCGACGGCGCGCTACGTGGACGCGGCGAGCGGCGTCTCGACCGCCTGCGACGTCTGCCACACCACCGTACTCGGCATCGAGCATGCCGCGGTGAGCTCTGCGCTGTCGACGGGAGCCGACACCCTGTGCGATCGCTGCCACAACCGAAGCGACGCCACGGCCGGTGCCGTCAAGGCCAGCTGGCCCCAGAAGAACACCGACCGAGCATGCGAGACCTGTCACGGCACATCCGGCATCAGCTCGGTGCACGCTGACATCGATGCCGCGCACGTGGGCATCGAAGTGGCGCCCAGCGGCGTGCCTAAGCCCGGGGCCTGCACCAGCATGGGCTGCCACGGGAGCACCGAGCTGCGCATCCTCCACGCCGACAACGGCTGCGCGTTCTCGGCGTGTCATGATCGCGGTGGCGGTGGCGCTGGCGGACTCGGGCTCAAGAGCTGCGGCGGCATCGACGCGGGCACCAGCTGCCATGTCGGCTACTCCAGCGACTTGCACTTCGCCGAGCACGCTGCGGACCTCGAAGGCACCGTGAACGGTATCGGCTACGTCAACGGTCAGAACGTCGGCTGCTTTGGGTGCCACCTCGCCGACCTCGTCGAAGAGCACGAGAACGCTCGTTTGGCGGACACACTTGAGGGCGGGGGAGCAAACGCCTGCGCGATCTGCCACGCCGAGGAGGGCTCGGTGTCCGGCACGTACGCGTCTCTGCCGGCGGTCAGGAACGCGATCGCGAACCACGATCGACGCTGCAGCACGTGTCATGCGAGCGGCGATGCGCTCGACGGACCTTCGGCTGTGGCCTCGGCCCACAAGACTGCATCGGTCGAGACAACGCTGCCCACAGGCGCCGTGTGGAGCGACCCGCTCGGCGACTGGAAGGCGGCGTTCGATGGCCCGACCGGCGGTGGGCACAACGTATTGTCTGCTGCGCTGGTGGGGGGCCGGGTCTCCAAGCGGTTCCCGGTGACCGACTTTGAGCTTGGCGACTCGACCTACACGTGGACACTGCCGCTCAATAGCGGCGCGACGCAGTGGCTCACACCCGAGGCTCTCGGCCTGAAGTCGCTCGACACCACCGCGGCGATCCAGCACGTTGAGATGAAGTGCTCTGACTGCCATGTGATGGCGCAGACGCCGGCGGGTCCGCAAGGCGCGGCCGTGAGCATCATGATCGATCCCGCATACAGCCAGACCGAGTATGCGAACCCCACCGACGGCGTCTCACAGTTCAAGGCGACCGGCTCCATGCGAGTCATCTGCGCGAAGTGCCACACGGTATTCTCTGGCTCAATCGAGGGGACTTCAGCACCGGGAGGAGCAGCGCTGCACGCCGATCACGTGGAGCACCTCGCATATGATCCCGCGACCAATCCGCGGTACCACGGTGAGAAGTGCATCGACTGCCACGTGAGGATTCCGCATGCCTGGAAGCGTCCACGACTTCTCGTCCGGACGGTTGTCACGACCGACGGCGCCGAGCCGGACGTGTACCCGTACATCTCGAAGAACCACGACGGCCTTTTGGGCGTGCGACTGAAGAGCTTCGTCGAGCCGGGCGACCTGCGTTCGAGCTCGTGTGTGACCGGCAGATGTCATCCCTACAGTTCGACAAATCGACATCCGCGGCCGTCAGATGTTCCGACCGCGACCTATTGGCCGTAAGATGGTGACAGTAAGAGGGGGAGCGCGCACGATGACTGACGTAGACGCAAGCTTGCGAGTGGAGGGGAACCGATGAAATTCTCTATCCGTACCAGGATCCTGGCAGGTGTTGTACTTATCAACCTGCTGGGTGCGATCATCGTGGTCACGTACATGCACCAGGCGGGTGCGGGCGGCCTCGATATCTGGGCGCAGGAGTCATTGGATGTCAGCTCGACATCGTGGAATGAAATCAATGTGCTCGGAGCCGACGAGCTGGGTGACATCGTCGACCCCGCGTCGGCGCTCAAGCATCTCGAAGCGGTCAAGGGCATCAGCGGTGCCGACGTCGGCCTGATGATCGACAAGACCGCGCTTGACCAGAAGGCGTATGAGAAGGCGCTTGAGGCCCAAGGCAAGGCCAGCAACTGGGATGAGCGCGACGCCTACGTCCTGGTCGCGTCGACCCGTGAAGATCTTTCCGAGAAGATGCAACTCCAAGCAACTCCGGATGCGATTCCTGAGATCGGCAAGATCGTCGGTATCGAGAACGGCAGCTGTACAGCTGTCTGTCACCGCTCGATCAAGGGTGAAGGCGACTTCTGGAAGGTCTCATGGAGCACGGACGGTAACAGTCGAGCACACACGGTGTTCCCCGTCACCGACGCCGAGGGAGCGCCCATCGGTATCGTCTACGGGATCGAAGACATCACCAAGCAGGCGGAGGATTCCAAGCGCAACATCTATCAGACGATGATCGTAATCGCCATCACGTTGCTGGTCTCGACGCTGGCCATCGGTGGCATGCTCGACTCGTGGGTCTTCAGGCGCCTGAACCGCATGATTCACACCATGGAGGACCTGTCCGTCCGCGTGGCCGGCGGAGACTTCGAAGCGAAGTTCACTCCCGACGGGACACAGGACGAGATCGGCCAGTTCGAGCAGTTCTTCGCCAAGTTCCTCGACCTGATGACGTCGACCTTGCGAGCGTTGACCAGCGGCAAGTAGGCACGTTACCCATTGCGAGTTCATGCGGGGCCGATACCTACGGGTGTCGGTCCCGCTGCTGTATGTCGGTCAGGGGTACATATGAGCATGGGCGCGAGCCCAGCGACCCTTCTACAGCGAACCGAGCGGAGGAACCATGAGAGATCCCTACGCTCCGATCCGTGGCAAGTGCATGTGGTGGCGTGAGGTCCCAAACGAGACGGACATCCATGACCGCATGCTCAAAGCAGCCGAGAAGCGAATCGATTGCAGCTGCTTCGTGGAGGGAAACGTGTGGACCTTCAAGGAGTGCGAGGTCCCGGCAGAATGTCCGCAGAGTCGCTTCTGCCGCTACTACATCAAGAGCGCGTGAGCGGCCTGCGTTTTCGCGCTGTCGCCGACCTCGGTCGTATCACTGAAGCTCCCACTTACAAGCGCCGGATTTGATTTCGCCGCGCGATTAGCTAATACTTTATGCCATGAACTATCTATCACATGAAGCAATCATCCGAGAAGCCTCCACCGGCGCCATTCCCGTGGAGGAGCTTTCCGCGTTGGCCGTTGAGATGCGACGGCTCTGGCACCGTATCGCGCGCGACGAGGCCCAGCCACATGCCGACCGCCAGCTGTACTGGGTGCTGAGCGGCCTCGAGTGTGGCTCGCGACGCATGAGCGATCTGGCCGAGCAGGCGCAGACGTCGCAGGCTTCCCTGACCGGAATCGTCGATCGGCTCGAGGAGCGTGGTCTGGTGACGCGCATCCGTTCGGCCGCTGACCGCCGGGTGGTCGAGGTGTCGTTGACCGACGGCGGCCGAGCCGAGCTCCACAGAAGCCGCACTGCGTTCATCGGCCGCCTTGAGAGGGTCCTCAGTCCCCTCGACGCCGAGGAGCGCACGATGTTCTTGGGGCTGCTGCGCAAAGTGACTGCCACCACACCGGAAGCGCCATCGGAAGGCCCGTGTCTCTGATTCTTGCGCGCACCCCGCGCTTTCGCTCTCGTCTTCGCCGCACCGCATTCAGAAGGAGTTTTGTACACATGCACCTGCGTAATCTGCCTCATCGCCGGAAGATGTCGATTCTGTCCGGCGTGCTACTGGCGATGCTGCTCGGCGCGCTCGATGCCACCATTGTCGGGCCTGCGATGGCCAACATCGTGACCGACCTCGGTGGGATGGCGATGTTCGCATGGGTGTTCACCATCTACTCGCTGACCTCGACCATCACGATTCCCATCGTCGGCAAGCTTTCCGACCTCTACGGCCGCAAGTGGTTCTACCTGGGTGGCATCTCGCTGTTCCTGGCCGGATCGGTGCTCTCTGGTGCTGCAGGCGAGCCGATCTTCAGCCCGCTGTTCGAGACCCTCACCGGCTCGGCCAACGCGATGCTGCAGCTCATCATCTTCCGCGGCATCCAGGGCGTGGGTGGCGGCATGATGATGGCGAACGGAATGGCTATCATCGGCGACCTCTTCGAGCCGAGAGAGCGTGCGCGCTACCAGGGGCTCATGGGCGCGGTGTTCGGGCTCGCGTCTGTGGCGGGACCGATGTTGGGAGGCTGGCTCACCGATGTCGCCTCGTGGCGCTGGATCTTCTACATCAACCTGCCGATCGGTGTGCTCGCGCTCGCGGTGCTCGCAGTGGCGATGCCCAAGCCCGAGACCGGTCAGCAGCACCGTGTCGACTGGTGGGGTGCTGTGGCGCTCACCGTCGGACTCGTGCCGCTTCTGCTCGCACTGAACTGGGGCGGTTCGCAGTACGAGTGGGGCTCGGCGACCATCATCGGCCTGTTCGCGGCGGCGCTGGTCGCGCTGGGCGTGTTCGTTCTGCGCGAGCTGAAGGCTTCCGAGCCGATCCTCGACGTCCGACTCTTCAAGGACCGCGGGTTCTCGGCGAGTATGACGGTGCTGTTCTTATCGGGCGTGGGCATGTTCGGGTCCATCATGTTCCTGCCATTGTTCATGCAGCTGGTCCAGGGACGCACGGCGTCGAGTACCGGAGCGCTGCTGATGCCGCTGATGCTGGGCATGGTGTTCGCCTCGGTGCTTACGGGGCAGGCCATCGCGCGGACCGGTCGCTACAAGGTGTTCGGGCTGATCGGTATGGCGCTGGCATCGATTGGGATGTTCCTGCTCACGCAACTGACCGTCGCCACCACCAACCTTGAAGTCGTGATCGCGATGGTCGCGGTCGGCGCGGGGGTGGGCATCACCATGCCGCTGTTCACGATCTCGCTGCAGTCGCAGTTCCCGACGCGTATCGGTGAGGTCACGGGTGCGCTGCAGTTCTTCCGCTCGATCGGCGGTACCGTGGGCGTTGCGCTGTTGGGCGGCGTCATGAATGCGGCGTTCGCACGTGAGCTGACGATGCTGGTCGCACGCGATGCGGCGAAGTTCGGCGATGCGACACCGCTGCTCAGCAAGCTGACCGCCGAGCCGTCAAAACTCCTCAACGCCGGGGCACTCGAAGCGATCGCCAAGCGGATCCCTGCGGCCGCTCAGTCGTTGCTGGAGCCGTTCTTCGTCGACGTCAAGCTGGCTCTCGCTTCCGGCATCGCCGAGGCGTTCCTCGTCGGCTTCGTGATCATGGTCGGCGCGTTCATCGCGATGTGGTTCGTCCGAGAGGTCCCGCTATCCGGCAAACCGCACCTCGACAGCGCATCTGAGATCGGCACGGAGATCCTCGCCCAGGAGGCCGTGCAGCCGAGTGGGCACGAACCCGTCGTCGTGGGAGAGGCCCCGGGTGACGATCGAGGCTGAGCGCCTCGGCGCCTTCGTCACCATCGTCGCCGAGCAGGGCCGTGGACTGTATCGCGATCTTCCGTGGCGGCGTACTCGTGACCCATACGCCATCCTGGTGAGCGAGATCATGCTGCAGCAGACCCAGGTCGCGCGCGTTCTCGTGCGCTACGAGGACTGGCTCGCGGATTTCCCCACGCTCGACGCCCTCGCAGCCGCCCCGCTCGAGGCCGTGCTGCGAGCCTGGCAGGGACTCGGTTACAACCGCCGTGCGATCGCGCTCAAGCGCACCGCCGAGCAGGTCGTGGCCGCAACCGCACCCGCGCCCGCGACGCTACCGTCCGACGAACTCGCGCTCCGGGCGCTTCCCGGCATCGGGCCCGCGACGGCATCGGGGATTCGCGCATTCGCGTTCGACCTGCCGGGCGTCTATCTCGAGACGAACGTGCGCACCGTGGTGTTGCACGAGCTGTTCGCGGACCGCGACGGGGTCGCCGACAGGGAGATCGTGCCACTCCTCGTTGACGCGTTGGAGGTGGCCGGCCGCCGGGGAATCGCACCCCGCGAGTGGTACTACGCGCTGCTCGATTACGGGGCGCACCTGAAGCGAACGGTGCCCAATCCTTCTCGGCGGAGCTCGCATCACATCAGGCAATCGGCGTTTGCCGGCAGCGTGCGTCAGAAGCGCGCGTGGCTCCTGCGATCAGTGATGGCGTCGCCCGGTGAACCGACAGAGTCTCACGTTGTCGGTCTCGCACAGGCAGAGAAGGCGGCGGGTCGAGAGGCCCCCGATTCGGCCGTCGCAGACGGGATTCTGGAGGCGTTGGAGACCGAAGGGTTCCTGCGTTGTGACGAGGGGCTTTGGTTCGTGACGTAGGTCACAGAAACAGGACGAGTTGCCCCTTATCTCAGGGTGTTGGCATGCCGAAAGAGTAGCTATGGGGCCTGGTGAAACGCCGAAGAAGGGTCCCAGGCGCCGAATCCACTACGGCTGCGGGCGCCAGACAAATACTGTCAGCCGCGGGACCCGCGAGTTTCCCCACTCGCGGGTCGTTTTGCGTTCTGGGATTCGCGTGTGCAGAGCGAACGGCCCCGCTACTTCTCGAACGTTGACTCGAGCGCGGGCCTTCCGGCCGCAGTGCCGTTCACGTGGCAGTACGAGCACTGCTGCTCCGTGTGGCATTTGAAGCATTCAGTGGCGCCGTCGGCTCTGACGGTCTGCGGATGGCTCAGCAGCCACGGCTTCCCGGGCTTACTTGAGGGGTGGTGACAGGCGTTGCAGAATCCGGCAGCCTTGGCTTCCGCGGCGCTGCGGGCGTGACAGGAACCGCACAGCTCGGGGCTCGCGTAGCCGGCCTTGCCGTGGTTCTCCGTGAACTCCTTGGGATGCGGCAGGGCCAGCCCGCCATGGCAGTCGGTGCAGAATGACTGTTTGTGGCAGGTGTAGCACGAGTTGATCGCTGCTGCAGGCGGGAGTGTGGGCTCGGCGTCCTTCGACTCTTCCGCCTCAGACTCCTCGGTGTGGACGGGGGCGGCGGCTACGGATTCGGACTCGGCCTTGGCCGCAGCGGCGTGACCACCGGACTCGCCGTACTTCGCGTACCAGCCGGTCGCTTTGTGCGATGCCGGGACGAGCTCATACTCCGGGGTGTGGCATGCCGAGCATGCGCCCGGCGCCTTGGCATCCGGGGCCTGGCTGTGGCACCGGAAGCAGCCGTCCATCGTCATCCAGTTCTCGTGCTTGGTGTCGCCCGGGAGCGTGTACTCCACGTCATCGTCGTTGTGGGCAACGCGGTTGTGACACATCGTGCACGTGATGTCGTTCTCGGCGTGGATGTCGTGATCGATCTTCATGCCGGCTGAGGGATTGATCTTGGTCGTGCCCAGGTAGTGGCACTGTGTGCACTGCTTGGAGGGCATGGCGAGAGCGACTTCGTTGTAGGGGTTCATCGGGAGGTCGAACGTCTTTGTGAGCGTCTCCCAGAGGTCGGGGAGCACGTAGATCTTCATGGCGGTGAAGACGGCAGGGTTCGCGTTGACGGGCTCGTGACATGCGATACAGGAGACCTTGGAGTGCGTGCTCGCGTAGTACGCCTTGGTGTTGTCAGCGTGGACGATGTGACATGGCTCCTCGCAGAACCACGAGAACGACGTGCCGATGAGACCGAACGCCCACAGCAGGACGAACATGATGGACGCCACGCCGAGCCAGATGATGAGGCGTGGGCGGAAGGCGGGGTCGCGCAGATGGTCGAGAAGACGCTTCACAGTTCCTCCAGGAACGATGCAGTGCGGGGCGGTGTTGAGTCCAGTATGCAGCGAGACTGAGCTGTCGCTTTGACCTAGGTCAACTCCTGATCCGCTGCGAGCCGTGCTATCTCACGTACGACCTTATGGTACTCCTGCCCGGTCTCGCGGGTGATGCGGGCGACTTCTTCGTGCTCAGGGCGTGCGCGGCCAGAGCCTACCTTGGCGCTCACGGGTCCCCACGGAGTGTCGACGGTCACGACCTCGCGCGGTGCAACAAGCCTGTGCTGGTGCGATACGCGCACGCCCAGCGTTCCCGTGAGCGCCATGATTCGGGCGACCATCGGTGCGGCCGAGGACTCGTCGACGAGCGCGGAGAGCGTGACCGCGAGCCGACCCTTCTTCATCACGATGGGGGTCTGCCAGACGTCCAGTGCGCCGGCGACGAGCAGCTCCTCGGCGGCGAAGGCGAGTTCCTCGGCGGAGAGATGGTCGATGTTGGTCTCGAGGATGGTGACGGCCTCCTGCTTGAGACCGGTTGCGGGCTCGATGGCGGCCGCGTCGGACTCGGCGGAGGTGCCGAGGCTCAGTCGGCAGACGTTGGGGCAGCCGATGTCTCGCGTGCCCGCGCCGGTTCCGATGCGCTCCACGGTGAGAGATGGGAGCGGGCCGAACTCGTCGGCGAGGGCGCAGAGCAGCGCGGCGCCGGTGGGCGTGGTGAGCTCGCCCTTCGCCGGGCCGGCGAGGATCGGCACGCCGATGAGCAGAGCCGCCGTGGCGGGCGCGGGCACGGCGAGCGTGCCGTGCGAGGTCTCGACCGTGCCGGAGCCCACAGCCACCGCCGAGACCACCAGCCGATCGATGCCAAGCGCGTGTACGCCGGCACACACGCCGACCATGTCGACGATGGAGTCGATGGCGCCGACCTCGTGGAAGTGCACGCGGTCGACATCGGTGCCGTGGACGCCGGCCTCTGCGACGGCGAGCGCTTCGAAGGCGGCGAGCGAGGTGGCGCGCACGGGCGAGGGGAGCTCAGCGGCCTCGATGAGCGTGCGGATGTCGCCCCAGGTGCGCGAGTGGGGCTCGACATTGGGAGCTGCGGTGACGCGGACGCCGGTGGCGGTGACGCCGCGAGAGACGACTCGCTCGATGTCGACGACGGCCTCGGGCGCGAGTCGAGCGACGATGGCGCGCAGGTCACTGGCGGTGAAGTCGCCGGACTGAGTGCCCGCATCGAGCAGCGCGCCGAGGAACTTGTCGCCGGAGACGCCGGTGGAGCAGTCGAGGTAGCCGATCATCGCGCATCCTGCTCGGCGGTGCCGGAGCCGGAGCCGGAGCCGCTGCCGGTGCCGGCGGCGGAGATCTCGGCCGCCCAGCGCGGACGGTTCACGCGGGAGGCGAGCAGGCCGGCGCCAAAGCCGTTGTCGATGTTCACGACGCCGATGCCGCCGGCGCAGGAGTTGAGCATGGTGAGCAGCGCCGCGATGCCACCGAGGTTGGCGCCGTAGCCGATGCTGGTGGGGACGGCGACCACCGGCACGTCCACCAAGCCGGCGACCACGGACGGCAGCGCGCCCTCCATGCCGGCGACCGCGATCACGACGCGGGCGGAGCGCAGCAGCTCGGCGTTGTCGAGCAGGCGGTGCACGCCGGCGACTCCCACGTCGAAGAGGCGGTGCACGT
>CAYMAN010000003.1:0-109801 GCA_964388455.1 uncultured Eubacteriales bacterium
ACAACGAAAGGGGAGGGCCCACTGGGGGGACGTAGTGGCCGTTGGGAACGGTAAGTTGGACGAGGACGGGCGGAAGCGCATCGCACTCGGCGTCAAAGGGGGCGACACCGTCGTCCAAAGCAAGTACGGGGCGACCGACGTCAAGGTCGATGGCGAGGAGTTCCTCATCCTGCGCAACGACGACATCTACGCAGTCGTCGAAGGCTAATCGCCGCGTTTGCACGTTGCTAACCGTCCGTACCACCGAATGAACACGAAAGGGGATTCCTGGAATGGCTAAGGAGATCCGTTTCGACGAGGAAGCTCGTCATGGTCTGGCCGCCGGCGTCAACAAGCTCGCCGACGCCGTCAAGGTAACGCTCGGCCCGAAAGGCCGTTACGTAGTACTCGAGAAGAAGTTCGGCGCACCCACGATCACCAACGACGGCGTCACCATCGCCAAGGAGATCGAGCTCGACGACCCGCTCGAGAACATGGGCGCCCAGCTCGTCAAGGAAGTCGCCGTCAAGACCAACGACGTCGCCGGTGACGGTACCACCACCGCAACGCTGCTCGCCCAGGTCATCGTGACCGAGGGCCTGCGCAACGTCTCGGCCGGTGCCAACCCGCTCGCCATCCGTCGCGGCATCGAGAAGGCCGTCGAGGCCGTCGTCGCGCAGATCAAGGTCAACGCCAAGGACATCGGCGGCAAGGACGAGATCGCTCACGTCGGCGCCATCTCGGCCGCTGACGATGAGATCGGCGCCAAGATCGCCGACGCCATGGACGTCGTCGGCAAGGACGGCGTCATCACCGTCGAGGAGAGCCAGACGTTCGGCATCGACATCGACACCGTCGAGGGCATGCAGTTCGACAAGGGCTACGTCTCGATGTACATGGTCACGGACCCCGATCGCATGGAGGCCGTGCTCAACGACCCGCTGATCCTCATCGTCAACCAGAAGATCAGCAACATCCAGGACCTGCTGCCCGTGCTCGAGAAAGTCATGCAGGCCGGCAAGCAGCTCCTCGTCATCGCCGAGGACGTCGAGGGTGAGGCTCTCGCCACGCTCATCGTCAACAAGCTCCGCGGCACCTTCACCTGCATCGCGGTCAAGGCTCCCGGCTTCGGCGATCGCCGCAAGCGCATGCTCGAGGACATCGCCGTGGTCACCGGCGGCCAGGCCGTCATGGAGGAACTCGGCTACAAGCTCGAGAACGTGACGCTGGACATGCTCGGTCGCGCCAAGACCGTCAAGATCACCAAGGACTCCACCACGATCATCGACGGTGCGGGTGACGAGGACGCCATCAAGGCCCGCGTCAACCAGCTCAAGTCCGAGATCGAGAACTCCGACTCCGACTTCGACAAGGAGAAGCTCCAGGAGCGTCTGGCCAAGCTCTCCGGCGGCGTCGCCGTCATCAAGGTGGGCGCGGCGACCGAGACCGAGCTCAAGGAGAAGAAGCACCGCATCGAGGACGCGCTTCAGGCGACTCGCGCGGCTGTCGAAGAGGGCATCGTCGCCGGCGGTGGCGTGGCGCTCGTCGACGCGCTTCCTGCGCTCGACAAGGTGAAGGCCTCCGAGCCCGACGAGATGATCGGCATCAACATCATCCGCAAGGCGCTCGTCGCTCCGATGAAGACCATCGCCGCCAACGCAGGCTTCGAGGGCTCAGTCGTGGTCGAGAAGGTCAAGACGCTTCCGGCCGGCGAGGGTCTGAACTCCGCCACCGGCGAGTACGGTGACATGCTCAAGATGGGCGTCATCGACCCGGTCAAGGTCACCCGCTCGGCGCTGCAGAACGCAGCTTCGATCGCGGCTCTGATCCTCATCACCGAGGCTGCTGTCAACGACATCCCTGCCAAGGACGATGGCGGCGCTGCCGCTGCCATGGCCGGCATGGGTGGTATGGGCGGCATGATGTAGGCTGCGCTCACGCGCACGCTACGATCTTCCGGAGAGGGGCTCGGCGAATTCGCCGGGTCCCTCTCTTGTCTTGCCGGTGAACGTGCCGATATACACAAGGTGCGTGATGTTTCCGCGCGTTTGAGCGATTGATGGCATCTGTAGACGCCTGCGCAGGAACCGGCAGGCCTTCGGCGCGGGGGCGCCGCAAAAGGAGGAGGGGATTCTTGGGCGATTCACATGCGTGTCCGTACTGCGGCTCTTGGACCACGCCCGGCGACGAATCGTGCAGACTGTGTGGACGATCGATCGTCCACAGTGCACACGGTACGGCCTCGTCGGGCGTGTCCGATCGAGCGGCCAGCTATGCCGCAGCCGAGGTATCGGTTCTCGGGATTCTGCGCTCGCTTGCGCGTGGATCCTCGCTGTTCGCGGTTCTCCTCGGCCCGCTGTTCATACTCAGCTATCCGTGGCTGCTGACACTCTATGCGACGCAGGTCATCGGCAGTATCGCGAGCGATCTCTCGCTGGCATTGGTCTGGTTGGTCCCTGAGATCTATCTCTTGAGCGGAGTGGTGAAGGCGGCGGAGTATGCCAACGCCAACAGGCGCGCAGTGCTTGGATTGATCGCTCCGGGGGTGTCGCTCATCACGCAACTCCTCGTGCTGCCGCTGGCTCAGTCGTGGGCGCCCTTGGAAAGCGCCGCGATTCCGATGTGGGGTCTGCGAGGTAGCGTTCTGATGTGGACGGCGCCGATGGTCGGGTTCGCCATGTGTTCCACAGTCGCCGCTGTGATCGCGTCTGTGGCCCCCCGAGTGGTTCCGGGCAAGTTCGATCGCACGATCGGCCCACAGCTTGCGGGGCTGTCCTTGTTGTTCGTCGCTTTCTTGTTGCCGAACTGGGGTGGAGGCGCAGCGGTGCGGATCGGACTCGACATCGGGATGCCCACGCTGTGGATCAACACCATCACCGTGTTCGTGTTGTCGCTGTTCGTATTGGTATGGTTCTGGCCCCGGGACTAGAGAACACGCCTGAACTCAGCCGAGCAGATCCTCGATCACGGTTGCGACTGTGCGTGCAGCATGCGGTCGGGCGAGTCCGGTGATGACTTCCTTGCTGCGCGCCAGCTGACCGGGTCGCGCCAGCGCCTTGCGCACGAACTCCGCCATGCGCCGGGGATCGGCGTCGTAGGTTGCGGCGCCGGCGGCAGTCAGGGCCTCGACATTAGCGCGCTCCTGACCTGAAGCTGGGCCGATGAGCACCATCGGCAGACGCATTGCCACGCACTCGGCGGTCACGAGGCCACCGGGTTTGCAGACTGCGACGTCTGCCGCGGCCATGACCTCGGCCATATGCTCGACGTAGCCGAGTACGCGCACCGTGGTGGCACCGAATCCGGAGACTCGCGCCCGCAGATCGGCGGCGTACGTCTCATCACGACCGGTGACGACGGCGATGCTGGTGTTGGGGATCGAGGCGATCAACGTGAGCGATACGGCGAGCGACTCCTTGAACCGCTCGTAGGGACCCGGCTGCGTCGCGCCCGCGAGCGCCAGGACCACTCGGTGATCCGGCGGCAGACCCAACCGACTGCGCGACTCGTCTCGGTCGATCTGTTTCTCGAACTGCGCTCGCACCGGGATACCGGTCACGCGGACGTCTGACTCCTCGGTGCCACGCCGCACGAGTTCCGTGGCTTCGGCCTCGTCGGCGACACAGAACCGGGCCAGACCGTGACGTGGCCAGAAGCCGTGCAGCCCGAAGTCGGTGGCACACGCGACCACCGCAGGCCCGCCGAGACGACCGCCGCGGGTTGCTCGGACAGCGAGGTTGGCGGCGAGCGCGTGAGTCGCGACGATGACGGAAGGGCGGTTCTCGGCGATCCAGCGCGTGAAAGCGGAGTAGAGTAGGCCGAGGAGCGGCCGCGAGATCACCATGGCCGCCGCCCCGATGGGTGCCGAGCCCCAGAGCGCGTCATAGAGCGGCGCGGTGGGGCCGGTGAAGGCAGTGGTGGCGGTGTTGCCGGAGATGCGCGCGATGCCGAAGTCCAGAATGTCGAGAACCTCGACGCGGGCGTCAGGACGAAGGATCCGGAGTTCGGCCGCGATGGACTCGGCGGCGATGCGATGCCCGGAGCCGATCGAGGCGTGCACGACGGCTATCGTGGGCTGGCTGCTCATGGATGGTACTATACCGCATGCATTCGGGGCGAACCGCGCCCCGTGAGGCTCGTTATGAAGGAGTTAGTCAGTGGGACTCTCACTCGCGATCGTCGGCCTGCCCAACGTGGGCAAGTCCACGCTGTTCACCGCTCTGACCAGCAAGGCTCTCGACGCGTCGGGCAGTCCCGTTGCTGCGAACTATCCGTTTGCCACCATCGAGCCGAACGTGGGCCTCGTCACCGTGCCGGATTCGCGTCTCGCCGAGCTGGCCAAGATCGCCAACCCGAACCGCATCCTGCCGGCCGTGGTCGAGTTCGTCGACGTCGCCGGGCTCGTGAAAGGCGCGAGCGTGGGGGAGGGCCTGGGCAACCAGTTCCTCGCCAACATCCGCGAGTGCGACGCCATAGCCGAGGTCGTGCGGTACTTCTCGGACGAGAACGTCATCCACGTTGAAGGCCGCGTGAACCCGGAGAGCGACGTCGAGACGATCCGCACGGAGCTGGTGCTCGCGGACCTGGGCACCATCGAGCGCGCACTGCCGCGGCTCGAGAAGGAGGCCAAGCGCGACAAGAGCGTGCCGGCCAAGATCGCCGTCATGAACCGCCTTCAGGAGTGGATGGACCAGGGCCACCGTGCCTCCAAGATGGAGATGACGCCTGAGGAGCGTGCGCTCATCGCCGACCTGCATCTGCTCACCATGAAGCCGATGCTCTACGTCGCCAACGTCGACGAGTCCCAGGTCGCCGAGGCGCACGACGCGATCGACGGCGTCGTGCCGATTCCGATCTGCGCCAAGGTCGAAGCCGATCTCGCCGAGCTCGATGCCGAGGAGGCCGCGGAGTATCTGACGGATCTGGGCCTGGCTGAGCCGGGCCTGAACGCGCTGATCCGCGAGGCGTACCGCCTGCTGGGACTTCAGAGCTACTTCACCGCTGGCGTGCAGGAGGTTCGTGCCTGGACGGTTCCGGTCGGCGCGAAAGCACCGCAGGCGGCCGGCGTCATCCACACCGATTTCGAACGCGGCTTCATCAAGGCCGAGGTCATCGGGTATGAGGACTATGTGGCACTCGGCGGTGAGAAGGGTGCGAAAGAGGCGGGCAAGATGCGTCTCGAAGGCAAGGAGTACGTCATGGCCGACGGCGACGTGGTCCACTTCAAGTTCAATGTGTAGAAGAGTGTGAATCGGACCAGCGTTTACGCGGGTGAATGAGTCGGATTTTGCCAGCCAGATGCGCCGGAACTCCTGCTCAAATGGGATTGGATGACTGCCGCATCATGATACATTCTGCGCGTTAGCTGAGCATGGAGGGAGGGTGCAGTTGCACTGCTACCTAGGGGCAAGTCGGCTCCGATGCCACTGAGTCAGCCAGCGCCGGCGACACACAAGTGGGCGTTAATGTGTGCGCCTAACTGCTTAGCTACAACTTGAGGTGCGCTATCCCCGTCCCAGAGGTACTGTATTGTGGGAATCAGCAGGAGAAGATGCTGCATGGTGCGCGTTCGGGTAACGGGGACAGTATGCATGCAGGAGCTACTTGGCTAGGGGCCGCAGTCTGGAGGGGGATCGGTGGCGGGATTCTCGCGTATCGGCTGTGTCGGCGACCATGGCGGATCCATGGGGGTAGACGGTCTCGGCCACGCTGCACTTTGGGGATTCGAGAATCACTCGAGCAGGCTCAAGGGGTCGGTGTGTACACGCGGTATTGTCGACGCCTTGAATCGTGACCTATGAAGATGACCATGAGAGCACCCGATGAGGTAGACCTTCCGTTCTTTTCGTACGGTTTGTTCCGCCCTGGACAGATGGGCTTTCTCCAGCTCAAGGAATTCGTGTGCAAAGTCTCTGGTCCGACCTACGTATCGGGCATTCTCCGGTTACGGGACGGGCTACCTATTCTTGACCAATCAGAGAGAGGCAAGGTGGAGGGTCGCCTTCTTTGGTTCAAAAATGGGCTTGAAGGCGAAGCCTATGAACGCATCTCTAAGATGGAGCCGCAGCACCAGTACTTCTGGAGGCCGCTGCAGGTGGGAGGCGGGCTCGCTAACGTTCTTGTCGGCAAGCAGCCTCACAAGGGCGGAGGCTCGATGGCTGAGGCTGGGTTCGAGGAGGAAACACCATGGGACAGTTGGACCGACCCGATGTTCAAAACCGCTCTGGACTTGGTCCAACAGACAATCGATGACGATTCAGAGCAGGAAGATGACCTCATCAGGATGTTTCGGCTGCAGATGGCTTACATGCTCCTGTGGTCTTCCATTGAGAGGTACTCGTCGCTTAGATACCACTTAGGTGCCCAGGTGATGGCCAAGATTGACCGAATCGCGGAGGAGCCGGCATTCGCTGCAGGGCTTCAGCAGCGTGTAACTGAACGGCGAAGTGTGTATCGTGCGGACAAGCCGGGCGACAAGAGCACTCTCGATGCTATGAATCCGAGCAAATCAATCGAATATTACTATCAGGTCAGGTCGAACATCGCGCATCGCGGCAAAGCGGGCCGGATGGATCTCATTCGGGTCAAGGACTGTTTGGTGGAGCTACTTCCAATATTCCGACAGATGTTGCAGAAGGCTGAGTTGGAGTCCGGGGCTTCTGATAGCGGCAAAGCCTCCGTGGATTCCGCCAACGTGTGGCAACTTCGGTAGAGCGAACAAGACTCTTCCGGGCAGGTGTGTGTTCCGTTTTGGATGACGTAGTCGCTAGCTACGCAAACATGGAGATGCGGCATCTCCATGTCAGTGGTCTGTGATGCTGAGGAGAAGTGAATGGGCGCATGGTTGTTCGTAAGACGCAAGTCCATATGGGGCATCGTTGGATGCGTCGCAGTCTTAATTGCAGTTCATTCTGCTTGGCTTCCGGGTGTTGCTCATGCGTCGGAGTATGTCCTGGAAAGGCGACTCGCCCTGGGCGGCAGTAGCAATCGGTTCGTGGTCACTGACGCAGGGTCCATAATGATTGCCGATACTCTGGCCGGGACAAACTCGTACGGTGTGAACTACATTCAGTATCGGATTCGTACATTTGATACGCTCGGAAATGAGATTGGGTCGGTGCTGCTCCCCACGGAGTTCTATGGGGGTTCCGACTGGACCGCCAACAAGCAGGGCGGCATCTACGTGCGCTATCAAGGCTACTACTACACATACTCGAGCAGCGGTGTGTTGCTCGACACGAAGGACGCTTATTCGACCGGTCAGCGTAGTTACCACGCGTTTAAGGCTGCACCGTGGGATGCGATTCTTGCGACGTATTACGTGTATCGTGGACCGAGTATGGGCGGCTCAGCTTTCATCGTGACGCCTGCAGGTGGAAGCACTATGGATTACCCGCAGGGTGCGATTCCCGACGATATTGCGGCTTCGCCCGAGAAACGCGTGTATCTCGCCCATGGGGCCGCAGGCGCTCTGTCAGTGTGGGAGCCAGCGGGTTCCGAGTACCTATATGGGGGAGGGATCACGCTGCCTAGCGGTGCCGCTCCCGTCGGAATTATCTACGACCCGACGACCAAGCGCGTGCTAGTTTCTGACTATGCGCAGCACGTCGTCCGGGTGTATTCAGAGAACCTTGCGCCCGATTCAGTCTTTGGCGGATACGGAACTCAGGCGGGGTTCCTCGAACAACCGACATGCATTGACATAGGGCCGGACGGATGCGTCTACGTGCGTGATCAGAACGGCATCTCTATATTCAGACTGCGCGGTCGCGAGTTGAGGTACGAGTCGGGGGCAGGAGGCTCGCTCGACGGATTAGTTGCACAGACAGTTGGTTACGGGCAGGACGGTGCTCCCGTTCTAGCGATTCCGTCAAACGGCTATCGTTTCGTGAAGTGGTCCGACGGGTCCATCGCCAATCCGCGCAGTGATGCGAACGTGCAGTCGGACATATCAGTGAAGGCCACATTCGAGCACATCGTGCGCCCCGTCACTCGCGCATATGGCTCCGACCGCTACGGTACCGCCGCCGCACTCGCCCGCAAGGGCTGGGACCCTACTGGGAAACTGGCCTGGAGCGCAGTGAAGCACATCATCATCGCCAACGGTGAGCCGGGCAAAGAGTCCGATCCACTCAGCGCCGCTGGACTCGCAGGTGCCTACGACGCGCCGGTGCTAGTGGTTCAGCTCGCCAAGGTCCCCTCGGCGACCAAGACAGTCATCACTGAGATCGCCAAGAAGAACCCAGGGGTGAAGATCCACCTCGTCGGTGGCACGTCTGTTGTGCCGGACGCTCGTTGGAACGAGATCAAGAAGATTCCGGGCGTCAGCCAGACCAAGGACCGCTTTGCCGGTCGTGATCGCTACGAGACTTCCGCCCTCATGGCGACCCGCATCGTCGACGTCAAGGGCGCCGCAGCCGTCACCGGTGTCATCCTGATCGCAGGCGACAATCCGGCGGCATTCTACGACGCCTTGGCCGCGTCACCGATCGCCTACGCTCAGACGATGCCGATGCTCTCGGTTAAGAAGGGGAGCATCCCGACCTCGGTCAACACTGTACTTAGTTCCGCATCGCTGGAGGACAAGCCACGCTATGTGGCTTCCTCGGTGACATACGTTGGAAGTACCCCGGCCAAGGGAGCGACCCGCCTGACGACAAGCTCGAACCGCTACACGGCGGCCACCCAGATTGCCACATTCGCCTCCATTAATCGCAGATGGACGAGTCGAGCTGACACGGCGATTGCCTCGAAGCTTCCCGACGCACTTACCGGTGGAGCGCTTCTTGGCAAGAAGGGAGGCATGATGCTGTTCACCGATTCAGGGAGTGCCATCCAGACAACCTCCAAGGCGTTCATCACTGGCAACAGCGAGGTCATCATGAATGGCTGGGTGATCGGTGGGACCTCTGTGGTGCCGACGACCCAAGAGACGAGCTTCCGCAATCTGCTGAAGTAGATGCGCTGCCATATACAAGTCACGCTGGCCCCTTGACCTGTTGGACGGTGTCGAAGTGCGTATGCCAATACTAACCACCTCAAGTTCAATGTGTAGGCAGCGGGTACTCCCGTCATGCTGACGGCGATCATCGCCACGCTGGGAGCTGCGCTCTACGGAGTCGCGGACTTCCTCGGGGGGATGGCGAGTCGTCGCGCGGCCGCGCTCTCGGTGACCGTGGGTGGGCAGTTGGTCGGATTTGTCGCGCTGCTCGTGGTGTCGCTGATTCTTCCGCCGGAGAGCTGGACCGACCCCGTGCTGCTGTGGGGAGTCGCGGCGGGATTGTCAGGCGGCACCGGCGTGCTGTGCTTGTACGCCGGGCTTGCGGCTGGGCGCATGAGCGTCGTGGCGCCCATCACTGCTTCGCTGTCCGCGGCCATTCCGGCTGCGGTCGGCATCTTCCGCGGTGAACGACTGAGCGCTGTCGGTGCCGCTGGCGTGGCGCTCGCGCTGGTCGCGGTCGTCGTCGTGAGCCTCACCGATGAGCCCGAGGAGGGCGCCGGCACCAACTCGCGTGCAGCGCTCGTGTTCGCGGTCCTCTCGGGCATCGGGTTCTCGGGCGCGATTCTCGCGTTCTCGCAGACGCCGGCGTCGGCGTCGTTCGTGCCGCTGGTGATCTCGCGGCTTACGGCCATCATCGTGCTGGGCTCGATCGCGCTGGCGCGCGGGCTGCGGCCCCTGTCTGAGCCGAACGTGCGTGGGATGGTGATCGCGACGGGGCTGACCGACGCCGCCGCCAACGCTGTGCAGGTGACGGCGCTGCGCATCGGGCCGCTCGCGATTGCCTCGGTACTTGGCGCGCTGTATCCGGTGGTGACCGTGATTCTGGCGCGCTACATCCTGCACGAACGGCTGCGCGGATGGCAGCGAGTCGGGATTGTGCTGGCGCTCGTGGCTGTCGTGCTCACCGCGTGGCCTGCGTAGCCGGGCGGATCATCGGGCAAAAAGCCCATAGATACGGGTCAACGGCGGTTCACGAACGCGCCTCGCTGGTCTAAACTGTCTGAACCGGGTCAGCCTGCCGCGTGGCGGCCAACCGGGGCGAGGCTCGCAGCATTCATCGGACCAGGCATCGCCGCTCGATTCTCTCGGCGGGAAGTGTGCCTGGTCTCGTCGTATCCGAGCACCGCATCAGTGTCACAAGTGCCCGTCTGGGCTTTGAGCAACGAGGAGGCTGCACCAGCATGGAGATTGAGATCGGACGCGGAAAGACAGCACGGCAGGCGTACGGCTTCGACGATATCGCCATCGTTCCCTCGCGCCGCACGCGCGATCCTCGCGACGTCGATATCGCATGGAACTTCAACTTCCGCGGCCGTGACTACAGCTTCCCTCTGCCCATCCTCGCCTCGGCGATGGACGGCGTGGTCGATCCCAAGTTCGCCATCGCGCTGGGCAAGATGGGCGGTCTGGCGGTCCTGAACCTCGAGGGTATCCAGACCCGCTACGAGGATCCCTCCGAGCACCTCGACGCGATCGCCTCGTTCGA
Organism: uncultured Eubacteriales bacterium; assembly: GCA_964388455.1. GTDB lineage: Bacteria > Actinomycetota > Coriobacteriia > Anaerosomatales > JAAXUF01 > JBBRWO01. Next base: position 10,467 of record CAYMAN010000003.1, read on the forward strand.
CAACGAGTGCGCGACCGTGAACATGCAGGAGATCTACAAGGAGCCGATCAAGCCGGAGCTCATCACCAAGCGCGTGCGTGAGATCAAGGACGGTGGCGTTCTGGCCGCCGCGTCGCTCACCCCGCAGAACTGCGAGCGTTACCTGCAGGCCGCGCTCGACGGCGGACTCGACCTCCTCGTCATCCAGGGCACCGTTGTCTCGGCCGAGCACGTCTCGACGTTCGACAAGCCGCTCGACCTGAATGCCTTCGTCGAGTCACTCGACATCCCCTGCATCATCGGTGGCTGCTGCAGCTACCAGGGCGCCCTGCACCTGATGCGCTCAGGCGCCGTCGGCGTGCTTGTGGGCGTCGGCCCCGGCCACGCCTGCACCTCGCGTCGCGTGCTCGGCATCGGCGTGCCGCAGGCCACCGCGATCGCCGACGCAGCCGCCGCTCGCACCCGCTACCTCGAAGAGACCGGCCGCTACGCCCACGTCATCGCAGACGGCGGCATGCGCACCGGTGGCGACCTCGCCAAGGCCATCGCCTGTGGCGCCGACGCCATCATGATCGGCTCGCCGCTCGCACGTGCCGCCGAGGCCCCCGGCCGCGGCTACCACTGGGGCATGGCGACCTTCCACCCGGATCTGCCCCGCGGCACGCGCGTCCGTGGCGGCGTCGCCGGCACGCTTGAGGAGATCCTCCTCGGCCCGGCGCACCAGAACGACGGCACCCTGAACCTGCTCGGCGGCCTGCGCACCTCGATGGCGACCACCGGCTACGAGAACCTCAAGACCTTCCAAAAGGCCGAGGTCATGATCGCCCCGTCGCTCCAGACCGAGGGCAAGACCCTGCAGCAGTCGCAGGGTGTAGGGATGGGCCGCTAGTGCCCGCAACGCAGCACGACAGCCAGCCGACCGTCTTCGTCCTCGACTTCGGGGCGCAGTACGCGCAGCTCATCGCGCGTCGCGTCCGCGAGGCCCGGGTCTACTCGGAGATCGTCCCGTTCGACATCTCCGCCGAGGAGGTCTCGCGCCGCGCGCCGGCCGCGATCATCCTCTCGGGCGGTCCCGCTAGCGTGTACGCCGAGGGCGCGCCGCACATGGACCCGGCCGTGCTCGAGCTGGGGATCCCGATCCTGGGCTTTTGCTACGGCATCCAGGAGATGGCGCTGCAGCTGGGCGGGGACATCCCCAAGACCGACATCGGTGAGTACGGATTCGCCGAGCTGACCGTGACCGAGCCATCCTGCCGGCTTCTCGAGGGCGTGCCGGAAACCAGCCAGGTGTGGATGAGCCACCGCGACAGCGTGGGTACCGTGCCGACCGGCTTCACGGTCATCGCGCGCACCGGCACGACCGCCGTGGCCGCCATGGAGGATTCCGCGCGCAAGCTCTACGCGACGCAGTTCCACCCCGAGGTCGCGCACACCGAGTACGGCCAGGACATCATCCGCCGCTTCCTCCACGACATCGCAGGCATCCCGGCGATGTGGACGATGGTCAACATCATCGACGACGCGGTCGACACCATCCGCGCGATGGTCGGCGACGCCAAGGTCATCTGCGGCCTCTCCGGCGGCGTCGACTCGAGCGTCGTCGCGGCGCTGCTGCACCGCGCGATCGGCGATCAGCTGACCTGCGTCTTCGTCGACCACGGCATGATGCGCCTCGACGAGGCCGAGCAGGTCGTGCGCACGTTCCGCGACCAGTTCAAGATCAACCTCGTGCACGTCGACGCCGAGAACCGCTATCTCGACCTGCTCGCAGACGTCAGCGACCCCGAGCGCAAGCGCACCATCATCGGCGAGGAGTTCTGGAAGGTCTTCTTCGACGAGGCGACCAAGCTCGAGGGTGTTCGTTTCCTCGCGCAGGGCACGCTGTATCCGGACGTCATCGAGTCCGGCAACAAGACAGCCGCCAAGATCAAGAGCCACCACAACCTGATCCCGTTCCCCGAGGGCGTGCACTTCGACCTCATCGAGCCACTCAAGGCGCTCTTCAAGGACGAGGTCCGCGCCGTAGGTTCCGAGCTCGGCCTGCCCGATGAGATCGTGCACCGCCAGCCCTTCCCGGGCCCCGGCCTCGCTGTCCGCATCATCGGCGACATCACGCACGAGAAGCTCGAGAAGCTTCGCTTCGCCGACGCCATCGTGCGTGAGGAGATCAGCGCCTGGGACACCGAGCGCGGCGTGTGGCAGTACTTCGCGGTGCTGCCGGACATCAAGTCCGTCGGTGTCATGGGCGACGAGCGCACCTACGAGAACCCCATCATCATCCGCGCGGTCGCCTCGGCGGACGCGATGACGGCGGACTGGGCGCGCCTGCCCCACGACCTGCTCGCCAAGATGAGCAACCGCATCATCAACGAGGTCGACGGCATCAACCGAGTGGCCTACGACATCACGAGCAAGCCTCCCGGCACCATCGAGTGGGAGTAGCGGTCTAGCGCGCTCGCCCCGCGTTCACGTGAGAAACCAAGAGAGCCGACGTCCCCGAGGGGCGTCGGCTCTCGTTATTCATCGGTGTCGATCTAGCTGAGCCCGGGCTTCTTGGTGTGGGCTCTTCCGCCAACGAGCAGACGGTTGTTGCGGCGCTGGGTCTGGTGCGCCGCCTCCGTTCTCATTCGGGCCTGTTCCTTCTCCATCTCGCGTTCCCGAATCCGATCAAGTTCGCGCGCCTCGCCGGGGTTCTCATCCTGCCCGAACGGCCAGTGCGACTTATCTGCCATTCTGATCCACCTCCTGAAGGTCCACCCATGAGGGTGCACTGTGTATATACCCTCCTTCCCGGCCATGGTTTGATGCTCGCCGTGGAGTTGGCGCGTTCGCCGGCCCTTGCATTGGGGAACACACATCTCAGTACACACATCTGTTCCCGTGGGGGAAAGGACCTTCGCCGATGAGCCTACTTGTACGCACCTGCAGCACCGAGCGCGTGAACGTTTCACGAATCCTTGCACGAGCGATGATCGCGGTGGGTGGAGTCATCTGGGCGGTGATGTTCTTCTCGGCGGCCTCAGCACAGAGTTACTCGAATCTGACCTACAGCTTTCGCGAGGTGACCTCTGCCGGAGTCAACGCGCTCATACCCATGGTTCTCGCAGTGGGAGTCTTTGTGCTTGCGATGTACTACGAGCGCCTCGCTGCGGCGATTCTGTTTGTCGGCGCGGTTGGGGTCGTCGTGTACGGCGTCATCATGGGTTGGGGCCCGCTTCTTTGGGCAAGCGCTCTACTTGCGCTCGCGGTGCCGATGGTCGTTTCGGGGGCACTCCTTTTGCTCGCTGCAAGTACTCAACGGGTCTGCGAGCTCGAGGGCAAGATGTAGTTCGCGGACGAATCATTCTGACAGCGTATATGTGTTCCGAGAGCCGGCCTACGGGTCGGCTCTCGTGCTGTCGCCGGCCACCGTCCGCAAATCGTGGGCATAGCTCGGCGATATCGGTCTACAATGCATGCACCGCGAATCCGCTACTCATGCGGATGTGTACTCGAGGAGCCAGAACATGACTGAGCACAATCCCGAAGTGACGGCGCGCATAGGCGAAGTGCGTGAGCGCATTGATGCCATCGACTGCCAGATGGTCAAGCTGCTCAACGAGCGCGCTGAGTGCTCGCTTGAGATCAGGGCGCTTAAGCCAGAGGCGAACTGGGGTCTCTACGATCCCAAGCGCGAAGAGGAGATCTTCGCCAACGTGGCCAAATGCAACGAAGGCCCCATGTACGCCGACAACCTGCGCGAGATCTACGAGGCCATCCTTCACGTCGCCAAGGAGATGAGAGGCTGATGGCGGGACAGAACGCGCGCGCCATCGGTGCCGTGAAGCGCGACGGCGACGTCACCATCATCGCGGGGCCCTGCTCGGTCGAGAGCCTGGATCAGATGCGTGAGGTGGCATCGACCCTCAAGGAGCTGGGCGTCTCGGTCATGCGGGGCGGTGCGTACAAGCCGCGCAGCTCGCCCTTCTCTTTCCAGGGACTCGAGGAAGAGGGCCTCAAGATCATGCGCGAGGCGGCTGACGAGTACGGACTTCTCGTCGTCACCGAGGTCACCGACTCCGCCCACGCGGAGATCATCGACGAGTACGCTGACATAATCCAGATCGGTACGCGCAACATGGCGAACTTCAGCCTGCTGAAGAAGGTCGGCCAAGTGACCGCCGAGAGCGGCAAGCCGGTCGTATTCAAGCGCGGCATGGCTGCCACGATCGAGGAGTGGCTGCAGGCCAGCAACTACCTGACGATGTTCGGCAACGAGAATGTGATCTTGTGCGAGCGCGGCATCCGTACGTTCGAGACCGCCTATCGCTTCACCCTCGACATCACGGCAGTACCCGTGGTCAAGAGCCTCTCGCTGCTTCCCATCATCGTCGACGTCTCGCACCCCGCCGGCCGAGCGGACCTCGTGCCTGCGATTTCGCGTGCCTCTGTTGCTGTCGGTGCCGACGGCATCATGGTCGAGGTGCACCCGAACCCTCGCGAGGCGCTCTGCGACGGACCCCAATCATTGGACCTTGCAGGAATCCGTAGCCTCGTTACCGAACTGAAGACAATAGCGAAGGCTGTCGACAAGGGACTCGCCTAGCAACGCCTCGGCCGCAGTGCCCGGGCCCGGCAACCGGGACGCTTCCGATTCCGCCCACACTGCGGATGAGTTGGGACGGACGAGTGGACGAGCACGGTGCGCTCAGAAGATCGTGTCCGTACTGCGCTGCGGCTGACGCACGTCGGCTCGGCGACTGTTCTGTCTGCGGACGAGTCGTGTGTGAGAACTGCGGCAACGTGCAGATAGCCATGGGCGCCAGGACCGTCACGCACCGGGAGTGCCTCAAGAAATCCAGCGGCGGCTTCAAGATGATTCGGTTCGTCGACTAAAGACGCTGTCGGGCACATCTCGCCGAATACCGGTTCGTGGGCGCAATCACCCCCGCAGGGGGTCAAGTCGCGCTACAGTGCAACCGATGAACAAACATGAAGGGACAGTCCTTGTAGTGGGCTGCCCGGCTTCAGTTGCGAGTGAGAACTGCGCATCGTGATGTAGGGGGATGTATGAAGCGCTCCTATCTGCTCCTGACAGTGATTGTGCTCTGCGCGGCGACGCTGATCTCACCGCTCTCGGCCGCGGCGTTCCAGGTTACCGGTGGCGCCGGCACTCAGACGCAGAACCCGTACGGGCTCTGGTTCGCGGGGCAAGAGGCGTGTGCGCAGGAGGGCTGCCATTCGGTCATCTCGGCACAGAAGACTCCGCACTCGAACATGGTCACGGATGTCCAGATGTTTCCCTCCAAGCTGATTCCGTCTGCCGGGGATACGTCGTTTTGGCCGTACACGAGTGCGTTTGGCGGCCTGACTCTCAAGCCGCGCGACATGTATCTGCAGGTCGGGGATTCGCAGTTCGGCTTTCTCGAGTACATAGGTGCGACTCCCAGTGCACTCGCGACAAACGTAGTGCCGTTGGATGACATCTACGTGTGGAGCCCGATGGAGTACCTCATCGAGCAAGGCGTCTGGGCCAATCCCGCGACGCCCATCTCGTACAGCGCCTACTCGCAGAGTTGCTCTGGATGCCACAACCTTGGCGTCACCCGTCCATCCAATGCGATGTACTTGTTGCCCAACGGCGGTGTCCAGACCACTTCGACGCCCTCGAGTGTCAGCGGATTCAGCATTCAATGCGAGGTATGTCACGGATCGGGTAAATCTCCGGACGGTCACAAGAAGGGCGTGCCGTCGGTCGTCGGTGGCAAGCAGATGCTGAAGGCCCAGGTCTGCGGCCAGTGTCACGTCAATGGAGTTGCGCCTGAGAAGAACGTCAAGGGCGCGGCGTTCGGCAACCCCAACGGATACACGACGGATGCGACACTCTCGGCGTACCTCACGCCCTTCACTACGGTCGACTCCGAGGCCACGTTCATGAACTACATCAACAACGGCGGCGCCAAGCCCAAGTTTCTCCCCAACGGTGCGGACTACTCCATGCGGCACTCGTACTACAACGAGTGGCTGATCAACAAGGTTCCCTCGTACTACGGTGGCGAAAAGGGGCACGCGGATCCATTCAACAAGGCGGTGGAGTCGTACGGTAACCCCAAGTGTCTCAAGTGCCACTCCGGACTCGGTTTCCTGAACCGGATCGGTGCTGTCGGACCCTCTGGCAAGAGGATCGTCGGTACGTTCCCGACCATCAGCGAAGTCGCGACCAGCGATCCCGGAATCTCTTGTCAGGTGTGTCACACAGGTCATGTCGGCTACAAGGAACACGGTTACGATTCGCTTCGCCGATGGGCCAACGGGCGAGTGGTGAGTTGCGGGGATTGCCACAACTGGCAGTTTGAAATGCTCAACCAGGTGGTTCAGTACGAGACCATCGCGGGCAAGGAGTACGCTCGCCCGGCGGCCAACTCTCGCACCCGTCACCCGCAGCGTGAGATGTACACCGGTGGCGCGGGTGGTGAGTACGGCATCGGCGGTATGTGGGGCATCGAGCCGGTCGGCGAGTTCATGCCCGGCGTCGAGTGCGTCGACTGCCACATGCCGCGAACGCATCGCGAGGGCATGCCCGCCGACGACGACGGCAACGCAGAAGCGACGCGGATGTCGCATCGCTTCCACATCGTCGAACCCGGCGAAGCTGCTCGCTGGAAGCTTCGCCCCAACGGTGACTCCTGTGTCGCGTCGTGTCACGAGCAGGACGCGGCGGAATACACGCGCACCGAGATGCAGACGTGGATCGACGCACAGCGCGCAAGCGTCCAGAAGGCTTCCGACGAGACGACAGCCGCCCTGCAGGTCGCTGCCACAGATCTCGGATTGGCGGGTTGGACGGGCTTCCTCTCCGCGCAGCCGACAACCGGTCCGGCGTCAGTCGTCACCGCCGACACGTGGAAGATGCTTCAGCGCGCTGCGCAGAATGCGGACTTCGTGATCGGGGACGGCTCCAGAGGAATCCATAACCCCAGGTACGCCCTTGCGGGGCTCGCCAAAGCGCGCACGTGGGCGAACTCGCTCGATGCTGCGCTCAGTGCCAAGATTGCTGCCAGTCCCGTCAACGGAGCGGGAGCCGAGGTCACCGGTTCGCTGCTGAGCGCCTCGGGTGACGTCATCCCCGGCGCACGGGTCGTACTCGAGACGAGTGCCAATGGTGGCGCGACGTGGAGTACTGTCACCACAGTCACCCCGAACGCCGCGACCGGCGCGTTCTCGGCGAACACGGGGCGTATCGTCGGGAGCCGACTGTATCGCTGTTCGTTCACGCCGATCGAGGGCGTCGCGTTCCTCAGTGCTCAACTGCCCGTGAGTATTCCGGTCACCACCGCGGCCTTCGCCCCGGTCAGTGCCCCCAATGGCTGGTTGAACGCATCGCTCGTCACAGTGACACTTGGTCGCACACCCGGGAGCCTGACGTTCTACACGCTCACTGGGGCAACGACGTCATTGTTGCCAAGTGTCTACACGGGACCAATCTCGATAACCGCCGAAGGGGCGACCAAGATCACCTATTGGTCGACCGACGCCAAGGGTACCGAGGCCGCGCACACGGCGCTTGTCCGACTTGATCGCGCGGCACCCACGGTTTCCACCGATGCGGTCGCCGAGTACCTGAACACCGCGAAGGTTCGCGTGTGGGGTTCCGACGCCGGCGCCGGCGTGAGCAAGTTCCAGTACGCTCTCGATGGTGCCGAGATGGCCACCGCAGGCAGCACCTGGGCCAGCGTGTCGTCCTCAAAGTTGGGAAGGCACTCGCTGGTGGCGCGGGTGACCGACGGTGCCGGCAAGGTCGCCACGCGGACCATCGGTTTCCGGGTTCGCACCCAGCCGTCGCTGGTGAGGTCGCCGTCAGGCGGCGTTTACACAGTCGGCAGGGGCAAGAGCCTCGCGCTCAAGGGGACACTGCGCACGGCATCCGGAGCCGCCATCGGCCGCAAGTCGGTGAAGCTCAAAAAGTCGTCCAACGGGACCAGCTGGCGCACGTACAAGACGCTCACCAGCAACTCATCAGGCGTTGTGAGCTACACCCTCAAGCCGGTGAGCAAGGGGACGGTCTACTGGCGCTGGTACTCTGCCGAGAACGACTCGTATCGCGCGGCCGCGAGCTCCAAGGTGCGCATCGTCACCCCGTAAGCTGACCCTCACATGACTGATCCATTCACGCCGTCCCTCGGGGCGGCGTGAATGGTAAACTGCCCTTCCTATGGCTATCGACCTCACCTCACTCAACCCCGCGCAGCGCGAAGCTACACTTGCCACCGAAGGCCCACTTCTGGTCCTGGCAGGCGCTGGCTCGGGCAAGACACGCGTGCTCACATACCGAATCGCGCACCTTATAGGCGACCTGCGCGTGAGCCCGCATGAGATCCTCGCGATCACCTTCACCAACAAGGCCGCCGCCGAGATGCGCGAGCGCCTGAGCAAGCTACTCTCCGAGTACGGCTACAGTGCGCATGGCATGTGGGTGCTCACGTTCCATGCGATGTGTGTACGCATGCTTCGCGCCGACGGCGAGATGCTCGGCTTCACGCGCAACTTCACGATCTATGACTCCGACGACTCCAAGCGCATGTTCAAGGACGTCATGCGCGAACTCGACATCGACGACAAGGTCTACCCGCTCAACGGCATCATCCACCGGATCTCGGCGGCTAAGAACGAGCTGATGACACCCGCCGAGTTCTCTGCCAAGGCGGTGTCGCCGATGGACAAGAAGGCGGGCCAGATATACGCCCGCTACCAGTCGCGGCTGCTGTCCTCTAACGCGATGGACTTCGACGACCTGCTCGTCAACGCCTACCGTCTCCTCGCCGAGAACCCTGCGGTGCTTGCCGCCTACCAGCACCGGTTCCGCTACATCAGCGTGGACGAGTACCAAGACACCAACCACGCGCAGTACCGCATCACCAACCTGCTTGCGGCGGCGCACAGCAACCTGATGGTGGTGGGCGACGACGACCAGTCGATCTACAGCTGGCGCGGTGCGGACCTGCAAAACATCCTCGACTTCGAGGCGGACTATCCCGCTGCGACCGTGGTCAAGCTTGAGCAGAACTATCGCTCCACAGCGCGCATTCTGGCGGCTGCAAACGCCGTCGTCGCAAACAACCCCAACCGCAAACCCAAGACGCTCTTCACCGCCAACGCCGAGGGCGAAAAGATCGCGAGCTATCTGGCGAGCGACGAGCGCGACGAGGCGCGGTTCATCGCGGCCGAGATCGAGAAGGTCATGCGAGCCGATAACCGGCGCTACACCGACTTCGCGCTCTTCTACCGCACCAACGCGCAATCGCGTCAGCTGGAAGACGCATTGCTGCGAGCGGGCGTGCCGTACCGCATCGTCGGCGGCACCAAGTTCTTCGACCGCGCCGAGATTCGCGACGTGATGGCGTACCTCAAGGCCGTCGTGAACCCGTGTGACGAGATCAGCCTCAAGCGCATCATCAACACCCCCAAGCGCAGCATCGGGGGCACGACCGTCGAGCGGGTGGAGTTCGCTGGCCGAGAAGCCGGCATCAGCTTCGAGGAGGCGCTGCGCCTCGCGCCCGATGACGACCAGCACCGTTCCGGCGCTCGCACCGCCATCGCCGGCTTCGTCGCGCTCATGGACGAGCTGCGCTCGATGCAGGGCGACCTGCGTGACATCGTCGAGATGATCGTCGCCAAGACCGGGCTCATCGAGGCGCACGAGGCCGAGCGCACCGACGAGGCCCAGGGTCGCGCAGACAACATCCGCGAGTTCTTCGGCGTCGTCGCCGAGTTCGCCGAGAACCATGAGGCGCCCGATCTGCCCGCGTTCATGGAGTGGCTCGCGCTGCGCACCGACCTCGATTCGCTCGCAGAAGGCGACGAGTTCGTCACGCTGATGACGGTTCACACCGCCAAGGGGCTTGAGTACCCGGTGGTGTTCGTCGCCGGCCTCGAGGAGTCGATATTCCCGCACCAGAACTCGATCTTCGCCTCCGACGGCAAGGGTCTCGAGGAGGAGCGCCGTCTCGCGTACGTCGCCATCACGCGTGCGCGCGAGCGGCTGTACCTCACTCTGGCGGCCTCGCGCTCGATCTACGGCTCGACCCAGCACAATCCGCCGTCGCGCTTCATCGGCGAGATTCCGGCCGAGCACGTCGCGGCCAGCGGCGTCGGATCGATGGGCGTCAGCGGCTCGGGCTACGAGAAGCGAGGCGACCGCCGAGGTACCTTCGGGCACGGAAGTGGGACCGGCACCGGCGGCGGTCACGTCTTCGGCAGTGGCGCACCCAGACCGTCAACCGGCAGTGGATTCGCGACGCCGGCGAGCAAGAAGCCGCAGACGCCGTCGGAGTCCTTCGCGGTGGGCGACTTCGTGGACCATAAAGCGTTCGGACGCGGTCGCGTCATGAGCGTGAAGGGCGACGCGCTCGAGATCCGCTTTGACCGCACGCGCGAGACCAAGAAGCTGCTCGTGGGGTACGCACCTATCGTGAAGCTCAAGAGCTAGCAACCGGAGGACCCATGGGCCCCATCCTGGTATTCGGCCACAAGAATCCCGATAACGACAGCGTGTGCTCGGCGGTCGCCTACGCGCACCTGAAGAACCTCACCGATACCGAGAACGTCTACGTGCCTGCGCGTCTCGGGCCGATTCCGCGCGAGACGGCGTGGGTGTTCGCGCGCTTCGGCGTCGCGATGCCCGAGGAGATCAGCCACGTCCGCACGCGCGTGCTCGACGTCATGACGCCCGACCCCGTCACCATCACCGCCGAGGAGCCGATGCTAGTCGCCGGTCGCGTCATGCGCGAGAACGGCGTACGCGGGCTCCCGGTCGTCGACGCGGATGGCCGTGCGCTGGGACTCGTAAGCGAGCGCGTCCTCGCTGAGCGCTACCTCGATGAGACTGAGATCGCCGGCTTCCAGCGCATGCCCGCCACGGTCGACGCCTTGGCGCGCGTCCTCGACGCCGAGGTGGCCTGTGGGGACCCTGCGGCGCTGATCGCTGGTGACGTGCTCGTTGGCGCAGCGGAGCCATCGACGCTTGTCGCTCTCATCAAGCCCGGTGACACCGTGATCGTTGGCGACCGACTGCGCACGCAGCCGGCCGCCATCGAGGCCGGCGTGGCGCTGCTGGTTTCGACCGGTGGCTTCCGTCCCGCGCCTGAAGTCATCGCTCTGGCGCAGGCCCGCGGTGCCGCAGTGCTCGTGACGCCGCACGACACCTACTCGGCGGCGCGGCTTGTTTCGCTCGCGCACGCCGTCGGCGACCTGATGGACACCGAGGTGCTCACCGTCGGCCCCGAGACACTCCTGTCCGAGGCCGCCGAGGACCTCATCGCAAGCGCACACCGAGAGGCCATCGTGGCCGACGCAAGCGGACGCGTGGCCGGAATCCTGACCCGCACCGATGTCGCGCGGGGCGCCCGGCGTCGCGTCGTGCTGGTCGATCACAACGAGCGAGCGCAGTCCGCTGCCGGCATCGAGGATGCAAGCGTCGTCGAGATCGTCGACCACCACCGCGTGGGGGACATCCAGACCTCGGGCCCGATCCTGTTCCTCAACCTTCCCGTCGGCGCCACGGCGACGATCGTTGCCGTTCGTTACGAGCAGCTGGGCGTCGAGATACCCGCTGCGATGGCCGGCATTCTGCTCGCCGCGCTCCTGACCGACACCGTGCTCCTGAAGTCGCCGACGACCACGGACACTGATCGCCGCATCGCGGAAGCACTCGCCGCCACCCTGGACCTCGATCCGCTCGAGTTCGGCATGGAGGTGTTCCGCTCGCGCTCTGTTGGCGAGGTGTTCTCGGCGGCGGCGGTGGTGGGGACCGACGCCAAGGAGTTCCGCGTGGGAGACCGCACGGTGCTCGTTGCGCAGTACGAGACGGTCGATCTGGATGCGGTCATGGGCCACGCCGATGAGATCCGCGCAGCGATGCAGGAGCGTTGCGATGCACATGGCTTCGAGGCGGTCGTGCTCATGGCGACCGACATCGTCCGAGAGGGGAGCCAGATCCTCGCCGTCGGAAACACGCGACTCGTTGAGCGGGCGCTCGCCATCTCACTCGGCGACGGATCTGCGTGGATGCCGGGTGTGCTCTCCCGCAAGAAGCAGATCGCCGCGCGGTTGGTGGACGCGAGCTCTCGATGAGTCGCGATCCGGAGACGAGGACGCCGGATGCTCCATTGCCAGGGCGCAGGCCCTTGCGCCGCGGACCGCTGATCGTCGGTATCCTGGTCGCGCTCGCCTGCTTCGCCGGCTTCTGGGAGCTCGCCGAGGAGTTCGCGGGCTCGCCCGCAGTGCTCGGTTTCGACGCAGTGGTCTCGGCCGCCGTTGTCGAGTGGCGCGCTCCGGTTACCACGCTCCTCGCTCGCGGGGTGACGACCACCGGTGGCACGCTCGTGATCACGATTCTGACGACCGCGCTGGTCATCGCTTTATGGCGGCGTCGGCATGCGTTCGCCGTGAGTGCGGTCATCGCCATCGGGGGCGGTGCCTTGATGGTGAACCTGATGAAGGGTGGGTTTGGACGCGCTCGCCCGTCAGCCGAGACCGCGCTGGTCGCACTGCCGCACTCCCTGAGCTTCCCATCGGGGCACTCGATGGGAAGTCTATGCCTCGCCGGCGTACTCACCTACCTGACACTGCGTTCCGGGATGCTGCGCGCCACCAAGGTCGCGATCGTCTCCGGGCTCGTGGTCTGGGTCGTGGCTGTCGGCATGTCACGCGTGTACCTGGGCGTTCACTGGCCTAGCGATGTAGTTGCGTCGTGGCTTCTCGGCGTGGGGTGGCTGGCGCTGCTCATCGGCTACTCTGAGGCACGCAGAGAGATGCCGCAGCGCTGACGGCCTACCGGCATTGGCTACACGGCGCGTGGGAAGCGCAGAGTGAATGTCGTGCCTGTTCCCTCCTGAGACTCGACACTCACCGTGCCGCCGCTCCGCTCGGTCACGTGGCGAACCAAGGCGAGTCCGAGCCCCGTACCGCCGCTGTCGCGACTGCGCGCCCGGTCGACGCGGTAGAAGCGCTCGAAGATCCGGGGCAGATGCTCCGGTGCGATGCCCTGGCCGGTGTCGCTGACGGCGATGGTGACTACCGAGGTGTCGGCGCGCACAACCATGCGGACGGAGCCTTCGACGGTGTAGGCGAGCGCGTTGTCGACCAGGTTGTCGAGCGCCACGGCGATGTCGGTCGGGTCAGCCGTTGCGAAGACGTCGACATCGCGCACCGCAGAGAGGTCGGCTTCAAGGGCAAGCCCCGCACGCGCTGCGGCATTCCGATGCCCCACGATGGCGTTATCGACGGCCGATCGCACGTTGGCGACGGTTCCCGGGTCGGGCGCGGTATCCAGGCGCGACAGGTCGAGCAGGTCGCCCACCAGCCGCTTGAGTCGGGCGGCCTCGGCCTCGATCTGACGGCTGAACATCAGCGAGGTCTCGATGTCGCCATCGGATGCGGCCGTCTCGGCGGACTCCGCGAGCAGCTGTATGCCGGCCACCGGCGTCTTGAGTTCGTGGCTCGCGTTGGCGACGAAGTCGCGGCGCATCGCATCGAGGCGCGCGCGCTCCGTGATGTCCGAGACCACTGCGAGCGTGCCTCCGCCACCGGCGTCACCCAGCGGCACCACCAGGAGCCGCAGCGTCCTGCCGAGCGGATCGGGCCGCATATCCGCCGAGAACGGCCGTGTATCGCCGAGGTGCTCCCGAACCGCGCCGATGAGCGACGCGGGCAGGCAGGTCGCGGTCAGTTCGACGTCACGGAAGCCGTCCGAGGGCGCCCTGAAGAGCCGTTCGGCGGCATTGTTGGCGTAGTGGATGACGGAGCCGTCCAGCAGGAACACCGCGTCTGTGAGGCCGTTAAGGGTCGTGCGCAGCGTATGCTGCTCCGCCTCAAGCGCCTCGATGCGCGCTCGCATCTGATCGCGCAGGGTTGTAAGTGAATCCGCGAGGGTTGAGAGCGATCGTGGGACCTCGGGAATCTCGAGGGTGAGATCGCCCTCAGCCATCCTCTCGGCCGACTGGGAGAGCGCAGCGACAGGGTCTGCCGCCTCAGCGCTGGCCCAGATCGCGATGCCCGCTGTCACCACGAGTGTGAGCGCAAGCAGGAGCAGGCCGATGCTCCGGGACCGCGCTGCGACGGCGTTGATCTCGGTTATCGGCTGGGAGACGCGGAGTGCCACGCGCTCACCACTGATGTTGGCAGGGACCGCGACGTAGAGCTCGTCATCACCGCGCGTGCGAGACACACGACGATCCGATCCGACCTCGCCCTTGAGCGCCGCGGCGATCTCGGGGCGATTGGCGTGGTTGTCCATCTCTGACGGGACCTCGGCGGAGTCGGCAAGTACCACTCCGTCGCCTGCGACGATCGTGAGCCGCACGTCGGTGCGAGCCACGAGCCGGCGCGCGACTTGCATGGGGGTCGCCGAGGACTCCGACGCCACCAGGGATGCGGCCTGCGCGACCGCAGTGAGGTTGCTGGTCTGCTGACGCACGGCGGCCTGAGTGAGCGGCGAGTAGAGCGACCAAGCCCAGGCACTCGCCAGAACGAGTGCCACGAGCGCATAGCCGACGACGATCCGACCTCGGAATGACTGCGCAAAGGCGGGCAGGCGACTCATCGGGTGACGCCGCCTTCGTCGTACTCGGATTTGGGAAGCGGCTCGAATCGGTACCCCATGCCATGGACCGTGTGGATGAACACGTAGTCCGACGGGTCCTCGATCGCCTGGCGCAGGCGGCGGATGTGCACGTCGATCGTGCGCGAAGAGGGGAGGTGCTCGTAGCCCCAGACCTCCTCGGCAAGGACGTTGCGCGTCGCGAGGCTTCCCTCGCGCTCGGCAAGCGCGACGAGCAGCTGGAACTCCTTGAGCCGCAGTTTCACTGGCTGGCCGGCGACGGTGGTGCGGAAGCTCTTGAGGTCGATCACGAGGTCGCCCACCTCAAGGGTGCGGTCGTCGGCAAGCGTTTCCTTCGCGCGGGCCCTGCGTAGGTTCGCGCGCACGCGGGCAAGCAGCTCCTCCATCGAGAACGGCTTGGTGAGGTAGTCGTCCGCGCCGGCGTCGAGCCCGCGGACCTTGTCGCGCTCTGTGTCCAGAGCAGTGACCATGATGATCGCGGTCTCTTTGTCGGTCGCGCGAAGCTTCTCGGCGATCTCGTAGCCGTCCATGCCCGGCAGCATGAGATCGAGCAGCACGAGGTCGGGCTGGAAGTCCTGCGCAGCCTGTAGGCCGACGAGACCGTCGTTCGCACCGTGCACGGTGAAGCCGGCGCGCTTGAGGGCATACTCAACTGTCTGACGGATTATCGGATCGTCTTCGATGACGAGGATGGAGGCCATTGATGACTCCTTGAGAAGGTGAGCGTGGTCCGAGCAGGCTCGGCCGCCCCATCATGGCACGCGTGCATGGGGGGAGCCAGTAGTTTCACAACTGTTTTACATCTATGTTGCGGAGTTAACACCGGTGCAACCACTCGGGAGTTGACCAGACGTATTGTTCTTCTCGGCGGACACGGATGTCTGTCGCTGAATGCAACACGACGAAGGGGAGCTTTGACGTGAAGGTTTCGAAGAAGGTCGCTCTGTCGCTGGTCACCGTACTGGCGCTCGGCGCGTTCGCGCTGACCGGCTGCGGCGCGAAGACCGACGGCGCATCCGGCACCACCGAGACCGAGGGTACCGAGCTGAGCGGCTCGATCACGGTTTCGGGTTCTGACACGATGGTCAATCTCGCCCAGGCTTGGGCCGAGGAGTTCGGTACCGAGAATCCGGGCGTCATGGTCTCGGTCAAGGGTGGTGGTTCCGGCAACGGCATCGCGGCTCTCATCAACAAGACGACCGATTTCGCCAACTCGTCGCGTGACATCAAGGAAGAGGAAGTCACCCAGGGCGAGGCCGCTGGCGTCAACCCTGTCACCACTGTGGTTGCCAAGGACGGCGTCGTCATCATCGTGAACTCTGCCAACGCGGTCGCTGACATCACCGAGGAGAACCTTGGCAAGGTCTACCGTGGCGAGATCACGAACTGGAAGGAGATCGGCGGCGCCGACGCTCCGATCGTGCTGCTCAGCCGCGACTCCTCCTCCGGCACCTATGGCTTCATGCAGGACGAGGTCATCGGCAAGGAGGGCAAGTTCGCTAAGTCGACCCGCAACCTGCAGTCGACCCAGGCGATCGTCGACGAGGTCTCCAAGAACGCCAACAGCATCGGCTACATCGGACTGGGTTACGAAAGCGCCAGCATCAAGCCGATCACCGTCGATGGCGTCGAGTCAACTGTCGACACGGTGCTCGATGGCACGTATGCTCTGAGCCGTCCGCTGAACATGATCAGCAACGGTGAGCCGACCGGCGTTGCCAAGGCCTACGTCGACTGGATTCTCAGCCCGGCCGGTCAGAAGCTCGTCGCGGATCAGGGCTTCGTCCCGCTCGCGAAGTAGATACGGGATCTCTTACATGACACAGCCGTCTGAACGGACGGCGAGCAGAGGCCGCCTGGGATTCTCCCGGGCGGCCGATGCCGTCGTCAGAAAAGCAATCGCGTTGTGCGGCCTGATCGCAGTCGTGGTTCTGGCCGCGATCTTCGGCTTCCTGCTGATCAACGCCATCAAGGCGATCCGCGAGGTCGGACTCGTCACCATGATGGCCGGCACCGACTGGTATCCCACCACCGAGCCGCCCGTCTTCGGATTCCTCCCCTCCGAGGTCGGGTCGCTGTGGGTCACGGGTGTAGCGCTGCTGCTGGCGGTGCCGCTCGGCATCGCAGCGGCGGTGTACCTCTCGGAGTTCGCGAAGGGTCGCTTCAAGGAGATCGCAAAGTCGATCGTCGAGTTCATGGCGGCGGTTCCGTCTGTCGTGCTCGGCCTGCTCGGCCTCGCGTACGTGGCGCCAGTGATCAGTAAGACGTTCAACGTCGATTCGGGCCTTACGGCGCTCACGGCCGGACTTGTTGTCGGGGTTATGTCGTTGCCGACCATCATCTCGATCGCCGAAGACGCGCTCTACAGCGTTCCCAAGGAGCTTCGTCAGGGCGCGCTCGCGCTCGGCAACACCGACTGGCAGACGACGTACAAGGTGGTCGTGCCCGCGGCGTCGAGCGGCATCTTCGCAGCTGCCATGCTCGGTTTGGGGCGCGCCATCGGTGAGACGATGGTCGTACTCATGCTGGCTGGTAACTCGGGGCTGATCCCGACCTCGTCTTTGCAGGCGGCGCGCACGATGACCGGAACGATCGCGCAGGAGATGGGCGAAGTGGTTCGCGGCGGCACCCACTACTCGGTGCTGTTCGCCATGGGCCTTGTACTGTTCGCGATCACATTCGCCGTGAATCTCGCGGCCGACGTGGTGCTGGAGCGCCAGCGGAAGAAGTGGCGCCGATGACTATGCCCGCAACCGCTATGCGCTCTTCGCGCATCAAGCGCGCCCGCGCCGTCGAGGCGATCGCCAAGTTGTTGACCGGGGCGTGTCTGTTCCTGACTATCGCAGCCACGCTTGCGATCGTCGGCGTCATCATCTATCGCGGTGCACCGTCGATATCGTGGGAGTTCCTCACGTCGATGCCTAAGAAGCAGATGACCGAAGGCGGCATCTGGCCTGCGATCTGGGGCACGTTGATGCTCACGCTGGGAACCGCCCTGTTCGCCGGCCCCATTGGTATCGGCGCGGGAATCTACCTTGCCGAGTACGCGAAATCCGGCCCTGTCACACGCGTGATTCGCCTGTCGATTGCGAACATGGCCGGTGTACCGTCGATCGTCTACGGTCTTTTCGGGCTCTCGTTGTTCGTCATGGTGATGCAGTTCGGGACGTCTTTGGTCGCTGGCTCGCTCACGCTTGCATGCCTGACACTGCCGGTGATCATCGGATCGACCGAGGAATCCTTCCGGCAGGTGCCGCGCGATCTGCGTCAGGCATCTCTTGCCCTAGGGGCGACGAAGTTGCGCACCATCTTGCGCGTTGTCTTGCCGGCGGCGGCCCCCGGAATCGTGACCGGCTCCATTCTCGGGCTGTCGCGCGCTGCAGGTGAGACCGCGCCGATCATGCTCACCGCGGTCGCATTCTTCGCCCCCATGCCCGATTCGCCATTCGACCAGGTCATGGCACTTCCGTATCACCTCTACATCATGGCTACGCAGGCCGTTAAGCCCGCCCCGATGATCATCTGGGGCACGGCATTCGTACTCGTTGGAGGGGTCACCGTCGCCGGCGTGCTGGCGGCAGCGTGGCGTTCTCGGCAAAGGAGCAAGCTCAGATGGTAACTACGGCAGACAGCTCGACGCCACAGTCGGTTTCGGCGGAGTCGGGCACATTCGATCTCCGAGACGTTTCAGTCGCGTACGGCAAAGAGACCGCCATCGCCGGCGTGTCGATGCACATCCCGCCTCAGGCGGTCACCGCACTCATCGGTCCCTCCGGTTGCGGCAAGTCCACATTGCTCCGTTGTCTCAACCGTATGAACGATGAGATCGGCAATGTCACGGTGGGCGGCAAGGTGCTGCTCGACGGTTCCGACATCAACAGCAAGGACGTCGACTCGGTTGAGCTGCGCATGCGCGTGGGCATGGTCTTCCAGCGACCCAATCCGTTTCCGATGTCGATCTACGACAACGTCGTCTTCGGTCCGCGCACCCAGGGCATACGCCGCAAGAACGAGCTCGATGAGCTCGTCGAGGAGTCGCTCAAGCGCGCGGCGCTGTGGACTGAGGTCAAGGGCTCACTCAAGAAGCATGCATTCGAACTCTCCGGCGGGCAGCAGCAGAGGCTCTGCATCGCGCGCGCGCTGGCGACCCGACCCGAGGTCCTGCTGATGGACGAGCCGGCTTCGGCGCTTGACCCGATCTCAACGCAGCAGATCGAGGACACCATCGCCGAGCTCAAGGACTCTGTCACCATCGTAATCGTCACGCACAACATGCAGCAGGCTGCACGCATCTCGGATCAGACGGCGTTCATGCTTCGCGAGTCGATCGAGACCCCAGCGCACCTCATCGAGGTAGGCGAGACCAGAACGATGTTCATGACGCCGACCGATAAGCGCACCGAGTCCTACATCACCGGTCGGTTCGGCTAGTCGCACCGCCCTTCTGCCGCATCCCTCGATTGAGGGGGGTGGAAGCTCGACCGCATCGGACAACTCCAGAGACAACGACGACGCCCCCGCCGAAAACGGCAGGGGCGTCGGTGTGTCCGGTTTGCCGTGGGGGCGGCGGCCGGAACGCGCAGACCGCCCGAGGGGGGGGGGTGGACGGTCTGCAATATTCTTGAGGGGCGGTCCCCGCCCGAGGGGGGGGGTAGGCGGGTCGCCCAGCTCTCGTCCGATGTAAAGCAACGAGCGTGCCACTTTTGCTGTGTGAGACTGTGATTCAATGTACAACTAAGATTCGGTTGCACTACCCGCGATTCTGGACGTGCGACCGTGAGCCGGAGCTCAGGAGGAGTGTTGACAGACCTCATCATACGCAGGGCGTCCCACGCCGATGCGCGTGCGATCAACGACATCTACAACCACTACGTCCGAACCTCGACTGCGACGTTCGACACCGTCGAGATGTCACTGCCCGATAGGATCTCATGGTTGACGCACCACGGCGACCGACACCCCGTTCTTGTCGTGGAGCAGGACGGCGAGGTCGTCGCGTGGGGATCACTGACTCGATGGGCTGCGCGAGATGCGTGGCGACACACGGTAGAGGTCTCGACCTATGTCGATGCTGCGGCAATTGGTCGAGGACTCGGTCCGCTTCTGCTCCGTGAGCTGGTCGAGGCGGCACGCGGTCAAGGTCACCATGCGGTGATAGCCCAGATATCGTCTGATAATCTGCCGTCACTCAAGATGGGCGAGCGCGCCGGGTTCAAGCGCGTGGGTACACTTCGTGAGGTGGGCTACAAGTTCGACCGCTGGATCGATTTGGTGATGCTGGAACTCGTTGTGGCGCCCGACGATAAGGACGGTTCATGACGGACCTGCAACGGCGTGATGGCAACCTTGCCGATGCGGCCGGGGATGATTTGATACAGCAACGCGGAGGGTTCGCGGAGTTCTTTCACACGGAGACCGCCGGTGCGATCATGTTGCTCGTCGCCACCGCGGTTGCACTGATACTCGCGAATTCGCCGTTGCACGAGGCCATGGATGCCCTGTTCCAGACCGAGTTAGGTATACATGTAGGGACTTGGGAGTTCTCGCTTTCGGTTTTGCACTGGATCGACGACGGCCTGATGGCGCTGTTCTTCTTTGTGGTCGGTCTTGAGATAAAGCGAGAGTTCATCGTTGGAGAGCTCGCCGACAGGCGGAAAGCCACGCTGCCTATCCTCGCGGCCGTAGGCGGCATGATGGTGCCCGCGCTGGTCTACTTTGCATTCAACGTCGGCGGACCCGGGGTTCACGGCTGGGGCGTCCCGATGGCCACCGATATCGCCTTCGCGCTCGGCGTCCTGGCGCTTCTCGGAAGTCGTGTTCCTCTGGGGCTACGCGTGTTCCTCACCGCTTTGGCGATCGCCGACGACATCGGGGCAATTCTCGTGATCGCGATCTTCTACACAGCAAATGTGTCGCTGATATGGCTTGGTGTGGTCGTGTTGCTCTTTGTCGTGCTGCTCGTTCTTGCTCGGCGTGGCGTGGACAACAGGTGGCCCTATGCAATCGTGGGAGTGGGTCTGTGGGCGGCCATGCTCGCGAGCGGAGTGCATGCGACAATCGCCGGGGTGCTCGTGGCCTTCACGATCCCCGCTACGGCGCGCTTGGCTCCATTCGACTTCACCACGCGGACGAGGCGCGCACTCGATGCGATTGACACCGCGTGCGTCCCCGGTGAGCACACGCTCGTGGACAACTCGAGAGTCGAGGTCTGCAACGACATTCGCCGGGACACACTGCACACCATGGCGCCACTGCAGCGCATGGAGTCAGCGCTGCATCCCTGGACCACGTTCGTCATTTTGCCGCTTTTCGCACTCGGCAACGCCGGTGTGCGACTCGTGGGTGTGGACGTGGGGGAGCTCTTGACGTCTCAAGTCTCTCTCGGCATCTTGTTCGGGCTGGTCGTGGGTAAGCCGGTCGGCATCTTCGTGATGACCTGGTTGGCCGTTCACTTCCGGCTCGCCGATCTGCCTGAGGGCGTGAACTGGCTGCACGTCCTGGGGGCTGGCGTCTTGGGCGGCATCGGCTTTACGATGTCGCTGTTCGTGGCGAATCTCGCGTTTACAAGCACCGATCAGACAGCGGCGGCAAAGGCGGCGATTCTTATCGCGTCGGTCATTGCGGGTACTGTGGGATATGCCCTGCTTCGCGGCGTGCGCCCACCGTCGAATGACGCTCTCTGAGTAAGCCAGCGAGGGCAAGGAGAGTCCGTGGCACATCAGAAGTTCGACATGGCGAAGCTCGATCGACTGAACGACCCCGGTCGTTTCGAGAGCATGATTCCCGAGGTGATGTGGAGCGCTCTGGGCGAGCCCGCCCCCGAGGTGATCGTCGAGATCGGAGCCGGGACCGGCCTCTTCGCCGAACGATTCTCTCGATTCGCCCCGCAGGCGACCGTCTACGCGGTCGACATGGCACCCGAGATGATCGCGTGGATGACCGAGCATCGTGCCGGCGTCCAGCCCGAGGAATGTCACTCCCCGCGACTCGTTCCGCTGCTGTCGACAGAGACCAACGTGCCACTCGATGACGGCGTGGCTGATCTGGTGATCATGCTCAACGTGCACCACGAGCTGGTTGATCCCGCAGCGACCTATGCCGAGGCATATCGCCTCCTTCGGCCGAGCGGGCAGATGCTCATCGTCGACTGGGCAGCACGGGAGACGCCCAAAGGGCCGCCTCAGGCTATCAGGGCGTCTGTCGCGGCACTTGGTGAGGCGATGGCTACGGCAGGCTTCATCGGCGTCGAATCGCACGCAGGGCTTGCCTGGCACTCACTTCTGACGGCGAACCGGCCGGAGTGAGTGTGCCCGAGCCGTCGCAGCATGGGTGAGGCTGCTGATGCGGCGAGCACCTAGTCGACCGTGCCGTATCGTCTGCTGAGCCCATGGCCGACGATCGCCGAGTTCAGTTGATCGGCCAGCCGGTGCCGTGTGTAGGAAACCGGCGGCAGATTGTTCACGATGTCGAGCAGTATCTCCGGCAGGTCGTACGTTTGAGCGAACAGCACCACGTCGAGGCGCTTCACCGTTTTGCGCTCGCGAAAGAGACTGTCGAGGAACCGCTGCAGCAGTTCACGATCTTCTGTGGACACTAGCGAAGCCAGTTCCTGACGGCATTCTCGACGCCGTTCTTGCCGGCACCGACGATGTTGGTGAACCGCTCGGCCCGGTCGTCGAGTTCGGTCAGGGCCTTAGGGGCCGTCGCGCTCTCGGCAAGTTCGATCACCTTGTCGAGCAACTCGACGCCGGTCAGCTCGCGTATGCCATCAGGCAGTTCGTCTTCGTAGGGGAGCTCGGCGAGCGCTTTGAACACGTCGACGCCGAACTTCGCCCAGTGCGCGGTCGAGACCACCAGCATCGGGTTGCGCTCGCGCAGTCTTTCGGCGACCTCCCATGCCACCGCGGTGTGCGGGTCCAAGAGGTAGTCGGTGTCTGCGAACACGTCGCGGATGGCCTCGAGCGACTCGTCGTTGCTCACATAGTCGGCGCTGAACAGCTCACGAACCTTCGCGAACGTCTCTCGGTCGACCTGAAAGCGGCCAGTCGAAGCGAGTGCCGTCATCCATTCGCGAACCCGTGCAGGGTCGCGGGTGAGTTCGTAGAGCAGGCGCTCGAGATTGCTCGATATGAGGATGTCCATTGACGGCGACGGAGTCGTGACGAACGCTCGTTCACCGATATCGTAGACGCCCGTGGCGATGAAGTCCGCCAACACATTGTTCTCGTTGGCGGCGACAACAAGCCTGCCGATGGGCACGCCGATCCGTTTAGCGTAGTACGCGCCCAGTACGTTACCGAAGTTGCCGGTCGGCACGCACACGTCCATCGGCTCGCCGGCCACCACGCCACCTGCGGCGACCATATCCGCGTACGCGCTGACGTAGTAGACGACCTGTGGCAGCAAGCGCCCCCAGTTGATTGAGTTCGCCGAGGACAGCGTCAGTCCATGCTGCTCATGCAGCTCGGTGGCGAACTCCATGTCGCTGAACGCTGCCTTGACCGCGCTCTGGCAGTCGTCGAAGTTGCCGCGCACGCCGAACACGCCAACGTTGTCACCGTGCTGGGTGATCATTTGCTTGCGCTGGATGTCGGAGACGCCGTCGGCGGGATAGAAGACCACGATGTTGGTGTGCTCGCGGTCCGCGAATCCCTCTAGCGCCGCTTTCCCGGTATCGCCGGAGGTGGCGACCAGAATGAGGAAGTCGTCGCCTTGAAGGCCCTTGGCGCGCTGCATGTCGATGGCCTCGGAGAAGAAGACCGGCAGACACTGGAGCGCCATGTCTTTGAAGGCACTGGTGGGGCCGTGCCACAGCTCCAGAACGAACGTCCCCGGAACGACCTCCTCGATCGGCGCGATCCGCTCGTCGTCGAAGTCTGTGCCATACGCCCGCTGCATCAGCGCGTCGATCCGCTCGGAATCCATGTCGACCCCGAACCGCTTGAACACGGTGGCGGCACGCTCCCAATACGCGAGCGCATCGAACCCGACGATCTCCTCGATCGAGAACAGGGGGAGCGAATCCGGCACGTACAGACCGCCGCCGGGAGCGATTCCCGCGATGATGACTTCCGAGAATGTCCGGGGCTCAGCGTCAAGCCCGCGCGTGTCGTGGTAGGAGGTGCTCATAGTGTCGTTGTCCCTCACAGCGGTTTACCGTGCGCTGATTCTACCCGAGGAGACCGACACATGCGGCGGTGTCCTCACATCCGAGCGAAAGCTACTCCGCCCGCCCGAACCCGACCTCGATCGCCTTGCTCGGACACACGTCGACACAGGTCTCGCACATGAAGCACTCCGTCGTGCGCATCTGCTCTCTTTTGACCATGTCGGCGACTGGCAGTTGCATCGGACACGCGCGGCTGCAAGTTCCGCATCCCGTGCACGCCGAGGACTCAGCCCGCAACAACACCCTTGGCACATGGGCCGCGTGTCCGATCTTCTCGGCGACGATACCCCAGACTCCGAAGGGGCACACGTAGCGGCAGAAGCCACGGCGCCCGAGAAGGACAGGCAGCAACGTCAGCAGCACGAGCATGAAGTACGTGACGAGGTTGCCCGCCTCGCTGACGGAAACGCCGGTCTCTGTGAGGTAGAGCAGGTCTATCCGCTCCCAACCGCCTACGGCGATTGCAATCCCCGCCACTGCGGTCACCCAAGCGCCCCAGAGTACGTACTTGAGGGCGGGCAGGTACCGTACAAGCTTGAGGGGTCTGATGCTCACCGACTCCCAGAGTTGCTGCAGCCCGTTGAACGGGCATGCCCATCCGCAAAACGAGCGCCCCAGCACCAACGCCGAAACGAACACGGCCGCCCAGAAGAGCAGCGAGAACGATGCGATGCGGGCAGCTGTGCCCATGGTCATGAGATAGGGCGAGTAGTAGTTGAGCGTGATGGGGAGTGCGAGAAAGAGCAGCGCGAGCAGGAATCGACGTAGGCGCTGTCGTCGTGTGGTCATCGGGGAACCCTTTCGTGTGCGGAGTCGTCTTCGCGGTTCTGATCATCATCACGAGTTGTGGTGCATCCCAGGCCAGCGACCAGGGCATTCAGTGACGCTGCGAACATGGCGGGGAAGGGGCCGTCTACCGCTGCGAGGTGTTTTGCTCTGAGGTGGACGTGGCCGTCGACCAGGCACCACAGACCGTACGCCATGCCTGATGCCCCCACGTTGGCGTCATCCGCAAGAGTCCCCTCGGTAAGGCCTTGGGCGCACGCTTCCACGATCGTCGCGAACGGATGTGCGACGGCCACGTACTGCGTCCACTCGTGAGGGGGGTTGGAGAGACAGTCGAAGATGACCGCGTACTCTGCCGGGTTCTCGTCGGCGAACGCGACATATGCGAGGCCGAGCTCGCGGAGTCTGCACCGTGCATCTCCGTCGGCGGGCACCTGTCCCAGGTATCGGGCGAGCGTGCCCACGCACTCCATGGCGACCGCTGCCACAAGCGCGTTCTTGTCGGCGAAGTGATTGTAGAGTGCGGCGGGCGAGTAGTCGGCTCTGCGCGCGACCTCACGCAGACTCATGCCCTCGACGCCACGTTCGAGCAGTACCCATCTGGCGGCCGAGAGGATCTCGTCACGAGCCCTGTCGCCCCGCGCGGTGCTTGTTGTTGCCATGGTGTACACCCCAAAGAAATGAACGCCGTTCATAAGACGAACAGTGTTCATTTTATGCGTCTCATGCGAAAAACGTCAAGAACGCGCTTGGGACGCCTGCGTCAACCGTAGCGGCGGCGTCGCGGAGACGCTACGCTCATGTGGTCGTAGTTTCGTTCAAGGGAGTCCCATGAAGTACGTGGTCGTGATTCTTGATGGCGCCGCCGGGTGGCCACTCCCTGAACTTGGCGAGCGAACGACGCTGCAGGCGGCTTCCACACCGCATCTGGATTCGCTCGCCCGCGAGGGGCGTGTCGGATTGGCAAGAACGGTTCCCAAGGGCGAGGAGCCGTCTTCGGCCGCCGCATGCACGTCGATCCTCGGCTACGATCCGGCAGCCGATCGTGTGGGGCGTGGCGCGATAGAGGCCGCGAGTATGGGTGTCACGCTGGGACCGGATCAGGTCGCGCTGCGGGTCAACACTGTCACCATCACAGACGGCATCATGACCTCGTACGCCGCCGGACACATCTCAACCGAGGAGTCGCAAGCCATCGCCCGAGAGGTGGCGGCGGCGCTCGATGACGACACGTTCACGTTGCACCCGGGAATCGCGTACCGACACATCCTTGTCGTGACGGGGCATCCTGAGTTGATGGATACCGACTACACGCCGCCACATGACATCTCGGATCGCGAGGTGGCTCCCCACGTCATGGCGGGTCCTGGCGCCGCCGTGCTGCATGACTACGTCGAGCGTGCGCGGCCGCTGCTGCAGCGCTCGGAATTCAACCGACGACGTATCGCAGCAGGCCAGCATCCGGTGACCGATCTTTGGCCGTTTTGGCCGGGAGCGGCGCCCAAAAGCATCGCCCCGTTCGCTCTGAAGCGAGGAATCTCCTCGGCGATGACCAGCGGCGTGGATCTGCTCAACGGGCTGGCGGTGCTCGTGGGCATGGATCGGCTTGAGATTGCAGGCGTGACGGGCGATTCGGACAACGACTACGCAGCTCAGGCCGAGGGCGCGCTGGACGCGCTCGGTGACCACGATCTGGTGGTCATCCATGTCGAGTCGCCGGACGAAGAAGGCCATGCCGGCGACGTTGGGGCTAAGGTCGCGGCGATTGAGGCTATCGACCGAGAGGTGATGTCGCGCGTGATCGCCTACGCGTCCGGACAAGAAGTGCGCGTGCTCGCGATGCCCGATCATCCCACGCCCATTCCGATCAAGACGCATGTGGGAGAGCCGGTGCCGTTCCTGATCTGGGGACCCGGAGTCAGGGCCAACGGTGCTCTGGCGTTCAGTGAGGTTGAAGCGGACTCCACAGGGCTTGTGCTCGACCCGGGACACCAGGTCATGGACGCACTCATCGGCTAGATCTTGCCGGCGACGATTCTCCCGAGCGATGAGGCCTTCTCCTGCTCCCACTCGTCAAACGACTGGCGACTCCATCCGCCGGTGAGGGCGAGCGAACCGACCGTGCGTATGCCGCCGCAGTCGAGGGCCCGACGCAGTTCACGGATGGGGCCGGTGGTGTACCCGAAGAAGGTCGCAAGGGGCTCAGGGGCACGGCACGCCGTGATGATAACGGCCCTCTTCGCGGCGCGCGCATGGGGAGCGTGCGGTACTTCTCGGCGGCCGAGTCCGGGGATGGTCAGCTGTCCGGAGTCGGGGAAGAACCGCGTGATGCGGTGGACCATCGAGGCCGTGACCGCATCGGGCCGACGAAAGTAGGAGGGCATCCCGAAGATGACGCCGTCGGACTCGGCGATGTGCTCGGCAAGGGCGGGGATGTCGTCGGGGATCTTGCAGGCGCCGGTGTAGCGACACATACCGCAGCCGGTGCAGGAACGAATCTCGAGGGTGGAGAGTCTGATTCGTTCGACGGTCGCTCCAGCGGCCTCCGCAGATCTGGCGGCCGCCTCAACTGAGATGCTTACGACACTGCGTGCGGGACTCGCGTCAATCGCGATGATCCTCACCGATGACTCCTCTCAGTGCACGCCTGAATCATACATCAGGCGGGCGTCGGACCGAACAACGCGCTCTGGACACCCGGTGCTGTGGGCGAGACGGCGGGCAGGAGCCCGTCAGAAACCGATTCAAGAAGGTCGTCGAGCCAGTCGATGGCGGCGCGCTCTGCGGCGATCGACCCGGCCAGGGCCGCCTGCCTCAACGCGTGCTCTCGCTCGTTAACCGCATGGTCACGTGAGAGTTCGAGGCTTCGGCTACGCAATTCATCCAGCCGCGCCTGATGCATACTCCTGCGCTCCGCAACCAGGCTCTCGATAGCGGAATCCTCCAGCTTTGCCGAGAAGTGCAGCTGGAGAAGGAACGCGTCGCGAGCGGCGGAAAGGTGTGGCGTCAGGGCGAGCTGGGTGGCAAGCGCGTCGAGCCCCGACCGCGTGATCTCGTACACCTTGCGGTCCGGCTTGCCCGACTGTCGGCGACGGGTGAATGCGACCAACCGGCCCTCTCTCATCCGTTCGAGTGTCCGGTAGATCTGCGCTTGGTCCGCGGTCCAGAAGGGTCGGAGCTGGTCGTCGAAGCATCGCGTCTTCAGGTCGTAGCCTGAACGCGGGTGCTCACTGAGAAATCCGAGAATGGCGAGCTCTAGTGACAACGTGATGTGCCTCCAGGAGAGATATATGACACGACATATATTAGACCATACATATAGCAATTACAAGCATCAAGTTGAACCTGAGGTATGAAGAATAAGCCCAGCACAGAGTCGTGTGAGCTGGCTGAGGTTGAGGTTGATACAGTCAGTTCGGGGAAGAGCGAAGGCATCGCACCATCGAAATGTGATGCGCGGCTACACGTGCCTACTGAGCGTCGAACTGCGCCCGATGCAGGGTCGCGAACCGACCGTTCTTGGCCATGAGCTCGGTGTAGCAGCCTTGTTCGACGACTCTGCCGGCGTCGACAACGACGATCCTGTCGGCGTCGCGTACGGTCGACAAGCGGTGAGCGATTATCAGCGCTGTTCTGCCGGCAAGAATCGTGCGAAGACCCCGCTGCAACGCGATCTCGGTGCGCGTGTCGACCGACGAAGAGGCCTCGTCCAGGATGAGGATCGCTGGGTCGCCGATGACGACCCTGGCGAACGCGATGAGTTGGCGCTGACCGGTTGAGAGGCTGATGCCGCGCTCGTTCACCGGTGTATCAATGCCGCGCGGAAGTGCATCAATGAAATCGAGCGCACCGGCTGTCTCGGCTGCCGCGCGTACCTCGGCATCGCTCGCATCCAGTCGACCGTACCTGATGTTGTCGGCGATCGTTCCCGTGAACAGGAACGGTTCCTGGGGCACTATGCCGAAGAACCGGCGCACTGTGGAGAGCTGTAAGCCGCGCAAATCATGGCCGTCGAGGCGAACAACGCCCGCTGTCGGGTCGAAGAATCGTGGGACGAGGTTGACCAGGGTGGTCTTTCCCGCGCCCGTCTCACCTACAACAGCGACCGTCTGACCTGCGGGAATCGTAAGTGTGATGCCGTGGAGGATCTCACCGCCACTCGCATAGCCGAATCGGACGTCTTCGAACTCTATCCGACCGTCTACTCGTTTCAGGCTCTGTGCCCCATCGGAATCGGTGATCGTGACGGGTGTATCCGCCAGTGCGAATACCCGCTCGCCTCCAGCAAGCGCCGACTGGGTGTCAGAGTACAGCGAGGACAGTTGCGAGACCGAGTTGAAGAACTGCCGCGCGTACGCGAAGAACGCCACCACGACCCCTAAGGTGACGGCGCCACGTGAGGCGAAGTATCCGCCGACGGCGGCCACCAAAGCGATTGCGATGGCACTGATGACGCTCAGTACTGGCGAGAAGGCCGACGAGACCACCGCTGCGTTGATGTTCGCGTCCCGGTTCGCCGCATTGCGCATGGAGAACTGCTCGCGATTACGGTCTGTGCGATTGAACGCTTGTGCGACGCGGATGCCGTCGAGCTCCTCGGAGAGCGTGGCTGAGACGTCGCCGATGGATTCCTGACGAGCACGGAACGCACGGCGCGCAATAGCGCTGAAGAGCCGCGTGACTCCATACATGATCGGAACGACCACAAGGGTCGTCAGCGCGAGCTGCCAGTTGACCCACAGCATGGCGGCCAGAGTTGCGACGATGCCGACAACGGCTCCCAGCAGACGTCGGAACCCCTGGGACAAGAACGAATCCACCTGCTGGATGTCGTTGATGAGGCGGCTCATCAAGTCTCCGGACTCGACCGACTCAAAGTACCCGATATCAAGTCCTGAGATCGCCGAGAACACCTCGCTCCTCAGACCGTAGATCGCGCGTTGCCCGGCCGTTCCAAGGGTGAGAATCTGCGCACGCTGCGCGAGCCAGCCGAACACCGACGCGCCGACAAGGCCGAGCGCCGGCAGTGTCAGCGCGCTGGAATCGACCCCTGACCGTGCTGTGTCAACTGCTACGTTGATGATGACGCCGGTGAGTGCCGGGGTGGTTGCGGCTGCGACAGCGCCCAAGACGACCCATGCGGCTCCCTTGGCGATGTCACGCGAGTAAGGTCTGAGGTAACCTGCCAGCAGTACGATTACCTGCCCGGCGGCCTTTGGGCGCTCGCTCTTGGCCAGCGACCTGAGGGATGCGCCACGCGGTGAGGCCATTACGCATCACCCCCAGGGTCCGGCATCGCGCATGAGTTCGGTGTCTCCAGTTCGTCCCCGCCAATGAGCTGACTCGCAGCGATCTCCGCATACAGGCAGCAGCGCTCCAGCAGTTCCTCGTGGGTGCCGGAATCGACCACGCGTCCGGCGTCCATCACCAGGATCTGATCAGCGCGTTTCGCCGTGGTCAGGCGTTGTGCGATCACAATAGTCGTGCGACCGCCCATGAGTGCGTCAAGACGCTCACGAATAGCGGCCTCGGTTGTCGAGTCGACGGACGAGGTCGAGTCATCCATGACGAGGATGGCCGGGTCGATGAGCAGCGCCCGCGCGATTGCGATTCGCTGTCGCTGCCCGCCCGAGAGCTTCACTCCTCGTTCGCCGACACGCGTGTGGTATCCGTCCGGAAGCGCGCGGATGAACTCATCGGCCATCGCATCGCTCGCTGCCGCTTCCACCTCTGAGTCGCTGGCATTTGGTCGCCCGTACGCGATGTTCTCGCGCACTGTGCCGGAGAAGAGCACGCTGTCTTGCATCACAAAGCCGATCTGGCCACGCAACGCAGCGAGTCCGGCCTGGCGAACGTCGAGCCCGTCTACAGTGACACAGCCGGATGTGACGTCGTAGAAGCGCGGAATCAGATTCACGAGCGAGGTCTTTCCGGAGCCAGTGGAACCTACTACTGCAACCATCGTGCGGGCCGCGATGTGGGCATCGACACCACTGAGCACCTCGTGATCGGAACCGGGGTATCGCAGATGCACGTCGACGAACTCGATTCCGCCGGAGAGCCTCGGAATCGCGACGGGGTCGGGGTTCTCGGTGAGATCGATCGGGGCGTCAAGAATCTCGAAGAGACGGTCGGCGGAGGCCCCCGCTTTGGCTATTTGCTGCGCCCCGAACCCGAGCACGAACAAAGGTTGGAGCAGCAGGAA
The DNA here is from genome assembly GCA_964388455.1 of uncultured Eubacteriales bacterium. GTDB lineage: Bacteria > Actinomycetota > Coriobacteriia > Anaerosomatales > JAAXUF01 > JBBRWO01. The sequence continues at coordinate 41,202 of CAYMAN010000003.1, forward strand.
CAGGTAGCTTGTGAACGCCACGAGCTCACCCACGGTCAGCGTGCCCGTGATGATCTGGCGCGCCCCAATCCACGTCACGAGAGCCACGCCGATGGTTCCGATGCTGAACATCAAGGGAAAGGCATTCGCGACGGTGCGCCGCACGATGAGACCCTGCTCAAGGAGTGAGCGGTTCGCGGTGTCGTATCGGCTGCTCTCGTACGATTCTCGCGCAAAGGCTCTCACCACGCGTGCACCGGCGACGTTCTCTTGCAGCACCGTGTTCAGGGCCGCAAGCCGCTGCTGGCTCACCTTGAAGGTCGGTCCCAGGCGTCGCACGAAGATGACCAGCACAGCGACGGTCGCGGGAATGACGCTGAAAGCCACCAGAGCCAGTGCGACGTTCATTCTCAGCAGAAGGATGACCGCCCCCGCCAGCATCACCGCCGCCGAGACGATCTGGACCATCCCGCCGCCGAGGAAGTCGCGTACCTGGTCCACGTCGCTCGTCACCCGCGTGATGAGCTGACCGGTCTGCGCCTGGTCGTGATAGGCAAATCCGAGTCGCTGCAGTTTGTCGAAGATCGCATCGCGCATCTCGAACGCGGAACCGTGACTCGCTCGTGCCGTGAAGTATCCCTGCAGGAAGGTGGCCAAGCCACCAGCTACCGCGACCGCGACCAGAGCCGCAGCGCCGGTATAGATGACGCGTGGATCATTGCCGACGATTCCCCCATCGATGATGCGTCGAAGAATCTGGGGACTCACGAGATCCGCTGCGGCAGAGGCCAGCACCGCCAGCACACCAAGGGATGCGAAGCGCCGATAGGTGCGAACGAACTTGAGCGAACGGAGCAACGACGACGACACACAGGCTCCCGAGGCTGGTGGTGAAGTGTTTCAGATTCTACTCCAGACACGAAGAAACCCGGCTCTGCCAAACCGGGCTTCTTCGCACAAGGAGGGGAGGAAAAGTGCGCCGAGGGGGATCGGCGCGCGTGTCAGCGGGTTAGCGCCTGAGGATGGCCAGCATGCGGCAGTACTCCTCGGCGGTGATCTCGGCCTGGGCGTAGCGTCGGGCGAGGATGCGCTCGGCTTCGTCCAGAGGAGATCCGGGGTATGTGGGTCCTGACGTCACGGTCGCGTACGCGCCGCCGTTACGGGTCAGGAGCAAGATCAGAGCGGTGGCGCCCAGAACTGCCGCGATGAATGCGATGCCCATGGTGTCCACCTCCGGCGACGATCGGGGTCAGGGTTCGTTGTCGCTTGAGGTGAGTATGGTCGGGGGTCGCGAAGCAGGAATGAACCTGATGTGTAGAAGCTATGTGTCAGATGCGGAACAGCGCAGGGCGATATCACTGGCGCGTCAGACCTCGCTGGGGACCGGTTCCAGTAGCGGCTCCTCGGCCAGTAGTTGATCACGTGAGCTGGTGGGTAGCTTGCGCGGCGGGAGGGTCGGCGCGGTGGTGGTGAGCGCGACGCCGCTGATGATCACGATCATGCCGAGGAGCGTAGGAAGCGTGATGGGCTCGGGGGTGTCGAGCAGACCGATCATCCCGGCTGCCCAACCGGCGAAGACGGCGATCGCCGGGTTCACGAAGGCATACGTCATCACTTTGCTCGCAGGCAGGTGGGTGAGTGCGTAGGTGAACGCCGTGAACGCGATGGCGCTGCCGAACACCACCAGGTACACGAGCGCACCGAGTCCGCGTGCGTCGAGTACAAACGTCGACCATTCGCCGAGTACGGTACCGATCACCAGCAGCACGACTCCGGCCGCGAGCATCTCATAAGCCGTGATCACCATGTTGTCGGCCGAGGTCGGGTTGCGTTTGCTGTAGATGGTGCCGCTCGTCCAGAGCCACGTGCCGACGATCTGGATACTGATGCCGAGCAGCTCCTCGGCGCCGGTCGTCACGCCGATCAGGCGCGGGTACAGCAGGATCCCCAGACCGGCGAAGCCGATCGCCAGGCCGAGCCACCCCAGTCTGCCGGGACGCTGCATGTCGGGGATAGCGGATTCAGCGAGCGCGATCCACAGCGGAATCAGCGCGACCACGAGCGCCGAGATACCCGAGGGCACGTGTTGCTCGGCGAGGAAGGTGAAGTACTGACCGCCCACGATGAGCAGAATGCCGGCAATCACTGAAATGCGCAGGTCACGAATGCTGATCTTGATCGCGGAGCCACGCCACAGGGCGATGCCGAACATGATCGCGGCCGCCGGGATCTGGCGTACCCCGGCGAACAAAGCAGGAGGGAGTCCGGCATCGAGGCCGACCTTGATCGCCAGGTAAGTGGTGCCCCACACGACGTAAAGCACCAGCATCGCGATGACGACTTTGGCACGCTCGGATACGGCTGGCACGTGCGGATACCCCCTCAGGTGTGTGGTTCTCGGCCGGCGATGGGTTGCTGGCGACCGTGAACGGTACCTTATCAGGGTACACTGTTCACCATGACCAGCTACACCTACGACTACCCGCGTCCCACGTTCACCTGCGACACCGTCGTGTTCGCCGGGCCTGCCCGCGCGCGCAAGGTGCTGCTCATCCAGCGTGGCGCCGAGCCGTTTGTGGGTTGTTGGGCGCTGCCAGGCGGCTTCATCGACGAAGGCGAGCGCCCGGTAGAGGCTGCTCGACGTGAGCTCGCCGAGGAGACCGGTCTCATCTGGGAGGGTCCGCTCGTTCCCGTAGGCGCGTTCGGCGATCCGGGTCGCGATCCGCGAGGCTGGAATGTCAGCGCCGTGTATCTGGCCGAAATAGGTCTTGAGACGCCGACGGTTGTCGGTGGGGACGACGCGGTTGCGGCCGCGTGGTACTTCGCCGACGAGCTACCCGAGAACCTTGCATTCGATCACGCCGAGATCATCACCGCAGCACTCTGGCGGCTCGGCAGCCTGTAGCGGGCGGTGGGTCGCCCACTGCTCGCGTTAAGCTTCTCTGACCACGCTCCACGGACCACGAAAGACTTACAGACCGCGTTGGCGCGCAGGCGTCGCGCTCGAAAGGATCGGAACATGCCCGACATCAAGATGAGGCTTGGCCGAGACGTTCTCGTCATCGAGGGTGCCATGGGCACCATGCTGCACCGCGCCGGGCTCCCTGCCGGCGAGTGCCCGGAGCTGCTCAACATCACCGCCCCGGAGATGGTGGGACAGGTCCACAAGCTCTATGCGCTCGCCGGTGCCGACTGCTGCGTGACCAACACCTTCGGCGGCACCGCACCCAAGCTCGCCGAGTACGGCATGGGCGACCGCGTCGAGGAGTTCAACCGCGCGGGCGTTCGCATCGCAAAGCGCGACGGCGCCCCTCACGTGCTGGCGGACGTTGGGCCGACCGGGCTCGTGATGCAGCCGCTCGGGACGGCGACGTTCGACGAGGTGTTCTCGGCGTTCGCGGAGCAGGTCGCGGCACTCGCGGCCGAGAACCCCGACGCCATCCTCATCGAGACCATGACCGATATCGCGGAAGCTCGGTGCGCAGTGCTCGCCGCGCGCAGTGTGTGTGACCTGCCGGTCTTCGTGACCTGCACGTTTGGACTGTCTGGTCGCATGGACCTTTCGGGTACCGATCCGGAGACGGCCGCTGTGGTGCTCGAGGCCGCAGGCGCCGACGCCGTCGGGATGAACTGCGGATTGGGACCGGAGCAGATGCTGCCGCTTCTTGAGCGGATGGCGAGTGCGACCGAGCTGCCGCTGGTGGTGCAGCCCAACGCAGGGCTGCCTACGCTCGATCGTGATGGCATCACCGTCTTCCCTGGTACGCCGAATGAGATGGGCGCTGCTGCGGACGCGTTCCGTGCGGTCGGTGCGGCCGCCGTGGGGTCGTGTTGCGGGTCGACGCCGGTCTACACCGGCGCCATCGTCGACGCTGTCGCCGACAAGGACTGCGTCGAGATCGCGGGTCGCGGGTACCGTGCGACCGCGCTTGCGGGACCGCGCCGCGTCGTTGCGCTTGGCGCGGGAGCGCCGATCCGCGTGATCGGTGAGCGCATCAATCCGACCGGCAAGCCACTGCTGGCCGAGGAGCTTCGTCACGGTGCGATGAGCATCGTCCGCTCGTTCGCGGCGGAGCAGGAAGCTGCTGGAGCCGATCTACTGGACGTCAATGTAGGGGCCGCCGGCGTCGATGCCGTCGTGGCGTTGCCCGCAGCTGTGCTCGCACTGGTGGGCACCACCGAGCTGCCGCTGGTGCTCGACACCACGGACCCCGTCGCGCTCGAAGCGGCGTTGCGCGTGTATCCCGGCCGGGCGCTGATCAACAGCGTCAATGGCGACCCTGAGTCGATCGCCAGCGTACTGCCGCTTGCGGCTCGCTACGGCGCTGCAGTCGTCGTGCTCGCTCTCGACGACGCGGGCATCCCGTCGGACTCGGCGGGTCGCCTGGCGATCGTGGAGCGCGTGCGCAAGGCCGCGCATCTGGCGGGACTGCGCGACAGCGACCTGATCGTAGACTCGCTGGTCATGACCGCAGCCACTGACGCCGCGGCGCCGCGTGTCACGGCAGGTGCGGTCGCGGCCGCGCACTCCGCTGGTCTGGCGACCATTCTCGGCGTGAGCAATGTGAGTCACGGACTTCCTCGGCGACCACTGCTCAATGCGGCGTTCTTCGACGCCGCCGTCGCCAACGGACTCGACTCCGGCATCATCAACCCCAACGACCATGTCGTCATGGAAGCCGTGCGCATCGCCAATCAGGCGCGTGCGGCCGGGGTCGAAGCTGACGCACACGGCGAGGCGTGGAAGGCCTGGGACGCGGCGTACGCGAGCGCGCTCGAGGCCGCCGAGGCGGGTGCCGAGGCGCTCGTCGGAGAAGCCGCGGGCCCTGCCGAGAAGGTCGACCCGCGGGTTGCGCTCGAGACCGCCGTGCTGCGCGGTGACTCGGATGCCGCGCCTGCGCTGGTCGAAGCGGTGATCGCGGCCGGAACGCCGGCGACGGAGATCATTGGCAGCGTATTGACGCCGGCGATCCAGCGACTCGGTGACGCGTACGGTCGCGGCGAGGTGTTCCTGCCACAGATGATGATCGCGGCCGACGCCATGAAGTCCGCGGTCGCCGCGGTCAAGACGCACCTACCCGCCGGCTCTGCCGACGAGAGCGAGGGCCGTGTGGTGTTCTGTACGGTCAAGGGCGACATCCACTCGATCGGCAAAGACATCTGCGTCTCGTTGCTGGAGAGCCAGGGCTTCGACGTCACCGACCTGGGAGTCGATGTGACGGCGGAAGCGGTGCTGGATGCGGCCGCTGACGCGGACGCCGTGTGTCTCTCGGCACTGATGACCACGACGCTTCCGGCGATGAAAGCGACGGTGCTCGCTGTGCAGGAGTCGTCACCGGGCCTGCCGGTGTTCGTCGGCGGCGCCGTCGTCACGCCCGAGTGGGCTGATTCGATCGGTGCCGGGTACTCGGCGGATGCGCCGGGATGCGTCAACGCGGTGCGTGCGGCCGTGGTCGAAAGGCGTGAGGCCCGATGATCATCACCAAGCCACGTGATTGGGATCGCATCAAGGCGAACCTCATCGAGATAGACGCGCAGGCGGTGTTCCTGATGGGCTGTGGCGAGTGTGCGACGGTCGCCAACACCGGTGGTGCCAAGGAGCTTGAAGAAGCGACCGTACGCCTGGAGGCGGCGGGCTACACCGTGACCGGGAGCGTCGTGGGAACCGTTGGCTGCCACTCGGGTGGAACCCGGCTCGAGACCCGCAAGCACAAGGCCGAGATCGATGCTGCCGATGCGGTCATCGTCCTTGCATGCGGAGCAGGAGTGCAGACCACCGCGGACGCAATCAACAAACCGGTGTACCCGGGACTCGAAAGCATGTTCCTCGGCAACGTGATTCGGCACGGTGTCTTCGAGGAGCGATGCCAGATGTGTGGCGACTGCGTTCTCGACAAGACCGCCGGGATCTGTGCTGTGACGACCTGCCCCAAGGGCCTGCTCAACGGCCCGTGCGGCGGCATGTGGGACGGCAAGTGCGAGGTGCTGACCGACCGCGACTGCGTGCACGTGAAGATCAGGCAGCGACTCGCCGAGCAGGGACGGAGTCGGGTTAAGGCGATCCCCGCCAAGGACTTCTCGGCGAAGCTTAAGCCGGGGAGCGTTAACATGCGTGGAGAGCGGCGCAGCTCCGGGGCGGCTGATTCGGCGCAGAGTTCGCGCCTGCATAGGCCACCCTACGCTACACCGCTCTCCACGCATGCTCAAGAACCCGACCCAAGTTCGAGGACCGAGGAGGATGCCTCGTGAGCCGGCTTCGGGACATGCTTGATCGTGGGGAGTTTGTGATCACGGGGGAGGTGGCTCCTCCGCATGGGACTGATTACTCGGGGATGCTGGCTAGTGTGGAGAAGCTGTCGCCGTACTGTCATGCGGTGAACGTGACTGATAACCAGGGGGCTACGCTGCATTTGAGCTCGCTGGCCGCATCGCGGGTTGTGCTCGACCATGGCAACGGGTGCGAGCCGATCTTTCAGCAGACGTGCCGAGACAGGAACCGACTGGCGCTGCAGAGTGACTTGCTGGCGGCGTGGACGCTGGGGCTCGAGAACGTGCTGGTGGTCACGGGCGACGATCCTCGCGGCGGGGATCACCCCAAGGCCAAGGGCGTTTTCGACCTGGACTCCACGCAGCTCATCGAGGTCACGCGCAAGATGAACTCGGGCCTTGATATGAACGACACTGAGCTCTCGGGGGGCACCGACTTCTTCATCGGTGGTGCGCTGTTCCCAGAGGCTGAGCCGTGGGAGATCCAGTACGAGCGAGCGCTACAGAAGATCGACGCCGGCGTCACCTTCTTCCAGACGCAAGCCATGACCGATCCCGAGAAGTTCGCGCGCGCCATCGACGACCTGCGCCCCACGGGAGCCAAGATCATCGCCGGCGTGCTGCTGCTCAAGAACCCGCGCGTCATCAAGTTCATCAACGAGCGCCTCCCCGGTCTCATGATCCCCGAGCACATCTCCGACCGCATCGCGATGGCCGCGGACCCTCTCGAGGAGTCGATTCAGGTGGCAATTGAGCAGGTTCGCGAGCTGCGCGATATGGCGGATGGCGTACACATCATGCCCTTGGGCGCCGATGACGCCGTCGTGAGGATTTTGGCTGGCGCCGATCTGGCTTAGTCGGGGGACCCGCCGCGCGCGGCTGTCCGGTACAGCTCCGGCGTCTTACTCGGCGCGAAGGGCGCGCGCCTGCGCAGGTCGCCTGCGCTGCACTGGACAGTCGCACTCTACGTCTTCGCGAGTTAGGCCTCTGGGTGTCCCAATAGGATCCGTATCGTTGCATGGGCCTCATGAGCAGCTGCAACCATTACGCGGGACGCCAGAAGCGAGTGACCCTGTCTGACGTCGCTCTCGAGATCGCCTACTAAGTAGTAGTTGTCGATGAGGCGCTCGGTGACGACTGTGTTGGCGGAGTCGAACCCTGCTAGACCAGAGGCCCCCACTAACGGAATCTCGGGGTGCTCTCGCAGGAGGGTGTTGGCGATCATGGCCTTGACGTCGGCTCGGTCGACGGCTTCGATCACTACGTCGGCGGGGGAGACTAGGTCGACCAGATCCGCAGCAGTCACGCAGTGGTGGATGAGGTTGAGCTTTGCGTCCGGAGTGATGCGCAGGAGGGTCTCGGCGAGCGCCTCGGTCTTGGGACGACCGATCTGGTCGGCGAAGTAGAGCTGGCGGTTGAGGTTGCTTTGCTCGACGACGTCGAAGTCGATCAGGGTGAGCTCGCCAACGCCGCTTCTGAGCAGCATTGCGGCCGCGTTGCTGCCGAGGCCCCCGCAGCCGATGATCGCGACGTGAGCGGCCGCGAGGCGCGCTCTCAGGGCGAGGTCGTCGTTGGGTTCGAGAGGCTGTCGGCACAGGCGGCTGTCGGCCTCGGGGCTCATGCGCTCAGCCTCCGGCGACCGGCGGGAAGATCGCGAGCCGGTCGCCGTCGTGAAGCTCCGCGAGTTCCTCGGCGTGCGTGCCGTTGACGAAGACGATGCGCGGCTCGTCGGGTAGGCCGAGTGAGCTGATCAGGTCGGCCACGGTCGTGCCCTCGGCGAGGGTGAACGCGCGTGGAGAGCGACCACCGAGCCCGTCGGGCTGGTAGTCGGCCAAGTATGCGAAAAGGGCGATGTCGACGTTCATGAGCCGAGAGGCAGCGAAGCCCGTGCCGTCACCGTGGACGACACGGGCACCATTTCGCTGCGAATTACGAGAGACCCATCTTGGCCGCGGTCTCCGGGACGAATGAGAATACGCTGTCGAGGTCCTCGTCAGTGACGGTGAAGACGACGTTGTGCGGGGGAAGCTCCGCGGTCTTCATCCAGCCAGGGAGGCGGTCATCGGCGGCGGTGAAGCCGGCCTTGGCGTTGTAGAGGCGCTCCATCGTCAGGACCTCCTTGCCGAGCTCCATGAGGTCGTCGGCGGTCCACTCATCGCCGGTGTGCGCTTGCATCATCTCGTGGATGGCGGTGAACGCCTCCGGGATGTCCAGCACGGGGAAGGCGACGAAGATGCACAGGCCGAGACTGTCGAGCATGGCCGTGGCGATCTGAAGGCCTGAGGAGAGCGCCATCTGGCCCTCAGGGGCGAGCGGGTTCACTGTGCCACCGACCGCGAGGATGTTGGCGGTGATGGTGTAGCCGGCGGTGTGGTCGGCACCCTGCGGCGTGGTCGCGTAGGTGACGCCGATGCCCTGCACCGAGCGCGGGTCGTAGGCCGGCATGGCCTGATGCTTCACGACAGGGATGTGCTCGACGCCGAGCTTGATGCCGATGGCCTCGGCACCGTCCCAGAGGATGCGACCGTCGCCGTCACCGGAGAGGCCGCTGTTCAGCAGTTCGAGTGCCGAGTCGGCGTCGCCGAAGGCACCCAGACCGCCGTCCATCGCCACTGCCACAGCCGCACCCATCTCGATGGTGTCGAGGCCGAGGTCGCCGCAGGCGCGGTCGAGCGCTGCGATCTTGTCGAGATCGTCGATGCCGCAGTTGGCGCCAAACGACCAGGCCGTCTCATACTCCGGGCCCTTGGTGACGTACTCGCCGGCCTCGTCGACCCAGTAGCGTGAGCACTGGATCACGCAGCCGGTTTGACAGCCGTGGTTGGAGTGGCCGCCGCGAGCGAGGATGATGTCGCGCTGCTTCTCTCCGCCGATGGCGTCAGCGCTCTCGAACGTACCGCTCGAGAAGTTGCGCGTGGGAAGGCCGCCCGCCTCGGACAGGATGTTCATCAACACGTTGGTGCCGTACATCGGCAGGCCGGTGCCGGAGACGCCGTGGGACTTGAGCGCCTCGGTGAAGCGGCGCGAGGCGGCGACGAACGCGTCTTTGTCGGCGTGGGGGATGCTGGAATGGCCCTTGTCGGAGATGACGATGGCCTTGAGGCCCTTGCTGCCCATGACGGCGCCGAGCCCGCCGCGACCGGCGAAGCGGTTGGGGTAGCCCTTGGGGTCAGAGATCGCGATGCCTGCCGAGCGGGCCAGCATCTCGCCGGCGGGGCCGTTGGTGATGGTCGAGTAGCGGTCGCCTTCAGGTCGCGTGGCCTTGATGGCGTCGGACAGCGGGTAGTTCCCCATGCCGGCCCAGGCGTCGACGCGGTCGATCTTGGTAGAGCCATCGGTCTCGATCGTGAGCTGATACAGCGCCGAAGGGTCCGCTGGCTTGCCGGAGACGATGAGTGCCGCGATGCCGAGATGCGCCAGACCGAGTGCTGCCTGACCGCCGGAGTTGGACTCCTTGATGCCGCCGGTCAGCGGGCTCTTCGCGCCGACCGAGAGTCGGCCTCCGTTGGGGGCGTTGGTGCCCGCGAGGATGCCGGGTGCGAAGACGAGCGCGTTATCCGGACCGAGCGGATCTGCATCTGCGGGGACATCGCGGTAGATGACGGCATCGGTCAGGGCTCGGCCGCTGTACTTGGCCCAGGCTGCCGGGACCTCTTCCTTGGTGACGGTCAGGTCGGACATGTTGACTCGGAGCAGGTACGCCATCTTCGTGCCTCCAGGTGGTTCCACGTGGACGGTTCTCGGTGCAGTGGCGGTTGCCACGCGCCGCAGGTGCGGCCGTTCCTTAGGTCATCCCTCCTCCTCGGCAAGCTCGGTGTTGTGCCACATTGCGAGCACGCCGATGAGCTGCTCGCGGATTTCCACTCCCAGTTCCAGGTTCGACTCTAGGATATCCGATGATATCGCGCCCGACCCGAGCTCAGGGTGGCTGGTGAATGCTATTTCGACGTGCTCGATGTCCACGAGCACCGGCGTCGTCAAGGTCTGCTGGCGTACGGTCACCGGAACGAGCACCACAAACCCCGAAGTGTCGGAGTCTGCGAGTCCAAGCTCGTGTACGAGCTCGCCGAACTCCTCGATCAGGGCGCTGATGTCTGATTCGCCGGGTCGGGGGAGATCGAAGATTCCCATCATCGCATCGAGGTCGCCATAGTGGCCCGCCGAAAGATCATGGCGAGCTCTTGCGACCCGTGCGGCGTCAGGAAAGAAGTGTGCCATTAATCGGCCCCTCGACATGCTGTGGGCTATTGGGAAGTCAGTACCCATCGACCGTCAGTATCAGTCCTTCGCACGGGTGCGGATTTCGTGCATGAGCGTGCTAGAATCGTCGGACATTTGGGCTTGTCGGCACAGTGTCTACGGGAAGGAAACGCGATGCGTATCGCAGTTCTCGGCGGGGGTCCGGGCGGGTATTCGGCCGCATTCGAGGCGGCACGTCTGGGCGCCGACGTCACACTGGTCGAGCGCGAGCGTCTCGGCGGTACGTGCCTGAACTGGGGATGCATCCCCACAAAGACCATCCTGCGCTCGGCGCACATCTGCCACGACACACGCCATGCTGCTGACTATGGACTGGTTGCCGCTCCGGCGACCGTCGACGTGGATGCGCTGCGTGCTCGCAAAGAGGGCGTCGTCGACGAGCTCGTCGGCCAGATCGAGAGTAGCGCCAAGCGGCTCAAGGTCGAGGTCGTACTTGGCGAGGGCAGGCTTGTGGCGGCCAAGACCATCGAGGTCACGCTGGCTGATGGTGCCGTGGTGACTGTCGAGGCCGATGCGGTGATTCTGGCGACCGGCTCGGTGCCGTTCCTGCTGCCGTCGATCGACCATTCGCTGTCGCGCGTCTGGACGAGCGACGAGGCCACGGCGCTCGGCGAGATCCCTGCCGAGGTCGTCATCATCGGCGGCGGGGTCATCGGCCTCGAGTTCGCCGACGCGTACGCGAATTTCGGCTCGACGGTGCACGTGGTCGAGCTTACTCCGGCCGTGCTGCCGGGCAACGACAAGCGGGTGCAGCGAGAGGTGCAGAAGGCGCTCGAGGCGCTTGGCGTCGTGTTCCACCTCGGCGTGGCTGTCGACAAGGTCGCGCAGGCGGGCGAGCGCGTCACCGCGACGCTCACTGATGGCTCGACACTCGAGGCAGACGTGGTGCTCTCCGCGCCGGGTCGTCGCCCCAACGGACTCGGCTTCGGCTTCCCAGAGGCGGGCATCGAGATGGACCGCGCGGCCGTGGCTGTCGACGAGCTCTACCGCACCAACGTCGCCGGGGTCTATGCGATCGGCGACCTCATCGGCGGCATGATGCTCGCGCATGTGGCCGAGGCTGAGGGCGAGGCCGCGGCTCGAAACGCAGTCGCCGAGCTGCGCGGAGAGTCGCCGAGCGACTCAGTGAACCTCGCGTTCGTGCCAGCTGCGGTCTACACCGAACCGGGCATCGGCGTGGTGGGCTCGACGCGCGACGGCGCCAAGGAGCGCGGAATCGACTGCGTCCAGGTCGTCATGAAGTTCGCCGGTAACGGCAAGGCGCTCGCCGAGGGTCACTCGGAAGGCTTCGTGCAGATCGTCGCTGAGAACGGGACCGGCCGCATCGTAGGCGCGCAGATAGTCGGCGCGGGCGCAGCCGAGCTCATCCAGGAGGTCTCGGTCCCGATGGCTGCCGGTATGACGGTGGCGCAGATCGGGCACTCTGTGTTCGGTCATCCCACCGTGAGCGAGGTCATCAAGTTCGCATGCCTCGAGGCCGCGAACAAGACGGGTACCAACCACTAGTCAGTTTACCGCCTCATCCACGTCACGCGCCGCGGCGCGTACCCACAACCAAGGAGTCGACAATGCCCGAAAGAAGCGTAATCGTCGCCGATAAGGCCCCAGCCGCCCTCGGACCGTACTCTGCAGCGGTCAGGGTAGGACCGTTCGTCTACTGCTCGGGCCAGACACCAATCGTTCCTGAGACGGGCGAGCTTGTCGAAGGCTGCGTCGCATGCCAGACCAAGCAGGTGCTGAACAACGTCTCGGCGGTGCTGGAGGCTGCGGGGCTCACCCTGGCCGACGTGGTTAAGACCACCGTGTTCCTCACGGACATGGACGACTTCGCCAAGATGAACGGCGTCTACGCGGAGTTCTTCGCCGAACCGTTCCCGGCGCGCTCGACCGTCGCCGTCAAGGCGCTGCCGAAGGCCGCCAGTGTCGAGATCGAGGTTATTGCGGTCGTTAGCGGAACGTAGAGAAGTCAGTTGCGCCTGACCTTGCACTCGTCCGCACTATCTGGCCCGAGAGACCTCCGGTGACACATGAGTTCCGCCGAAACGACCAACCATCGTAAGAGCTTGCCCCCGTGGCTGCGACGCCCCATTGCCGCAAGCGGGCAGTTCAGCAAGGTAAACGGACTACTCGACGACCTGTCGGTCAACACCGTGTGCCAATCCGCCAAGTGCCCGAACCGCGGAGAGTGCTTCGCGAGCGGCACCGCGACATTCCTGATCATGGGCGATGCCTGTACTCGCGGATGCCGCTTCTGCGCGGTCGAAACACGCGTCCCGGCGCCTCTCGATACCGATGAGCCTCAGCGCGTTGCGCAGGCTGCGGCGACCCTGGGACTCAAGCACGTCGTCATCACGACGGTCACCCGCGATGACCTCGACGACGGCGGCGCGGCTCATTTTGTCGCCGTGGTTGATTCAGTCCGAGTGGCGTTGCCCGACGCGGACATCGAAGTACTTACCAGCGACTTCGGCGGACGGCTCGAAAGCGTAGATACGGTCGCAGCGGCGAGACCGGACGTATACAACCACAACCTCGAGACTGTGCCGCGACTCTACGAGGAAGTGCGTCCTGGGGCGGACTACGCTCGGTCCCTCGCCGTGCTCGCACGAGTTCACGAGACACAGCCGGATCTGCCCACCAAGTCCGGACTCATGCTCGGCCTCGGCGAAACCCCGCAGGAAGTGTGCGCAGTCATGGATGACCTGCTCAGCAACGGTGTGTCTATACTGACCCTCGGGCAGTACTTGAGGCCCAGCACAGCCCATCTTCCGGTGGTCGAATACGTCGAGCCCACCGTCTTCGCCGAGCTCTCGCGGGAGGCGTACCGCAAGGGGTTCTCGGCGGTCGCCAGTTCCCCGTACGTGCGCTCGAGTTACCATGCCGGTGAGCTCGCCGAGAAGGCAGGCGGTTCTGACGTCGATCCGGGCTAAAGCTCTTGCTCCACAACGATCACTGAGCCCGCGCGGTCGCGCCCCGCAGCCTTCGCCTCGTAAAGTGAGTGGTCTGCGGCTGCCAGAAGCTGCTCCGCCGTTGTCGGGATCGCGCCTTGCGCTAGGCCACCACCTACGCTCACGGAGAGCTGAACGTCGGATTCGCCGCACATGAAATCCGTCTGCCGTACCACCTCAACTATCCGGTTCATGAGCAGTTCGAGCTCAGCGGCGTCCGTCTCCGGTGCGAGGATTGCGAATTCGTCGCCACCGTAGCGGCCCACGACGTCTGACGTGCGCACCGCCTGGCACAGCGCAGCGGAGATGGTGCGCAACGCATCATCGCCACGCAGGTGCCCGAACGTGTCATTGATCGACTTGAACCTGTCGATGTCGACGAGCAGCACGCCCAGGGGGTGCCCGTACCTCTGGGACCATGATGCCCACTGGCGGACGTATCCGTAGAAACCTCTTCGGTTGTAGAGGCCGGTGAGCGGGTCATGCATGGCGAGCGTGGAGAGACGCTGCTGATCGCGGAACGATCGAGCCAGCACGCGGGCGAGGAAGTGCGCAATGTCGGTGCGGGAGTGTCGCGATTCGATGCACATGACCAAGCGCATCACGTGGCGCGAGTACGCCTCGTTATGTTCAGTTGATGAGCCCGGATTCACCAGATCGAGAAGCTCGCCGAACGCAGGATCGAGCATGAAGAACTCCATGTGGGCGGCGAGGTCGAGCATCTCGTCAGTCGAGAGTTCTGCCAAATCGGTCGGTGTGAGAAGCGTGATTTCCTCGGCGAGCTCCTGGAGACGGGCGAGAATCGTGCTCTCGTCTGCGACATCGGGGACCAGGCCCTCACGCCACGCCTCGAGCAGCTCCGTCCACCAGCCGACATGCGAGATCTCTTCAATCCCCATGCGCTTGAAGGTCGCGCACACTTCCTCATCACGGCAAGCTTGCGCCAGCGCGGCATAGGTGTTGGCGGCGTGTGTGTCCAGCTCTGCACACAGCTCGAGAATGGCCTGCATCCCTACCTCCAGCTCAGAGGCCGATTTACGTTCCAGTGTACTTCTCTTTGGCCAAGTAATGGGTATACTTCATCCATGGGGGTCGCCCGATGAGAGTCGGAGCAATCTTCTTCATGTGTGCGGGGCGTCCGTTCTCTCGGGAGCGGGCGCTTCGCCTTTGTGTAGGGAATAGAATGGGAGCGGAACTCATCCGCTGACAGCCGCGAGTGGGCCGACGAGAAAGAGGTGGGGCTGGTGGACAGCATCGACGAGCTGGACATGTATGAGGCCGACAAACGGCTCAAGCTCTACAATGAATATCAGGATGCCATCCGCGTCTTCCAGTACTACGTGGAGACCGAGCTTCGGGCGTACTTGTGCAACGGCGTCGACGTCGACCCGGTCGCAGCCCCTGGCGGCATCTTCTTCAAAGTGACGCTTACCGACACTTGGATATACGAGGCGGAGCGCCCGCAGCGCTTCGTCCCGCAGGTCATCATCTATGAAGTGGGACCTGTGCACGTGCAGAAGCTGCGCGGCGACGACGAGTAGAACGGTGGCTTCACCCATGTCGCCTCAGGATTCCGAGGAGTACCGCCGCGCGATGAGTCGTGCAGAGGTGGTGCGTCGTGAGATCGAACATCACGCGTACCGCTACTACGCGTTGGATACCCCGGAAATCTCTGATGCTGCGTACGACTCGCTCGTCCGCGAACTCGAGGCTCTCGAAACTGAGCACCCGGAGCTCGTAACGGCCGACTCCCCGACGCAGCGTGTCGGCGCGACGCCGAGCAGCCAGTTCGCACCGGTGCAGCATGCTTCTCGGCTGTACTCGCTCGACAACGCGATGGACCTCTTCGAGCTCGACGCGTGGCTCGCGCGGACGCTTGAGGCAGCCGGGACGCGGCCGTGCGAGTTCGTGTGCGAGCTCAAGATCGACGGATCGTCGTTGTCGCTGACGTATGAGGATGGCGCGCTCGTTAGGGCGGCGACGCGCGGCGACGGTCGAGTGGGCGAAGACGTGACCGCCAACGTGCGCACGATCCGCGACATTCCTCTCAGGTTGAGGTCGAACCAGAGTGGGGCAGTCGAGGTCCGTGGAGAGGTCTACCTCCCCAAAGCCAGCTTCGAACGCCTCAACGCCGAGCAGGACCTCGCAGGTGCCGCGCCGTTCGCCAATCCTCGCAATGCCGCTGCCGGGAGTCTGCGCCAGAAGGATCCCAGGGTGACCGCATCACGCGACCTCGCCACCTTCCTGTACGCGGTGGCCGAGCCCCGAGTGCTGGGCGTGACGTCCCAGACGCAGGCGCTTTCCTGGTTGAGGGACGCCGGCTTCCGCGTGAACCCGGACGTGGAATCGTGTGCGGATCCTGAAGCGGTACGGGCGTTTTGCAACGCGGCGCTCGATAAACGCGACTCCCTCCCGTATGAGATCGACGGAGTCGTGATCAAAGTGGACTCGCTCGCTCTTCAAGACGAACTCGGCTACACCAGCAAGGCGCCGAGGTGGGCGATCGCCTACAAGTTCCCGCCCGAGGAGAAGACGACTGTTCTGCGCGACATCGTGTTGCAGGTAGGGCGCACGGGCACGATCACGCCGGTGGCCGAGTTCACGCCGGTCGTCGTCGCCGGTTCGACGATCGCGCGAGCGACCCTGCACAACGAAGACGAGGTTGCGCGCAAAGACGTCCGGGTCGGCGATACGATCGTGGTGCGCAAGGCCGGCGACGTGATCCCCGAAGTTGTCGGACCAGTGCTGGGCCTACGTCCACCTGAGGCTGAGGCTTGGCGCTTGCCGCAAACCTGCCCCAGCTGCGCAGGACAGATATGGCGTGAGGAGGGTGAAGTCGCCTCGCGGTGCACCAACGTCGGGTGTCCGGCCCAGCGCCTGGAGCGATTGGCGCACTGGGCGAGCCGTGGGGCGGCCGACATCGATGGCATGGGCTACGAAATCGTCACGCGCCTGGTTGAGACCGGCCTGCTTCGCGACGTCTCAGACTATTACAGGCTCACAATCGATCAACTGGCGACACTCGACACCGGACGCCTGAGGGTCGACGGTACCGTCATCACCCTCGGCAGCACCATCGCCGAGAAGCTTGTCGGAAGCATCGACGCCAGTCGCACCCGGCCGCTTTCGCGGCTGGTGTTCGGTCTCGGCATCCGTCACGTCGGCTCGACGGTGGCCGAGGCGCTTGTCGGTGCGTTCGGCAGCATCCAGGCGATCGGGGCCGCCGCCGCGTTCACGCCACCCCTCCCTGGTGATGGGCTCACCATCGCCGCCGCATTGGCGGCCGACCCTCTGGCCAGCGTTGAGGGAATCGGTCCCAAGATCGCAGCAAGCATTCGGGCCTTCTTCGCCAATCCCGACAATGTCGCCGTCATCGGGCGGCTGCGCGACGCCGGCGTGGTACTCGCCGAGGAGCGCCAGGCCCCCACTCGCCCGCAGACGCTCGCAGGCCTGACGTTTGTGCTCACCGGCGCGCTGTCGCGCTACACGCGAGATGCAGCCGGCGCGGCCTTAAAGGAGCTCGGCGCGAAGGTCTCGGGTAGTGTCAGCAAGAAGACGTCGTTCGTGGTCGCCGGTGAAGATGCCGGCAGCAAGTACGACAAGGCGGTTGAGCTCGGCGTCCCCGTGCTCTCTGAGGACGATCTGGTCAGAATCATCGAAAGTGGCGAACCACCGGGATCCGGTGACGAGCGATGAGCACGTCGACGACGACTACGGCGCCGACCACCGCACTTCGTACGGTGATTCCGGGTGATTCGCCGCGTCGGGTGCGTCGCGATCTGCGTTTCGTGCGCTGGTACGCCCACACCATCCGCCATGTCATTAGGCGGTATCTGGGCGATGATGTTTCCGGTCAGGACGCTCTGCGACCCGCGGATCTGCTCACGCGCGTCGAGACGGAGGTCGCAGCCGAATGCCGCCGAATGCGCATCATGTCTCGCGCCATCATCGTGGTGGTCTTCATGCCGCTGCTCCTGGCGGTATTCCTGTGGTCAGGTCTCTACTGGCTGCCGGTCACAATCCCATGGTTCCCGTTCGAGCGAGGGGTCTACGGACTGCCGCTGTTCTCGCTTTTTGAGTGGCTGGCGTTCCTCATGCTTGCGGCCTTCCTGGCGGGTTCACTTGCAGTGATTGCCGAGGGTTTCGAATCCACGCGTCGAGTGTCGACAGACTACCGACGTCTCAGCGAGGCGTCAGCCGAGGCACGAACCGCTATCGCCACAGAGGCGCGTTCTGGCGCGTACCCTCGAAGCGCCTACCTACTGGCCCGCGCGAAGCCGTTCGCGGACTATGCCGCGGAACTGTCGCAAGACGCTGCCGGCGTACGACCCGGCCCCGAGGTGTCAACGTGACAGTGCCCGAGACCGCGGCTGTGACACACGGTGGCAAGGAAGGGACGTTCACGTTCATCCCGTCCCCCTGGAGTCCTGGCGGAGCTTTGTGGCTGTTGGCACTCGTCTTTGGCGTCAGCGCGCTTGGATCGTTGACGGCGAGGTCCATCATCGCGCAGCACTTCTCGGACACGGCCTCAAGCCTCTTGGTCGGCGGCACGTTGGTGGTGGGTTACCTCATCGAGCTGGCGGTCGTGCTGCTGGTGTCACGTTCGCAGGGTGTTGGGTTCTCGGCGGCGGTCGGATTGACTCGGCCGGAGCGGGGGAGTACCCGGACATGGGTGATTCTCGCCGTCTTGGGCGCGCTTGCGGCTCGCGGGTTCGCATCGGCGTACGCCGGCCTGATGCGACTCCTGCCGATCGAGCTTCCGGGCGCCGACGCCAACCCGCTCTCGTTGTTTCCCGGCGGCGGGATCTCCATCGTGATCCTCGTCCTCGTGGTCGTGGTGATCGCCCCCTTCGCCGAGGAGGTCGTGTTTCGCGGTGTGCTTCTGCCAGCCTTCGGGGTGCGATGGGGTGCGATCGCCGGCGTGGCCGCTTCCTCGGCATTGTTCGCGGGACTTCATTTCAGCGCGTACGTGTTCATTCCGATAGCCGTGGCGGCGCTCGTGTTCGCGGGGCTGGTCGCGCGGTTTCGATCGCTGTGGCCCGCCTACGTTGCGCACGCGACGTTCAACGGCATCGCGGTCGTCTTCTTGTTCGTGCTCGAGGCTCGGGGTCTTGTATGAGCGGGCCTTCGCCCTACGCACTCTATCCGGAGCGATGCGATCAGTGCGGTCGGTGCTTGAGGGCCTGCCCTGAGGGCGGCCTCAAGGTTGGCGCCGCCTACATAGCGATCGATCGTGCCGCGTGCACCGCGTGCGACGCCTGCGTCCAGGCGTGCGACCGTGAGGCAATCGTCCCGCGAGTGGCGCCGTCACGTGCCACCGCACAGCCGCTCTCGGTTGCGGGAGTCGCGAAGGTCGACGTCGGATCGCGAGCCGAGGCAAAGACATTGCTCAAGGTCGCCAAGGCTGCCGAGAAGGCTGCGGGCAAGGGCGCCGCGACCGCGACGGTATCGTCGGCTGACAAGCTGGGATCGGGCGGGATCGTCTCGTGGACCGCGATCGATGTCATGGCGGTACTCGTCATCATGGCGGTCGCTCTACTTGCCAAGAACGCGATTCTGGGGCTCGAGGCTGTCGAGCTCATGCCGGCCGCCGCTCGGTCGATCACGCGCGCCCTGGTGCTGGCTGCCTACTACGGAGCGCAGATTGCCGGGATGAGTTTCATAGCTCGCAGACATGGCAGCGGTCTGTTCGAAGCGTTCGCCTTGCGGGGAGAGGGCGCGGTGCGGTCGGGCGACGGACGCTCGATCGCTGGCTCGGCGGGCTGGGTCCTGCTTCTGTTTCTGGGCACGGAGCTGATCTCGATCGGGTACGGGCTCGCCATGCAGGCGTGGGGCTGGGAACAACCTGCGCGGTTGTCGAGCGATGTGAGCGCGGTCTTCGGTAGTGGAGGCATGGGGCTCGTGCTGTCCGCCGTGCTGGTGGCGATAGCTGCGCCGATGGTCGAGGAGATGGCGTTTCGCGGAATCGTTTTGCCGGTGTGGTCACGTTCCCTCGGTGAGTGGGGCGGGATCATCGCCTCGGCCGGGCTGTATGCGGCGTTCCACTTCAGCCTGTGGATGTTCCTGCCTACCTTTGTGCTGGGTATCGCACTGGGGTGGCTCGTCCGCTCGCGGGGTGGACTGGTCCCGGCAATCGCGCTGCACGTGCTGTACAACGCAGCGGCGGTCGCAGCGGCATTCGCTGTCGCCGGGTAGAAACCGGGGCGTCCGATGTCTGCGGGCTGACGCCCGCGCGCCCTTTCCTCGGGTATGATGTGCCGTGCGCGTCTCGCGCACCCGTTCAGCTCCCGATCACGCACGCGCCAGGCACTACATCGCATCGGCGCGACCGCACGAAAGGACGTCAGCATGTCCCTCTCCGAGAGTGAGGTCCGCCACGTCGCCATGCTCGCGCGACTGGCACTGACCGACGAGGAGGTCGTTGCGATGCAGGGCGACCTCAACTCGATCCTCGGCCACATCGACACTATCGCGCAGCTCGATCTCGAGAGCGTGGCCCCCACGGCGCATGCGATTCCTGTGGTCAACGTCACACGACCCGACGTCGTGGTGCCCGGCCTGTCACGCGAGGCCGCGCTGATGAACGCTCCCGCTGCCGAAGATGGCGCTTTCCTGATTCCGCAGATCACGGGCGGCGGTGATGAGGCGTGAGCGACCTGAACCTCTCGGCGTGGAGTGCCACGCAGATTCGCGATGCGATCGCCAAGGGTGAATTCTCGGCGCGTGAGGCCGCACAGAGTGCGCTGTCGCGCATCGACGCGTTCGACGGCGACGTCCACGCGTTTAACCAGGTGACACCCGAGCTCGCACTGGCCGCCGCGGATCGCATCGACGCGATGGCTGCTGCCGGCGCGACTCTGCCGCCGCTCGCCGGGGTTCCGGCTGCGTTCAAGGACAACATGAACCTCATAGGCACGCGCACCACGTGCTCGAGCAAGATCCTCGCGAACTACGAGAGCCCGTACGACTGCACCGCGGTCGCGCGACTGATTGAAGCCGGCGTCGTGCCGCTGGGCAAGTGCAACATGGACCAGTTCGCGTTCGGTTCCTCGGGCGAGACCAGCTACACCGGTCCGGCCAAGAACCCGTGGGACTTGGGTCGCGTGCCGGGCGGATCAAGTTCCGGTAGCGCGGCGTCAGTTTCGGCGGGTATGGCGACCGTATCGCTGGGAAGTGACACTGGCGGATCGATTCGTCAGCCGGGTGCGCTCACCGGCACCGTCGCGCTCAAGCCTACGTACGGTCGCGTCAGCCGCTACGGCTGCGTCGCATTCGCTTCGAGCCTCGACCAGATCGGGCCGTTCTCGCGCACCGTCGAGGACTCGGCGCTGGTGCTCGAGGCCATCTGCGGCAAGGACTCGATGGACGCCACCAGTGTCGAGCGCGACGACGAGCAGTTCGCCGCCGCCACACGCGAGGCGGACGTGAAGGGTATGCGCATCGCGATCGTGCGCGACCTTCTTGACATGGAGGGTGTCACGCCCGAGGTCAAGCAGAGCGTGCTCGACGCCGCCGCCCGCTACGAGGCCATGGGCGCCATCGTGGGCGAGGTCGATCTGCCAACCAGCCAGCACGGTCTCTCGGCGTACTACATCATCGGCCCGGCGGAGGCGTCATCGAACCTCGCGCGCTTCGACGGCATCCGATACGGCCATCGCGTGGACGGCGCAACCGACGTCCTCGACCTCTACATGCGGTCCCGCTCCGAAGGCTTCGGTCCCGAGGCGAAGCGTCGCATCATGCTGGGGACCTACGCGCTGTCGGCCGGCTACTACGACGCCTACTACGGCAAGGCGCAAAAGGCCCGCACGCTCATCGCGAGCGAGTTCTCCGCAGCGTTCGCCGACTACGACGTGCTGCTGACGCCCACGAGCCCGCAGGTCGCTTGGAAGTTCGGCGAGAAGAGCGACCCGCTGACGATGTATCTGGCCGACATCTTCACGATTCCGGTGAACCTGGCCGGCAACTGCGGCATCAGCATCCCGTGCGGTATCACCGCCGCCGAGGACGGGACGCCTCTGCCGATCGGTCTGCAGCTCATCGGCGATCACTTCGCGGAGGCCAAGCTGTTCCGCGCGGCCGCGGCGCTCGAGCGCGATCTGGATTTGGACATGCGTTCACCGATGGTCCGCGACTAGGGCATCTACCGGTGGCGGTAGTGGGACGTGATCGCCGAGATGAAGAACCAGCTGCCCACGCCCAAGGCGGCCGCCAGAGCCATACGGGCGGCCCACACGAACCAGGTGGGCAGCGGAGTGTTGGACAGGAGAAGCGACAGCCCGATCACGAACGCCGAGACCACGAGGGCGAACGAGAGCCGGTTCGCGACCTCTTCGAATCGACGCATGATCGGATCCATCCCTGTTGGGTGAATCGCCATGCGGAATTCGCCGCTGCCTGCGATGCGCAGGATCCGAACGATGGAGTCGGGCACGTCGGCGAACGCGCGTACCGATCGACGCATGCGGTGGGTGAACGATCGTAACAGCGCCGTCGGCGACAGTCGTTCATTCGTGATGCTCCGAGTGAATGGCGCGGTCACCGCAACGAAGTCGAAGTCAGGATCGAGCAGCCGACCCAGGCCCTCGAGCACGACGAGCGTGGTGAGCAACAGAGCCAGCTCCGCGTTCATCAGCAGGTTGTGCTGACGGATAAGGCTCATGATCTCAGTGATGAGCTCTCCGATGCGTACCTGGCCCAACGTCCTGTTGTAGTACTTGGTGATCAGCCGGGAGATCTCGCGCTCCAACAGCCCAACGTCTATCTCGCCCGGACTGTCGACCGCCAACACGAGGGTATCGACCGCGAGGCCCGGATCGTCATCGACGATGGCCGTGAACAGGTCAGCGAGCTGGTCTCTTCCGAGCTGGGATACGGTGCCAACACGCCCGAAGTCGGTGAAGCCGACGGCGCCGTCCGACATTGCGAAGAGATTGCCGGGGTGTGGATCCGCATGATAGAAGCCGAGCGAAAAGATCTGCTCCAGATAGCAGAATACGCCCCTTCGGGCGAGCTCGGCTCGGTCCATCCCCGCCGCATCGATTAGGTCAGGTCGGTTGATCGGGATGCCATCAAGCCGCTCGAGGGTGAGGACTCGTTTGGTGGTGAACTCCCAGTGCACAGACGGAAACTTGACGGTTTCGTCGCTCTCGAATGCGATGCGGAGGCGCTCAGCATTCGAGGCTTCCGCGACGTAGTCGAGCTCGCCCCGAACTGCACTTGCGAACTCTTCGGCGATGGCGACGACGTCGTAGCGTTCGCCGAACTCTGAGTGCTGCGCCACGAAGCGTGCTTGTGTGATGAGGATGTCGAGGTCGGTGTCGATAGCCTCCTCGGCGAGGGGGCGCTGTACCTTCACGATCACCGAGCTGCCATCCGCGAGTGTCGCGCCGTAGCACTGCCCGAGTGACGCTGCGGCCACCAGGCTGGGATCGAACGTGGCGAACAACTGGTCGATGGGCGCGCCCAACTCGGATTCGATCAGGCTGCGAGCCACGTCGTCTGGAAACGGGGCCACGTCGTCTTGGAGACGACGCAACTCCGAGATGACGTCGTCCGGAAACAGGTCTGCGCGCGTTGAGGCCGCCTGACCCAGTTTCACGAACGCCGGTCCGAGGCGCTCAAGCGTGCGCCGCAGGCGACTCGCGAACGCCTCCGGGTTCTGCCGATCGAGATGGAGTCGCGTTCTTGCGGGGGCGAAGCGTCGCAGACCGGTGACGTCGATAGCGCTGTCGAGGCCCTCTTCGAGAAGCACGCCGACGATCTGTCGATAGCGTGCGAGGTGCTTGTGGGGTCGCATGCTGACCGGAGCGCTAGGCCGAGGGGTCCTCGGACGATTCCGGTTTGAGGCTCGCGATCATGGCTTTGAGCTCAGCGATCTCATCGCGCAGGCTTGAGACTTCGGACTTGGTGGCCACGCCGCCGTTCGCCATGAGCTTCTCCGTCTCTGCCGCGACGGTTCTGCGCATGTTCTCCTGCTGCTCCTGGGCGATGGTGCCGAGCTTGTCGGCGACCCTCTTGGCCTCGGACTGCGACAACTTGCCCCGGTCGATGAGCTCGGCCGCGAAGGACTGCGTCTTACCCCTGGTCAGCTCGAGCACGCCGATCCCCAACAGGAATGCGTTCTCCACCAAGCCAGCCGGGTCGGTGGGTTCCGTCTTCTTCTCGTCAGTCATGGTTCCTCCCAAAGCCGCCGAAGACCGAGTAGGCGATCAATGCGAGCCCACCGATCAGCGCCGCCGAGATGATCGTCGCCCCGGTCCCGGTGACCAGCACCTTGGAGTTCTCCGAGAGCTCTGTGTGCCGCGAGAACAGGATGCCAATGAAACTGCGCTTAACCTTGGCGTCGCCTGCCACCATGACCGCGCTACCGCCCTGCTTGACCTTGAGCTTCTTGGCGATCATCAGCGGCGAGCCGCCCTGATGCACGCGTACCGTGCCGCCGGCGATCACGGCGCTGGCATATGCCTGGTGGAAGTCGGTGTCGCCCTTGGTGATCACGAACGGCGTAGCCGACGTGCTGATCTCCGCGTCACCGTCGACGACCGCTACACCGACCGCACTACCGATCGATTCGAACCATTCAGTCTTGGCGAAACCGACGGCAGAGAGATTCGCCTGCAGGTCTCCTGCGTTGGCCACCGCTACCACCGAGAGGTTCGCCTGCATGTCGTCGGCGTCAAAGGTGCCTGCGATGAACGGTGCCGGCTCGCGGTCGGGGAGGGCCTCCCACAGCTCGGACTCGATCGGGTCCTCGTCGGTGACAAGAATCTCCGTCTCGACCAGGAAGAACTCGGTTTCCGAATCTGGGAGGTCGTTCTCGGGCGGGATGATGGTGTCTTCTGGGGACATCGTGGAGCCTCCTCGTTCTGGTCAGCGTGCGAGACGCTCGAAGTCGTGTCTACGGAGGGGTTCATACCCGCGCGCAACCGCGCCCTCTCGGGTAGAATCGAGCGCGAACGCTTATCGACCCCCGGCACCGGCCAGTCCGGCCGCCGTCGCTCACAAGAAGGAGCCACCTTCATGGCCAAGGATCGCCTGCTGGAAGTGCTCGTGGACTGGGAAGCCGTCATCGGCCTCGAGATCCATACCGAGCTGACCACGCTCAACACCAAGATGTTCTGCGGGTGTCCCGTCGCCTTTGGCGGCGAGACCAACTCACGCGTGTGTCCGGTGTGTCTCGGACTGCCTGGGGCGCTCCCGGTGCCCAACCAGGCCGCCATCGAGTCGACTGTGCTCTGCGGCCTCGCCACCAACTGCGAAATCGCGCGCTGGAGCCAGTTCCACCGCAAGCAGTACTTCTATCCCGACATGCCCAAGGACTACCAGATCTCCCAGTACGACCTGCCGTTTTGTGCAGACGGATTCGTCGACGTCGAGGTCGATGGCAAGCTCGCCGAGGAGCGCCTGGACGCCGCGACTGCCGCCACGCTCGAGGGCGGCCCCGTCTCGCTACTCGACGACGGCACCGGCTACCGCACGCGCATCGGCATCACGCGCATCCACCTGGAAGAGGACACCGGCAAGATGATCCACGTGGGCGGGGCTGAGGGCCGCATCTCGGGCGCCACTCACAGCCTCGTGGACTTCAACCGCGCCGGCACGCCGCTCATCGAGCTCGTGAGCGAGCCCGACATCCGCACCCCTGAGGAGGCCCGTCGCTTCGCGCAGAAGCTGCGACTCATCTGGCTGTCGCTGGGCATCTCGGACTGCTCGATGGAGGAGGGCTCCATGCGCGTCGACGCCAACGTGTCGATCCGCCGCCGAGGCGACACTGAGCTCGGTACCAAGGCCGAGCTCAAGAACATGAACAGCTTCAAGAACATGCACGACGGCCTCGCCGCAGAGATCATCCGGCAGGTTGAGCTGGTCGAAGCCGGCGGTCGCGTGGTGCAAGAGACACGTCACTACGACGTCGCCGCCAAGCGCACCAGTACCCTGCGCAGCAAGGAAGAGGCGCATGACTACCGCTACTTCCCCGAGCCCGACATGGTGCCCTTCGAGTTCTCCGAGGAGTTCGTCGACGACATCCGCGGTCGACTCCCCGAGCTTCCCGACGCCAAGCACGCGCGTTTCATGGCCGACTACGGCATCCCCGCGCATGACGCCACGATCCTGACCGGCGACTTCGACCTCGCGGCGTTCTTCGAGAGCGCCGTCACCATCGCCGGCCCGACGCGCGCCAAGGCGATCAGCAACGTGATGCTGAACGACCTCTCGGCGTATCTGAACGCGGCGGGGCTTACCGTCAACGACTCCAAGGTCGTCCCCGCGATGATCGCCGAGCTCGTCGTTCTCGTCGAGGACGGCACCATCTCCGGCAAGCAGGCCAAGGAGGTCTTCGCCGACATGGCCGAGACCGGCGACGCGCCGGGCGCTATCGTCGAGCTCAAGGGCATGCGCCAGGTCAGCGACTCGGGAGCCATCGAGGCGGTCGTCGACAAGCTGATCACCGAGAACCCCGGCCAGGTCGAGGGCTATCGCGGCGGCAAGACCGGACTCATCGGCTGGTTCGTGGGTCAGGTCATGAAGGAGATGCGCGGCCAGGCCAACCCCGCCGTCGTCAACGAGGTCCTGAAGCGCAAGCTCGAAGGCTGAGGGCACTGTTCGACCCCACCTGTTACCCTCTGATCGGTGCCGTTTCCGGCATCCTCGTGAAAGGAGTTCTCATGACCACACCAGCTGAGCTCGAGACCCGTTGGACCGAATTCCGTAATCCTGCAGAAGAAGACGAGGGCGTCTCCCTCGATGAGATCACGGCCGATAGCTTCGTTGTCATCTACGCCGACCAAGGTGGCGCCGGTGCAGAAGAGGTCGATCTGCGTCTCGCCTTGTCGTTCGAATCGCCAGCGGACTGTGCGGCGTTCCTGCGTTACTCCGAGCTTCCGCGTTGCGTTGCCTGGGACTCCGGATCGCGTGTCGAGCCGGTCGAGGATTACTACGCGTACCTCGGCGGATACAGCGACGACCGTCGTGACGGCTTCCGTTCGTGCGCCGCTGAGCTCGAAGCCGTCGTGACCGGTACAAGCGACGACATCGATGCGGCTATTGCTCGCTTCAACGTCACCTGTGCGATCACTGAGCCCCGCTTGTTCGTGGTCGCATGGGGCGACATCGCCACGGTGCTGCTGAGCCCCAAGTTCGACGAGGACTTCGCCGAGATGCTCTCCTACGAGCCCGACGGTCAGGTTGCGGAACTTGTCGCTGCTCTCAAGGGCGGCACGTTCGATGCTACCAACGCCGAGCACCTTGAACTCGCGACCATCGCGCTCGAGGAGCTCGAGGAGTACTGATCTCGCGCGAGGAGTGAGAGTGCCTGACGAGATCGACAACAGGGACCTGGGCACCGACCCGAGTATGCAAAGCACGGGGCCGTCAAGCGCGCGACGAGCGCTCGCCATCGCCGGCGCGTCGCTCATGGTGATGATCGCGCTTATCGGCGGCGGCCTGGCCTTCGCGTTCTGGTCGTTCTCAAACCAGTCCGGAGCACCCGTAGTCAGCGATTCGCCCGAGCCGATGTCACCTGCAGGGACCATCACCGTTCCGGCTTCCGCCGAGGCAACGAAGGTACCCGATCTGGTTTCTCGAACCCTGGCAAGCGCCAACGAGGTGTTGCATGCCTCCGGACTCGATGTAGGTGCGGTGACTCGCGTCTACGTGGACGGGTTCGCCTCAGGTTCGGTGGTCGCGCAGTCGCCAGCGGCCGGGTCCGTTGTCGCTCTGGACAGCGTCGTTTCGGTGACCGTGAGCAAGGGCAGTCTGAGCGCATCGCTGCCCAAGACCGTCGGACTCACGGTGGCTCAGGCAAGAGAGGCACTTGCCGCGGTCGGTCTAACCGTGAGCACCGTGCACTACGTCTTTGACGAGCGGATCAAGAGCGGCATCGTCGTGTCGCTTGCCGCCGATGGTACGCGGCAACCGCAGCGCGGTGACTCGGTGTCGCTCGTGGCCTCGAAGGGCCGGGCACCGGTAAGCATGCCGAATCTCCTCGGCTTGTCACCATCGCAGGCTCAATCGGCCTGCTCGGCGGCGGGACTGGGCCTCGCGCTTACGCCCTCAGGAGCGGTGCAGGGCATCGTGTACCGCCAGACACCTGTGGCGGGAGGCGGTATCGTTCCGGGCTCGACGGCTCGGGCACAGGTGGACATGGTTCCAAGCGCATCCATGTCGATACGACTCACCGAGATCGACGACACGTGGGAAAAGTACAAAAAGCAACTCGGCGCCCATATCACCTGCACATCCACCTCGGGCGACGACAGGGCCATCACGTCGATGAAGTGGCAGGTCAAAGGGCTCGATGTGTCAGCATCCGGCACAGGCGGCAGCATCTCGTTCATCCTGCCTGGCTATCGCCGCTATGGATCCACCAGCGTGACGCTCACGGTCATCGATTCATCGGGTCAGTCTGCGACGGTTCGCAAGAACATCACAGTCGACTGGGACAAAGGTACACTTCAGTATTAGACGCATCGGGCAGGAGGTCGGCGCAGCGCCGTACCGAGCCACCCTCGAGACGAAGGTCCCCAGTGATTCAGACAAAGTCAGTGTACGGCGCGAAGAGCAATGACGACGGCTACCGCATTCTGGTGTCGTACGAGTGGCCACAGGGAGTCCAGCGCGGCAAGACCGCCGGACTCGACTGGATGAAGTCGCTCGGACCCTCCGAGAACCTTCGCGGTTGGATGAAGCGCAACCCTCGCAAGGTCTCGAAGTTCCAGGACAAGTATCTCGCGGAACTGGGACACAATGAGAAGGGCGTCGCGCGCATCCACGAGCTTCTTGAACGCTTCGGGACCATAACGATTCTCACAGTCCCCGTCCCCGCCGAGGAGGACTGGGGTGTCATCGACGTGCTGGTGAAGTACCTGCGCGCGCACTGCGACCTTGTCTGAGACGTGACACGCACGCAACAGTGGAAGGACCCGAGATCATGGCAGATGAATCGCCGAGGAGACCGTTCGCAGTCATCACCGACAGCACTGCGGATATCGACCCCGAGATCGCGCGTGCGCATGGCATCACGGTTGTGCCACTCAACGTCACCATAAACGATGAGTCCTACTCGGACGGCGTACTGACGCAGCAGGAGTTCTTTGATCGCATGAACTCCGCGCCCTCGCTCCCTACCACGTCGCAGCCGGCGATCGGGACGTTCGTCGACGCATACACGCGGGCACTCGAGACGAATGAGCACGTGCTCTCCGTCCATATCTCCGAGCACCTCTCAGGGACGATCGAGTCCGCCCGAGCCGCCGCCGAGCGCTTTGCCGGCAGGGTGCACGTGTTCGACTCGCGCAGTCTGTCGTGGGGGCTCGGGTGGCAGGTGCTTGACGCCGCGGCCGCCGCGAGCGAGGGCTTCGGCCCGGACGCCGCGTTGATCCGGCTCACGCGGCTGCGCGACAGGGTGAGGCTGATCGTGGGCCTTGACTCACTCGACAACCTCGCCAAGGGCGGTCGCATCGGCAAGGTCGGGGCATTCTTGGGTGGCATTCTCAACTTCAAGGTCACCTTGACGGTGGATGCGAAAGGCGAGTTTCAGCCTGTCGGCAGGAGCCGCGGCGACAAAGCCGCCTTCACACACACTCTCGGGTGGATAGCCGAGCAGATGGACGGCGCGACGCGAGGGCGATTCGCCATCGGTCACGCCTTGGGCCGAGAGCGCGCAGAAGCATACGCGACGGCGTTGCGCGAGCGCTATGACGTGAGCGAGCTGGTGATCTACGAGACGGGTTCAGTCATCTCGACTCATACGGGCACCGGCTGGGGCATCGCGGTCGTACCTGAGCCGTAGCGCCGAGGTACTCGCAGGAGACTCAGCCCCGCAAACGCTTGCGGTACCCCTTGAACTCCCGGTACGTCATCATGTCGTCGGCGGTCAGCCTGAGGTCCTCGGCGTCCGCGGGGTTCTCCACGCTTGCGAGCCTCAGCAACTCCGGCCGATAGTGGCGGGTCACGATCTTCTCGTGCATCTCGATCAACGGCGGATCCAGCGCCTCGTCACCTGCCGAGAACCCTGCAAGCACCACCAGGTACTCGGGGTCGTCCTCGGTGAGGTGGCGCAGCGATATATCCGCCGAGACCAGACCCAGACGTTGCTTCTGTGCGAAAAGCTCGGCCAGCTCGTCTTTGGCCTTCGCCAAGTGCGCGCCGCCCAGCGCTCGTGCGAACTCCGCGAAGTCCGCTGCATAGACCGCCAGACCGCTTGTGCCACCCAGGGGGCGCGGGGCGCTCTTGAGCTGACCCACGACCAGACGCGGTGTTGTGAAGCCCGCTGGTCCCGCGACGCCCTCGGCGCGCTTCATGGCCATGAAGTCGAAGCGGCGTTTGCCGTACTGGTATTCCGTGTCGATGACCATCAGATCGTCGGCTGGCGAACAGTTGGCGTCAGCGAACGCGTGGAGCACGGCTCGTTCCGAGACGGGGGATCCTTCGCTGAAGCCGGCAGTCAGGATGCAGAGGGCGTTCACCTCGGCAACGCATTTCGCGACGTCCTCAGGAGTTGCGAGTGGCCACGTCTCCAGCTGCTCCGCGCTGATGCGCAGGTCGCGAGGTAGCCGGATGTTGGCGTCGATCTCTGCGACAAAGGGTTCCTCGGCACCGCGCACGCGCAGGACCAGCGTGCCCAGGCAGTAGAATGCGGCCTGGCGGCTACGGATCTCCATGCGAAGATCGTCCCTGGTGCGTGCGAGGTCGAGCAGCGGGGACAGGATGCCGTTCAGCAGAGCGGACTCCTGTTCAGGTGAGAGCAGCCGTGCAGGTTTTGTGTACGAGCGCCAGTCGAACTCACGTTTGGTGCTGCTCTTCTTGGCCATGCGGAACCCTTCTTCTGTTCGTGATCGGTACTCAGAGTAACGGTTCGTCGGCGGATTCGTCTCCCGTGCAGTAAACTAGGTGCGACAGGCACCGTTTGGTGGCATCGATAGGGGAGGAACGATGGTGCAGGACGTCGAGTCCGGAGACGTCGGACAGGTTGAGGAAGAGCCGCGTAAGCGCCGTGGCGGCATCCTCCCGCTGGCTGTCCTCCTGGTCGTCATGCTCGTCATCCTCTGGCTGCTCGGACAGTTCCTCTCCAGCCTGCCGATCAGCGACGAGATCACCGAGGTGACTAAGACCTCGACAATCGACGTGAACGTGCCTGTCGTGCCTGAACCTGAGATTCCAGTCAGTAGTGGCCTGTTTGACGAGGAGACGACACAGACGGTGGGTGTGCCGAATGTTGTGGGAGACCCCCAGTCATCGGCGACGATCACACTGGAGAACGCCGGATACGGTGTCTCGGTCACGTACGTCTACTCGGATTCAGTTCCTGCGGGATTGCTCGTCAGTCAGTATCCCGGCGGCGGTTCAGCCCTCAGGATCAGGGGTGTCGTGGGCATCGTGGTCTCGCGTGGCAGCGGTGATCTGCCGGAGGTCACGATGCCGCAGGTGATAGGCCTGACGCAATCGGCAGCGGTTGCCAAGGTGAAGGCCGCCGGCTTCAAGCCGTACATCCTGTATGGGACCGATGAGAGGTACGTGGGTCGAGTGGGGAATCAGTGGCCACTTGCGGGCACCCGGCTTCCCGAGGGAAGCGATGGGTTTGTACAGGTCATGGTGGCCAACTAGGTCACCCGGACCTCGACTGTCAGACCCCGTCGCTATTCTCGAGTCATGACACGACTCGAGTGCAAAGGGGTGGCGCGCATGATGGCGCCGTATCACGAGAATGATCCGCGCACGCTCGCAGTTCTCTCCACTGCGTTGCGATCCTCGAGCAGGGTGACCCGGCTGCGCGCCGTGGCGATGCTCGCCCTGATCACCTGCGCACAGCGCGATGGATGGCTCCGTGCTGCGCTCCGAGACTCGGATCGCGGTGTCCGGGACACCGCGGGTATCGTGCTCTCATGGCTAAGCCTCTGTGAAGAGCGCGCGTACCCTGCACGCGAGCGCGTGGCCGTGGCGTCAGAGCCTGAGGATGGCGCAGAGCGCGCGTTGCCGGCGATGTACGGCTATGAGTGGGAGTACGCCGTCGAAGTGTGGCGTAGAGACGGACTTCAGCTCGGAGTCTATTTCGTGAGTACCTGCCAAGAAGACGACCGTCACGCTCGTTCGATAGCACTCGGGCAGGCGATTCTGGCCAACGTCGGGCCCCGAGGGGATGCGTTCGACCCGGAGTCCGCTGCCACGTTCATCGTGGACAAGGGCCGACGTCCCAGGGGGCCTACCAGAGAGTAGCGACTGCCGGCACGGCGCGACGGTCGGCGAGCGTGAGGGCGCCGGCAGAGCAAGTCGAGCGACAGATACCGCAGCCCCAGCACTTGTTGACGTCCAGCGAAACCGGACCGCGACCCTTTGTCGTGATCGCGCCGAACGGACACAGCTTCACGCAGCGCTGACACCCGGTGCACTCCTCTGCCGAGAACACCGCAACGTCCTCGCCTCGCCACATCACCTTGATGTCGTAACCGGCGGTCAGCTTCATCGCCATGCAGCCACTGGCGAGATTACAGTTGCAGATGGCCGCGGTGAACGGAGTCTGGAACGTCCAGATCGAATGCATGAGTCCGTTCTGTTCGCACTCTTTGAGCAGCGCAATCGCTTCATCTCGCTCAAGGGTGTGGAAGTCATCGAGGTCTGGCCCATCGGTGTAGCTTCTGAACCCCTCGGCGAGAACCGAGTGGATCGGCTGGGACGTGACCAGCAAGCACACCTCGTCGGCACCCTTTCCGCGTTCGTGCATGCGGCAGACGCAGGGGATGGCCGTGATGCTCGTCGCGATGTCGAAGACCTCCTCGCAGTCTTCAATCGACAGCGGCTGCCCGAAGTGGTTCTTGCGTTGGCGCGCCGTGATGGCGTTCTTGCCGAGACGCGAGAGGGGCGCCGGCAGCTTCTCTAGCACGTTGCCCGCGGTTATCGCTGTCGCTCGCATATCGTCGAAGCCTTGGATGAAGTCGACGATGTAGCCTCGTCGTCTGAGGTCGCTGTCGAGGTCGAATGCGTAGTTCTGCGCCTCGAGATACCAGCGCTTGCCCTCGCCATGCTCAACACAGAACTGGCACATCGCGGTGTACGGCCTTTCGTGAGGTGCCAGTTCTCGGAGTGCGTCAGGCTTCTCCGAGTGCCTCGGCGCGTCTGATCATCAGTTCGGTACGCTCGTGCCGACGAAGAATCTCCTCTTCGGCGTAGAGAATCCCGATGTTGCCCGCCAGCATGCTGGGCACGTCGATGTTAGCAGGTGGGACGGCCGGTGAGTTCGAGTCAGGGTGTGTGGGTTCGGCGCCAGATCGATCCATGGTCGAGTCCATTGCATCCTCCGAGTCGGTACCGCGCCGCGCCTGCGAATCAGTCGCGACCGCGTGTTCTATACCCCAAACTCGAATCTCTAACATGTGCCGTTGGGCGGATTGGCAAATCGATCGGACCGGGCGTGTCCCTAGAACAGATCGTCGATGCCTTGCATGACATCTGCGGCGTGGTCGAGCTGAAAGTCCTCAGGCGACAGGTAGAAGCGCGGGTTGAAGACGATGCCCATGCACTTGATCAGCTCGATCACCTCGTCGAGCAGGTACCCGCTTTCCACCACCAGATCCACGACCTCCGGGTTCACGAAGTCTTCATGTCTGGGAATGGGGGTCCAGAAGTACTTCTCGGCTTGGTGCGTGATGATGAGATCCAGCACCAGATTTCCGGCTGTCGTCACGATGAGTTCGATCCCGTCGGGGAGCGTCTTGGTGTAGCACGCCATATTCCGCTTGAGCGAGGCGGTGCGCACCAGGGTGTGCTCGTCCACGCACATCGTGAACGGGGAAGCGGGAAGCGACCGGAGCACCTCACGCAGGTTGCACGCGGTTACCAGTGTTTTTTCGGGCAGCGTCTGGCGGAGCAGTTCGAGGGCGAGGTTCGCCTCGGCGGCTGAAGTCGCATTGAGAAGTATGCGGAACATGTCGCGTGTCTCGGGAGCATACAAAGGTCTCAGACGCGCGAGACCTGTGGTGGCGGTAAGCACGGGATGCCCTCCATGGATCGCAGGTAGCCCATGTATCGGCATAAGGGGACTCTTAGTGAGCCTGCGGCATCACGTGCGTGTGACCAGCGTCACAGAGCATTCGCATTCTTCGAGCGATCCTCGAGCGCAAGCCATTCGATCAAACGCCATGCGTAATCGGCGTCGACGTGACGAGTCAGATGACTGCTCCCCGAGGACCCTGATACGGTCGTCGCGACGATCGTGGCCAGATCGCGACGCCTCTGGAACGGATTCTGCCTGACCGACAGCGACTGGAGTCGCGAGCGAGGAATGCGCGTATGAGTTCGTCCGAAGACTCCACTGCGGATCACAAGCATCGACGAGTCGACTCCCACGCCCGCTGCGCGCCACGCCAGGTACGCAGGGATGACGACGAGTGGTGTGATCACGATCGGAAGCGCCAGGAAGGCGCCCTGCAGCAGGGCCGCCGCTGCTAGGCTGACGGTGAGGCCCAGCAGGACCGGCAGGAACACGTAGAACCGGAGTGCACGCCGAGGCAGCCCCATCACGTCCGGAGCCGTCTCGAGTTCGGGCAACAGTCCGTGCAGCAAGGGCCTGATCTCCGACGCGCGGGCGAGCGGTACGAGCGCAGCTCTGGCTTGACCGTTGTCCTCAGAGCGCCCGAATCCCGCAGTGTCGACGTGAATCGCCGAGAACCCCATGAGTCGGCGCAGCGGCGTCTGCTGGATTCTGACGGACTGCACGCGGCGGACAGGAAGCCCGATCATCCTGCGCTCGAGCAGGCCACGTTCGGTTTCGATGCGATCGCTCACGCGGCGTGAGGTGAAGCCGAAGTCAGCTATCACGCTGGCGGCCACCGAGCCTGAGAGGATCAACCCCACGAGAGAGACGATAGACAACACAGCGGCGGGGAGTGCGAGTGCGAGAACTCTCGCAGTGATCGCGTCGGCTGTACTGCTGGTCATCGTGTACAACTGACCGACAACGCCCAGCACCACGAAGAAGGATATGAATACCTGGCTGGAGGTGGCCCCGGCCAGAAACAGTCGCGAAATCGGGAGCTTGTACTGGAAGCTCGGTGCCTGATAGCCGACCTCGGAACCCGCGAACACGCCGCGAACGTCGCCCATGCGGTTGACCGGATCGTCGCCGATGGTCGAGCTGGTACCGGACGCGGGGTCAGATATGCTGCTGCCCGCCGCGCGCTCGTGGAGCAGTTCGCCGCGAAGCCGCTCGGCTTCCGAGAGCGGAATGCCGATGATGCTCGCTTCGGGCTCCGTCGCTCCGCCGCCAGCGGTTTGTACCGTCACCTCGACCAGGCCGAGAACTCGCGACAGCAGATCGGCCTTGATGTCGATTCCCTGGACGCGTGCGATGGGAATCGACCTTCGTCGGCGGACCAATACGCCTTCTCGGATGATCAGGTGTCCGTCGACAACGCCGTAGCGGAAACGCGACCACGACAGCCATGACAGAGCTCCACCGATGAGGGCGAAGAGCGCGAAGCCGACGACAGCGAAGGCCAGTGCGCGCTGGTCGAGACCGCTGAAGAACACGAACGCGATGCCTGCGCCGATCAACTGCCAGCCGGATCGCCCCAGGATGAGAACGATCGCGGCGGTACTGGTTCGCTGCAGCCCTGCTTCCTCGGCGGGCGATACGGTGGGATCAGAGACCGCCATCGTCCGTCACCCGGGCCAGAACCGCGATGCGGTCACGAAGGGATGCTGCGTCGGCTTCCTTCAGCGCGGGAATCGCGTGCTTCCCTGCAGCAGTGAAGATGTGGACGTCGGAGAGATCGAGCGCGCGCATGATCGGTCCCTGGGCGGTGTCCACGTGCTGGACGCGAACCATGGGGATCACGGTCAACTCTCGGATGATGAGGCCAGTTTGGAGCCGAATCTCCTCATCGCGGACCTCCCAGCGCCAGCGTCGATATCGGATCTCCGGGACGATCGTGACCGCCATAGCGAAGAGTGCGACCACCACGACGAGCGCGATCACGCCGGGCCATGCCGACATGCCGATCACGGGGGCGAACCCCAAGAAGAGCAGCGAGCCGAGCAGCACGGGCGTCCAGCCCAAGGTGCTTCGCAGACGCCACGCGGTCTTGACGCGCGGGTCGAGCCGATTGGTGGGTGCTTGTTCCGTATTCATGTCACCAGTGTACAGGCCGCGCGGAGTCGTCGTGTATCTTGGAGTTTGCATGTACCGACTAGCCGGTCCACCAATCGGAGGCACGATGACAGTCAGCGTTGTAACCGACTCCGTCGCATCGATTCCCGATGAGGACGCACGCGCACTCGGCATCGACGTCGTATCGCTCTACATCAACGACGGCGAGACCAATCAGCAAGAGATGGAGATGGACGTCGCGGACTTCTATCGGCGACTTGTATCGATGAAGACGCTGCCAACGTCGTCGCAGCCGTCGGTTGAGTCGCTCGTCACAGCGTTTCGCTCCGCGATCGAGCGTGGGACCGACGTGGTAGGAGTGTTCATCTCGACCAAGATGAGCGGGACGTTCGAGACGGCGATGATGGCGGCCGATATGGTCCGTTCCGAGCACCCCGATGCTTGCATCGAGATCGTGGATAGTGGTTCCAACTCCCTGCAGGAAGGCTTCGCTGCGCTTGCTGCGGCGCAGGCGGCACGTGCGGGCGAGACACTCGATCGCTGCGTGCAGGCGGCGCGCGACACCATGAGTCGCTCGCGATTCCTTTTCACGCCGGCATCGCTCGACAACCTGCGTCGCGGTGGGCGTATCGGCGGGGCATCCGCGCTGATCGGCGGGCTTCTGCAGATCAGGCCCATCCTCACCGTCGAGGAGGGTGAGACCCAGACCTTCGCGAAGGTTCGCACCCAGAGCCGTGCGCTCGCAGAGATCGCCAAGACCTTCGCTGACGATGTCGCGGAGCACGGACTCGCGCAGGTGATCGTCCACTATATCGGTGACTCCGGTCCCGCCGAGGAGTTCGCCGAGAAGTTCATCGAGCCCATCGCCGGGGCACCCGTGCGCGTGCTGCCGGTCAGTCCGGTCGTCGGGTTGCACGTGGGCCAGGCGGTCGCGCTGGTGTACGAGACCGAGCGGAAGCTGAGATGAGCAAGACCGGCCCCGCGCTGATCACGGACTCCTGCTGCGAGCTGCCTCGCGCCACCGTCGACGAGATGGGCGTGATCGTCGTGCCGTTCTCGTTCCTCATCGAAGGCGAGGTACACCTCGATGAGCTCGGTGACTTCATGTCGCATGAGTCGTTCTACACGGCCATGCGAAACGGAGCCGAGCCCACGACCGCCCAGGTTCCCATCGGCTCGTACGTCGCGGCGTACCGCAGCGCCGCGGAGACCGGCCGAACCGCCATCATGCTGACGTTCTCCTCAGAGCTGTCGGGGACGTTCGAGGCGTCGCTGCTCGCAAGGACGACGGTGCTCGAAGACTTCCCCGACGCCGACATACGCATCATCGACACACAGTGTGCGTCTGCCGCACAAGGGCTGCTGGTGCTCGAGGCAGCGCGCCAGGTCGCTGCCGGCGCCACCGCCGACGAGCTCGAGGAGTGGGTACTGGAGAATCGCCAGCTCGTCCACGGCTACTTCACGCTCGAGACCCTCGTGCATCTACGCCGGGGAGGTCGTCTGTCCGACGTCGCCGCCGCAGCCGGCGCGATGCTCGACGTGCGTCCGGTGCTCAAGATCGATTCGCTCGGCAGGCTCAAGATCGAGCGCGCGGTTCGCGGACGCAAGAAGTCGGTGCGCGCGCTCGTCGACATCTTCGCCGAGAAGGCGGTCGACCCCGCCGGCCGGACCATCGCGGTGGGACACGCAGACTGTGCCGAGGACGCGGCGGCGCTCGTGGAGATGCTCCGCGAGCGCGCGGACATCGGCGAGGTCATCACGCTCAACGTCGGTCCGGTGATCGGATCGCACACCGGACCGGGTATGCTCGCACTAGCGTTCTTCGGGGATCCTCGGCAGAGCTGAGGTCACCGCATCGTCCAATCTCGGGAGGCACTCATGAAGGTCGTCGCCGTCAACGCATCCGCTCGCAAGAACGGGAACACCGCAGCGCTGGTAGAGGCCGTGTTCGCGCCGCTGCGCGCTGCCGGTATCGAATGTGAAGCCATCGCGCTGCGTGGCCTGGACATCAGAGGGTGCACCGCGTGTGGCAAGTGCTCCGAGAAGAAGGACGGCCGTTGCTACGGCCGCAAGGACGATGGCAATGCGATCATCGAGAGGATGGGGGAGGCCGACGCGTTGATCCTGGCAAGTCCCGTCTACTTCGCCGACGTGTCGGCTGAGATGAAGGCGATCATGGACCGCGCCGGCTACGTTGCTCGTTCAAAGCGCGAGATGTTCTCCCGCAAGCCCGGCGCCGCCGTGGTCGCCGTTCGACGCGCCGGCGCGATGCACGCGTTTGACACCATGAACCACTTCTTCGGCATCAGCGACATGATCACGGTCGGGTCGAGCTACTGGAACATCGGGATCGGCGGCGCCCAGGGCGATGTCGAGGGCGATGCGGAAGGCATGCGCACCATGCAGCGCCTCGGCGAGAACATGGCGTGGCTTCTCGGCAAGCTGGGATAACGACTAGGGGTACTCGAGGCTATCGGGTGCTGTCCCGGTGACCACGACACCGCTGCCGGTGACGCGCGCCGAACCGATTCTGAGTCCGGGCGCCGCTGCGAGATACGCGTTCACGTAGTCGAGAACTGCTTCGGTGACTTGGTCGAGCTGGCCACCACTCAGCGAGAAGCCCTCAACCGTCGCAGACCTCGCTCTCGGGCTCTTGACTGACCCGAACCGCATGGTGACCGGCGCTTCGACCACCGCGGAGTAGCTCTTGCCATCCACCGTGACGCCGCCGTTCAGGCGGATCGTCCCCGTGGTGACAACGGAGACATCCGCGCGCTCGAGCGTAGCCGAGGTGCCGTTCTCAGTGAAGGTGTAGCTGAAGGTGGCGAGCAGCGCAGTGAGTTCCTCGCCAGTGAACGTCGCCGAGAACGGGTGTCCGCCGGTCGCCTCGATACTTGCGAGTTCGACGGGTGTGCTCAAGGGGTAGGCGGCGTCCACGCCGGCCTTCTCCATCGCCGACGCGAACGCAGCGCGTGTCGCGGCCGGATCGGTGCGAGTCGCCGACGAGCGTCCAAGCGCCCACACGACTGTCCCGACGATGATCGCGACGAACACGACCACCACTGAGATGCCGATGATCAGTGCGCGACGGGAGGTCTTTGGGTGAGCGGGGCTCTCTGTCACGGGAACTCCTCGGCGTGGCGGGTACGGATGGCTTGCTGCACCGTGATGCGCTGATGCGCCATGTGCCTTGAAGCGTATCGCAACGCGCGTCATGCTGGACGAACCCGATCGCCGAGGAGACCCGCACGTGACGTTGCATGCCGACCGCCATCTCGCTCATCGCATCGAGTCGATCGTCGCCGCCGAGATGCGGGAGTTCGCCGATGCCACGGCCGCACTGTACCCGGAACTGGGTGCGACGTGGACGGTTGTCGGTGATGGGATCGCCGGTTTCTGCGGGAGTGACTCTGCGGTCAATGGGACGATCGGGCTCGGCATCAGCGTTGCCGTGACCGAAGCCGACCTCGTGGCGGTCGAGCGATTCTTCCGCGACCGCGGTGCTCGCCCGGCGCTCAGCGCGTGTCCGCTGGCGGACCCGTCGCTCGCGTACCTGCTGTCAGCGCGAGGGTGGGTGATCACCGGATTCGAGAACGTGCTGGCACTGTCTCTCGGAGACGACGACCTTGCTCTGCCGCACGATGCCATCGAGATCCGCATCGCCGAGACGGCCGAAGAACTCGAGGCGTGGGCAGAGCTCGTTGCCGTGGGGTTCTCGGCACCGGAGCTGCCGACAGCTGCCGAGTCGCGTCTGGGCCGCTCGGCTGTGGCAATCCCCGGACGCCGCTTCCTGACCGCGTACGTCGACGGCAAACAGGCGGGAACCGGTGAGCTGCGGATCGCCGACGGCGTAGGCTGGCTCTCGGCCGACACCACGCTGCCGCGGTTTCGCGGCAGGGGAGTGCAGCAGTCGCTCCAGCGCGCACGGTTGGCGATGGCACGCGAGGCCGGATGCGATCTCGCGGTCACGGAGTCGTCGCCGGGCAGTGGAAGTCAGCGCAACATGGAGCGACTCGGGTTCCGTGTCGTCTACACTCGTGTCGATGCGGTCGCACCTCAGGCCGAGGTCGAACTCTAGAAGGGAATCATCATGACTAGCACGCCGGAATCCACTACGATCGCCTTCATCGGGACCGGAGTCATGGGTGCGCCGATGGCCGGGCACCTCATGGACGCCGGCTATCAGGTCGTCGTATTCAACCGCACGCATGCTCGCGCCGAGTCACTCATCGAACGCGGCGCGACCTGGGCCGAGACCCCTGGCGCTGCAGCAGCGCTCGCAGACGTCGTCATCACGATGGTCGGCTATCCCGCCGACGTCGAGGCGGTCTACCTGGGCGCGGACGGCATCGTTGCGAGCGCCAAGCCCGGCGCACTTCTCATCGATATGACCACATCCTCCCCGGTACTCGCCGAGAAGATCGCGGCTGCGGCCGCGGAGCGCGGGCTGCGAGCGCTCGACGCGCCCGTGTCAGGCGGCGACATCGGGGCCAAGAACGCGAAGCTCACCATCATGGTCGGCGGAGACGCCGCGGACTTCGCAGCGGCTGAATCGATCTTGCGGGTCATGGGCGCCAATGTCGTGCTCCAGGGTGGTCCGGGCGCAGGACAACACACGAAGATGGCGAACCAGATCGCGATCGCAGGCTGCATGCTCGCGACCGTGGAGTCGCTCGCCTATGCGGTTGCAGCCGGACTCGACCCACGAACGGTTCTCGAGTCCATCGGCGCTGGCTCTGCCGCATCATGGTCGCTGGTCAACCTGGCGCCGCGCATCTTGGACGGCAACTTTGCGCCCGGCTTCTTCGTCAAGCACTTTGTGAAGGACATGCGAATCGCGATGGACTCCGCCAAGGAGATGGGACTCGACCTTCCCGGGCTCGCTACCGCACAGCGGCTCTATGAGTTGCTGGAAGCCTCCGGTGGCGAAAACCTCGGCACACAAGCTCTGTGGCTGCTGTACGCCGACGAAGCTGCGCGTGAAGCTACCGGCGTGTCGCCGAACGCGGACACGCGTGCGGCAACCGTCGCGGGGGTCTAGCAGATGGGGACAGCAGTGGTCATCGCCGCGGTCACGCTCGGGCTTCTCGGCGGCCTGTTTGGGGGGCTGAAGGTCGGGGAGATGGTGCGCGGGCGTCCTCGGACGTACTGGCTGATGAACGGGATCGCGGTTCTTGCGTTCATGGTGCTCGACTTCATCGGATTGGCGACCGCGCAGCTCTGGCTTGCGCTTGGGGCGGTGGGCGCGATGGGCGGCACGATCACCGGGCTCAAGTACGGCTATAACGAGAGCATTGGGATCTGGCGCACGATCGACGATTGGACAGGGGCCGACGCCGGCATGCGAGCCGCCGATGAAGACGATGCTACGGCAGACCGATCATCTTCTTGACGACCTCGGGACGGAAGTCGACGCACACTTCTTCACCGAGTTCGAACGTGGGAGTGTGGAGCCGGCCGAAGTTGTGCGCCTCGGCACGCGTCCGCGCTTCGGAATCCTCGTCCACGTCGATCTCGATGTAAGGGACGTTCTCGGCGTCGAGCCAGCGCTTGGCGCGCATGCAGTCTCCGCACCACGAACGGCAGTAGATGACTAGCACGGGGTCGCCTTCAGTCGAGGCGGATGCCGATGGGTCGAGATCGCTCATGGGGCTCTCCTTGTTGTTCGGTCGCGGTCGCGCGGTGTTGGTCTCACTGCGCTCATACCCGTCTCCCCCAGGCCGCTGTCAGACACGATGATATCCTGTAGATTGCTGTCGATTGTGGCACTGCGAAGGTTGGCACCGCTCGTCAGGTAAGCACCGGAGGCTCTGTGCGCCTATGTTGCACGCATAAGTCGTGGCTTCGCGCGATCGCTCTGGCGGTCGTGCTGGTCGTTACGCTCACAGTGGGCATGACGTTGGGGACGAGTGCAGATGCCGCTCCGGTTTCGACCGATGCGGCCGTGGCCAAGGCGAAGATCGACGCGATGAGCGGCAACCTCTCGACGACGATGAAGTCGTACACAGTCGCGGCCGACGACCTGGCCAGAACGCGCGACGCGATCACGGCGAACAAGGCGAGGGGCGAGAAGCTCGAGGCATCCATCGCTTCCGGGCGCACGCGGCTCGCTTCGCAGGCGCGATTCCTGTATCTCACAGGTGGCGTGGGTTTCGCCGAGATACTGTTTGGCTCGAGCACACTTGAGGACTTCATCAACCGGTCGCTGGCGCTCAGGCGCGTGACGGCACGCGACAACAAACTGGTCAAGCAACTCGCGGCCGAGCAGATGCAGCGGGATAGACTCAGGACCGAGCTCGTCGCACGTGAGCGAGGACAGGCGGCTCTCGTGGCCAGACTCTCAAAGGACCGAGCGGCTGCCCAGCAGGCGTTGGACGCGCAGCAGCGTTACGCCGATTCGCTCTCACCCGAGGTCGCTGCGACGCTCGACGGACAGCGCTCGGCCGGCAACTCAGGTCCGACGCCGGGTGCGAGTAAGCCGAAGGCGAGGTCTGGAAGTGTGGTCTCGGCGAAGGTCGAAGGGCGTAGCGGGTCCTATGCGGTGCTCGCGGGACAGTCCCGTCGATACGAGCCGACGGGAGTCAAGTTCACCGGAATCGCCACGTGGTACGGCAACGTTCGTCCCGACATGGGCACCGCTTCTGGTCGGCCGTTTGATGAGAATGAGCTCACTTGCGCGCACAAGACGCTGCCGTTCGGTACACGTGTCGCGGTAACGTTCAGAGGCAAGTCGGTCATCGTGACGGTCACCGACCGCGGACCGTACGGCAAAGGACGCGTCATCGACCTGAGCAAGCGTGCCGCGAGTCTGATCGGGCTCAAGAGCGCCGGAGTCGGCAGCGTGAAGTGCGAAGTGGTTCGGCCGCAGTAGCCGCAGGCCATCGGAAGTGTAGGTGTACGACGTCGGGGTGGGTACAGCCTGTGTCATGATGTGCGCAGGGGATTCATCAACTATTCAAGGTGGTCACACATGGCAGACGAAGCACATTCGCTAGCCGTATTCATAGACTTCGAGAACATCGCGTTGGGCCTGCGCCCTCGCGGTGGCGGACGTCGCGCCAAGAAGACCGAGGTCGTCGACATGAAGCTCGTACTTGAGCGCCTTGTTGAGAAGGGCAAGGTCGTCTCCAAGCGTGCGTATGCCGACTGGGCCCGCTTCGACGAGTACGTCACGCCGCTCCACAACCTCGGTATAGAACTGACCGAGATCCCCGAGCGCGGTGTCACCGGCAAGAACTCGGCGGACATCCGTCTCGTTGTCGATGCGATGGAGCTCAGCTACGCCAAGGATCACATCGACAGCTTCGTGATCGTGTCAGGAGACAGCGACTTCACGCCGCTCGTGCTGCGGCTCAAGGAGAACGGTAAGACCGTCATAGGTGTCGGCATGAAGGATTCGACCAGCGACCTGCTCGCTGCCAACTGTGACGAGTTCATCTACTACGAAGATATCGGCACCAAGACCGGCGGTATCCCGACGCTCGGCGAGACTGTTTCGCGCAAGAAGCGTCCGGCGTTCCAGCTGCTCTTCGACACCATCGACGCGCTTCAGCGCGAGAACGTGGGCAGCATGCACTCTTCGCTGCTCAAGGACACGATGAAGCGCAAGCAGCCGCAGTTCTCGGAAACGAGTTACGGGTATCGCTCGTTCACGCAACTGCTGGAGGACGCTCAGAACCTCGGCTTCATCACACTGAAGAAAGACCCGCGTTCAGGCACGTACGTGGTGGAGGGCTTCACCGGCTAGAGCGACAGAGGACGCCTTCCGATGCTAGACTAGACGCGGATTCCGAGAGGAACCACGCCTAATCGCAGCCATTCATCGAACCCAAGGCGGAGACATCCACATGCCGTTCGCTCGTCACATCAGCCGCATTCTGCTCGGGGCACTGCTGGCGCTCGCGCTGATTCCCGCAATCGCCGGAGCCATTCCTCGCGACGTCGTGCTCGCCCGTGGCAACGTCTGGGTCCTAAAGAACACACCGTACAGCCAGGCTCGCTACGCGTACGAGAACGGCAGTCTGGTCGCGACCAGCGCAGTC
Organism: uncultured Eubacteriales bacterium; assembly: GCA_964388455.1. Lineage (GTDB taxonomy): Bacteria > Actinomycetota > Coriobacteriia > Anaerosomatales > JAAXUF01 > JBBRWO01. Next base: position 84,803 of record CAYMAN010000003.1, read on the forward strand.
AATCCCTCATCCCTGGGCTTTCGCACTGACTGCTCGGGATTCGTCTCGATGTGCTGGAACCTACGCCGTGCGGATGGTTCGCCGCTCAACCTCGACACGGCGGGGCTCGACTCCTCGACGTATGCGACTGCCATCACCAAGTCGCAGCTGCAACCGGGCGACCTCATGCTGCGCGCCAAAGACAAGGCTCCCAACGGCAGCGGTCACGCGGTGCTCTTCGTGCGCTGGGATGACGTCGCTCAGACCAAGTACTGGGCGTATGAGGAGCAGGGCACCAAGACTGGCACCGTGGCCAACCTGCGCACCTACGCTTCCGATACCAAGGGATACTTCCTGCCATATCGTTACAAGGGCATGGATCCGGACTACGGCGATGTTCAGACGAATGTCTCGGGTGCCAACCGCTACGAGACCGCCGTCGCCGCAGTGGGGCTCTCATTTCCGACGACCACGACCGTCTCGGTACCCGTGGTCGTTCTCGCGAGCGGTGTGAGCTGGCCGGATGCGCTTGGTGGCGCAGCACTGGCCGGCGCGTTCAAGGGCCCGCTGCTGCTGACCGATCCGACATCGCTTCCCTCGGCTACTCGCGCCTCCATCGTCAGGCTCAAGCCACAGAGGGTGTTCCTGCTTGGCGGCGAGGCAGCCGTCAGCAGCGCCGTCGAAAGCGCCATCGCGTCGATGGGCGTTTCGGTGACGCGCGTCAACGGCAGCAATCGCTACATGGTATCCAGCGCGATCGCCCGTGCAGCCGTTGCGCAGGCGCGTCTCGACAAACATGTGGTCGACACTGCGTACCTCTCCACCGGGCAGAACTTCCCCGACGCGCTCGCCGCGTCTCCTGTCTCTGCCAAGACACGACGCCCGATCCTCCTGACCGAGAAGGACTCGCTTACGCAGTCCACGCGCTCGGTGCTACGCGATCTGGGCATCAAGAAGGTCGTCATCCTGGGTGGAACCGCGTCTGTGAGTGCGACGGTCGAGGCGCAGCTCAAGGCCGCCGGCATCTCGGTGAGCCGCATCGAGGGCGCCACCCGCTACAACACCGCGATCAACGTCGCGCACCACGGCGTCGCGCTCGGCGTCGGGATGTCGTGGAAGTCGTTGGGGTTGGCGTCTGGCGAGTCGTTCGCCGACGCGCTCCCGGGCGGCGTCGCGCAGGGACAGTCCGGCACCGGCTCGGTCGTGTTGCTGACCGCGGGCAGTGCGCTCAACCGTGATGTCGCGCGCGAACTCGACGAACACAGGGATGCGATCGGTCTGCTGCGGGTCTTTGGCGGCTCCAGCGTTATCGGCGCGTCAACGCGAGCCGCTGCCGCAGCTGTGTTGCGTGCGCCATGAGACACGGATTCGAGTACTTCGCTCCATGTCCCCGCGGCACGGAATCGCTTCTCGCCGATGAGCTCCGTGCTCTCAAGTGTCGCTCGGTGCGCCCGCTGACGGCCGGTGTCTCGTTTGGCGGCCCGCTCAGCACCGGTTACCGCGCGTTGCTCTGGTCCAGGCTCGCGTCGCGCATCCTGCTGACCCTCACACGCGTTCCCGCCGAGACCGCCGACGAACTCTATGAGGCCGTCCGAGCGATGCCGTGGGAAGATCACGTCCGCCCCGACGGCACCATCTCCGTCGACGCGACCGGCGTCAACGACGGGTTGCGCAACACGCAGTTCACCGGCGTGCGCGTCAAAGACGCCGTGGCCGACCGCTTCATCGCGAGTCACGGTATCCGCCCGAGCGTGGACACCGCCGATCCCGACGTGCGCATCAACGTCGTCATCCGCCAGAACAAGGCGACCATCTCCATCGACCTCTCGGGCGAGACGCTGCACCGCCGCGGATACCGCGAGCCCGGCGTCCAGACAGAGGCGCCCATGAAGGAGACGCTGGCCGCCGCGATGCTCGCCGCAGCCGGCTGGACCGACATCTTCAGCGCAGGGGGAGCGTTCATCGACCCGCTGTGCGGCTCCGGCACGCTCGCGATCGAGGCCGCGCTCATGGCCGGCGACATTGCTCCCGGTCTGACCCGCCGCCGATGGGGCTTCACCCGCTGGCTGGGTAACGATGCCGAGCTGTGGGCCGACCTCGTCGACGAAGCCGCCGACCGCCGAGAAGCCGGACTCGCCAAGCTGGTCCCGATTATCGGCTCCGACGCTGATGCGCGCGCCGTCGACATCGCCCGCTCCTGCGTCCGCCGAGCAGGCCTCGAAGGCCACGTGCAGCTCGACGTGCGGGAGCTGGTGGACGCGGTGGCGCCGGAGGGTGTATCCGACCCCGGCCTCTTCGCGATCAACCCGCCGTACGGCGAGCGCCTCCAGGCGCGCGCCGGCATCGGCGTCCTCTACGCCCAGCTCGCCGACAAGCTCCGCGCCGAGTTCGACGGCTGGACGCTCGCCGTCATCACACCCGACGAGTCGATCGCCGACGCGCTTGGCTGGGAACCAGTCTCGACGACCGAGGCCTATAACGGCCGGATCCTCTCACCGATTCGCATCTTCCACGTCGCCGAGGAACGCGTTGCACCCGCAGCGCCCGCGACCATCGGCGGAGTGCCGGGCGGGATCCCGTACGGCGTCGCGACCGTGGTGCCGAACATGCATGACGCCGCGAGTGTGTCCGGTGCGTCGCAGCCTGGATCTGCTGACGGCGCGTCCGCAAGCGGCAGCCCCGCGCCCGCTGGTAGTGCGCCTGCGGGTGTCGCACCAGCCGCCCCCGCCGCCTACACCCCGCCGCCGCTCGTCCTCGAGCCCGCCGCCGAGGTGTTCGCCAACCGCCTGCGCAAGATGGCCAAGCATACCGAGAAGTGGGCGCGCAAAGCCGGCGTCAGCTGCTACCGCGTCTACGATGCCGATCTGCCGGACTACGCCGTCGCGATCGACGTCTACAACGGCGCCGGCCCCAATGAGGGCGACCGCTGGGTGCACGTCTCGGAGTACGCCGCGCCCGCCACCATCGATCCCGACCGCGCCGAGCGCCGCCTCGACGACGTCCTCGCCGTCGTGCCGGGCATCCTCGATGTTGAGCCGCGCGACATCTTCCTCAAGACCCGCCAGCGTCAGCGCGGAACCACGCAGTACACGCGCGTCTCACGGCATAACGTCGTGGGCGTCGTCGCAGAGGCTGGTCTGCTCTTCGAGGTCAACTTCAGCGACTACCTCGACACCGGCCTCTTCCTCGACCACCGCATGACACGCGGATGGATCGGCGAACTCGCCAAGGACACGCGCTTCCTGAACCTGTTTGCGTACACGGGCACGGCGAGCGTGCACGCCGCAGCCGGTGGAGCGCGCGAGACGACGACCGTCGACCTCTCGGCCACCTACCTGGCGTGGGCCGAGCGCAACATGACTCGCAACGGCTTCGGCGGTGCGGCCCATCGGCGGCTGCAGTTCGACGTCCTCCAGTGGATCGAGGCGGCCGGTGGCAATCCCAACGACCGCTACGACCTCATCTTCTGCGACCCGCCCACGTTCTCGAACTCCAAGCGCATGAACGACACCTGGGACGTTCAGCGCGACCACGTCCCGCTCATCATGCGCACGGCGCAGCTGCTGACACCCGGTGGGACGCTGGTCTTCTCGTGCAACCGCCGCAAGTTCCAGCTCGATACCGAGGCGCTCTCCGAGGCCAAGCTCGTCTGCCGAGACGTGACCGCCCGCACCATCCCGCGCGATTTCGAGAGCCGTCCGGGGGTGCACGTCTGCTGGACGATCCGCCGCGCCGAGGACGTGTGATGGCCTCGACAGCCGACGGTACCAGGTCCGCAGATGCTTCCCAGCCCGCGCCGCTCTCTCCACTTCCGCCCCTTCCGCCGTACACGGTCCGCGTATCCAAGCGCGCCCGGCGAGTGCGTCTGCTCGTGAACGCCCGAGACGGCCTCGTCGTCACCGTTCCGACCCGCTGGCGCGGCAACGCCGAGGAGGTCGTGCGCTCCAAGCGCGAATGGGCCGAGGCCGCACTCGCCAGCGTCGCCGACCGCCGCGCGCTCTACCTCGGCGGGGCTGAAGCGCTGCTGCCGGATGTCATCGAGCTGCGAGCGGTAGGGGAGACGTGGCCGGTGCACTACGTCGTCACGAACGCGGCCGGCGTGCGCGCAGTGGCGAAGGGCGGCGTCCTCGAGGTGCGAGGTAACATCGACGACGCGGACGCGTGCCTGGCCGCACTCGTGCGCTGGCTCGATCGCGCCTCACGCGAGCTGCTGATCCCGATGCTCGCCACCGTTGCTGCTGATGCCGGCGTCGCGTACGCGAGTGCCCGTGTGCGCCACCAGCGGTCGCGCTGGGGCTCGTGCTCGTCGCGAGCGACTATCTCGCTCAACCGCAGCCTCGTGTTCGTGCCGGAGCATCTCGTGGTCGCGCTTATGCTGCACGAGCTGGCTCACACGCGGGTGTTGAACCACTCGGCGCGCTTCTGGGCGGAGCTTGCGACGCTCGATCCTCAGCACGAGGCGAACAGGGCGCAGCTCCGTGATGCAGCCGCGCGGGTGCCGGCGTGGGCGGACGTGTAGCACCGTCTCGGTATTGAGCATCGGCCCGCTGCGATCTGAGCCCCTGACACGTCGCCGCTCCTGAAGTACAATAGCCGTTCATGCTGAGGGCGAGGTATCTCCGGATACCCACTTTGGCGACGTCTCTCCCGGTCGCGCACGCGTGGCCGACGACTCCGATGGCACCAAAGGAGGTTCGCGCAGTTGGCCCCTACTCAGATCTGGGAACTCCCCGTCGAAAGCTATCTCGGCCAGCGCCAGGTCAAGCTCGATGACACCACGCTGCGCGACGGAGAGCAGACCGCCGGGGTGGTCTTCACCAACGCCGAGAAGGTCGCCATCGCGCGCATGCTCGACGAGGTCGGGGTCGATCAGATCGAAGCCGGCATCCCCGTCATGGGCGGCGATGAGCGCGACGTCATCGAGGAGATCGCACACCTGGGACTCCGCGCGTCCATCCTCGGCTGGAATCGGGCCAATCTCACGGACCTCAAGGCATCGGTCGACTGTGGAGTCGATTCAGTCGCCATCTCTCTCGCCACGAGCGACATCCACATCCAGACCAAGCTGCAGAAGGACCGCACCTGGGTCCTGAACTCCATCCGTGAGGCCACCGCGTACGCCAAGAGCGAGGGCCTGTACGTCTCGGCCAACGCCGAGGATGCGTCGCGAACGGAGTTCGGCTTCCTGCTGGAGTACGCCGCTGCCGCCAAGGCCGAGGGCGCCGACCGCCTCCGCTTCTGCGACACCATCGGCGTCATGGAGCCGCTGCGCACCTACAAGGTCATCAAGGAGCTCATCGAGCAGACCGGCCTCGAGGTCGAGATGCACACTCACAACGACTTCGGCATGGCCATCGCCAATGCGATCGCTGGCATCCACGCGGGCGCGACGTGGGTCAACGTCACAGTCGGCGGGCTAGGCGAGCGTGCCGGCAACGCGGCGCTCGAAGAGGTCGTCATGGCGCTCAAGTACCTCGAGGGCCTCGATCTTGACTACGACACCCAGCGCTTCCACGAGATCGTCGACTACGTGATGACGGCGGCAGGGCGCACGGTTCCCGCCTGGAAGCCGGTCGTCGGCTCCAACGTGTTCGCGCACGAGAGCGGCATCCACGTCGACGGCATCCTCAAGAACCCCAAGACCTACGAGGTCTTCGCCCCGGAAGAAGTCGGGTGCGAGCGCCAGATCATGGTTGGCAAGCACTCGGGCTCGCGCACCATCGAGATGAAGTTCGCAGCGTACGGAGTTCCCATCGGCCGTGACGAGGCCACGGCGCTTATGCCTGCAGTTCGCTCCAAGGCAATCGAACTCAAGCGTCCGCTCTTCGACAAGGAGCTCGTCGAGCTCTACAACGAGTTCAAGTCCACCACCGCAACCACCGGGCTCGCCGGCTAGGCGGCTCTCGCATATCGCGCCACCGCACGCCGCACATGCCAGTTCGCTCTGAAGCACGAGGAGGATGATCACACTGTCCGGAAAGACGATCGCCGAGAAGATCTTCTCGGCCCACTCCGGTACTGACGCGCACGCCGGTGACATCGTTGTCGCCGACGTCGATTTCGTGATGGGGCAGGACGGCACCTCGCCGCTCGCCATCAAGGCCATCGAGCGCATGGGTGTCACCGAGGTCTTCGACCCCAAGAAGGTCGCGCTGGTCATGGACCACAGCTCGCCGTCACCGATCGAGGGCGTCAGCGCGCTGCACACCATGATGCGCGAGTTCGGCAAGCAGACCGGTTGCACCGTCTACGACGTGGGTGAGGGCGTATGCCATCAGCTCATCCCCGAGAAGGGCCACGTCGTCGCCGGCGACCTCATGGTCGGCTGCGATAGCCACACCTGCACCTACGGCGCGATCAACGTCTTCTCGACCGGCGTCGGCTCCACCGACGGTGCGGCCGCGATGGCGTCGGGCAAGCTGTGGTTCAAGGTGCCCGAGACCCTCAAGGTCACCTACGCTGGCTCCCTGCAGCCCGGTGTGTTCTCCAAGGACCTCATCCTCTACCTCGCCGGCCAGATCGGCGCGGACGGCGCGACCTACGAGGCCATCGAGTTCGACGGCCCCGTCATCGACGACCTCTCGGTCGAGGCGCGCATGACCATCTCCAACATGGCAATCGAGGTCGGCGCCAAGGCCGGACTCATGAACGCCGACGAGAAGACGCTCGCCTGGTTCGAGGGTCGCGGCGAGAAGACGCCGGCCCCGCAGAACGCCGACGCAGACGCTGTCTACGCCCGCACGCTCGAGTTCGACGCCGCCAAGATCGGCCCGCAGATCGCCAAGCCCCACGCGGTCGACAACGTCTGCCCGATCGAAGAGGTCGAGGGCACCCCGATCGCCGAGGGAGTCCTCGGCACCTGCACCAACGGCCGCCTCGAGGACTTCGCGATCGCCGCGGGCATCCTTGCCGGCCGCAAGATCCACCCCGACGTGCGTTTCATCGTCGCACCGGCTTCTCGGCAGATCCTGCTCGACGCGATCGAAGCCGGCTACATCCAGACGCTCGTCGAGGCCGGCGCTGCGCTGGTCACGCCGGGCTGCGGTCCGTGCGTCGGCACCCACAACGGCGTGCCGAGCAACGGCGAGAACGTCATCTCCACGGCCAACCGAAACTTCAAGGGCCGCATGGGCAACAGCAACTCGTTCATCTACCTCGGCAGTCCGGCCACCGTGGCCGCGTCCGTGATCGAGGGCAAGATCACCGACCCGCGCAAGTACTTCGCCGGTTAGGTAACTCGCACGACGCACCGGACGAACAAAGAGCAGAGGAGCCACGAATGGAACTGACGGCCAAGGCCTTCAAGTACGGCGATGACATCAATACCGACTACATCATCAGCGGCAAGTACAAGTTCAAGTCCGCTGACATGGAAGCCATGGCGGTCCACGCCATGGAGGAGCTCGATGCGGATTACTACGCCAAGGTGAAGCCCGAGGGCGGATTCCTCGTCGCCGGCACCAACTTCGGCATGGGCTCGAGCCGCGAGCAGGCGCCGCTGGTGCTGATCCACTCCAACACCAAGGCTGTGCTCGCGAAGAGCTTCGCCCGCATCTTCTACCGCAACGCCATCAACACCGGCCTTCCGGTCGTCGAGTGCGATACTGACCTCATCAACGACGGCGACGAGCTCAGCGTCGATCTGGCCGCCGGTGTGGTTCGTAACATCACGCAGGGTACAGACATACCGTTCCCGCCGCTTCCCCCGGTCATGGCGCAGTTGCTGGCCGACGGTGGTCTCGTGGAGCATTTCAAGAAGCACGGCGGGTTCAACCTTTAGCGCGCAGAGCGGTCGAGGGACCGCGAAACGAGGAGCAGCCATGGCCAAGGTCACAAACGAGTTCAATCCCGATGCCGACAAGACGCTGACCGCTGAAGCGGCGATCGCGAGCCCCAAGATGCTCGCGAGCGTCGTCGCGGCGCTGGCCGGCGAGGATCGCCGCAGCCGTCAGATCGCGTCGAGCGTTGTGCACGAGATCGCCACGCAGCAGGCGGCACTTCTGAAGCCGTTCGCCGGCGAGCTCGCTGATGCTCTTCACCGTCCCGAATCGCAGACCCGCTGGGAGGTTCTCGGCACGTTCGAGAATCTGGTCCCGGTCGATGCGCGACTGGTCGACAAGGCGCTCGGCGCTGCAGAGACGGCCCTGCACGACGAGGAGTCCGGCGTAGTTCGCCTCGCGGCGTTCCGTCTCATGTGCGCGTACGGCGCGACCACGGCGCACCGCTCGATCCGCGTATGGCCGCTCATCGACGACGCTATCCGCTGCTATCACGGCGACGCCGAGTTCCCCGCGATGCTTACAAGCGTCTACCTTATGGTGACCGGCAACGCCGACGACTCCGTGAAGACCGCCGCCGCAGAGCGCATGCTCTTCGACGCCGAGAACGGCAAGGGGCTGCTCAAGCGTCGTGCCTCACGTATCGTCGCCGCTGCCCCGAAGAAGCGTGGCCGCAAGCCCGCTGCACCGCCCGCTGCACCGCCCGCAGAGTAGCGACTCGAATGCCCGCCACATCCGGCGGGCATTCGCCGATTGCATCCCCCGCGCAGCGGACACGCCGCTGCCCGACACACAGGAGGACTTCCGCATGGCAAAGCACACCGTGACCCTCATCCCCGGCGATGGCATCGGACCGGAGCTCACCTCGGCCATGTGTCGCGTGGTGGAAGCCACCGGTGTCGACATCGCCTGGGAAGTGGCCGAGGCCGGCTCAGACCAGATCGACAAGTACGGCACCCCGCTGCCGGAGTCGACGCTCGACTCGATCCGCAAGAACAAGGTCGCCATCAAGGGCCCGATCACCACGCCCATCGGCGGCGGCTTTCGCAGCGTGAACGTCGCGATCCGCAAGGAGCTCGACCTCTACGCATGCCTGCGTCCGGCGTTCACCATCCCGGGCTCCGGCGCGCGCTACGATGACATCGACATCGTCATCGTGCGTGAGAACACCGAGGACCTCTACGCCGGCATCGAGTTCGAGCAGGGCACCCAGGACGCCGCCGACCTCATCAAATTCGCGGCCGACCGTGGCGCCGGCATCATCCGCCCCGACTCCGGTCTCTCCATCAAGCCGATCTCGATCATGGGCACCGAGCGCATCGTGCGCTACGCATTCGACTACGCCATCGCCAACGGCCGCAAGAAGGTCACCGCAGTCCACAAGGCCAACATCCTCAAGATGTCTGACGGCCTCTTCCTCAAGGTAGCCCGTCAGGTCGCCGAGGAGTACAAGGACTCCGGCATCGAGTTCGACGACTACATCGTTGACGCCACCTGCATGCAACTCGTGCTGCACCCCGAGTGGTGGGATGTGCTCGTGCTCCCGAACCTTTACGGCGACATCGTCAGCGACCTCTCGGCCGGTCTCATCGGCGGGCTGGGTATAGCGATGGGTGCGAACATCGGCACCGACTGTGCTGTGTTTGAGCCCGTGCATGGCTCGGCCCCGAAGTACGCGGGCAAGGACATGGCCAACCCGACGGCGGAGATCCTCTCGGCGATGCTGATGCTCAAGCACCTCGGCGAGCAGGACGCGTCGGATCGCGTGCTGAACGCGGTTCGCACGGTCATCGCCAAGGGCGAGCACGTCACCTACGACATCAAGCGCTCGGTCACCGGCTCGACGGACGGCTGCGTCGGTACGCAGGCGTACGCCGACGCGTTGATCGCGGCGCTGTAGCGCCAGGCGACACCCGCACACCAGGCGAACCCCACACGAAACGAACGCTCCCCAAGGAGGCGGCATGACGGTTCCGATCCCGGACGAGGCGGCGCAGCGTAAGCGCATCGTACTCATCGTCGTCGCCTCCCTGGTCGCGCTCGCCATGGTGGCAGGGGGCGCATGGGCGGTTCTGCGCCCTGCCGGCTCCGACGAGACCCCCGTCGTGTTCACCCCCGCCGAGGAGACCACCGCGTCCGGGCCGGCGACATCATCGGCTGTGGCCAGTGCGCTCGCGGGCGAGGGGACCAGCGTGACCGTGCCCGGTTCGGGCGGCACCAGCCCGACCGCGATCCGACGCAGCGCGAAAGTGGCCTTCCACCTGGGCCGGACGCTCTACGTCGCCAACGAGGACGGCAGCGACACGACGCCACTCAAGATCACCGAGACCGAGTACGCACTGTCGCCCGACGGCGCGTCGGTCGCAGTGGTGCGTGGCGGAAAGCTCGAGATCGTTCCCGTGAGGGGCGGCAAGGCTGCACTCGCTGGCGCCGCCGAGATAGCGACGCCTGTGTGGATGCCTGACTCGTCGGCGGTGCTGTTCGTGCGCGCTGACTCCGACGGGGTGCCGAGTGTATGGCGCGTGAAGCGCGACGGCTCCAACGCCCTGCGAATTTCCAGCGGACAGAGTATGGCCGTGTCGTCTGACGGTAGAACCGTCGCTATGTTGTCGACGGAGGCCGACGCCGACGCTGCGCAAATCACGGTAATCACGAACGGTGGCTCGCCGAGAAAGGTACCGGTCTCCGGGGGTGAACCGATCGCGGTTGCTGTGACACGCGGGCGGCTGTACGTGTCGACGCTCTCGGCCGAGGGTGAGACTGCTCTCTGGAGTTCTGCTCTCGACGGTAGGGGCAAGAGCAAGCTCGTTTCAGCCATGCCGACAGAAGGTACCTCTGTGACGTTCGGTCGGCTGCTGCCGTCTGCTGACGGGCGAAGGATCGTCTACACGGCGGACGGCGACGACGGTTACTCGCGAATATGGGTCGCATCGGTGGAGGGCGGGAGTCCTCGGCAGGTCACGTCACGTCGTGACGGATACCCGATCGGGTGGAGCGCGGACGGCAAGCGGATCCTGTTCTTCGAGGGTAACGCCTTCCAGGGGGAATCGTCTGCGCTCTGGATCGCCAACCCTGATGGTACCGGTCGCCGCATGATCGTTAGTGGCGCGGTTCAGTAGGGAGCGGCGTGGTGCGCGAACCCGCTTTTCGCGCTGGCATCGTCGGCCACTCTGGGCGTACGACGGTTGACGGTCGTCGTCTTCCGTGCGCATACTGTGATTGCTGTCACACTTTGGGGACTGCGGGTGTACCGCGGGATTAACTGTGCAGCGTACGGAGCGCGTTGACTCGCCGTCCGAAATCTGGGCACCTGGACGGCGATGAGCGATTGGTGCAACCGGCCGTGGTCTGAGATCAGGTCGGTATTCGCGCAATCTGGGGCAACGAACTCACACTGCATGCCCGATGCGCATCCTCCGCCGGACTCAGACCGATCCCGATTGGGATGGGAAGGTCCACCGAGGCGAGGGAGTATGCCGTGAAACGTTCCTGGTTGTTCGTTGCGTCTGCGCTCGTGGCGTTGTTCGCCACCACCGCGTTCGCGTATGGCGCGGAGGCGCCGCTGCCACCGTTTGACACCAACGCCGAGTGTTTGCAGTGTCATAGCGTCGGTGCGTCGGGCTCCGCTGTCAGCAAAGTCGACTTCAGCGTTGTGGGCGGTGTCGACCTGAACAAGTGCGCCGCTTGCCACAGGGGGAATTATCTGGAGTACTCGCATCCTCACTTCACCGGCGCGTGCGAGAACTGTCACAACAACGATGATGCCTTCTACTTCCCGTGGCCGGGTAATCGACAGTACCCGGTCAACACGCCGTACGGGCACTTCCTCGGACTCAATTCACTCACTGCGACCCCGGCCAAGCTCCATGCCGTCCACTCGCAGAACAGCAGCTGGGTCAATCAGGCGTTCGGCTCCGGGTATCCGGCGTGCGCATCGTGCCATGCCCCGGCCGCGTGCTCGGCATGCCACGAGGCTCCGATCGCGCACGGGGATCACGCGACGCCGACGTATCCCGGACGAACCATTCAGCAGGCCAACGGTGTGACCGCACCTGTCGAGGCCTCGACCTGCATTGACCCCGCGTGTCACTCGCTTGCGACCGCGGGCAGCGCTGCGTTCACGCCATCGTGTGGTTCCTGCCACCCGACGAACACGAATGAGCACGGATACGAAGCTCCCATGCACACTGCCGATGTGACCACAACCGTGGGCGCGGGAGGCAAGCTCTGTGGCGACTGCCACGAGATGGAGCTCTCTGCCGAGCATCAGAGAACGAGTTCGGCATCGAAGGCGGCTGGCTGCGGCGCCTGCCATCCGGTCGCACGCGGGACATTCTCCGCGTGGAACCAGACCTGCGCGCAGGGTGGATGCCATGCCGCCGGATCACCGACGGCCGCACATGGGGACATCGCCGCAGGCCATGCCCCGCTCACTACGGGCGAGGCAGCCATCTGCACGAGCTGTCACACAGGCGGGGACCTTGGCGCGATTCACGCGACCGCGGTCTCTGGCACCGACCCATCCAAGACATCGTGCTTGGTTTGTCACTCGAGTTCCTCAGTGCCTTCGACCAAGGACTGCACGACCTGTCACTTCGCCAACGCCGATCATCCCTATCCGGCCCAGAGCCACCAGAGCTCCTGGACGCTCGCTAACTGCGGCGGAGCGGGATGTCACTCAACGCGTGACCTTCTCGGCGTCCATGTTGAGAAGAATGCCGCCTTTGGATGCGTCGAATGCCACGGCAGCACGAATCCCAAGGTGGTGGCGTCGCTCGCCGCCGGCCTGACGGGTTGCGGTGACTGTCACGAAGGTGTGACTCAGGATTCGGGTCACGACGGCCAGCACTGGGCCAGTCCGCTGCTCATGGATGGCAGTGGTCCGCACTACGGGTACGACACCGGTTCGTCGAGCACTGCTCCGACGAGCGACTGCGCTGGGTGCCACACCTCGAATCTCATCGCAGAGCACATCGGTGCCGTGGATCCAGCGACCGGAAACTCGATTCGTAGTCCCCGATACGACAGCCAGGGCAACGCCCTCGGCTGCGCATCATGTCACTCCGCGCTCCCGGGATCGCTCGTCGCAAACGCCATAGCGACCGGTCAGACGAAGTGCGACGCATGCCACGTGACGCACAAGCAGATTCCGACTACGCACACGTCGACGTTCGTCTCCGACCCGGCGGTGCCGTGCGCACCATGTCACAGCGCTCAGGTGGAGTACAGCCATAACGGCACCTACACCGTCACGACCGCGAGTGGCAAGGTCCTGAGCGGCTGCGAGGTGTGTCACGGCTACTACGAGGGCGCCCGAGGAGCTCAGGTCCAGGCGGCCATCTCGGCAACGAATGACACGAAGTGCACCGCGTGTCATGCCGCGACTCACCCCGACAAGGGCGGTCACTCGGCGACGTCATCGGAGAGTCTCGGGTGCGGTTCGTGTCACGCTGACGGCCAGACGGTGGTGGACATCCGTTCACTGCACCCATCCTGCGTCACGTGTCATGAGAATCCGTCTCGCGTTCCCAACATCGCCGACAAGACCGCTGAGTGCGCCTCGTGCCACTCGTCGGTGGGCGTCGACTATCACAGCGGACTGCCGGGCAAGCACGTCGACGGGACCATGGCTTCGTCATGCCAGTCGGCCTCGTGCCACGTGAACTCACTTCCCGAAGCGCATGCAAGCTACATCGCGGGACAGTCGACCTATGCCACGACCTGCGCACTCTGTCACGCCAATGGCGACCCCAACCGGATCCCGGCAGACGCCACAGCGGCCTGCAACAGTTGTCACGCCAGCATTCACCCGAACATGGATCACTCCGCTGACAACAGTCAGGCCTGCGTGAGCTGTCACGAGACCGGCGATGTGATGACGCTGCACACGACAGGCGGGCAGACCGACTGTGCCCTCTGTCACGGTGCCGCCGCAAGGGTCACGCCGCTTCCTGCCACGGTGGACTGCGTCAACTGTCACGCAGATATCTCGCCGGCCGACCCTAAGCACTACATCTCCTCTAAGCACGCCACGTTGGATGGATTCGAGGGAGGCTACGCTTGCTCGGCGTGTCATGGTCTCGATCTGAAGACCGAGCACGCTAAGGCGTCGATTTCGCCTGCGGTCACCTGCGTCTCGTGCCATGAGACCAAGGTTGACGGCCTGGTGGCGCCATGGAACAAGACGTGCGCCACGTGTCATGCGACAAAACACTCCGCGATGGCAGCCAAGCACACTTCCACAAAGACGGCGTGCGCAGGCACGGGCTGCCACCTGATCACGGACGTTGCGGCGCTACACTCGGCCACGACGGCGAAGTGTGGGACCTGCCACGGCGCCGGCAAGACGCCGTCGACGGATTGCGCTACGACGGGTTGCCACTCGACCGTCACAGGCAACCACGAGGCACAGCATGACACCGTGGGCGTGACCGACATCGGGTGTCAGGGATGCCACTTCCAGTTGCTTACAACGGAACACTCGAAGCTCGGTTACTCGTGTGCCACATGCCACAGCTCGACGAACACCGCGGTCGTCGCGGCCATCACAGGCGGCAATCGCGCCTGCGATGCGTGCCACCCGGCAGTGAACGGCAAGGACTACCACAAGCCCCAGAACGAGTTGGAGTTCGTGCCGGGTAACTCGGCAATGCATAGGGTGACCAGCGATCTGCCAGGTATGAGGTCAAGCTTCAAGGTCAGCAACACCGCGTACACGTGGACCCTGCCAACCGTGAGCTCGTTCCTCAAGGCGGGGTGGACCACCGATTCCGTCGTGACCTGTGACAAGTGTCATACCTACACGGGCTCGACAGGTCCGCACGGTGCCACCATGAAGGTCAACATCGACCCTGCGTATCCCGGCGACTATCAGACCGCCTACCTCGGCGATTCGGGTTCCTCGCCCAACACGGTGATCTGCGCCAAGTGCCACACGAACTTCAACGGAATGAACGAGGTGCACAATACGGGGGACCATCACGGGTCCTCTGACGGCAAATGCGTGAACTGCCATGCCGGTGTACCGCACGGATGGCGTCTGCCGAGAATGCTCGCGTACACCACGGATCCGGCGCCCTATCGCACCATCGCGAACGGCTTGGCGGCGATCAGCCTGTCGAACCGCTCGCCGTCCAACTGGACCGAGTCCAACTGCCAGGCAGCTTGCGGCGGCGGTGACCACAGCAGTCGACCGAGCTCCGTGTGGCCGAGTACGGTGGTCACGGTCGGCAACCTGAGCGGCACGATCACCGGTACGGGAGGGACCCCGCTCGCCGGAGTGAGCGTCACTACCGACAAGGGTCAGTCGGGGACGACTGACGCTGCGGGCAAGTACACATTCACCGGTGTGACCACCGGGGCCTACGTGGTCACGGCGGCGAAGACCGGCTACGCGACGCAGAGCAAGTCGACGAGCGTGGCCAACGGCCTGACCGCGACCGTCAACTTCGCGATGACTGCTCAGGCGACAGCGACCAACTTGGCGCGCACGGGGACCGGAAGCGCATCGAGCGTCTACAGCTCGTCGTATGACGCCTCCAAGGCGTTTGACGGCAGCACGACAACCTACTGGAGGTCGTCCTCCGGTGGGACGCAGTGGCTCAGGACCGATCTGGGCGCAGCAAAGAGCGTGAGCAAGGTCGTCGTGAAGTGGTACGACACAACGTATTACGCTCGTGGCTATCGGATCGAGACTTCCACCGATGGCACGTCTTGGACGAGCCGGTATTCCACGACGAGCGCCTCGAGCGGCACCAAGACCCACACGTTCAGCGCCGTGAGCGCCCGTTACGTGCGCATTTACTGCACTTCGGCGAACAGCTCGAACTACCGCATCGGCGAGTTCGAGGTTTGGAACTTCTAACGTCACAAGAGTGATGCATGGCGAAAGGGTCTGCTCGGGCTTATGCCTCGGCAGACCCTTTCGTTTGCCGCTTGATGCGCCCTCACGTATACTCCCCAGACAACTTGATACAGCTAGTGGCGTTGACGGGGACAAGTAGAGGCCAATCCTTGCTGCCAGAGAGCCGGCGACAGTGGAAGCCCGGCGCAGGACGCTTCGAAATCTCACCCCAGAGCCATCCGGATGAACGACCCGCCGTGCCTTCAATCGCGGACGACCTTCGCAGGCCGGCGGGACAAGTAGACCGGGTCGGTGGCATCCGATATCTGCCGCACGAGTGGGCGTCCGCCTTCGCGTCGCATCTGCGTCAGCCGCAGATCGTCGCCGAGGAGACACGGACGCCAAGCGGGGTGGTACCGCGGGAGCACGTCTCCCGTCCCGGCACGGGGCGGAGGCGCGCGATTCTGCGGGCCTTTCCATCTCCGGGCACCCTCGCGACTTGTGACGCACCTCTCGGCCATCCTGGCGGAGGCGTCGCTTGCGTACCGTGCGGTCAATCGGCCAGATGCCGCCTCCCGGCACAACGGGAAGGGCGCGAGCATGGCGTATACGAGCGACCGCATGAAGGCAGGGCCATCCAAGGCTCCGCACCGCAGCCTGCTCAAGGCTGACGGGCTCATCAACGAGCAGATCTCCCGGCCCCTTGTCGCCATCATCAACTCGGCGAACGAGATCATTCCCGGACACCTCATGCTCGACAAGATCGGCCAGGCGGTGAAGACCGGCGTACTCATGGCCGGCGGCACTCCGCTCGAGGTCTCGACCATCGGCGTGTGCGACGGCATCGCGATGAACCACATCGGGATGCGCTACTCACTCGCCAGCCGAGAGACCATCGCGGACTCGGTCGAGATCGCGGTCTCGGCGCACGCGTTCGACGCGGTCGTCATGATCCCCAACTGCGACAAGGTCATCCCCGGCATGCTCATGGCTGCGGCGCGCCTCGATCTGCCGACGGTCGTCATCTCCGGCGGTCCGATGCTCGCCGGTCGCGGTCCGTCCGGCGAGGCCGTCGACCTCGACACGGTGTTCACCGCAGTCGGCAAGGTCAACGCCGGCGTCATGTCCGAGCAGGACCTGCTGACTCTCGAGGAGCAGGCGTGCCCCACGTGCGGCAGCTGCGCCGGACTCTTCACCGCCAACTCCATGAACTGCCTCATCGAGGCGATCGGCATCGGTCTTCCCGGCAACGGCACCGTGCCGGCGGTCTACTCGGAGCGGATCCGCATGGCCAAGTACGCCGGCATGCACGTGATGCGGCTGCTGGAGGAGGGCGTCACGGCTCGCGACATCATCAATGCGAAGTCGATCCGCAACGCGATGACGCTCGACATGGCCTTTGGTGGCAGCTCCAACACGGTACTGCACCTCACCGCCATCGCTCACGAGGCCGAGGCCGACATCACGCTCGATGACTGGGCGGCCGTCTCGGCGAGGACGCCCAACCTGGTGCGCATCAGCCCGGCGAGCAACTTCCACATGGAGGATCTGAACGCGGTCGGCGGCATATCGGCGATTCTGCGCGAGCTCGACAGTGCGGGGCTCATCGACCGCTCAGCGCCCAGCGTGACCGGCAAGACGATGGGCGAGCTGATGGACGCTGCTCCCGCTGCCGATGGCCGCGTGATCCACGCGATCGCGGACGCCTACTACCCGGAGGGCGGTCTGCGCGTGCTGCGCGGCAACCTCGCGCCCGACGGCGCCGTGGTCAAGCAGTCGGCGGTACCGGCCCACATGCGGGTTCTCACCGGCCCCGCGCGCGTGTTCGAGGACGAGGAGTCGGCCGTCTCGGCGATTCTGGGTGGCGGCATCGTGGCCGGAGACATCGTCGTCATTCGCTACGAGGGCCCCAAGGGCGGTCCGGGCATGCGCGAGATGCTGACGCCGACCTCGGCCATCGCCGGCATCCCCGCGCTCGCCACCAGTGTCGCGCTCATCACCGACGGCCGCTTCTCCGGCGCGACCAAGGGCCCGGCCGTGGGCCACGTCAGCCCCGAGGCCGCAGCCGGCGGGCCGATCGCGCTCGTCGCCGCGGGCGACTCCATCACCGTCGACATCGACGCCGCAGCGCTCACGCTGCACGTCGCGGAAGAAGAACTCGCCGCTCGCCGTGCAGCGTGGACGGCGCCGGCACCACGCGTGACCACCGGGGTTCTCGGCAGGTACGCGAAACTCGTCAGTTCGGCCGATAAGGGGGCGGTGCTCTCATGAGCGAACGCATCACCGGCGCCGAAGCATTGGTGCGCTGCCTGGAAGCCGAGGGCGTCGACACGCTCTTTGGCTACCCCGGCGGCGTGGCATTGCCGATCTTCGACGCACTTTACGACAGCAAGCAGATCAGGACGATCCTGCCGAGGCACGAGCAGGGTGCGGTCCACGCGTCGGACGGCTACGCTCGCGCGACCGGCCGCATCGCACCGGCGCTCGTGACCAGCGGTCCTGGCGCCACCAACACCATCACCGGGCTCGCGAATGCCTACATGGACTCGATCCCGATGGTGGTCTTCACCGCGCAGGTCGCGCAATCGGTACTGGGCACCGACGCGTTCCAGGAGTCCGACATCACCGGCATCACGCTGCCGATCACCAAGCACAACTACCTGGTCAAGCACGTCGACGACCTGCCGGCCGTGGTGAAAGAGGCGTTCCACATCGCCTCGACCGGCCGGCCCGGCCCCGTGCTCGTCGACATCCCCGTCGACGTAAGCAAGGCCGAACTCGACTTCGAGTACCCGGACGCCGTGCATCTGCCCGGCTACAAGCCCACCGTCAAAGGCCACGCCAAGCAGATCAAGCAGGCCGCCACGCTCATCGCCAAGGCCCGGCGACCGCTGCTGTACGCCGGCGGCGGAGTACTCGCCTCAGGTGCGTCCAAGGAGCTCAAGGAGCTCGCCGAGATGATGCAACTGCCGGTGGTCACCACACTGATGGGCAAGGGCGCGTTCCCGGAGGATCACCACCTCTGGATCGGCATGCCGGGCATGCACGGCGCCAAGTACACCAACTACACCATCACCGAGACGGACCTGCTCATCGCCGTCGGCGTGCGCTTCGACGATCGGGTGACCGGCAAGCTCTCGGCGTTCGCGAGCAAGGCCAAGGTCATCCACATCGACGTCGATCCGGCCGAGATCGGCAAGAACAAGGCGGTCGACGTGCCCGTGGTGGGCGAGGCAAAGCCGATCCTGGCCGGAATCGTCGCCGAGCTGCGCAAGTCCGAGGCCGAGCCCAACACCGATGCGTGGATGCACGCGATCGACGATTGGCGCAAGCAGTTCCCGCTGCACTACAAGACCAACGAGGGCATGATCGCACCGCAGTCGGTCGTGCAGGCGATCGATCGCCTTACCAAGGACCGCAAGCGCGTCATCTGCACCGAGGTGGGCCAGAACCAGATGTGGGCTTGCCAGTTCACGCACATTACCGAGCCGCGCACGTGGGTCTCCTCGGGAGGTCTGGGCACGATGGGCTTCGGTCTGCCGGCGGCGATGGGTGCGGCCGTCGGGCTGCCGGATCACCTGGTCATCGACATCGCCGGAGACGGCTCGATCCAGATGAACAGCCAGGAGATGGCGACCTGCAAGATCAACGACATCCCGGTCAAGGTGGTCGTGCTCAACAACGGCTACCTGGGCATGGTGCGCCAGTGGCAGGAGCTGTTCTGGGACAAGCGGTACGCGTCGTCCGTGCTCGATCGCTCGTGCCCCGACTTCGTGAAGCTCGCCGAGGCCTACGGCTGGAAGGGCATCCGCGTCACCGACCCCGATGAGCTCGAGGCGGCGCTCGTCGAGGCGTTCGAGCACGACGGCCCCGCGTTCGTCGACGTGTGGGTCGAGCAGGAGGAGTGCGTGTTCCCGATGGTCGCCCCCGGCGGCTCCATCGATGAGATGCTCGGCGGCATTCCGGGCGCTCCCGTATCCGACATGCTCGACGACGACCTGCTGACGGAGGTGTGGGAGTAACCATGAAGCACACACTCTCAGTCCTCGTCGAGAACAAGCCGGGCGTGCTCACGCGCGTCACGTCGCTGTTCGCTCGGCGTGGCTTCAACATCGACTCGCTCGCCGTGGGCCCGACAGAAGACCCGTCGCTCTCGCGCATCACCATCGTGGTGATCGCCGAAGACACGCCGATCGAGCAGATCACGAAGCAACTCCACAAGCTCATCAACGTGCTCAAGATCCAGGACCTCGACCCGGCCGAGTCCATAGACCGCGAGCTGGTGCTGTTCAAGGTCAACGCCGCGCCGGAGCGCCGGCACGAGATCATCGAGATCGCGAACGTGTTTCGCGCCAAGGTCATCGACGTGGGCAGAAACTCGCTGAGCATCGAGGCCACGGGCTCCTCGGACAAGATCCAGGCGATGGAGGATCTGTTCAGGGCATACGGCATCAAGGAGCTGGCGCGCACAGGCAAGATCGCGCTGGCCAGAGGCTCGCGCGACAGCTGAGGCACACGAAAACCCGCAGGGTCACCTGAAGAATACGCACCACGCAAACCGACAGCGGCACCGACCGAGAGGAACCAAGAATCATGGCAACCATCTACTACGAAGGCGATTGCGACCCGCAGATCATCAAGTGCAAGAAGGTCGCGGTCATCGGCTACGGCTCGCAGGGCCACGCCCACGCGCTGAACCTGCACGACTCGGGCGTCGACGTCCGCGTCGGCCTGCGCACCGGCTCCAAGAGCTGGGACAAGGCCAAGGAGGCCGGCCTGAAGGTCGTCACCCCGCGTGAGGCCGCCGCTGAGGCCGACCTCGTCATGATCCTGACACCCGACGAGACTCAGGCACACACGTACTACGCGGAGATCCACGAGCACATGACGCCAGGCAAGGCGCTGGCGTTCGCTCACGGTTTCAACATCCGCTTCGACCAGATCGTCGCCCCTGAGGGCTGCGACGTCATCATGATCGCCCCCAAGGGCCCGGGCCACATGGTCCGGCGTGTCTACACCGAGGGCTCTGGCGTGCCGAACCTCGTCGCCATCCACCAGGACGCCACCGGCAACGCGCTGGCCACCGCGCTCAGCTACGCATGGGGCATCGGCGGCGCACGCGCCGGAATCATCGAGACCACCTTTTCCGAGGAGACCGAGACGGACCTCTTCGGCGAGCAGGTCGTGCTGTGCGGCGGTCTGACCCACCTCATTCAGGCCGGATTCGACACGCTGGTCGAGGCCGGGTACCAGCCGGAGATCGCGTACTTCGAGTGCCTGCACGAGGTCAAACTCATCGTCGACCTCATGTTCGAGGGCGGGATGGCCAAGATGCGCGACTCCATCTCCAACACCGCCGAGTACGGCGACTACTACACCGGCCCCAAGATCATCACCGACGACACGCGTGAGGCCATGGCCGAGGCGCTCTGGAACATCCAGAACGGCACGTTCGCCCGCGACTTCATCCTCGAGAACAAGGCCGGTCAGCCGTGGTTCAAGTCGATGCGCCGCATCCACGCCGAGGCCTACGTCGAGGAAGTCGGCGCCGACCTGCGCAGCATGTTCTCCTGGATCAAGCGTGAAGACGACGCGAGCTGAAAGCTCGCGCTGTCTTCACGCTCGGCGGATGGAGCTGACGCTGACCACCGCAGCACTGAAGCCGGAGGGATGCCGGCTGTATTGCCTGGAAGCACCACATGAGGGGGAGCGAACAGATATGCAGAAGAAGTACCTGATGACGCCGGGGCCGACTCCGGTTCCCGCCGAGGTCATGCTCAAGATGGCCGCACCGATCATCCATCACCGCACGCCGGACTTCTCGGCGGCGTTCGCTGAGTGCATCACCGGCCTCAAGTACGTCTTCCAGACCGAGGGCGACGTGCTGCTCTTCGCGTGCTCCGGTACCGGCGTCATGGAAGCCGGCATCGTGAACTGCTTCTCGGCCGGTGACACGGTCATCGTGTGTCGCAACGGCAAGTTCGGCGACCGCCAGAAGAAGATCGCCGAGACCTACGGCCTGACCGTGATCGACCTGCAATACGGCTGGACCGAGGTCGTTCGTCCGGCTGACGTCGCCAAGGCGCTTGCCGAACACCCCGAGGCGCGCGGCGTCATCGTCACGCAGTCGGAGACTTCGACCGGCGTGCTCAACGACGTCAAGGCGATCGGCGAGATCGTCGGACCGCTGGAGGATGTCGTGCTCATCGTCGACTCCATCACCGGCATCGGCGCCGTCGAGTGCAAGACCGACGAGTGGGGCCTCGACGTGGTCATGACCGGCTCGCAGAAGGGGCTCATGCTCCCGCCGGGTCTGGCCGCCTGCACCGTCTCGAAGAAGGCGTGGAAGGCCTACGAGCGCTCCACACTCCCCAAGTTCTACTTCGACTGGATGAGCTACCAGAAGAACGTCGCCAAGGACACGACGCCGTTCACACCGGCCGTCACGCTCGTCCTCGGCCTCAACGAGGCGCTCAAGATGATCCGCGAAGAGGGCATCGAGAACACCATCATCCGTCACGCCAAGCTCGCCGAGGCCACGCGCCGCGGCTGCGAGGCGCTGGGACTCAAGCTGTTCGCGCCGCCCGAGGGCCGCGGCAGCGCGGTCACGCCGGCATGGGTGCCCGAGGGCATCGATGGCAAGAAGATCGTGAGCATCCTCAAGAACAAGTACGGCGTCACCATCGCCGGCGGCCAGGACGACTACGTGGGCAAGATCATCCGCATCGGTCACCTCGGCTACTTTGGCGAGTTCGACATCATCACCACGCTCGCGGCGCTCGAGATGACGCTCGCGGAGCTGGGCTATGAGTTCACCCGCGGCGCCGGAGTCATCGCCGCCGAATCCGTGTTCATGGAAGGGTAGGGGACACCTATGAAGGTACTTGTCGCCGAGCAGATCGCCGCAAGCGGCGTAGCGCTGCTCAAGGAGAAGTTCGAGGTAGACGTTAAGACCGACCTCACGCCCGAGGAGCTCGTAGCCGCGATCCCGGCCTACGACGCGCTCATCGTGCGTTCGGCCACGCAGGCTTCACGCGAGGTCATCGAAGCCGGCGTGAACCTCAAGATCATCGGCCGCGCGGGCGTTGGCGTGGACAACGTGGATGTCGATGCCGCCACCGAGCGCGGGATCATCGTCTGCAACGCCCCGACCTCTAACATCGTCTCAGCCGCCGAGCAGACTATGGCGCTCATGCTCGCCGTGGCTCGCAAGACGCCGCAGGCTAATCAGTCGATGCACGCCTGCAAGTGGGAGCGTTCCAAGTTCACCGGCTCCGAGCTCTACGAGAAGACCCTTGCCGTCATCGGCCTCGGCCGTATCGGTTCGCTGGTCGCCGAGCGCGCGCGTGGTTTTGGCATGAAGCTCATCGGCTACGACCCCTACACCTCCGAGGAGCGCGCAGCCAAGATGGGTGTAACCCTCTACCAGACGGTTGAGGAACTCCTGCCGTTGGCCGACTTCATCACGGTGCACCTGCCCAAGACCAAGGACACCATCGGGATGTTCGGTCCTGAGCAGTTCGCGCAGATGAAGGACGGCGTGCGTCTCATCAATACCGCACGCGGCGGCATCTACCAGATTCCCGCGCTCGCCGACGCCGTCCGCAGTGGCAAGGTCGCGGGCGCCGGCATCGACGTGTTCGAGACCGAGCCGTGCACCGACTCACCGCTCATCGAGTTCGACAACGTCATCCTGACACCGCACCTCGGCGCATCGACAGCAGAGGCGCAGGACCGCGCCGGTGAGCAGATCGCCGAGTACGTGCTGCTCGGCCTCGAGGGCCGTATGGTCCCGACCGCCGTGAACGTGGCGCCGGTCTCCCAGGAGGTCATGGAGAAGGTCGGTCCCTACATCGACCTGGCTCAGGACCTCGGCACGATACTCGCGCAGCTCGCACGCGGCGGCGTCGAGGAGCTCGACATCCTCACCATCGGCGCTCTGGCCGACGATGACACGCGCATCATCCGCACCGCCGCGGTCAAGGGACTGCTGACCCGCGCGAGCGACGAGGGCGTCAACTTCGTCAACGCCGAGTTCCTCGCAGAGCAGCGGGGCATCAAGATATCCGAGACGAAGCGCTCCGAGACGCACGACTTCGTCTCGATGCTCGTTCTGCGCTCGGTCACCCCGCATGGTCCGGTCGAGATCGGCGCGACGCTTCTGGGCAAGAAGGATGAGCCGCGCATCGTAACCCTGCTCGGTTATGCGCTCGACCTTGCACCGACCAAGCGCATGGCGTTCTTCCGCTATGGCGATCGTCCGGGCGTCATCGGCCAGGTCGGTACTATCATCGGCGAGGCCGGCGTAAACATCGGCACCATGGACGTGGGACGCCACGAGGCCGGCGGCTCGGCACTCATGGGCATCAGTGTCGACTCCGCGCTAAGCGCCGAGACGCTCGACGCGATCTCGCACGCGGCAGAAGTGCAGGACGCCTGGTACGTGGAGCTCTAGGAAGGCAGCATTCATGAGTACCGACAAGGTCTTCATATTCGACACCACGTTGCGTGACGGCGAGCAGTCACCCGGCGCATCGATGAACACCGAGGAGAAGCTGGAGATCACGCGCCAGCTCATCCGCTTGGGCGTCGACGTGATCGAGGCCGGCTTCCCGGTGAGCAGCCCTGGCGACTTCGAGAGCGTGCAGCGCATCGCCGCCGAGGTTGGCGACGCGGCCGTCGTCTGCGGTCTGACCCGCGCCGTGCCCAAGGACATCGAGGTCTGCGCCGCCGCACTCGTCGGAGCCGCACGCCCGCGCATCCACACGGGCATCGGTGTCTCGGAATCGCACCTGCAAGACAAGCTGCGGATCTCTGGTGACGAGGCCATCGAGCGCGGAGTCGCCGCGGTCAAGTTCGCGCGCACGTTTGTCGAGGACGTCGAGTTCTACGCCGAGGACGCCGGTCGAGCCGATCCTGCATTCCTCTACCGCATGGTCGAGGCGGTTATCGCCGCGGGCGCGACCGTCGTCAACATCCCTGACACCACCGGCTACACCTATCCCGAGGAGTTCGGCGCACTCATCGCCGGCCTCGCCAACAGCGTACGCGGCATCGAGACGGTCACCATCGCCGTCCACTGCCACAACGACCTCGGCATGGCCACGGCCAACGCGCTCGCGGGCGTGAGGGCGGGGGCACGTCAGGTCGAGTGCACCATCAACGGTATCGGTGAGCGTGCCGGCAACACCAGCCTCGAGGAAGTCGTCATGGCGATCCGCCAGCGCGGCGACATCCTCGGCGTGAACACGGGCATCAACACGCGCGAGATCATGCGCTCGAGTCGTCTCGTATCCACGATCACCGGCATCCGCGTGCAGCCCAACAAGGCGATCGTCGGCGCCAACGCGTTCGCTCACAGCTCCGGCATCCACCAGGACGGCGGGCTCAAGGAGCGCC
>CAYMAN010000004.1:0-95403 GCA_964388455.1 uncultured Eubacteriales bacterium
CCGGCATCGTGCGCATGTCGCCGCAGAGCGGGTAGAGGAAGCCGGCGCCCACGCTCGCGCGGATGTCGCGGATCGGGAGACGCCAGCCCTTCGGGCGACCCTTGAGTGTCGGGTCGTGAGAGAGCGAGAGGTGGGTCTTGGCCATGCACATGGGCAGGTTGCCGTAGCCCAGCTCGGTGTAGAGCTTGATCTTGGCCTCGGCGGCGGGCAGGTAGTCCACGCCGTCGGCGCCGTAGATCTCGCGGGCGATCGTCTCGATCTTCTCTTTGATCGGCGCGTCGTCCGGGTAGAGCAGCTTGAACTCCTTGGGCAGCTCGCATGCCTTGACCACGGCCTCGGCCAGCTCGGCGCCACCAGGGCCGCCGTCGGCGTGGACCTTGTGGGTCACGGCGAAGTCCGCGCCTGCGTCCATCGCGCGCTGCTTGATGAAGTCGTGCTCGTTGTCGGTGTCGGTGGGGAAGTGGTTGACCGCTACGACCACCGGCACGCCGAACTTCTTCATGTTCTCGATGTGCGCCTCGAGGTTGACGATGCCCTCACCCAGCGACTCGAGATCCTCGGTCTGCAGACGAACGTCGAGCGGCTTGCCTGGCGTGACCTCGAACCTGCCCGAGGAGGCCTTGAGCGCACGCACGGTCGCGACGATCACGACGCAGTCGGGGGTGAGGCCGGAGGCGCGGCACTTGATGTTCATGAACTTCTCAGCGCCCATGTCGGCACCGAAGCCGGACTCCGTGACCACGTAGTCGGCGATCTTGAGCGCGATCTTGTCCGCGATGATGGAGTTGTTGCCCTGCGCGATGTTGGCGAAGGGGCCGGCGTGCACGAGCACCGCGCCGCCGTCGAGGTTCTGCATGAGGTTGGGCTTGATCGCGTCGCGCATGAGGACGGCCATGGCGCCGGCGCACTTGAGCTGCTCGGCGGTGACGGGCTGGCCGGACTTGTTCATGCCGATGACGATGCGACCCAGACGTGCGCGCAGGTCCTTCAGGTCGGTGGCCATCGCGAGGATCGCCATGACTTCGCTGGCGACCGAGATGTCGAAGCCGGTCTCGCGGGGCAGGCCGTCGAGCTTGGCGCCCAGGCCGGTGACGACGTTGCGCAGGTTGCGGTCGTTCAGGTCCACGACGCGGCGCCACGTGATCGAGTAGGGATCGATATCCAGGTCGTTACCCTGGTAGATGTGGTTGTCGATGTAGGCCGAGAGCAGGTTGTTCGCCATGGTGACCGCGTGCACGTCACCCGTGAGGTGCAGGTTGAAGTCCTCCATGGGGATGACCTGCGAGTAGCCGCCGCCCGCCGCGCCGCCCTTGATGCCAAAGACCGGGCCGAGCGAAGGCTGGCGGATGCAGGTGATGACGTTCTTGCCGATGTGCTTGAGCGCCTGGCCGAGGCCGACTGTCGTGACCGTCTTGCCCTCGCCGAGCGGCGTGGGGTTGATCGCGGTCACGTCGATGTAGCGTCCCTGCGGACGGTCCGCGAGCTTCGCGAGCACGTCGAGCGAGATCTTCGCTTTGTACTTGCCGTACAGCTCGAGGTCGTCCTCGTCGATGCCGATCTCGGCTGCGACCTCGGTGATGCGGCGAAGCGGGGACTCCTGGGCGATCTGCAGATCTGACTTCATCGGTTCCTCCGTTTGTGGAGTGAAGCTTCCCCGGGCACGCACTGCGTGTCTGTGTGAGTGAGAGAGGAGCCCGGCAGCGCCTCGTGGTCAATTCACCATACGAACACAAGGGTAGTAGGGACAGCATCGTGACGCGAGTGGCAATTGGTGTCGGTAAGCGGTTTCAAGCACGCGTTTGTGCACGGATTTGCGACTGCCCCCCAGTCGTCGATGCCGCTTGCGCGCCCAGAGGCGCCACTCGCGGAGAGGGCGCTGCCGTTCACCTTCGCCCTCACCGCACCGTGAACGACTCTGACTCACGACTCCCAGTACATTCCCGACCACACCCATGACTGGTCAGGCGATGCGGGGTTTGTGCGAGATTGTGCCGTTATGAGCCGCTGACGTGCGGAATCGTCGCCGAGACGGTCGTGCCGTCGACACCCGTGGTCACCGTGAGCTCGCCACCAAGCCCACGTGCGCGCTCCTGCATGCCGCGCATGCCGCTGGCGTTGCCCGGCAGCCCGTCGGCGCCGAGCGGAGTCGCGATCCCGCTGCCGTCGTCTGCGATGCTCAGGCGCAGCACGTGCTCCTCGGCGGAGAGACTGACCTGCACATGGTTGGCGTGTCCGTGGCGGCCGGCGTTGGTAAGCGCCTCCTCGGCGATGCACTGGAGCTCCCATCCGACGCGCGGGTCGATGCCTTCGAGGAGCTCGGCGCCGTCGAGTGTGACCTCCATGGACCAGATGCGGCCCTGGTCCGCGCAGACATCGGCGAGCAGCGAGGCCGCCGCCAGCGATGCCGAGAGGTACGGGGCGGTGGCGCCGTCGCCCAGAATCGCCTGGAGGTCGTCGACGGTGCGCCGGATCTGCTCGGCGGGGGTGGGGGGAGCGGCGTCGGGTGACTCGGCCGCCGCCAGTTGGTTGGCAAGCGCGGTGAGGCGGTTGTAGACGCGGTCGTGGGCGTCTCGATTAAGGCGGGCCCGCTCCTCGGTGGCGATGAGTGTGGCGCGCGCGGTGTCACGGCGGTCGAGTGCCAGCAGCGCGAGCGACGACGGCAGCAGGAACGCGAGGAACAGCCACGGGAACATGCTCGCAGAAACGCCGAGCCACACATCCTCCAGGGTGAAACCGGGCCAGCGTTGCCAGTCAGGGCTGGATAGGGAGGAAACCACGACGTACCGCTCGGTCCCCGAGGGCCGGGTGATACCGATCGTGTAGCTTGCACCGGATGCGGACACCGTCGCGGGGTCACTCCCGCGTGCCCGAATACCCGACGCTACCAGGACGCCTACGGGGTCACCGGCGCGCTTGGCTGCTCCACCGCCGGCCGACTGAGCGTCCTTAGCGGCCCGTTCGATCAAGGTGCTCTCGGCTTCGCTGAGCGCGACCGAAGAGTACCCATGCACTCCTGTCAGCTCGGAAGCGGGGCCGTTTGATCCAAGCCCGCTGCGAATCGCTATGAGCGGGCGGCGCGTCTGCAGGTCCCAGAGCGTGAGACCGACGTCGTTCGCTGCGGCAGCACGCGCGATCTCGCGGATGAGCTCCGGACTCGCCGATTCGAATGACGTTTCCGAGAAGCGACTCCCCAGGTCGTAGGCGACGCCGCGGAGATAGCCGAGCCGAGCGTCGGATTCCTGCTGAATCTGAGTCTCCATGAGCATCGTCGTCACGACATTGAGCGAGACAAGAGCGATGGCTATCGAGAACACCATCGCCGCTGCGGCCCACGCGAGCCGCGACACGAGCGCGCGCCATCCCAGGCGCGCTGCTATGACGCGCCGCAGGTAGAGGATGAGCGCGCCGGACGAGCCCAGACAGAGCGTGTAGGCAGCTGTCGCCTGCAGGAAGCCAGGATTGTTGACAACGACCGTGGTCGCGTTGAGCGCCATTGCCGATCCGACTCCGACGATGGCCCACATCATCGTCGCCTGCACCGGTGGCAGGAATGACGACGCCAAGAACGAGATGCAGATCATCGTGAGTGGGATGGCGATGCTTGCGAATGAATAGGCAACTGGAGTGATCACGTCCTGCAGTACGGTGACCACGCCGAAGGTCGCGCCCAGCGTTACCCACACCAGCGCTGTGGCGCCGACGCTCCTAGCCAGCCGCATTCCGCGCGTGCCGGTCAGCCACGCGATCGCACCGTCGGCAACGAGGCCCAGCACCCAGAGCAGCAGTGGCGCCCACGCCAGCCCGGCATCCGGGAACGTCTCGTACGACGCCGCCATGAGAAACGTGGTCAACCCGAACACCACCAACCGGCCGATGAAGTCGACGGCCACGTCGCCTCGGCGACCGCGCGCCTGTTCACTCATCGTTCGGCTCCGTTGCGCTCACGCTCGACGAGCAGGGCGAACGCCTCTTGGCGCGACCCGGCTCCGAGCACCTGATAGGCGGCCTTGATCCGCGAACTCACGGTATAGGGACTCAGTTGCAGCTCCGCCGCAATCTCCTTGACCGAGAGCCCGCAGAGGCAGAACAGGTACAGCGTCTTCTTGAGCGAGGTCGTCAGGTCCGAGAACTCCGGTTCATCGCCCAGCACCTCGGATGCGTACGCCTTGAGTTCGTCGGCCTCGCCCAGGACCATCTCGGCGATCGAGGGCGTCATCACGAATCTGCCCTCCGCCACGCACTGCACCGCACTCGCGATACCGCTGCCGGACTCGTTCTTCCACACGTAGCCGTCAGCTCCGGCGGCGATGGCGTCGAGCACGATGTCTTCTGCGCGCAACACCGAGGTCACGAGCACCTTAGCGTCCGGTGACGCAGCGGCGATTCGAGGCAGGCCGACAATCCCGGCGCGCTCCTCGGATCCGAAACGGACGTCGAGCAAGATGACGTCGGGGTGCCGGTGCTCTGTGGTTGCGAGTTCGCCTACGGCGCCGTCGATCGAATCGGCGCCGCCCCAGACCCGCGTGCGGTCGTCGCGGGCGAGCAGTTGCTTGACCGCCTCGAGGGCGTAGTAGTCGTCGTCGACCACCATGACGCTGTACGGAGTCGCTGGCATCGGTGTACCTCCCGCAACCGATGGTCGCACGACCGGGGTGCGAGTGGCACCCCGAAAAGCGGGGTGGTTACATGGGCCCGATCGGGAGGGCGACTCCGCAGTGCGACATATCGCCCCGCGTCAGCCGGTTGCCGCTACTGACGCGACGCGTCTTGGGCGGTGTCCGGCTGGAGCTTTTCCAGGAGAGCGATGATGCGGTCGAGATCCCTCTGCATGTCCTCGATCTCGCACTCGGCCTTGCGATTGGTGTCGTAGTCCGAGGTCGCCTGTACGCGGTCGCGTTCCGCCTGCCGGTTCTGGCTCATCATTATCACGGGTGCGGCGTACGCGGCCTGCGTGGAGAACAGCAGGTTCAACAGGATGAAGGGATACGGATCCCAGTGCTGCGTCCAGCCCACGATATTGAGCGTGATCCACGCCGCAACGAATACCGTCTGTCCGATGATGAACGGCCACGAGCCAAGGGTGCTCGAGGTCTTGTCGGCGACGCGTTGGCCTAGAGTGCTGCTCTCGAGGTGTTTCTCGTTCCAGTTCTCGGCCACTGATGCTCCCGGCTACTTGACGGTGATCGTTCCGGTCATTGTGGGATGGATCGTGCACGAAAACGGGAAGCTCCCGGCCTTGGTGGCGGTCCAGGTGACGCTTTCGCCCTGATTCTGCATGCCCAGTTCTGCGCCGTCGATCGACACGTTGTGCGGTGCTGAGTCCTGGTTGACGAAGGTCACCACGTCGCCGACGTTCACGGTCGAATCCGCCGGGCTGAAGGCGAAGCCCTTCTCGGCGATGGTGGGACCGGACGCGGCGGTCGGTGCAGCCGAGCTGTCCCCGCTGCTGCTTCCGCTGTTCGGCGTGGTACCGCCACTTCCGCCCGCAGAACATCCGGCTATCGCCAGCGCGAGCGTGAGAAGGATGCCGAGGACGACGATCGTTGCGTTCCGCGTGTGGATTGAGGGCATGGCTACTCCTCCGGTTACCGAGTGTGACCATCGGTGTATACCCCGCGCGCCGGCGACTCTCCTGCCGCGGATCCTTGAGCAGGAGCTAGCTTGCGGCGCCGGCGGTCGTCGGCTCGGAGGGCTTGGCTGCCAGCGGCTTGAAGATCGCCCTCCAGAACACGCGGTCGGCGAGCAGCAGTGCCGCGCCGACTCCCACGTAGATCGCACCCATGATGCCGGCGCCGATCTGGTTGGGGTTCACGACGAGGTGTCGCAGCGTGATGCCGCCGCCCATCATGAACGCGATCAGCACCCACGACTTCGCCGAGAAGAACCCGAAGACCGACTTGTCCGCACGTCCCTGGATCCTCAGAACGGCCTTGGTGGCGACGCGATCCAGCAGAAGCCTCGCCTTCACCACGCCAAGTGCGAGACCGAGCGCGAGGATCCAAGCGTGCCAGTACCGGCCCTGGATGTATCCCACGCCGCGGATGAGCAGGATCGATGCGCCCACGAGCCACATCGAAGCGGCAGCGACGAGCTGGATTCGGACCTTGGTCGGTTGCATGCAGTGACCTTACTGTTAAGCCGCGACGGTTCGCGGCGCAGAGAGTGCTCCTGGTGAATCCGAGGCCAAGGATACCTTGGAGCGCGGGGCCTCATGGCGTGCTCGCCGGGTGAACAGCGAGAACGGTGCCGACACCTAGGCTATCATCGAC
This sequence comes from uncultured Eubacteriales bacterium, assembly GCA_964388455.1. GTDB lineage: Bacteria > Actinomycetota > Coriobacteriia > Anaerosomatales > JAAXUF01 > JBBRWO01. The sequence continues at coordinate 6,270 of CAYMAN010000004.1, forward strand.
TCATGAGAATCACTGAGATCCCCGAGGTTCTGTCCGCGCTTCGCTGCCCCCACTGCGGCGAGTCACTCGCCGCCGACGGGGCGACGCTGCGGTGCGCCAACTCCCATGCCTTCGATCTGGCGCGGCAGGGTTACGTGAGTCTGCTGCGCGGCGACGCCCGCACCGGGACCGCCGACACCTCCGCCATGATCGAGGCGCGCGACGCGTTCCTCTCGGCAGGTCACTACGCACCGATCGCCGAGGAGGCCACGCGCATGCTCGCCTCGGCGATCGCCGAGGGTCCCGGCGGCGTGATCGTCGAGGTCGGCGCCGGGACCGGCTACTACCTCGCGGTGGCGCTCGATGCGCTGCCGACGCATGCGGGCGTGGCGCTCGACATCTCCAAGCCCGCGCTTCGCCGAGCCGTTCGAAGCCACGATCGCATCGGCGCGGTCGCGTGCGACGTGTGGAGCGGACTGCCGCTTGCCGCTGACAGTGCCGCCGCCGTCCTTGACGTCTTCTCGCCGCGCAACGTCGACGAGATGGCGCGCGTGCTCGCACCCGGCGGCGTACTGGTCGTCGTGACGCCCAACGGCAGCCATCTGCGCGAACTGATCGGTGCGCTCGGACTGCTCAGCGTCGACGACCGTAAGCCCGAACGGCTCGACGCGCAGCTCTCGGCGCACTTCGCGCTGCTCGAGACCACCGAGGTCGCACGCACCATGGGGCTCACGCACGCCGAGGTCGCTGCGCTCGCCGGCATGGGGCCGAGCGCCTGGCATACCGACGCTTCCGCGCTCGCCGCGGCTATCGCGTCGCTCCCGGAGCCGGCGCTGGTCACACTGTCCGTCACCGTCTCGGCATACCGCGCGCTATAGGGGTGGTACAGGAGGCGGTCTTAGGCTGTAGTCACGCTGCGTGAGCGTGGTATCGTCTGATTCGCAGCCTCCGGCTTGGGAGAGATGCGGCAACTACTGGTGGAGGATCGTGGCTCACGTTTCAACACATCGCGGCGGTGAATGCATCCGCCTGCTGACCGGAGTCGGCCTGGCGCTGTTGCTGGTGACAGGGTTCGGCCTTGCAGTGCCGCGCGCGGCCTTCTCGGCGCCGACGAGCACGGTGAACACGGCGACCATCGCCGCGAAGAAGGCGCAGCAGGAAGAGATCCAGCGCGAGCTCGGGGCCATGCGAACCCGGCTCGCGGGGAGCGTCTCGGAGTACGTGAAGGTAAGTCGGCAGATGGGCCAGACGCGTAGCGAGGTCGACAAGCTGGCCGCCCAGATCGCCGAGCAGGACCACCAGCTCGAGCAGGCAAAACTGGCATTCGAGCAGCGCGCGGTCGAGCTGTACCGCACCCGCGGCACGGCCATGATCGAGATCCTGATGACAGCGAACTCGTTGCAGGAACTGATGTCGCGCACGAACTTCCTGCTCACGGTGAGCCAGCGCAACGCCAACACCATCACCGACTACCGCAAGATCCGCTCCGAGAGCGCGTGGCTGCAAGACAGCCTCTCCAACCGCCTTGAGTACCTGACCAGGCTGCAGACCGAGACCGACGACCGACGTTCCCGGATCGAATCCGACCTCGTCATCGGTGAGGCGCGCACCACAGAGCTGGGCACCGACATCGCGCGTCTCATGCGCGGCGAGTCCGCGCCGATCTCCGGGGGCACGCCGTCCGATCAGTTCTCGCCAGACACCGTCATCTCCGACGCCAATTTCCGCGATTCCGGATCCATGACCGTGAGCGACATCCAGGCGTTCCTCGACCGCCAGCCGGGCATCCTCAAGTCCTATCGCACGCGCGACCATGCCGGAAAGGTCCGTTTCGCCTCCGAGATGATCGCGGAGGCCGCGGTGGCGTTTCGTGTCAATCCCAAGGTGATCCTGGTCAAGCTCCAGAAGGAGCAGTCGCTTCTGGGCGATGCGTCGCCCACGCAACGCCAACTGGATTGGGCGACAGGGTGCGGCAAGGCAGACAGCTTCACCTCGTACCAGTATCAGGGATTCGGCAACCAGATCTGGTGGGGCGCGCAGAAGCTCGACAAGAACTCCAAGCCGTGGCGTCCCGGCATCAAGATGACCATCGACGGCGGAGCGGTGTATCCCACCAACGAAGCGACCTACTCGCTCTACAAGTACACGCCGCACATTCGAGGTACCACGTCGTTCTGGCTGCTGTACTGGCGCTACTTCGGCGATCCGATCATCTAGAGTTCTTGTGTGCTTCTCGGCGTGACTCTGTACCGGGGGCGGGGGAGTTGCTAGGCTTCCCAGCGATGCGCACAGCTCCCTACAAACGGCTCCTGCCCATGATTGCGATTCTTGTCGCGCGGCCTGATTGACCCGTACCGCACACTCGGAGGTATCAATGACCCGCTTCAAGCGATTCGTGGCAGTCACCTGCCTGTCACTTCTGTTCGCAGCCAGCATCGGCGTTCCGGCCGCGCTTGCCGCCCCCGTCGCCGAGTGGGAGTCGATCTCACTCAACGTGGGTTCAAGCTCCAACGAGTCGGTCCTCATCGTCGCCGGCGTGCTCCCCGAGTCCACCAAGCTGCCGGCTACTGTAACCCTTGTCGCGCCGACGGGCTCGACGCTCCAGTGGGCTGGCGAGATCCTCGGCGGTGACGCGTCTGCCGATCCCGAGGTGGCTACCACCAAGGCCCAAAGCGACGGGCAGGACCTCTACACATTCACGCTGACCAAGTCACGCACAGCCCAGCTCGAGGTCACGACCCAGTCTCCGATCACCGTGAACGGTGACGTCTACACCGTGACCTTTTCGCAGCCCGCATGGACCGACGTGCCTGAAGCCGGCGTGGCGATCCAGATCCCGGTCAGCGCTCGGCTGACCGAGCCGGCCACCGCGACCGCCGGGCTCGCCGCAGGCCCCACGGGCTACCAGTACTACCAGCAGCAGTTCACCGCTGTGAAGAAGGGCCAGCCGCTGGGAGTCACCTTCTCTTACACGCTCGCTGCCGCCACGCCTGGCGCTGCGACGACCACCGGTACCGGCGGAGCGCTCATACCTGCGATCCTCGTCGCCATCGCTGTGGCGCTGGGTGCCGGCCTCTTCATCGGCGTGCGTCGTAAGCTCAGCGGGGATGCCGAGTACGAAGATGGCGCCGCCGAGGAGGAAGAGGAGGACGAGTATGAGGAGGAGGCTGCTGTCACAGTTGCCCCCACCAAGCCACAGGCCGCCCAAGCTGCATCCAAGAAGGCCGTGGCAGAGGAAGTCATCGAGGATTCCGAGCCGGACGCCAAGCCCCGCACCAACATCGCGCTGATCGGCACACTGGTGATCATCGCGCTTGCGGTAGGCGCCGGCGTGATCGCGGCGTCGCAGGGTGGGCAGGCCAAGTCCGTCGGAACGCGCATCAGCAAGACGTTCGCAGGCGGCGAGGCGTGCACCAGTTCGGATATCGCACTTACGATTCCCGAGAACGTCGATCCCTCGGACGCCTCCGAGCAGATCTTCGCCGCGATCGCACCGGTTCCGAGCATCACGGATGCCACGATCGACTTGTCGACCTCAAGCATCAACGTGGCCTACTGCGACTCGTCGGCGAACGAGGACATGATCCGCCAGGCGCTCGCTCCTACCGGCTACATGGCGGCTGGCAGCGCAATCGCGCCCTCCGGCGCTGCGAGCGGCGCCGTGGACGCGAGCGGAACCACGCCGTAACTACAGGTACTGCCAGACGTCATCGACCCCGGCCTCAGCGGCGGGGATGCACTCGGTGATCCAGTTGAGCGGTTGGCCGTTGGTCGGGTCGACGAGGCGCAGATCGAGCACCTCGGGCGACTCCAGCCAGCGGCCTTCCGCGTCTGCGAGCAACTTGATGCGCGGATGCAGCAGGTCATCGTTGTTGACGCGATAGACGACGCCGGTTGAGTGGTCGTTGAGCTTGACCACCGCGCCCATCGGGTAGATGCCGAGCATCGCGACCAACGCCTTGGTGACCGCCGGGTCGTAGGCCTTGTTGCGCCCCTGCATCAACACCGAGAGCGCCTTATCAGGCCGAATCTCTCGGCGGAAGGGTCGCAGGGTCGTCATGGCGTCGTAGGCGTCGCAGACCGCGACTATCTTGCTGAAGAGGTGCTGCTCGGCGCCGGTGGCGTCCGGGTATCCCATGAGGTCGTGACGCTGGTGGTGCTCGTAGGCCACGATCATACACATCTTGTCGGCCAGTGAGAGTCGCTTGAGCAGGTCGGCGCCCTCCTCGGAGTGGCGCTTGACCTGCGCCCACTCGTCGGCCGTCAGCGGGCCGGACTTCATGAGCACTTCTTCGGGAATCCGAACCTTGCCGATGTCGTAGAGCAGCGCGGCGAGGCCCAGCGAGTGCATGTCGTCGCGATCGAGTCCCAGCGCATCTCCCAGCGAGATCGCCAGGATGCAGACGTTGATCGAGTGGTTGAGCGTGTAGTCGTCGTGCCCCTTGATCGCCGTCAGGCCGAGCACTGCAGCCGGATCCTGGAGGAGGTTGTCGAGCATCGACTCGACCACGCGCTGGAGCGGGCCGACCTCGAGCACGCGGCCCAGCTTGGCCTGCGACTCGATGTCGCGCATCGCTCCGACTCCCGCGTCGTAGTTCTCGCGAGCCTTCGCGCGGACCTCCTTGTTGCGCTCGTCGTCGCTGGTGTCCTCGAGCGTGGAAGTCTCCGAGACGGTGACGCCGCGCACGTGCTTGGCGTCCAGGAAGTCCTGGGCCGCCACGATGTCTGTCACGCGTGCCTCGGCCAACAACTCGACCAGCGCCGCGCCATCCTCGACCGAGATGGTCGGCAGGAATGTGACCGCAGAGATACCGCGCGCCAGCAGCTCCTCGATGAGCTTGCGGTAGGTCACGCTCTCCTCGGGAAACACCTGGTTCTCGACGAAGAGGGTGCCCTTGTAGATGTTGATGGTGACATCCTCGAAGCCCGTGGACGAGAGGCTGCGCACCGAGGCGACCAGTTCTGACAGTGACGCGGCGACCAACGGGTGCGTGGTGGGGTAGAGCGCGGCGTTGGTGTCGGCCACGGCCAGTGTGCGCACGAGCTCTCGGGCGCGTTCGAGCTTCTCGGGCGTGGCGAACGGTGCAGAGACGGCGATGTATGAGGTTTCGGCGGCCATCTCGGCGGGGCTCGCCAGCGGGCCCTCGTTCTCGGGACGGTATGGCATGTCCGTCACGGCGTATCCACTCCTTCAGGGTCGGCGTTCGAGTGCTGGATATTCTGTGTGGCCTTGCGAGCCAGTGTTCGAAGCTCTCTGGTCTTCCTGCCCCAAACGAACGGCCTGGCAGCGGTGCGACGCAAAGCGCGTTCGGCTTCTGGTGTTCCGATCTGCTCGAGGGCGTGCACGATCTCCTTCTTGGTCTCGTACGTACGCTGGACGTTGAGGTCCTCGAGTGCGCGAGTGAGCTGGTGGATGGCGGTAGCGGCCCTCACGCGACCGATCTCGCGGACCGCGAAGCGCTGAGTCTCGGGTTCAGAGTGGCCGAGAGCCTTTACGAGCGCGGCCGAGGCCTCAGACCCGGGAGTGTCGGCGAGCGCCGTGATCGCGGTGAAGCGCACCTGTTCGTCGAGGTGGCCCAGCGCGTGCGAGATCACCGGCACCGCGCGCCGATCTCCAAGCGCCGAGAGCGTCTCGAGGATCGCGATCGCGGACTTGGGACTGTCGGTTCGCAGGCGAGCACGCGCGACTCCCAGAACCGATTCGCTCATGCCGCGCAGTACCGGCCGGAGCAGCGAGCGGACAGGCTCAGCCGCCTTGATGTAGCTGACGAGCAGCGCCTCGGCGCCGACGGGTCCTGCACTGTGCAGAAGCTCGCCGACTATAGCCGCGTCGGAGTCCGTCTGAACGGCCGAGCAGATCTCGGTGAGTACGGTCGCGTCGATCAGCGTCGCCTTGGCCGCAACGGCGGCGTCGGCGAGCTCCGGCTGGCGCGCGACTTCGTCGAGGTGGCGCAGCGCCTCTCTGACGGTCGCGAATGATCCGTCACGCGCAGCGCTCGGCAGGGAGTCGCCGATGGCGGCGATCGCTTCGACGCCGAGGTGCGTTCGGGAGATCGCAACGGCGGTGGCGAGCGCTCGGCCGGAGGCCAGCTGGGGTGATGCGACGGCGATCTGTCGATCGATGTCGCCGCTGTCCTCGGCGATCGCCATCTCGCGCGCCATCTCCGCAGCCTGCGCCGTGTCACTCTCGCCGGGACTGTCGGGTGCGTCGGGCGTGGGTGCGAGCATGATCGCGAGCAGCTTGGCGGTCTCGGGCGGCAACTGCAGCGCCCCCGCGATGCGCGAAGGCTCGGTGCCTGCCTGAGCGGCGACGAGAGTGAGCAGCCGGGCAAGTGCTGCGGGCTTCATGTTGGCGATGACGTTGAGCATGCCGTCCATCCGGCGACCGTTCACGTCGGCTTTCAGGGAGAACGCCAGCACGCGCATGCGGGTCGTCTCATCGAGCCTCATCAGCGCCGACGACATGCGCTCCACGGCGATCTGCCGAGTCGCGGCCTCGAGCCCGTCTACAGCCGCCACGACCTCGTCGACGCCGGGACCTTCGCTCTGCGCCCATCGTTCTGAGGCCTTGGCGACCTCCTCGGCGATCGTGTCGAGCGGCGCGACCATCAGGTCCACGCCAAGCAGCCCCTCCTCTTCCGAGGCGCGCAGTGAGACCTCCACGACCGCAATGTGAGCGACTCCGATGGAGGCGAGCGCACTTCGAAGCCCGCCTTGTGCGCGGATGGCGCCCGGATCCGAGTTGACGACTGTGACGAACGCCGTGGCTTCCGCCGCCGAGAGACCCGGTGCGATCAGAAGCTGGCCGACCTGCAGCGCGTGCAGGCCTTCTGCCAATGCGATGACCTGGCTGTTGCCATTGGCGATGGCGATGTCGCTGAAACGGAACTCGTGCGGGTTCACTATGTAGCGCAGCGGTCCCTGTGCCGAGAAGGTGGCATCGTTGATGCGCGAGACGAAGCGCTCGACGGCTTCAGCGGGCAGCGCGGAGGCCGGCGGGTAGAGGCGAGCGGCACCAGCAGCCGCCGCCAGCAGCCGCAGAACCTCCTCGGGGCGTGGGTAGCCCTCGGCCTCGCTTCCCATCCCGCCTCCCTTGCGCTCGAAATCCGTCACTGACTGGTATATCGGGTCCGCGGGTCGTACGCTACACAAGACTCCTGCAAAGTTGTGACTGCGGTCACACGAACCTGCGATGTACCCTTGCCCTGAACAGGGGAATAGGTCGATACAGATACAATCATCACGACCACGACCGGTGGCGTGCATCCTAGGTCCGGAGAATGCGTGACCGTTAGAACGCAAGCATACTACCGACGCATCGCCGAGGAAGCACTCGCTCAGGCGGGAGTGACCGACCCCCCGGTTCCCATCGCGCGAATCATCGAGAATTTGGGTATTCCCGTGGTTCCGGTGAACCTACCTCAGTTCTTCACGGCGGCCACGGTGTATGAGGGTGGCCTCCCCACGATGATCGTGAACTACGCCCACGCCGAGCACGAGCGGCAGTCCGCATTGGCGCACATGCTCGGGCACGTGCTGCTGCTCATGGACGACGGAGCGAACACCTTCCCGCGTGACTCAGCCGACCACTCTGAGGCCGACCACGTCGCTCAAGAGCTCATGATGCCGGCCGTGATGCTGGTCGAGCAGTCGCGGCTGTGGTTCAACGACTATCGCTATCTGGCGCGGCTTTTCGGTGTCGGCGAGGGGGCGATGCTCGAGCGCATGCGTGAGCTCGGCATCGTCGGCGATCAGCAGGGCATTCGCTGGGACTACTGACGCCTGTTCGAGGTCCCGGCGGCGCCCCCGGGAAGGTTCCGCTGACGGGTCTTGCAGCGCGAGGATGTCAGACCTGCTGCTATGATTCTTGTAGGGGATGCCCGCAGGCGCGGGCCCTTCTCGCGTCCTGGACCAATGGAGGCACGCAATGCGCACCAGCTACGCAGTCGGCGTTGACGTCGGAGGCACTCGAATCGCGGTTGGGCTCGTCGAGCGCAAAGGCCGTGTGGTCAAAGACGCCAAGCGACTCACACCCAAGACCGGCCCGTTCGCTGTCGTGGACGCCATCATCGAGCTCGTCGAAGAGGTCACATCCGGCGTGCAGTCGTCCGAGGTCGCGGGCGTCGGAATCGGGGTCCCGGCACAGATCGATTTCCTGCGCCAGTCAGTCGAGTTCTGCACCAACCTCCCGCTTGCTGGTGTCGACGTGCGATCGCTCGTCATGTCGCGCATTCGTCAGGAGGTCACTATCGACAACGACGGCCACATGGCCGCGCTCGGCGAGGCTCGCTACGGCGCCGCGAAGGGGGCACGCGACTTCCTCATGATCACGGTCGGCACGGGAGTCGGCGGCGGCATCTTCATCGGCGGCGAGCCGTTTCGCGGCAGTCGCGGTCTGGGCTGTGAGATCGGCCACATCGTGGTGGACCTGGATGGCGAACCGTGTCCATGCGGCGGCAAAGGCCATCTGGAGTCCTATCTCGGTCGTCCGGCCATCGCAGCCAAGGGTCGTGAAGCCGCCAAGCAGTTCAAGGGTCGCGAGATCCTCTCGGCTGCCGGCGGTCAGATCGACGCGGTCACGGCGGAGAGCGTGCTGATGGCCGCTCGCGCTGGTGATGCGGTCGCCCGCGAGATCCTTATGGACGCCGGCCAGGTTCTTGGTCGTTCGCTGGTCGGGTTCGTCAACATCTTCAACCCCAAGCTGATCTGTGTCGGCGGTGGCATCGGTGAGTCGGCCGACTTCATGGTCGCGCACGCTGCAGAGGTCATGCAGGCCGAGGCACTGGCGGGTCGCCGGGACGTGAAGGTAGTCCAAGCCGTCTTGGGTAACGACGCCGGCATTCTCGGCGCCGCTGCACTCGCATTCGACGAGCACGATTCCCGAGAAGGGCTGAGCCGATGAGCGACTCCACACCGCGCGAAACAGCGTCCCACGCCGCCCCTGGTACCGGCTTCGGCAGCGCATCCGCTCCGGCGACCGTCTGGTTCGCGCCGGTCCGCAGCGTCAAGAAGGAGTCGATGGTCAAGCGCGTCGGTAAGCTGCTCAAGGCCGCCGGCATCGAAGACGCCATCGCCGAGAAGGACCTCGTCGCCGTGAAGCTGCACTTCGGCGAGGCGGGCAACACCGGCTTCGTCCAGCCGATCTTCATCCGCGAGGTCGTCAAACGCGTGAAGAAAGCCGGCGGCAATCCATTCCTCACCGACGCCAACACGCTCTACTCCGGTCAGCGCGGCAACGCCGTCGATCACCTGACCGTCGCCGTCCACCACGGCTTCGGTTACGCCACGGTGGAGGCGCCGATTATCATCGCCGACGGCCTCGACGGCCGGGATGCCGTCGACGTGCCGCTCGATGCGCGCTTCCACCACTTCGACAGCGTCCGCATCGGCTCGGCGGTCGTGCACGCCGACGCGATGGTCGTCGTCACGCACGTCAAAGGCCACGAGGCCACCGGCTTCGGCGGAGCGCTCAAGAACGTCGGCATGGGCCTAGGCTGTCGCAGCGCCAAGCAGCGCATGCACGCCGACTTCAAGCCCGAGGTCGTCGCAGAGAAGTGCACCGCCTGCAAGAAGTGCGTCAAGGCCTGCCCGGTCGGCGCGATCGTCATCGGCCCGGACCGTGTCGCGGTCGTCGACTACGAGGTCTGCTACGGCTGCGGAGAGTGCGTCGCTCGCTGTTCCTTCGGCGCCATCGGCATTCAGTGGAAGACCACGCCCGATGCCATCCAGGAGAAGATCGTCGAGCACGTGGCGGGCGCCGTCGACGGCAAGGACGGCAAGGTCGTCTACCTCTCCTTCGTCACCAACGTCTCACCGGACTGCGACTGCTGGAGTTTCTCGGACGCGCCGGTCGTCGCCGATATCGGCGTGCTCGCCTCCACCGACCCCGTCGCCATCGACCAGGCTGCCTACGACCTCGTCGTCGCGGCCAACGGACTCCCCGGCGGCCGAGGCGAGGGTATGGCACCCGGCACCGACAAGTTCACCGACATCACAGGCGTCAACGGCACCATGGCCATGGCCTACGCCGAGGAGATGGGCTTGGGCAGCCGCACCTATGAGCTCAGACCGCTCGAGTAACCCGGGTTGTCGCCGCTAAGAGTGAGGCTCGTGGACCACAAGGCGCTTGCGCTTGAAGCGTGGAGTATCACGCGGCGCACGTCGGCACTGTGGTGGCTCGGATCGGTTTCGGCCGCGCAGGTGGTCGTCTACTCCGGAATAGTCGCGTCTGTCACCTGTCCGCTTGCGGTGATGCCGCAGCTGCTGACGGCGCCCTCGGCCTCGCCGACACCCGTCGAGTCGCAGATGGAGATCCTGCGTGGCGACGCTCTCGTCGCGGTGACCGGCTGGTTGAACTCGCACGGCACGGCGCTGCTCGTCGGGATAGTCGCGGTGTTTGTGTTGTGGATCGCGCTTGGCGTCATCGATGTCGCGGCTCAGGGCGGTCTCATATCGCAGGCCTGCGCGACCACGGTCTCCGCTTCCACAGCAGCCGCCGCTCGCGAACGCCAACCGTCGTTTGGTGATGGCATGCGTGACGGTTTCCGCGTCTGGGGGCGTATCGTGGGGCTCCTCGCCATCGCGGCGCTGCCAAGTCTGATCCCGATGCTGGTGGTGGGACTCGTTGTGACCTTCACGATGACCGTACCGTTGCTGATGGGCGGCGCTCCTAATCCAAGGGCCGCGATCGTGGGCAACCTGGTGCTGTCGCCGCTCTCATCGCTCGCCGCGCTCGTCGGCATCCCGCTGGGTGTGGCGGTGCAGCTCGGCTTGCGTGAAGCGGTGCTCGTCGACGCGAACTGGCGCACTGCGTTCTCGGCGGGAGGAAGACTCCTCAAGGCATACCTGGGCGACGTGGTGGTGGCCTATCTGCTGGTGACGATCATCGGCGTGGCGGTGACGCTGCTGGCCGGTATCGTGCTGGCGGTGCTCGTCGTACCGACGATCGCCGTCGCGTTCGCGGTAGGCGGAGGATCAGGGCCGACGGCGATCACGTCCGGGTTGTTCGTACTTGCGGCCGTCTTGTTTCCGGTGGCGGTGCTCAGCTACGTCTGGACGTCGTGTTTCTGGACGGTGCTCTGGCAACGACTCACGGCGGCAGACGGTGCGAGGGCTACAATGACAAACGGTCGGTCGACCACTGAGAACTGAGGGGGATTCGATGGGTTTCGGAGAGATCATCAAACGCGCCTGGCGCATAACCTGGCGCTACCGTGCTCTGTGGGTGCTCGGCTTGTTTGCAGGCGTCGCGGGAGGATCAAGTGGCGGCGGGGGTGGAAGCAGCTATAACCCGTCATCCTCTGGTTCGCGCGGTTCCGATACAGGTCAGTTCTTCTACGGGCTCGACCCTGCGAACTGGACCGATCAGATCTCCCGCTTCCTGCCGGCTATCATCGCGGGGACCATGCTGTTGCTGGCGATCGGGTTCGTGTTCTGGATCGTCGGTATCGCCGCACGTGGCGGCCTGATCCAGGCCGTGGACGCCATCGAGGAGGGAGGCACTTTCACCCTCGGGGCGGCCTGGGACGCGGGATTCGGTCACTTCTGGCGACTTCTTGGCCTGTCGGTTCTGCTCGGTCTGCCGATGGCGCTGGTCGGGCTCGGCCTCGCTGCCGCGGTCGCCCTGCCGATCATCGGTGCAGTTCGCGCGGGGTCCGATCCGAGCCCCGCTCTGTTCGCGCCGATGTGCGGCGCGTTCATCGTCGGGATCCCACTGCTCATCGTGGGAGGGGTCATCCTGGGTACCATGAGCCTGCTCGGCTCGCGCTCGATAATGATCGCAGACACCGGTGTGTTCGAAGCGGCCGCCGAGGCGTGGCGTCTGTTCAGGACTCGCATCAAGGATTCGCTCATCATGTGGTTCATCTCGCTGGGGCTCAACATGGTCGCAGGCATCGTCGTCGCGATTCCCATCGTGATCGTCACCTTCGCCGGGGTCATTCCGGCGGTCTTCCTGATCCGCTCAGAGTCCTGGCCCGCGCTTATCGGTGTCTCGGCGATCGCGGTGCTGATTATCACCCTCGTCATCATGCTCTACACCGCCATCTGGGGCACCTTCACCTCGGCCCTGTGGACCATCTTCTTCCGCCGCCTCACCGGCCGAGAAGCGCCGACCGAGTCGCTCGCGCCCGTCGCACCATCGGTCCCGTCGCTCACACCCGTCGCACCGCAGGCCCCGTCGGCCCCGGTCGCACCGCAAGGAGAAACCCTGTGAAGTACGGTCAGGCAATCTCATCGGCGTTTCGTACGCTGAAGTCCGCGCAGATGTGGGGCTTTGCCGCCTCGACATACGGCGCGATCACCATGCTGTACGTGGTCCTGGTCGGCGGTGCGTTTGCGGCCGTCGGGCCTTCCAGGATCGTTGACGGATTCCGTGACATCGACGCCTTCAGTGGCGCGCTGGGCGGCATCGCGCTCCTGTTTGGCGCGGTGTCGATCGCTGTGTTGCTCACCATTCCGCTCTCGCTGATCATGCACGGCGGCTTCGTTCACCTGGCCGACGAGATTCTCGCCGGTCGCCCGATCACCGTTGGTCAGGGTTGGGCGTTCGGGGCGAGTCGTTTGGGCCGCACGTTCGCGATCGACTTCGTGATAGGCATGATCTCGGTTCTCTGTGTGAGCATCGCGCTGGTGCCCTTCATCGTGGTCGTGATGGCGAGCGCTGCGGGGTCAGGACCCGATGCGCCGACCGCGAGTGCCTTCGTCATCATCTGCTGCGGGTATCTGTTCTTCCTGCTGTTTGTTGTCGCGCTTTCCTTGGTGCTCTCCGGCTATGAGGCGATCGCCATCCGTTACGGTCTGGTGGGCACGCGCACGGCCGGCAGCGCGCTCAGTGCCGGGTGGCAGGCGTTCAAGGCGCGCTGGAAGAATGTCGTGGTGTTCTCGTTGATCGTGATGGGACTGCAGTATGCGTTCAGCACGGTGACCTCGATGATCACGGTTCCGCTGCAGTTCGTGTTGCTGCCGAATCAGTTCATCCTCGGCGACACGACGCCCTCACCCGAGCAGATACCTCGCCTCCTCTTCGGGTACGCGATCCTCATGGTCGTCTCGATACTGCTGAGCGTTCCGTGGGCGGTCTTCAACTACTCGCTGTGGGGCGCGTTCTTCCGGCAGTTGACCGGCCTCGACATCGTCGCACCGCCGAGCCCACCGCTGATGGCTCCGCAGCAGCCGGCGTACGCAGCCGAGCCCGCACCCCCGACACAGCCCGAGTCCGCAGAGAGTGCCCCTCCCGAGCCCACGGCTACCGATGGCTAGTCCCGGCCGCCTCATCGTCTGCGCCACGCCGATAGGTAACCTCGGCGATGTGACGCTGCGTGTGCTCGACGCCTTGAGAGACGCCGACACGGTCGCCGCCGAGGACACCCGTGTCAGCAAGAAGCTACTTGCGCGCTACGACATCGAAACGCGACTCGAGCGCTGCGACGAGCACACCGTCGAGCGCCAGACACCGAAGCTCATCGAGCGAATGCAGGGAGGCGAGGTCATCGCGCTGATCTCGGACGCGGGGACACCTGGCGTGAGCGACCCGGGCGCGCGGCTCGTGGATGCGTGTCTGCACGCCGACGTTCCGGTCGAGGTCCTGCCGGGCGCGAGCGCGATTCTCGCCGCACTCGTCGCGAGTGGACTGCCCACGCACGCGTTCTACTTCGGAGGCTTCCTGCCACGCAAGGTGGGGGAGCGGCGTCGCGCACTCGAAATACTCGCCGAGCTCGATGCGACCTTGGTCTTCTACGAGTCACCCAACCGCTCAGGCGTGACCCTGACCACGATGGCCGAGGTTCTGCCGGGGCGACAGGCGGCCATGGCACGCGAGTTGACCAAGATGCACGAGGAGATCGTCCGTGGTCCGATAGAGGAAGTGGCGGCCGACATCGCGGGCCGCGAGATCGTGCGAGGAGAAGTCGTCTTGCTGATCGGACCGCCGCCACCCGCGGTGCGCGGTCCCGTGGACGCCGCAGACGTGCGCGCACGCGTGGACGCCGTCGTGGCAGACGGCACCAACAGGAGCACGGCAGTGAAGCATGTCGCGAAGGGCCTTGGCATCCCGCGCAGCGAGGTGTACGACATCGCGCACAGACCCGATGCCGCCGGCAAGAAGCCGGAGTAGGCTCTACGCCTTCTTGACCTCGGCGACGCACGAGGTGCAGACGGGGCGACCCTTGACGACGGCGGTGTCGCAGTCCGCGTCTCCGCAGATCACGCAGCTGTCCTTGTGCTTGGTGAGGATGATGCGCTCGCCCTCGGTGTAGATGGCCAGCGGATCCTTCACCTTGATGCCCAGAGTGCGTCGCAACTCCATAGGAATCACGATGCGTCCGAGGTCGTCCACGCGGCGTACGATTCCGGTGTCATGCATCCGTCTCGTCCCTTCAGGTCAGCGCGGCGGTCAAGAAGCCGCGGAAACGGTTAGAATCTCCCTGCATGCGTGAGTACACGTATGCTTCCAGTATTACCCACGGTCACGGAGTGTCCAAACACCATGAGCCCACAGTCGTTCTATCTCACCTCACCCATCTACTACGTGAACTCGGTTCCGCATCTCGGCACCGCGTACACCACGATCGCCTGCGACGCGCTGGCACGATACCGGCGCATGCTCGGCGATGACGTCCACTTCCTCACCGGCTTGGATGAGCACGGCCAGAAGGTCGAGGAGGCGGCGACCGCCAACGAGATGGCGCCGCAGGAGTGGGCAGATGTCATGGCCGCGCGCTACCAGGAGACCTGGAGCCTGCTCGACATCACCAACGACGACTTCGTGCGCACCACCGAACCGCGTCACGAGCGCGGCGTCGCGGCGTTCGTTCAGGTCCTCTACGACCGTGGCGACATCTACAAGGGAACCTACGAGGGCCTCTACTGCGTCCCCTGCGAGACCTTCTACACCGCCGAGCAGACGGCAGAGGGCGACACCTGCCCGTCGTGCAACCGTCCGCTCGAGGTCGTCCACGAGGAGAGCTGGTTCTTCAAGCTCTCGGCATACGAGGACGAGCTGCTGGCCTACTACGACGCCAACCCGAGCTTCATCGGACCGGACACTCGTCGCAACGAGGTGCTGTCGTTTGTGAAGGGCGGCCTGCGCGATCTTTCGATCTCGCGCGCCAACGTGAAGTGGGGCATCCCGCTTCCGTTCGACCCCGACCACACCGTCTACGTCTGGTTCGACGCGCTCCTCAATTACGTTACCGCCATCGGCTACGGCGACCCCGACCGTGCCGAGGAGTTCGCTCGCCGCTGGCCCGCGCAGATCCACTTCGTGGGCAAGGACATCATCCGGTTCCACTGCGTGATCTGGCCGGCCATGCTGCTCGCGATGGGGCTGCCGCTGCCGGAGCGCGTCTTCGCCCACGGCTTCCTGCTCACCAAGGGCGAGAAGATGAGCAAGTCCAAGGGCAACGCGATGTCACCTGCGGAGCTCGTAGAGCGCTTCGGCGTCGACGCGTACCGCTACTACTTCCTGCGCGACGTGCAGTTCGGTGCGGACGGCTCCATCTCGCTCGAATCCATGGTGCAGCGCTACAACGGCGACCTCGCCAACGACTGGGGCAACCTTGTGAGCCGTTTGTTCAACATGGTCGGCAAGTACTGCGACGGCAAGGTTCCTGATCCCGCCGGCTCGCCCCTGCCCACCGACGATGACACCGCGCTCAAGGACATCGCTCTGGGCCTTCCTGAGGTCTTCTCGGCGAAGATGGACGCGCTGGACTACTCGGGTGCACTCGAGGCGGCGTGGGAGCTTGTGAAGCGCACCAACCGCTACATCGAGGACTCCGCACCTTGGAACCTCGCCAAGTCAGAGGAGACTCTGCCGCGGCTGCACGCGGTTCTCTACAACGCACTCGAGGCCGTCCGCATCGCCGCTCTCTTCACGGCACCCGCTATGCCCAAGACCTCGCGCATCGTGTGGGCGCGTCTGGGACTGGGTGACCCCAACCTCACGACGCAGCTCGCGGTCGAGTGCGCTTGGGGCTGCCTGCCCGTCGGTAACCCGGTCGTCAAGGGCGACGCGCTCTTCCAGCGCATCGTCGAGGAAGCTTAGGTGACCGCCGCCGCGGATACCACCACGCCCACTACCGGGCCGCGACCGACGCCGGAACGCATCATCCCGGTGCCCGTCGCCGTGCCGCCCTTCGCCGACGCCAAGGGTCGCCTCGTGGAAGCGCCCGACTTCGCCGGCGCGCTGATCGCTGACACGCACGCGCATCTCGACATGCTCGATCATCCCGGCTTTGCGCTCGCCAATGCCGCGCGCGCCGGTGTCGGCTTCGTCGCGACCGTCTGCGACCCCAGCGAGGACGCCGCCCGCACCTACGTCGAGCTCGACGCCTGGCTCGCCGAGGCCGAGAAGCTGCTTGCTGCAGATGCCTCCACCGCTGCCTCCACGGCTGCTGCCTCCACGGCCGACGCCGCACCCGCGCCGGTCACACCAGCGCGGGTTCGAGTCATCGTCGGTGTGCACCCGCACAACGCCAAGGCTTACTCGGCCGAGGTGGAAGACGCGATGCGCGTCATGCTGGCGGATCCGCGGACGTCCGCTGTCGGCGAGACCGGCCTCGACTACTTCTACGACCATTCGCCGCGAGATGTTCAACGCGTGGCGTTCGAGGCCCAGCTCAGGCTCGCGCACGAGTTCGAGCTGCCGGCCGTCGTGCACCTGCGAGAAGCACACGACGACGGCCTGCGGATCCTTCGTTCGGTGGGCGTACCGGCGGCGGGATGTATCCTGCACTGCTACAACCTCGGACCCGACCTGCTCGCTCGTTTCCTGGAGCTCGGCTGCACCGTGAGTTTCGCAGGCCCCGTCAGCTTCAAGAAGTCCACGGACGTCCGAGAAGCAGCTGCGCTCGTACCCGTCGGCCGCGTCCTTACAGAGACCGACTGTCCGTTCATGGCGCCAGAGCCGTTTCGCGGCCGAGTCAACGAACCGGCATTCACCGTGTTCACGGCAGCGGCCGTTGCCGGCGCTCGTGGCGAGTCACTGCCTGAGTTCGCGTCGCACGCGTGGCAGTCCGCGCTCGAGTTGCTGGACCGCGAACGGTGAGCCACTCGCCGGTCATCCGTGCGGGTGACAGCGCGCCGGTGCGGGTGCTGTGCATCGCGGGCAGTCCTCGGCACCACGGCAACAGCGAGCAGCTGCTCGATGCGCTCGCGTTCGGCGTGATCGAAGCCGGTGGCGAGCCCGTGCGGCTCCGCGCGGTCGACGCCGGCGTAGCGCCCTGCCGCGGCTGTAACGCCTGCTCCAAGAGCGGCGCCTGCGTCATCAAGGACGGCATGGACGCCGTGTACCCGGAGCTCGACTCCGCTGACGCCATCGTTGTTGCCACGCCAGTGTTCTTCGCGACCGTACCGGCGACGCTCAAGGCGCTCTTCGATCGCTGTCAGCCGTACTGGGCGCGACGTTACGTCCTCCACGAGCCGCGGCCGACGCGCAAGCGACCCGGCGCGATCCTCGTCGTCGGAGGCGGGGGAGATCCGTTCGGCACCGCCTGCGCCGTCACCGCGACGCGCAGCGTCTATGCAGTCCTCGACGTCTCCGCCGATGAGGTTCTCGAGGTCGTCGGCCCGGACGCGGCGTCAGACATCGCGAGCCGCCCCGAAGCCCTCGAGCGGGCCCGAGCCATCGGGCGCGAACTCGTCGAGCGGGCTTGCATTTAGCCTCGGAATAGGCATCAAAAACCCCATTTCTGAAAGCTATTCGTGCCGACCTGCGGGTTTGCATGGGGCTTTTCTTAGGGGTAGCATCGCAACTCCCGTTTGTTACTCAACGGTTGAAATGTCCCCAATATAGAGAGGTCTGAATGAGGTCACGGCCGACTCGCTCGGCACGATCCGTGAAGACCCACCAGTTCATCGCAGCCATCATCCCAGCAGTTATCGTAGTACTAAGCATCACCGGGTTCGTGTGGGCAAACAAGCAGGTCACGATCGTCGTCGACGGTCGTGCCTCGCACGTGAAGAGCCAAGCTGCCGACGTGGCGGGACTGCTCGCGCAGGCCGACATCGCCGTCGGTTCAGGCGACGTGGTCTCGCCCTCCGCCGACTCGCCACTCTCCTCCGGCATGACCGTCGTGGTGCGCCATTCGGTGCCGGTCACCGTGCGCTTCGGCGACGAGTCACTCGATCTCGATGTCGTGGGCGCCACTGTTGCCGACGCGCTCATCGCCGCCGGCGCCGATCCTTCATCCAATCCCGCGGTCACCCCCGCGCTCTCTGCTCCTCTGGTCAAAGACATGGTCATCACCGCGCCGACGGCGTTTGTGCGCGTCACTCGCGAAGAGGTCGCTCTGCCCGCGGACGTCGAGCGTCACCGTGACCCCAACCTCGCCCGCGGCACCACCCGCGTCGTTTCAGAGGGCAGCCCCGGGCTCGCCATGCGCGTCTACCGCACTGTCGTCACCGACGGTGTCGAAGGCGCACCCATCCTCATCGCCGAGGAGACCGTGAGCCGCCCGGTCGCTCGCGTCGTGGCTTTCGGCACGGCGTCGTCGGCCCGTCTGATCGCGGCTGGCAACACGCGCTCGATCGCCTCCAAGCCTGCGACACGCAGTGGTCGCAGGATGCGCGTCGAGACCACCGGCTACGCGCCCGGATCGGGCGGCGCGGATCACCGCACGGCCACCGGTGCGGCTGCCGTTCGCGGCGTCATCGCCGTCGACCCCAAGGTCATCCCGCTCGGCACGCGCGTCTACGTTCCCGGCTACGGCTATGCGGTAGCGGCTGACACGGGCGGCGCCATCGACGGCAAGCGGATCGACCTGTGCTTCGGCTCGTACGCCGAGGCCATCGCCTGGGGCCGCCGCTCCGTCACCATCATCATCCTCGACTAGCCGATGGCACACTCGCCGCTCGCCACACCTTCGGCGACCATCGCCGTCCTGAAGCGCCACCGTCTCGCCACCAAGAAGGCGCTCGGTCAGCACTTCTTAGTCGACGACAACGCTGTGGGCCGCATCATCGAGCTCGCGCAACTCTCCGGTGACGAGGTCGTCCTGGAGGTCGGCCCCGGCATCGGCACCCTGACCGCCGCGCTCTGCGCCAACGCCGGCTCTGTGGTCGCTGTCGAGCGCGACGTTCAGCTCCTCCCGGCACTCGCCGAGACCACCGCCGACTGCCCGCGCTTCGCCGTGATTCGCGCCGACGCCGTCGCCGTCTCGCCCGAGACCATCGCCGAGCCGTTCGGTCCGCCGGTCGCACTCGTCGCGAACCTCCCGTACGCGGTGGCCGCCACGGTGGTGCTGCGCTTCTTCCAGGAGCTCCCGCACATGACCTCGGCCACCGTCATGGTGCAGTCAGAGGTCGCCGACCGCATGGCCGCCGTCCCCGGCACCAAGGACTACGGCTCCTACACCGTCAAACTACGCCTGCTCGCCAAAGCCGCCGGCCGCTTCTCTGTGTCACGCTCCTGCTTCCTGCCGCCCCCGCGAGTCGACTCCACTGTCCTGCGTCTTGAGCGCTCTCCACTGGCCGAGGATCCCGCCCTGCTTACCGCCGCGGCCCGCGCGGCGGACGCCGCGTTCGCTCAGCGCCGCAAGACGATCCGCAACTCGCTGCGCTCGGCGCTCGGGGCCGAGGCGGCCGCGATCGACACCGCCCTGGAGACCGCAGGCATCGATGGCTCGCTTCGTGCTGAGACACTCCCGCCGGAGGCGTTTCTCGCGCTTGCGGTTGCTTTGACAGAGGCCGGAGTCTTCTCGGCGGGCACCTGAGCACGAACGGTGCGCGAGAACACACTGTTACCTGACTGACCAGTCGGCATACCCCTGCTGGTAATTTGGTGTCTCATCGGCTATACTTCCTCCCCGAGCAGAGGGAGGGCATTCCATTGAATGATCTTGTTCAGCAGGCCGAGGTAGTCGGCCGAATTCGTAACGACCTCGAAACCATGACCGGCAGCCGCATTCGCGTACGCGCCAACATGGGTCGCTCGAAGATCGTCGAGCGCGAAGGTGTTCTGATGCAGACGCATCCGGCCCTCTTCGTCGTCGAGGTCATGGAGAAGCGTGACCGCACCGCCCGCGCGTCGTACCAGTATGTCGACGTGCTCACCGGAACGGTCGAGCTTACTCACGCAGAGAGTGGCGAGAATCTGCTGCCCTGGCTGAACTAGCCATCGGGCACTGACGGGAAACACAAGCGCGGGGCAGATGCTCCGCGCTTTCTCGTATGAAGGGGACGATGTGCGTCGAATCGTGGTCACGGCTCCCGCCAAGGTGAATCTGTTCCTGGGGATCGGTGCGACTCGCCCGGACGGCTTTCATGATGTCACCACCGTCGTCCACGCCCTGGAGTTCGCCGACACCATCCGGCTCGAGCCGGCTTCCGCCTTCTCCCTCACGTGTACACCTGAACTCGCCATCCCCGCCGAGGAGAATCTGGCGCTTCGTGCCGCGCGGGCGTTCGCAAAGGCGTTCGGGATGACGGGAGGCGTCGCCATCGAGCTCACCAAGCGCATCCCCTCGGGTGCCGGCCTGGGCGGCGGATCGTCTGATGCGGCAGCCGTTCTCGCGGGTCTAGCGGCGATGCACGGCGTGGATCGCGATGATCCCCGCGTGCTCGGCATCGCGCAGACGCTCGGCGCCGATGTCGCGTTCTTCCTGGCCGACGGTGCGGCGCTGATGACCGGCCGAGGCGACGTGATCGAGCACGCGCTTCCGGCGGTGGTGATACCCGTAGCGCTCGTCAAACCCGCTGCGCCGGTCCCGACCGCCGCCGCCTATCGCACGTTCGATGCCGCCCCCGTTCCCGTGGGTGATCCCGGGCGGGTGCTATCGGCCCTGCGGCATAACGACCCCGAGGCGTTGGGATCCGCGCTCCACAACAACATGACGGCGGCCGCGATATCGCTGGTACCTGAGGTGGCCGAAGCGCTAGCATGGGTGAGGGCCGAACCGTTGGTACTCGGCGCTGCGGTGGCGGGCAGCGGTTCTTCGGTGTTCGCGCTGTGCGCAGACGATCAGACTGCTCGGCGAATCGCGGAGCTGGCCCCGAGCAGAGGATTCTGGGGTATGGCGACATCTACGCGGACTTCAGGGGTGACGTGGACAGAATGAGCGAACCCATCTGTGTTGACGTAATGGTGCTGGCAGGTGGCGAGGGTGAGGTCATCGACCCCACCGTACACATCAAGGGTCTCGTACCGATTGCCGGCAAGCCGATGGTCGAATGGGTCGTGCGCGCGCTGCGGGCCGCCAAGACAGTGGGCGAGGTCGCCGTAGTCGTCCCCACCGCCGAGAACCTCGGTTCCTGGACTGAGCTGGTCGACCACGTCGTCGTCTCTGATGGCAGCTTCATCGAGAACGCCATCGCCGGGACGAGCATTTTCCAAAACGGCCGACACGTTCTCGGCTGCACGGGCGACCTTCCGGCGCTGACCCCGGAAGCCATCGACGACTACATCACCCGTTCGCTGGAGTCCGGTGCCGAGTTCTGCTATCCACTCGTGCGCGCCGAGGATATGGAGCAACAGTTCCCGGGATCGCAACGTACCTACGTGAAGGTCGCCGGCGGACCTGTGACCGGTGGCAACACCGTTCTCGTCTCGGCGGATCTGCTCAGGCGTAATCGTGAGATCGGTCAGCGACTGTTCGAGACTCGCAAGAGTCCGGTTCAGATGGCGCGGGTCATCGGCATTCCGTTCATCTTCAAGTACATCACCGGGCGGCTGCGCGTCGACGACGTCGAGCGCAAGATGGCGCAACTTCTCGACTCAACGTGTGCGGCGATCTACACGTCACACGCGTCCATAGGTGCTGACGTCGACAAACCGATTGATGTAGTTGTCGCGGAGAGGGTGCTGTATCAGCGTTCATCGGATACGATAGGGGCAAGCAGCGTCTAGTCTTTGGTTGGTGACCGGGGGGTCGCCACACTGGCAAAGGGGGAGTCGTGCAAATCACCAACGTCGCACTGCGAGCGGTTGCAATGAACAAGGTGTGTGCGATCGCCAGCATCGTCATCGACGATGCATTCGTCATCCATGATCTTCGGATCGTGAACGGGGACAAAGGATTGTTTGTCGCGATGCCGTCGCGCAAACTTCCCAACGGCGATTTCCGCGATATCTGTCACCCCATCAACTCCGATGCTCGCACGGAGATCCAATCCGTCGTGCTCGAGGCCTTCGAGAACGAGGGCGGTATCGCGGCCTTCTCGGCAGCTGCAGAGGGTCTGGGCGAAGCGAGCGTCTGACCATAGCGGTTGACGCGCCCCGAGGCTGCTTCCTACACTGCAGTGCGCACCCGACGCCGACCGCGCGTCACATTGGGGCATCGTCTAACGGCAGGACTCTGGCTTTTGGTGCCAGCTATCCAGGTTCGAATCCTGGTGCCCCAGCCATGCGCTCCCGGTCAGATCGCCCCGCCACGGGCGAAGCGCCGATGACAAAGGAGTCAGTTGTGAGCTCGATCGCGCTCATCCTCGCCGCGGGTGAAGGCACCCGCATGAAGTCCGACAAGCCCAAGGTCGCTCACGAGATCCTCGGCATGCCCATGGTGCAGTGGGTCGTGCGGGCGGCGAACGCCGCCGGTTGTGAGCGGGTCATCGCCATCACGGGCCACAAAGCCGAGGCGGTCGAGGCGCTCCTCCCCGGTCTCGAGAGTGTGTATCAGGATCAACAGCTCGGCACCGGCCACGCGGTCATGTGCGCGCGCGAGGCGCTCCGGGGTGTGACCGGATCACTGCTGGTGCTCTCCGGCGACACCCCACTCCTCTCCGCAGAGACGATCTCCGGTCTCGCGGCGATGCGGGAGTCGAGCGGCTCCGTGCTGACGCTGCTCACCACGCATCTCGCGGATCCGACCGGTTACGGTCGCATCGTCCGCGACATGCGCGACGGCAGCGTGGAGCGCATCGTCGAGGAGAAGGACTGTACTCCGGAGCAGCGTCGCATCACCGAGATCAACACGGGCACGTACTGCTTCGACTCCGCCGTCCTCTTCGCACACCTCGATCGCCTCACCACCGACAACGCACAGGGCGAGTTCTACCTCACCGATATGGTCGCGGTCTTCGGCGGCGAAGGCCTCACGGTCAGTGCCATGACCACCGACGATCCGCTCGAGACCCTCGGCGTGAACTCGCGCGTGCAGCTGGCGGAGGCCGCCAAGATCATGCAGCGTCGCATCAACCGTCACCATCTGCTCGCCGGCGTGACCATGACCGACCCCGATCTGGTCTGGATCGGCCCGGATGTGGAACTCGGCCGAGATGTCGAACTTCTTCCGATGACTTTCCTGTGGGGCGCCACGAAGATCGGCGACCGCGCGCTGATCGGGCCGAACTCACGCCTGACCAACGCCTCTGTCGCCGAGGACGCCGTGGTCGACTCTTCGGTCGTGACCGAGGCGGTCGTGGGTCGCGCCGCAACAGTCGGCCCCGTCTCCTACCTGCGTAAAGGAGCCGTGCTTCACGCGCGTGCCAAGGCCGGTGCGTGTGTGGAGATCAAGAACTCGGTCGTCGGAGAGGGGAGTAAGGTCCCGCATCTTTCCTACATCGGTGACGCCACCATCGGCACCGGAGTCAACGTGGGGGCCGGTTCGATCACGTGCAATTACGACGGATTCGAGAAGCATCCGACCGTGATCGGCGACGGCGCCTTCATCGGCTCTGATACGATGCTCGTGGCGCCCGTGACGGTGGGCGAAGGTTCGGTGACCGCAGCGGGCTCCACGATCGCCCGCGACGTGCCTCCCGGATCGCTTGCGCTCGAGAGAACCAAGCAGGTCACCGTCGAGGGTTGGGCTGCTCGGCAGCGCGCCAAGAGGGAGATCTAGCCGACTACGGCACGGAACGGAGCGGATCGACGATGGGCAAGCGCATGTTGGTCTTCGCGGGCACCAGCAACTCGGAGCTCGCAGAAGGCGTTTCGAAGCACCTGGGCATCGAGCTCGGGAACGTCAAGATCCGGTCGTTCGCCAATGGCGAGATATACGTTCGCTATCTCGAGAGCGTTCGTGGCGCGGACGTGTTCATCGTCCAGTCGGTGTGTACACCGGTCAACGACTCTCTGATGGAACTCCTCATCATGGTCGATGCCGCCAAGCGCGCGTCGGCCCGCACCATCACCGCGGTTGTCGCGCACTACGGCTATGCGCGTCAGGACAAGAAGTCCGCCGCACGTGAGCCCATCACCGCCAAGCTGGTCGCAGATCTCATGACCACCGCCGGTGTCACCAGGGTCATCACCATGGACCTGCATCAGGGCCAGATACAAGGTTTCTTCAACCAGCCGGTGAACCACCTGACGGCACTTCCGATCCTGGCCGACTACTTCGAGTCGCTCAAGCTCGAGAACATGTGCGTCGTCAGTCCCGACGTGGGCCGCGCCAAGGCGTGCAAGAAGCTCGCCGATATGCTCGGCGCGTCGCTGGCGATCATGCACAAGGGTCGCCCTGATCACAACGTCGCAGAGATCACGCACGTCATCGGCGAGGTCGAAGGCAAGACCTGCATCATCGCCGACGACATGATCGACACCGCAGGTTCGATCACAGAGGGGGCCAAGGCGCTCATCTCCAAAGGCGCCAAGGAGGTCTACGTCACCGCCACGCACGGGATCTTCTCGCCCCCCGCATACGAGCGAATCGAGAACTCGCCCGTGCTCGAGGTGGTCGTCACCAACACCATTCCCGTACCCGAAGAGCGCTGTCACGGTAAGATACGGGTTCTTTCGGTTGCGCCGCTCCTCGCGCACGCAGTCCAGAACGTGTTTGCAGATGAGTCGGTATCGGAACTGTTCGATCCCGACTTCGCGCTTTAGTCCACATACTGCCGAGGGGTAAGAACTTCTCGGCGAGAGAACATGAACATCGAGAGGAGCACCTGACTCATGAGTGATACCACCGTGTTGGAAGCGTTCAAGAGAGATCAGATCGGCAAGGCGAACCGTCAGCTGGCCGGTAGCGATCGCATCGCCGCCGTGCTGTACGGCATGGGACGCGACGCGATGCCCATCTCCATCGGTCGTCACGATTTCGAGCTGCTGATGTCGCACCACGTGTCGAGCTCGCTGCTCGTCGAGCTCAAGCTCGAAGGCGAGAAGAAGCCGCTGCACGCCATGATCCGCGAGATGCAGGTCGGCCCGGTCAAGGGCAACATCCTGCACGTCGACTTCCTGGCCGTCGACATGAACGAGACCGTGCACGCATCCATCGCACTGCACCTCGTCAACGACCCCGAAGGCGTCAAGCAGGGTGGCGTACTCACCGTTGACCGTCACGAGCTCAACGTCGAGGCCAAGCCGGGCGATCTGCCTGAGTCCATCGACGTCGACGTCTCTGCGCTCGAGATCGGCGACTCGCTGCACGTCCGCGACGTGGTTGCACCCAAGGGCGTCGTGCTCCTGGACGACATGGACGGCATCCTCGCGTCCGTCACGCCTCCGACCGTCGAGGCGGAGACCGAGGAAGCTGGCGCGGCCGAGCCGGAGCTCATCGGCAAGGCGACGGAAGAGTAGTCGCGCAACATGACTCGCATGATTGTAGGACTCGGGAATCCGGGTCCTGAGTACGAGCGAACCCGGCACAATGCCGGGTTCCTCGCTATAGACCTTCTGGCGGACAACCTTCGCGCCACCTACTGGAAAGAGCAGGGTGGCGCGAAGGTCGCCGTCGTTCGCTTCGGCGACGAGGACATCGTGCTGGCCAAGCCGCAGTCGTTCATGAACGTCTCCGGCGGACCGGTCAAGAAACTCGCCGAGACACATGGCGTGGAGATCGATGAGCTGATCATCGTGCACGACGACCTCGATCTGCCTTCCGGAGATGTGCGGGTCAAGCGCGGGGGAGGCCACGGCGGGCACAACGGGCTGCGTTCCCTGCACGATAAGTTGCAGACCGACGCCTACGTCCGCGTACGCGTGGGTGTGGGTCGCCCGCCAGGGCGCATGGAAGCCGCTGACTATGTGCTGCAGCCGCTCAAGGGCGCCGCGTGGGAGGACTTCGAGGCCAGTATCCCTACGGCTGCTCAGGCGGTGGCAGACGTACTCGAGCGCGGCGTGGATGCGGCGATGCGGGAGTACAACGCGGGCTGATCAGCCGGTGTAGTTGCGGGGATTCTTCGCAGCGCCGTTGACGCGGACCTCGAAGTGCAGGTGCGGACCGGTCGAGTTGCCGGTACTGCCCACGGTGCCGATCCGCTGGCCTTTCTCCACACGCTCCCCGTTGCCCACCCGGATCCCGCCGGAGAGCTGGTGTGCGTAGAGCGTCACGACGCCGTTTCCGTGGTCGATCATGACGGTGTTTCCGTAGCTGCCGCGAGCGCCGGCGTAGATGACGGTCCCGCTGCCGGCGGCGACGATCGGTGAACCGGATGGTGCGCCGACATCGATGCCGGGGTGCAGTTCTCGGCCATGGAACGGGCAGATACGTGGTCCGTACGGGGACGTGATGCGGTGAGACGACGGTACCGGCCAGGTCATCGAGCCGTGGAACTCACCCGAGCCGCCGCTGCCCGACAGTTCCGCGGCGATACGGTCGGACTCGGCCTCCTCGGCCTCGGCAAGAGCGCGGAGCCGTTTGGCATTCTTCTTCGTGTCGGCCATCAGAGCGGCCTTCTGACCTAGAACGGCCTCCTGCTGATCGACTTTCGCCTGTCGCGCGTCCTGCAGCCGCTCGAGCTCGCGCTCCACGGCTTCGGCTTCCTTGCGCTTGGCGTTGACTGTTTCCAGCGAGCGGTCGAGTTCGACCTTGGCGCGTGTGAGTTGATCGCGCGTGTCGGCGAGCTGCGTCGCGATGTCGTTGTTCGACTGGATGACGCGCTGCACGAGCTCCGTGCGTGTGATGAGATCGCCGATGTCACTCGAGCCCAGCAGGATATCGAAGTAGAACCAGTTGCCCTGCTTGTAAGTCGACTCGACCTTGTCGGCGAGCATCTCCTGTTCCGCCGAGTAGCGAGCCTTGGTCTCATCGATATCCGCCTCCTTGACGGCGATCTTCGAGCGCAGCGATGCCACTTCTGCGACGAGGCGCGAGGTGCGCGACTCCGCCTTGGATATCCGGGGGTCGAGGGCGTCCGCCTCGGACTGGAGTTCGCCGACCTTGTCGTCGAGACGCGCGGTTTCGATCAGGAGCTTTGCGGCGAGCGCGGATGCGGCGGCGGCCTGTTTGCGGGCGGCCTCGGCTTTGGCGCGGTGGGAGTCGAGTTCCTGCCTGGTGGCCGCGAGTGCGGGCGCAGCAAGGCCCAGAGCCAACACGAAGGCAAGGAGTGAAGCGACATATGCGCGGCTACGATGCATGGGTCCAGTTCCTCCGGTGGGCTGCTGCGTCGAGGTGTGGGATGGCCTCCGGAAGGCGCATTACGTGATGAATCATAGCAGCGAGTCCGGTGGGCGGCAATCTGACGAGTGCGAACGGTGTGCCATCAGCGGGTCGAGTCACAGCGCGATGGTATACTTCTCGAACGTCGGACACCGCCGACGCGCTCGGTTTTCACCCGCGGAGGTACCTGTGTTTCGCATAGTGCATAAGCGTCAACTCTCCGATGCCGTGTTCGAGATGGGCGTCGAAGCACCCAGAATAGCTGCCAAGGCCAAGGCCGGCCAGTTCCTCATGGTTCGGACCGACGAGCGCGGCGAGCGCATCCCCCTCACCTTCAGTGACTGGTCCGCCGAGGAAGGCTGGATCAGATTCATCTTCATGCGCGTCGGCAAAACGACGCACGCGCTTTCCCACCTCGAAGTCGGGGACTCGCTCGTCGATGTCGTCGGGCCGCTCGGCGTGCCAACGCACACCGAGGCGATGGGGCGCGTTGCGGTCATCGGCGGCGGCGTCGGCGCGGCGGTCGCGTATCCGGTCGCGCGTGCAATGGCCGAGGCCGGTGCAGAGGTCACTGTCATCCTCGGCTCGCGCAATGCTGAGTTGCTGGTGCTGGAAGACGAGATCCGTGCGCTTCCCATCAAGGAGCTCATCGTGATGACCGACGACGGGTCGGCAGGCGAGAAGGGTCTCGTGACCGCGCCGCTCAAGCGTATGTGCGCGGCCGGTGAGCTGGACAACGCGTTTGCGGTAGGGCCGGCGATCATGATGAAGTTCGCGGCCGCGACCACGCGCGAGTTCGGCGTGCCGACCATCGTTTCACTCAACCCGATCATGGTCGATGGAACCGGGATGTGCGGGGCGTGCCGGGTCAGCGTCAATGGCGAGACGAAGTTCGGGTGCGTCGACGGTCCGGATTTCGATG
Source organism: uncultured Eubacteriales bacterium (assembly GCA_964388455.1). Taxonomy (GTDB): domain Bacteria; phylum Actinomycetota; class Coriobacteriia; order Anaerosomatales; family JAAXUF01; genus JBBRWO01. The sequence goes on from CAYMAN010000004.1 coordinate 34,431, forward strand.
GCCACGCGGTCAACTTCGAAGAACTCATGAGCCGCCAACGCGTGTACTCGGATCTCGAGCGTGAGGCGGATGCGGACTACTCCAAGGGGTGCCAATGTCACCTGTAAACGACAACACGCCGAGCACCGATGCGGCCGCCGGTTCAGGCCCCGACGTGAATCCGGCTCGCATAGGCAACCGCGAGCTCCCCGCTGAGCGCCACAAGCCCTCGCGCGAGCCACGCACGCCCATGCCCGAGCGGCCTGCGGCAGAACGCCGCATGAGCTTCGACGAGGTCGGCTTCGGCTACACGCCGGAGATGGCGACCACCGAGGCCAACCGTTGCCTGCAGTGTAAGAACCCGACGTGTCAGGACGGCTGCCCGGTCAACATCGACATCCGCGGCTTCATCCGCGCGATAATCGACGGCGATCTGCGCGACGGCGTCGCCATCCTCAAGGAGCGCAACGCGCTACCCGCCGTCTGCGGCCGTGTGTGCCCCCAAGAGGAGCAGTGCGAGGCTTCGTGCGTGCTTGCCAAGAAGGGCGAGCCTGTCGCCATAGGACGGCTTGAGCGCTTCCTCGGCGATGTCGACCTCACCTGTGAGATCGAGCATCGGTGTGTCCCTGCGGTAGCCGAGCACAGCGGATTTCGTTGCGCGGTCGTCGGCAGCGGTCCGGCGGGTCTGGCGTGCGCGGGTACGCTGGCGCAGCTCGGCCACGACGTCACCGTTCTAGAGTCGCTGCATGCTCCCGGTGGTGTGCTCTCCTACGGTATCCCCGAGTTTCGCCTTCCCAAGGACATCGTCGCTGCAGAAATCGACATGCTGTCCACCATCGGCGTCAAGATCGAGACCGACACGGTCGTCGGGCAACTGGTGACCATTCCAGAGCTCCTCGCCGAGGAGGGATACGACGCGGTCTTCATCGGCAGTGGGGCCGGGCTGCCGGTGTTCCTCGGCATCCCGGGGGAGAACCTGAACGGCGTCTACTCGGCCAACGAGTTCCTGACGCGCGTGAACCTGATGCGCGCCTACGAGTTTCCCACGTCGGATACTCCCGTGTGGCGCGGACGCAAGGTCGCAGTGGTGGGCGGCGGAAACGTCGCCATGGATGCGGCTCGAACCGCGTTGCGCCTCGGGGCCGAAGAGGTGTTCCTGGTATACCGACGCACGGAAGACGAGATGCCGGCCCGTCGCGAGGAGGTGCATCATGCCCGCGAGGAGGGCGTCGAGTTCAAGATGCTCTGCTCGCCGCAGGAGATTCTCGGCACCGACGGGTTCGTGACGGGCATCGTGGCGACTCGGATGGAGCTGGCGGAAGCCGATGCAAGCGGTCGGCGTGCGCCGGTGTGCGTTCTGGACAGCGACTTCACCATCGAGTGTGACACGGTCATCTCCGCGGTCGGGACCAGGGCGAACCCGTTGCTCTCCCAAGCGGCGCCGGACCTGGGGCTCTCGAAGCGTGGCTACATCGTCACTGATGCGAGCGGCGCGACGAACGTGCCCGGAGTCTACGCCGGCGGCGATATTGTCACAGGTGCGGCCACCGTCATCCTCGCCATGGGTGCCGGCAAGAACGCCGCCATGGCGATGGACCGTTGGTTGCGAGACAGGCGGCGGTAGCAGCATCGGAGACGGTGAATCCCGATTCTTCGTTCGTGCGGTGGGGTACAATCCGTCCTGATAAGCGGTGCTCAATCGCGCATATCTGGTAGGAAGTACCTTCCATTCGGCGGATTTCGAGGAGCGAGCGGTGGTTGACGAACGAATTCACGTGCTCGTGGTAGACGATGATTCGGCGATCGTGGACATGATTCGGCTTGGCCTCGAGGCCGACGGGATGCGTGTCTTCTCGGGTGTCGACGGCGGTGAAGGCGTCGAGATTCTGGCTGCGGAACGCATCGACGTGGTGGTTCTCGACATCATGATGCCGCGCGTCGATGGCTGGATGGCGCTCATGGACATGCGCAACAACCCCGCCACAGCCGATACGCCGGTGATCATGCTCACGGCCAAGACCCAGGACCTGGCCAAGATCCTCGCGTTCAAACAGGGTGTCCAGCAGTATGTCACCAAGCCGTTCAACATCGCGGAGCTCTCTGCGCGTATCGAGAGTCTTGCGCATGGTCATCGCCGCCACAACGGTGATGCGTCAACGCCGGTCGACGGCGAGTTCCGCAAGTTGGCCGTGCGCAAGGGCGGCCGGACGGTGCTGCTGGCCATCGACGACATCATCTTCCTCTCGGCGAGAAACAAGTCGACCTACGCACACACGTATGAGAACCAGTACCTGGTGGATATGACGCTGGGCGAGCTTGAAGGCAAGATGACTCGCGAGACGTTCACGCGGGTTCATCGGAGCTATCTGGTCAACCTCAACAAGGTGAAGGAGATTCTGCGCGTGGACGGTTCATACGTCGTGGTCGCGGCGGATCGCGATGAGACCCATATCCCCGTCGCCCGCAGACAGGTTCGATCGTTCCGAGAGGCGGTGGGCATGTGATCACATGCCGAGCAACCCGACTCACGATGTCTGTGATCCTGGCCTGTGCCGTTGCACTGGCGTTGCCGGTCGGAGCATTTGGCGTAAAGACACTCGGACTCTCTAGCGGCACCTTCAAGTTCGACGCCTCCGCGGGGAAGTCCGTGGGTGGCGTGGTGTATGTCGCCAACGATGGTGACGAGGACATCAAGGTACTCGTGTACGCTTCAGACCAGAAGGTCGACCCCAAAGGCGCTCTCACGTATACGGTTCCGAGCCGTGGTGATCTCTCGGCACTCGATCAGCCGTCCACGTGGACGCAGGTCAAGATGCCCGCGGACAGCAAGTCGCTCGGCAACATCCCCTACATCGAGCTCAAGCCCGGGCAACGTGTGCCCGTGAAGTTCTCGTTCACAATCCCGCCGAACGTTCCGCCGGGGGACCACAACGTGCTCCTGTTCTTCGAGATGTTCGACACGCCCGGTGCTGGCGAAGGCGCGGTATCCGCGGTTTCCGGCCGCCTTGGCAGCAGGATCACGCTTCGTGTCGCAGGTGAGTTTGTGAAGCGGTTGGAGGTCCGTCCGTTTGTGGTGCCTGCGTTCGTCATCGGTGATGAGGTCCCGTACCGGTTCACTGTGAACAACCTCGGCAACATCGACCAGCGTGCCGGTGCGCGGATGCTCCTGCTCGATCGCAACGACGAGGTGCTCGTGGAGAAGACGCCGATCGACGGCCGAATCGTGTTTGCGGGCACCAGCATGGAGGCCTCAGGGTCTGCGGTCGTCGGAGGCGGCATCGGACCGCACAGTGTCCGGATAGATGTCACACCGGTTGACGACGAGGGCAAGGCGCTGGACTCCGGCAAGGAGACCATCACTCAGTCGCGAAACGTATGGCTGATCCCGCTCTGGCTGGTTATCGCCGTGGGCACCGTGGTGGTTCTGGCCATCGCGAGGATCGTCTGGGGGTTCGCGCTGCGTGCGGCGCGGCGTCGCAACGGCGATGACAGTGACGACTCTGCGCCTAAGGGGAGACGCGTCGGTCGCTCGAAGACTCGGGATTCTGAGACGGATAGTCGGCGCGAGGCCCGGGAGAGCAGGCGACTTGCGGCTGAGGCGCAGGCGCTCCAAGGCGCTGTGCCTGCTCAGGTTCCTGAGGATTCAGCTCCGGGGCAGTAGCACTCGGTAGTCCGGAATCACCAGGGTGTACGGACCTCAGTTTAAAGGCAGCTATCCGTCTGAAACTCGAGCGCGCCCGCGGCACAACACCCTTGCCAGCGCCCGACCCGTGGCGAGGTTCCCGCAGCACGTCCGGCAGACATGCAGCCCCACAGTTGCAGCCCCACAGTTAGCGCTCCACTGAACTGCTCACGCAACAAGAAGAGGCCCCGCCGGTATTCCCGGCGGGGCCTCTGTGCGCTTTGTGCGTACTTGCTTAGTTCTGGGTCACCGTGTACTGAACCGTCGCGCTGTAGGCGGCGGGGGCGGTGTCCCACGGAACGTTGATGCTGTAGGCATCGTTGACGGGGGCGCCAGCACCCTTGACGCCGGTGGTCGCGGCGGCGAGGGTGGTCGCAAGGCCGATCTCCGTGCTGTCGCCCGAGACGGACTTGGCCAGCGAGTAGTCCTTGTTGGAGTTGACCTGAAGGCTCACGGTCTTACCACCGATGACGCTGCCGGGATCAACGGCGCCGAAGTCAACGGACTGACCAGCGTCGGGGGTGGTGATCGTCAGCGTAAGCTTGGGGTTGACGGTAGCCTTGACGTTGACGGGGCCACTGGACTCGAGCTTACCGGCGCCGTTGTCAGTGCCGACGATCGGTGCGCTTACATCTGCGACTGCGAATGCGGCGGCGCTGAGCAGAAACGCTGCGACCAGGGTGGTGAAGAGAAGCTTCTTGTTCATGGGGTTCCTCCGTGTAGTCCGACTGTAGGACGAGGCATTGCGGGGTGCCTCTGATTGCCTACGTTGGATATCGGAAGGAATCCTAACGAACATTAGCGAAGATTGCTAGAAGCCACCGAAATGCGATGAACGGTCAATATGCCGACATTAACGGGGATGAACGGTCGCTATTGCTGTGTGACCGTATACAGAACGGTAGCCGCAAGCGGCACTCCGGGGTTGGTCGTCCACGGTGGATTAACGCCGTAGACGCTCGAGTACGTCCGGACACCCGCTGCCTGGACTGTGGCCGGGAGCGCGCTGACGCTGAGACCCATCAAGGCGATGTCACCTGTCACGGACCGTGAGACGATGAATCCCAGTGAGGAGTCGACGGTCACAATGACCGTACGTGATGCGGTTGTGCCAGGATCCATGTTTCCAAAATCCACAGTCTGCGTGTCGTCGGGCGTCTCGATGGTCATCAGCAGGTAAGGGCTGGCATAGACCGAGAACTGCCCGCGTTTTCCAATGAGGTTCACGTTGACGGTCGTTCCGGTCGACCGCGTGAACACCACAGGGTTTCCGAGCGAGTACTTTCCGGCGGTGACGGGGTTTCGAACGTTACCCACTTGGATCGTGAAGGAGGAACCTGCCGCCTTCGGGGTTCCGAAGGTGATTGTCACGGACTGTCCGCTCACGGTGACCGTGTCACCGGAATCAACGGGTTCGGCCGCACTCACATTGCATCCAGCAGGAAAGGTCACAGTCGCCCTGGTTATGGTCTCACCGTTCGCGACGTTGTAACTGCCGATCATGTACGTCGCATACTGTCCTGCGGACGCAGGACTCGGAAGGACCTGATGCTTGTTGTCCGAGGTGATGCCGTGAGCGAACTGAGGCAGCGCAAGCGAAACCAGCACTGCAGCGCAGGCCACAATCCAGAGGGTAGATCGATATGTGATTCGACCTATCGTCATGTGCGGAACCGTTTTCGGTCGCCTTGACTCAGTTCGATTTATCCAACTACAGGATACTTCGGCATGTCCATCTATGTAGATTAGTTCTTCAGAGACTGTAGCGGAGCCGGGAAGCGTCCGCCTCGGCGAGCGAAGACGGTTCCTGCCCACTCGTTGACCGGCATGATGGGGGCACTGCCGAGCAGTCCGCCGAACTCGAGACGCTCACCGACCTGCTTGCCGATGGCGGGTATGAGGCGCACTGCTGTCGTCTTCCAGTTCACGACTCCGATGGCGCACTCGTCGGCGATGATGCCGGCGATCGTCTCGGTGGTGGTGTCACCGGGGATGGCGATCATGTCGAGACCGACCGAGCAGACCGCGGTCATCGCCTCGAGCTTCTCGAGAGTGAGCGCGCCGCTCTCGACAGCTCGGATCATGCCCATGTCCTCGGATACCGGGATGAACGCGCCCGAGAGGCCGCCGGTCGAGCTGGTGCCCATCGCACCGCCCTTCTTGACGGCATCGTTGAGCAGCGCGAGCGCGGCCGTGGTCCCGGGTCCGCCGCAGCGGCCGACGCCCATCGCCTCGATGATCTCGGCGACGGAGTCACCCTCGGCGGGGGTGGGAGCGAGCGAGAGGTCGACGATGCCCATCGTCACGCCCAGGCGACGCGCGGCCTCGCGAGCCATGAGCTCGCCGGCACGGGTGATCTTGAAGCTGGTGGCCTTGATCGCCTCGGCGACGGCGGTCATGTCGGCGTCCTTGGGGAGCGCATCGACGATCGCGCGCACGACGCCTGGGCCGGAGATGCCGACGTTGATGACTTCGTCTGGCTCGCCGGCGCCGTGGACCGCGCCGGCCATGAACGGATTGTCCTCGACCATGTTGGCGAAGATGACCAGCTTGGCGCAGGCGATACTGTCGCGGTCGGCCGTGATCTCTGCGGCGGCGCGGACGATGCGCGCCATCTCGTACACGGCGTCCATGTTGATGCCCGCGCGCGTTGTGGCGACATTCACACTCGCGCAGACGCGCTTGGTGCTCGAGAGCGCGTTGGGGATCGAGTTGATGAGCCGCCGGTCTCCGTCGCCGATGCCCTTGTGCACCAACGCCGAGAACCCGCCGATGAAGTCGACGCCGACCTCATGCGCGGCGCGGTCGAGCGCCTCGGCGAGGGGGGTGATGTCCTCGTCGGGGCACGCTGCGGCGAGCTGAGCGATCGGGGTTACCGAGATCCGCTTGTTGACGATGGGGATGCCGTACTCGCGTTCGAGCTGCTCGGCGACGGGGACGAGGCGTTCGGCGGCCTTGGTGACGCGCTCGTAGACGCGCCGGGCCATGACCTCGAGGTTGGGGTCGGTGCAGCTTGAGAGCGAAACGCCCATGGTGACGGTGCGGATGTCGAGACTTTGCTGGGTGACCATCGTGAGGGTCTCAGCGACCTCTTCCGGGGTGATGCGCAACGGTAGTCCTCCTCGGCGGTGCGGTGGATGCGGGGGCGTGCGGACGTGCGGGGCCTTTGGCTAGACGCGGTGCATGTAGCGGAAGACGTCCTCGCGCTGCAAGGTGATCTGCAGGTTGAGCTCCGTTCCCACCTCGGCGAGGCTGGCCTGAAGCTGGTCGAACGGAGTCTCGTCCTCGTTGACGGTGACGAGCATCGTCATCGAGAAGATTCCACTGATGATGGTCTGTCGGATGTCTTCGATGTTTGCGTGTGACGTGGCGAGTACGCTGGAGATGCGTGCCACGATGCCGACACAGTCCTCGCCGAGCACCGAGAGAATCGCAGGTGTGAGCATGGGGTCAGATCCCTTCATCGGTTACGTGTTCCGCGGGCCCGTTGGGGGCGAGGGGTGAACGGTATACTTACTTATACCGCAGGTTGCTCCGCAGTTCATGCTGCTGGCGTCGGTGGATGCGTATTTTGATGCAACTTCGACAGAAGGACTCGCATGGCGGTTCCGATCACACCCATCGACCTCGGGGACGTCGTCCGGCTCAAGAAGCCGCATCCGTGCGGTGTCAACGAGTGGGAGATCGTCAGGCTGGGCGCCGACATCGGCCTGCGCTGTCAGGGCTGCGACCGCAAGGTGATGCTTGTTCGCTCGGAGTTCGATCGCCGCTTTCGCGGGTATGTGAGCCGCGTCAGCGAGCCTACTGTGACTGCGGAGCAGGACTGACGGTGATCGCACCCTCGAGGCCCTTGTAGCGCGGATCCTTAGCGTTGTTCACCTGGATGTGTGCGTGGTCGCCGCCGTCGCCCGTGTACTCCCGCAGCTGGTGGTGCACCTTGGTCGAGAGCTTGCGAATCGCCGCGATCCGAGTCACTCCGCCCACCACTTCGTCACCGACCTCTGCCGAGAGATCGCTCACGTGGATCATCACGAGGTCGAGATCGGGCCAGCCCTTTGGCTGGATGTGAATCTCGTAGTCGTCCCACTTCCGGTACAACTTGTACTCTTTGATCTTGATGATCGTTCCGCTCACCGGGGCGTACACATCCGCGCCGGGTGGTCCTCCGATATCGGAGGCAGTGTCAGGCTCGCCCGGTCGAGCGCGCCACATACGGATGAACTTACCTTCGAGCACCGCGTCGGCACCCGTCGGCTGCTTGCTGGGGTCTCGGCCGGTGCCGTGTGCGTCCTTGGTGTCGCTGTTGTCGGCCTCGGTCAGTGGGGTGCTCATGTGCATGGCGTACGGATACGCGGCCTGGTGGAAGCCGACCTCGGTCAGATCCTGCACCGACACAGGAAGACGCAACTGCAGCGAGCGATAGCGCGCGAAGATAGGCGTTGGGTCCCGGAGAACGGGTCGGCTTGCCGTGATGATCGTGCCCGGAGTCTGGTGCGCAGGTGAGGCGTTGTTGGCGGTGTTCGGCAGGTCACTGAACGGGGAGGCGGCCGCCCTGCGCTCAGAGTCGCCCCACCATGCGTAGGCGCCGACGCCGAGTGCGACGACCACGACGAGCGTCCACGCGATCGCAGCCCGCTGCTTGCGCTCCCTTTGACGCCGCTGGCGTGCCATGCGGCCTTCGAGGGCCAGGCCGGTGTCGCGAACCGTGCCGAGACCATGCACCGTCACGTGCGTGTCAGACATGTTCGAACGGATCACACGGACTTGGCCGTCGCGACGAGCTCCGGTTCGTGTACGCCGAGGAGGCCTCATGGGCGGATCCTCGCCGTGTCGCCGGTGATCTTCACGGTCGTGCCGAGCGGTGACGAGATCGCCTTGAGTCGCTTGAGGATGGAGCGGCCCTCGGAGCCGGTGACCACTTCGGGACGACCGTACTCATCGAGGTAGACGGGGATCGCGGTGACATCCGTGATGCCATCGGGGCCCATGCTCGCATTGAGGATGAAGGCTTCGCCGGTCTTGCGCGAGTAGTGGTCGAAGACGAAGTCGCCGAGCGAGTACGCGATAAGACCATCCTTGTAGAACTCAACACCCTGAATCACGTGCGGATGGTGGGCGAGGACCATGTCGGCCCCGGCGTCGATGGCGCGGTGTGCGTTCTTGACCTGCTCGGCGGTGGGGTGATCGGTGTACTCGACGCCCCAGTGGAACGAGACGATGACGTAGTCGTGTGTCCCCTTGGCCTCTCGGATGGCGTCCTCGACCAGGTTCATGTCGCGGCGACCCGAGGCGAAGCCCGCGCGGTCGTCTTGGGCGATGAAGCCCGCGGGGACGATGTGTGAGTACGCCAGATACGCGGTGGTGGTGCCTTTACGCTCGATGGTGGCGGGCGTCCAGGCGGCTGTCTTGTCCTTGCCGGCTCCGGCGTGGCCGATGCCAGCGCTGTCGAGCGCCTTGATGGTGTCGAGGAGAGGCTCGGGGCCGTAGTCGAGCACGTGGTTGTTGGCGAGCGACACCGCGTCGAGCTCCGCGATCTTGAGGCTCTCGATGCCGCGAGGGTCTCCTCGGAAGGTGACGTCTTTGTCGGCGTTCTTGCTGCCGCTGGAGGCCAAGGTCGACTCGAGGTTCGCGATCGCGATGTCGGCGGTCTTGAGGAGGTGTGCGACGCGTGCGAGCGGGGCCTCTCCGCCGGCGAGCTTGATGAGCGCCTTCACCTGGCGATCGAAGATCATGTCGCCGGCACCGGCCACGGTGATCGTGGCGGGACGAGAGGGATCGGCGGTGGCGGTTGCGGACGAGGTCGCGGCGGCGTCGGTTGCGGCGGTCGACACGGCAACCGGTGTGGTTGGCGCAGACGCCGCCGGCGTGGTGGTCACCGCAGCTGTAGACGCAGTCGGGCTCGACGTGCCTTTGCCGAGGAACCCGTCAGAGACCGCCCACGCTGCACCGGCGACGACCATCGCGAGCGCGACGACCGCGATGATGATTCGGCTTCTGTTCCGCCGGCGGTTGCGGAAGGTCCGCATGGCGCGACGGTCGATGCTCTGGAGTGTGGGCTTGGGCATGTGGGAGTGTCTGCAAACGTCGAGTCGACAGTGCAGCGATTATACAGCGAGTCATCGCCAGGGGAGGACGAATCGGTGGGATGCTACGTCGTCTGTCCCGTGAAGTTGAACTTCGAGATGAGCAGACCCGGCACGTAGCACGCACCTTCCTCCGTGCCGACGAAACGGCGCTCCTTGGTCGCGCCTTCGCACCAGTACAGCGCCTTGACCGCGCTTTGCGTGAAGCGAAGGTTGCGCAACGGCCGTGTGAGCTTGCCGTCCTCGATCATGAACGTGCCATCACGCGTCATGCCGGTGAGCAGCACGCTGATGGGATCCTCGACGTTGACGTAGTGGAACCGCGTCACGTACACCCCGCGCTTCACGCTGACGAGGAGTTCGTCGATCGATGCCTCGCCCGCCATCATCTCGATGTTGAGCGGCATCGGGCCGTAGGGGTTGGGCGCTGGCAGCGCGTGTCCGGTGTTGCGCCAACCGGTCTTGGCGGCCCAGTAGGAGTCTGTCACCGGCATCTGGGCGACGCCGTAGTCGATCATGGGAACCGTGCGCTTGGGCTGGCCCTCGTAGTCGAACGTGAGCCCCATCGCATGCTCCGAGAGTGCATCGTCGAAGATGCCCACCTGTTCGCTCATCAGCCCCTCTTCGAGGTGGTTGCTCAAAAACGAGCGACCTTCCTCATAGGCCTTCGCCGAGAACCCGACGTAGGCGAGGAAGTCCATGATGTCGGCGACCGCCTCCGGAGCGAGCACGACCGTGTACTCGTCGGGATCGAGCGAGCCGGGGTTGGCCGAGCGCTCCGCGAGATCAGCAGCCTCCGCGCCGAGTGCCTCCGGAGCGAGCTTGCTCGCGTCGGCGTCGAGGAACGACGCCCAACCGCTGCCGGTCTCAGCGCCCATCGAGAGCACTGTCGCCTGCGCGCTGGTGACGGCCTGCCCGACGTCCACCCCAAGGGAGTTCGCCACGGCGATGACCTGCTCGGCGGTGCGGACCTTGCCGGCGGAGGTGAGGCCGCGGCTCGACGACTGCGCGACGATGCTGCCGACGGCCTCCGCGCGAGCGGTCGCGTCGAAGCCGCGGGTGGCCTGCACGGCGCGGTCGACGTCGACAACCGGCTGCGGGCCGGGGAGTCCGGGGAACGCCGGGTCCTTGGGAGCGATGCGGGCAGCGGCGACAGCGGCCTGCGCTGTGGCGCGCAGCGAAGCGTCGTCGAGGCGGTTGGTGGATGCGACACCCACCCGTTTGTCGACGACGGCGCGGATGTTGACCAGCGCGTTTTCCTCGGCGACGTTCTGGTTGATGCGGTTGTTGGCGAAACGAGTAAGCGCCGAGGATTCCGCGGCGACGAGCGCCTCGGCCTGGTCGGCGTCGGTCATCGAGACGGCCAGTCTGGCGAGTTCGCGTGCCTGCTCAGGTGTCATGGTCATGTTAGCGACCCACCCCCACTTTCACGTTGCGGAATCGGGCGGGTGCGGCTCCGTGTGCGACGTGCGCGACCTGCATCGGCTCGCCCTTGCCGCAGTTGGGGAGGCCCCAGACGCTCCAGTAATCGCGGGAGCAGATCGCGTCGCATGACGCCCAGAACTCAGGCGTGATGCCGGTGTAGTTGGGACTCTTCACCATGCGGCCGAGCTTGCCGTTCTCGATCTCCCAGCCGATCTCGCACGCGAACTGGAAGTTCAGCCGCTTGTCGTCGATCGACCAGCTGTTGTTGGTCTCGATGTAGAGGCCGCCCTCGGTGTCGGCGATCAGGTCGTCGAAGGCCCAGATGCCGGGCTCGAGCGACACGGTCGTCATGCGGATGAGCGGGATGCGGTTCCAGCCGTCGGCGCGCATGCATCCGTTGCTGGTGCGACCGATGCTGGCGGCGGTCTCGCGCGAGGTCTGCAAGCCTGTGAGCATGCCGTCCTTCACCAGGAAGTCGCGCTGTGCGGGCACACCCTCATCGTCCCACCCAAAGCTGCCGAGCGACCCGGGGACCGTGGCATCGGCCGTGACGTTCACGATGTCGGAGCCGTAGACGAGCGACCCGACGTCGTCGAGACCCACGAACGACGTCCCGGCGAACGCGGCTTCCTCGCCGAGAACGCGGTCGAGCTCGGTGGGATGGCCGACGGACTCGTGCACCTGCAATGCGACCTGTCCGGCGTCGATGATGACGTCGCGCGTGCTCTCCGCGACGTACGGCGCGGTCAGGAGCTGGGCGGCCTGCTCGGCGATGCGCGGGGCGTTGCCGACGAGATCGAGTCGCGTGATGTACTCCCAGCCGGCCTGCTCCCAGCCACCGCCGTGTGAGTTGGGGTAGGAGCGCGTGACGACCTCGTCGCCCTCGACGGCGATCGCGACGATCCCGGCACCGGACTCGACGAAGCGCTGCTCAGTGCGCGCGCCCTCAGTCGAGCCGAACCATTTGTGCTCTCGGTAGAAGCCCATGGTCGCCTTGGTCAGCGTCACCTTGGGTTCTGCGCGCAGGGTCTCATCGGCGGCGAGGAGCAGGGCGAGCTTGTCTTCGAGCGGCACCGTGAACGGGTCGATCTCGATCGGGCCACTCCACTCGCCGCGAGCCGGTTCGAGTGGCGGCAACACCGCGGGAGGTCCGGAGACCAACGCGGATGCCTTGGCGATCGCGACTGCCTCACGGGCGACCTTCACGGCCTGCTCGGCAGTGACGATACGCGTGGCCGAGAAGCCCCAGGCGCCGGCGACGAGTGCGCGGACGCCGATACCGAAGCTGTCGGAGTGCTCGACGCCTTCCACGATGCCGGAGGCGACCTGAATCTCCTCGCGAGAGGAGTCGACGATTCGGGCGTCGGCGTACGACGCGCCAGCAAGCTGAGCCGCATTGAGCGCGGCGGTGATTATGTCGTGCATCAGGAGACCTCTCGAGGGTGGGATGCGGATTCAGGCAGAGTGAGCATGCCAGATAGCCCTTACCCGAATCTTACCGTGAGTGGGCTCCTGTGGGGCGGTCTACCTGCGAGAGGGTGGAGCTACGGCGTGGCGCGCAGGGCGGCGCTGATGCTTGACTTGGCGCCGAGCGGCGGAGCGGTGCGGTACTGCCACGGATAGCGACGGCCGCCGGCGTAGTCACGGCGCGCTGAGAGCTTGCTGATCTTGACGAAGTCACCAGTGCGCGGTGCGTGTAGGTAATATCCGCCGCCGATGTACATGCCCACATGGTGAATCGGGCTGCCAAAGAAGACGACGTCGCCGGGCTGCAGAGCAGCAGGGGCGATCTTCTCGCCCATGAGGAACTGTGAGCCGGAGTAGTGCGGCAGCTTCACGCCGTGCTGCTTGTAGACGTAGAGGATGAGGCCCGAGCAGTCAAAGCCCGACGGTGTTTCGCCACCCCAGAGGTAGGGGATGCCGTGGTAGGCCAGTGCGGTCTCCACGGGCGAACCCGGATCGACGACGATGCCGGCTTTGCTGGCACCGGAGAGTGCGTCGGCGAGCAGTGCGGACTCTTCGCCAGAGCGACGACCGGCTTCCTGGTCGAGCATCTCGAGCAGGTCGCCTTGCGCCGCCGCGAGCATCGCCTGACGTTCCTGGATCCGCAGCATGACCTCGATCTGCCGAGCCTTGAGCTCGAACTCGAGGGATTCGGCCATGGTCTCTGTGTTGCGCAGGTCCACGACCTGCTTCTCCATGGCCTCTTTCTGGCTGCGCAATGACTCTGCGATATCCGCGTCGGCCAGTCCGATGGTGTTGAGGAACCTCATGCGCGCGACGAAGTCGGAGACCGACTTGGAATCGAGCAGAACCTCGAAGCCTGCGATTCTGCCATCGCGGTACATCGAATTGGCGCGCTCGCCGAGGATGCCGTTTTGCAGCGCGTACGCCGAGCGGGCATTGTCGAGGTCGAGCTGTGCGACCTGCACCTGGTTCTTCATCTTGCTCAGGCGGTCGACCGCCGCGTTGTAGTCCTCGGAAGCGATTTCGAGCTCACGATCGAGCGCGTCGAGCTGAGCGGTGAATTCGTCGAGCCGCTTCTGCTTCTCGGCGAGATTCTTGCGAAACGTCTCGGTCTTCTTGTTGACGTCCACGTCGATCGCCGAGCCGGTTTCCGGGGGCTTGCGCACGGGAGGTTTGGGCGTCTTGGGGGTCGTGGTTGCGGGGTTGGAGGGGGTTGAAGTGGCGGCGATCGACGGTGCGGCGAAGGCTGGCGTGCATGCAACGAGAACCGCCACGAGCGAAATCGCCGTGGTACGCCTGATGCGGACTGCGAGCTTGCCTGTCGTCACTACCGGTTTCCTACCCTTCACCCCGAACCCGGTGCCGCGCCGCGCGAGCGGGCGGTGTCCTGAACACGGGTCCAGCATTGAAATATAGCATCTTGGCCGTGATTCCGCAGGTCCGAAGCTGGTCGGCCATCGTGAAGACTCTCTCGGAACACCGCTTCGTCAGTCTCTCATGCAAGCGCGGTGCCGAGTGCCAATTGCACATCATCTACATGACGGGTATCGGCAGAAACGGCCTGCGGGGCAAGCTATGCCGACGTCGACTCCGCGTACGCACACGACTCGCCCAGATTGTTCCCCATGCCGATCTCGAGCGCCTTGCGGTTCGCTTCGAGCAGATGCTGACGCTTGGCCGAGATGGACTTGGTGATCGCCTCATCGAGTGCGGCCGGGCAGCAGAACTCGATCTCTTTGAGCAGTCGGCCGACGAGGATCACGTTGGCGAGGCCCTTGATGCCGGCGTCCTCGGCGAGCTGTGTGGCGGGGAGGGTGTGGACGATGACGTCGTCACGGTCTGTGGGGACGTTGGGGCACATCATCGAGTCGATGATGACGGTGCCGCCGGGGGCGACATCGCCGATGAACTTGTCGAGCGACGGCTGGTTCATGGCGATGAGCACGTCGGGCTCGAGAACCATGGGCGAGCCGATGGGCTCGTCGGACAGGCAGACGCTGCAGTTGGCAGTGCCGCCGCGCATCTCGGGACCGTACGAGGGCAGCCAGGAGAGTTCGCGACCTTCGATGAGGCCGGCGTAGGCGATGAGCTTGCCCGCGAAGAGGATACCCTGACCGCCGAAGCCGGCGAGAAGGATGTTGAGCGACGGCTTAGCCATTGTCGGCACCGTCCTTCGCGGCGTCGGCGGGTGCGGCCGCGGGGCCAGCGACATCAACGGCGAGCGCCGCGGCGCGCGCGATGGCGGCCTCGGCTACGTCGGCGTAACCGTCGGCCTTCACGTCCTTGTAGACGCCGAGAGGGTAGTAGGGCAGCAGGTTATCGCGCAGCCACTGCATGGCATCGATGGGCGAGAGGCCCCAGTTGGTGGGGCACGTCGAGACGACTTCGATGATGGTGTAGCCGACGCCGTCGACCTGGTACTCGAACGCCTTCTTGATGGCCTTCTTGGCGGAGCGGACGTTCTTTGGGGTGTCGACGCTGACGCGCTGAGCGAGAGCGACGCCGTCGAGGGTGGAGAGCATCTCGCAGACGCGGATCGGGTAGCCGTCGGCGGAGACGTCACGGCCGTACGGGCTCGTCTGCGTGACCTGCGCGGGCAGCGACGTGGGAGCCATCTGGCCGCCGGTCATGCCGTAGATCGCGTTGTTGATGAAGATGACGGTGATCTTCTCGCCGCGCGACGCGGCGTGCACGGTCTCGGCCATGCCGATCGAGGCGAGGTCGCCGTCACCCTGGTAGGCGAAGACGACGTTGTCGGGCATCACGCGCTTGAGCGCGGTGGCGACCGCGGGCGCGCGACCGTGCGCGGCCTGGACCATGTCGCAGGCGAAGAAGTCGTAGGCGAGCACCGAGCAGCCGACCGGGGCGACGCCCACGGTGGTGCCTTCGACGCCCAGCTCGTCGAGGGTCTCGGCGATGAGGCGGTGGACGATGCCGTGCGTGCAACCGGGGCAGTAGGAGAACTGCATGTCGGTGAGGGATTCGGGGCGCTTGAAGATGGTCTCCACTAGTTGGCACCTCCCGCGAGCTGGTCGGCGAGTCGTTCGATGACGGCGAGGGTCTCGGCGGGGGTGGGGATGATGCCGCCGGCGCGGCCGAAGAACTCGACTGGCTTGCGGCCCAGCACCGTGAGGCGCACGTCCTCGACCATCTGGCCCATGTTCATCTCGACGGTCAGGAATGCGCTGGCCGTGGGGATCGCACGCTCGATGGCGTCGGTCGGGAACGGCCACAGCGTGATCGGGCGGATGAGGCCGGCTTTGATGCCGACGGCGCGCGCCTTGTTGACGGCGCTGCGGGCGATGCGCGAGGTCGCGCCGAAGGCGACCAGCACGATGTCGGCGTCCTCGGTCAGGTACTCCTCGGCGCGCTGCTCGTCGGCCTTGATGCGGTCGTAACGCTCGAAGCGCTCGACGTTGGTGGCCTCGAGGTCCTCGGGCTGGAGGTGCAGCGAGTTGACTACGTTGTGCGGGCGCTTGCCGTGCGTGCCGGTGACGGCCCACGGCTTGTCGATGAACTCGGTCTTGCGCTCAGGCAGGACGACGGGCTCCATCATCTGGCCGAGCATGCCATCGGCGAGGATCATGACCGGCGTGCGGTAGGTGTCGGCCAGGTCGAACGCGTCGTAGACGGTGTCGGCCATCTCTTGCACGGTCGAGGGCGCGAGCACGATGAGGTGGAAGTCGCCGTGGCCGGTCGCCTTGGTCGCCTGGAAGTAGTCGGCCTGCGAGGGCTGGATGCCGCCCAGGCCCGGACCGCCGCGCTGGATGTTGATGATGACGCCGGGCAGGTCTGCGCCGGCCATGTAGCTGATACCCTCGCCCTTGAGCGAGATGCCCGGCGAGCTCGATGACGTCATGACGCGCGCGCCCGCGGCTGAGGCGCCGTAGACCATGTTGATCGCGGCGACCTCGCTCTCGGCCTGCAGGTAGATGCCGCCCTCTTTGGGCATCCGCTTGGCCATGTACGCCGCGACCTCGGTCTGGGGCGTGATGGGGTAGCCGAAGAACGAGCGGCAGCCGGCGCGGATCGCGGCCTCGGCGAGCGCCTCGTTGCCCTTCATCAGTACTTTCTCGGACACGTGAGCCTACCTTTCGACCGTGATCGCGACTTCAGGGCACATCAACGCGCAGTTGGTGCAGCCCGTGCAGCGCGACTCGTCAGTGAGGACGGCGGGGTGATACCCCTTGGCGGTGATGCGGTCGGGGTCCAGCGCGATGCAGTCGCGGGGACACACCTCGACACACAGCGAGCAGCCTTTGCAGTAGTGCTCGGCGACGATGATTCTCGGCATTGCTTAGCTGACCTCCTCGTCCACCTCGGAGGGGTCCTCCCAGGGGGTGCGAACGTGAATCTGTACAGGATACGCATTCTCGATGAAGCCCGCAGGGTCCTGCCCGGCGGCGCCCGCCGAGAACTCGTCCGCGAGCGCGACCGGCACCGTGGTGAAGCGCAGCGGCAGGCCGAGAAGCCGCGCCGTCTCGCGCGCGAACTCGAGGGAGTCGCGCACGGTGGCTGCCGTGGTCTCGCCGCGCAGGTGCGAGTTGTTGACGACGCCGGTCGCCTTGAGGTGCGCGGCACCCTCGATCTCCGCGAGCAGCGCAGCGGCCTCCTCGGCCGTGGTGGTGAGGCTGCGATAGCGGTTGATGACGTAGAGCAGGTCGTAGTCGAGCGGCGCGATGTCTTTGCTGTAGCGGCCGAGTGCCGTCGCGCCCGCGTCGTCGCCACCCACATCGAAGATGACGGCGCCTTCGCTCTCGAACGCCGAGGCGATCGCGGGCGAGAGCACGGGCGTGTCGAGCGTGGTGCCCGCGAAGGTGGGGGCTATCACGCGCACCCCGTGGCGCTCGAGCATCGCGGTGTAGTCCGACGACCGGAAGTACGGGTTCACGACATCGAGGTCCACCAGCGTGACCTGCGAGTAGCGCGCCGTCAGGTCGAGCGCGAGGTTGATGGACAGGTTCGTCTTGCCGCAACCGTAGTGGCCGGTGACGACGGTGAACCGCTTGATGTCGGGCGCGACTCCGGGTGCGATGCGCATGCCGGGCTCCTTGACTGCGAGGTGCGTCTAGAATGTACTGGCTTTCGACCATTGTAGAGGGCGGGTGCGACATCGCGCCGCCTGGGGGAGGGGAACACGCGCATGGACCCGAACGTCGCGGAAGTCGCGAAGCGAATCCACGCACTGCGAGAGGACAGCGGCCTCACGATGCAGGAGCTGGCCGAGGCCACCGGCATCACCGTCGCCGAGTACGAGACCATCGAGGCCGGCGGTCAGGACCCGACGTTCACCTTCCTCTTCCGAGCAGCCGAGAAGCTCGGCGTCGACATGATCGAGCTCCTCACCGGCGAGAACCCGCACCTCTCGGGATACTCCGTCGTGCGTGCGGGCGAGGGGCTGTCGATGAGGCGCCGCGCCGGCTTCGAGTACCGCCACCTGGCTCCCAACTTCAAGCACAAGCTCGCCGAGCCGTTCGTGGTCACCGCACCGTTCGTCGCCGAGCAGCAGGACGCGCCCATCACGCTCTCGCGCCACGCCGGCCAGGAGCTCGACTTCATCCTCACCGGCTCGATGCGCTTCGCGTTCGAGGATCACGCCGAGGAGCTCGTCGCTGGCGACACCGTCTACTACGACTCCGGCCGCGGTCACGGCATGATCGCCACCGGTGGAGAGCCCTGCACGTTCCTTGCGATCGTCTTCAAGGAGAACGACGCGGAGATTCGCTAGGCCCAGCCCGCCCAGACGGTGCCCATCAGGTGGCGCCAACGGACGCGCGGACGCCGCGCCGACCGAGAAGAGGACCCCCGTGCGAGAGATCAACCTGCGCTATGTCGACGAGACGTATGACGACAACGGCCTGCTTACGAGCTTTGGCCTGCACTATCCCGAGACCTACAACTTCGGCTACGACGTGGTCGACGACATCGCAGTAAACGACCCTGAGCGCCGCGCCATGGTGTGGTGCAACCCAGAGGGCGAGGAGCACACCTTCACCTTCGCCGACATGAAGCACTGGTCCGACAAGACTGCGAACTACCTCGCATCGCAGGGTATCGGCAAGGGCGACGTGGTCATGGTCATCATGCGCCGTCACTACCAGTTCTGGTTCACCGCCGTGGCGTTGCACAAGCTGGGCGCGATCCTGGTCCCGGCCACGTTCATGCTCAAGGAGCACGACCTCGAGTACCGCCTCAACAGCGCGCAGATCTCGACGATCATCTGCACGTCGATCGGCGACATCGCCCGTACCGTCGACAACGTGCAGCCGAGCTGCCCGTCGCTCAAGACGAAGCTCATCATGAACGGCGGCGGTGGTGGCACGATCGCCGACCCGGTCGCTGCTGCTGCGGCCGGTATGGGGCCTGCGCTCAGCGGGCCCGACGGCATCTGCGCCGCGCGCACCGAGCGCGAGGGCTGGCTCGACTTCAACGCCGGCGTCACTGAGGCGTCGCCCGAGTTCGCGCGCGTCGACACGCTCGCGGCCGACCCGTTCCTGCTCTACTTCTCCTCGGGTACCACCGGCAACCCCAAGATGGTGCTGCACGACGGCGCCTACACGCTGGCGCACATCCCCACCGCCAAGCACTGGCACAACGTCGTCAGCGATGGCGGCAACCACCTGACGATCGCCGACACCGGCTGGGCCAAGTCGGTCTGGGGCAAGCTCTACGGCCAGTGGGCGATGGAGGCGTGCGTATTCACCTACGACTTCGACCGCTTCGATCCCGCCGAGATACTCGCGATGATCGACCGCCACCGCATCACCACCATCTGCTGCCCGCCGACGATGTTTCGCATGATGATGGCCGCCGGCATGGCCGAGCACGACCTGTCGTCGCTCACCTTCTGCACGACCGCCGGCGAGGCGCTCAACCCCGACCTGTTCGAGGGCTGGCGCGAGCACACCGGTCTGGACCTGGTCGAGGGCTTCGGCCAGACCGAGACGCCGCTGCTCGTCGCCAACCTGGTGGGCATGGTCTGCAAGCCGGGTTCGATGGGCAAGCCGTCCCCGCAGTTCACCATCGAGATCCAGGACGACGACGGCGTGAAGTGCGCGCCCGGCCAGACCGGTGAGATCGTCCTCAAGCTCGACCCGCGTCCGGACGGCGTCATGCTCGGCTACTACCGCGCCGAGGAGAAGACCAACGAGGCGATGCACGACGGCTGGTACCACACCGGCGACATCGCCTGGGCCGATGAGGACGGCTACTTCTGGTACGTGGGCCGCAACGACGACGTCATCAAGTCGTCCGGTTACCGCATCGGGCCGTTTGAGGTCGAGAGCGTGCTACTCGAGCACGACTCCGTGCGCGAGTGCGCGGTCACGGGTGTGCACGACGACGTCCGCGGCAAGGCCGTCAAGGCGACGATCGTGCTGAACGACGGCTACGCCGGCAGCGACGAACTCGCCAAGGAGCTGCAGACCTGGGTGAAGAAGCGGACCGCGCCGTACAAGTACCCGCGCATCATCGACTTCGTGGAAGCGCTGCCCAAGACGGTCAACGGCAAGATCCGCCGAGCGGCGATCCGGGACAACGACGCGGGCAACCGCGAGGAGTAGGGGGCGGGCGCCGACGGGCGAGCGCGCAGACTCGGCTACGGGCGACGGCTGTGGGCGCGGAAGGCG
This sequence comes from uncultured Eubacteriales bacterium, assembly GCA_964388455.1. Classification (GTDB taxonomy): domain Bacteria; phylum Actinomycetota; class Coriobacteriia; order Anaerosomatales; family JAAXUF01; genus JBBRWO01. Next base: position 54,695 of record CAYMAN010000004.1, read on the forward strand.
GCTGCGATGGCGGCCTTGTCGGCGCGGCCCTCGGCTGTGGCGATGACGAGGTCGTAGATCGTGTCCTCGGGCATGCCGATGGCGACGCCGTTGAGCGCGAGAAGGATGCGCGCGGTGACGGCGCCGACCCGCTTGTTGCCGTCCACGAACGGATGATTGTTCACGAGATGGAACAGGTACGCAGCGGCCATCTCGAAGAGGTCCTTGTGTGCGTACTCCTCGCCGAAGCCGACCTGCGGCATTGCCAGCGCGGAAAGCAGCAGCCCCTCATCGCGAACCCCGGCCAATCCACCGTAGCGGTTGACCTGGTCGATGTTGATCGCAACGACCTCATCAAAGGTCAGGAAGAGTGGCTCCATGTCACTGCGCCAGACGCTTCAGCGCGCCGCCCCAGGCTTGGTTCGCTTCCTCGAGCGCGTACTCGAACGCCAGCCGACGCTCCTCCTCGGCGGACTTGACCGGTGTGATGGTGAGTGAGGTGCCGTTGGTGGTGATGGTGAACTCGCTGTCCTCGGTCGCGCCGATGATCTCGAGGATGGGCTTGTCGATGATGAGGGCGCGGCTGTTGCCGTGGCGGACGAGCTTCTTGATCATGGCGTGCTCCTGAGCCGAGGACGGGGTGTGGTCGTGTGACGAGTATACCCATGTATATACGGTAGGTCACGCATGGTCACGGGTTTGTGCTCGGCGCAGCGTCCTTGCGTTCCGCAGATAGATTGTGTACAATCCGATTGCGTCATCGTGATTGACCAATGCGCCCGCCCTTGGGCTCAGTCTTCGGAGGTAGGCATGCACGACACCGATACGACCTCGAACTCGCCGCTCCAGACCCTGCTCGACGTGCCTGCCAACGTGGCGTTCCGCATCGAGTCGGCAAGCCAGGCCGTGCGCGAGCTTGGCTACTACGCGCTCCTCGGTCTTCGCGTGGGTGGGTTCGCCCGCGTGTTGGCCAGGTATCCGGAGCGCCATCCGCGCTTCATCGAACTCGAGCTCGAGAACGAGCTGATCTCGCTACCCGTCGGCCTCGCGGCCCAGGTTCGGGTCAGCCCCGTCTGCGCCTCCTGATCACTGCCCGCAACCTTCACCCAGAAACGGAGATCCTCATATGACGGTTCACAGCTACACCGTGAAAGACGGCACCGGCACCGACGTCGCGCTGTCCCAGTACGACGGCAAGGTCCTGCTCATCGTCAACACCGCCACCAAGTGCGGCCTGACGCCGCAGTACGAGGCCCTCGAGGCCATGTACGAGAAGTACCACGACCGCGGCTTCGAGATCCTCGACTTCCCGTCCAACCAGTTCCTGAGCCAGGCGCCGGGCACCGACGAGGAGATCACCGAGTTCTGCACGCTCAAGTACGGCACAACGTTTCCGCGGTTCGCGAAGATCGACGTGAACGGTGCCGACGCGGCCCCGCTCTTCACCTATCTCAAGTCCGCCGCCAAGACCGACGCCGACGACGCCGAGGCGAGCGCGTTTCGCAAGATTCTCGCTGATCTGAGGCAGTCAGTCCTGGGCGATGACATAAAGTGGAACTTCACCAAGTTCCTCGTGAACCGGGACGGCACAGTCGTGAAGCGCTTCGGCCCCACCTTCAAGCCGGCCGACATCGAGGCCCGCGTCGAGGCACTGCTCTAGAGGAGAACTCCATGAACGACTCGGCTCTGAGACTCGACAACCAGCTGTGCTTCCCGCTCTACGCGGCGTCTCGGCGGATCATCAAGCTCTACCGCCCCGTCCTGGACCCGCTCGGGCTGACCTACACGCAATACATCACGCTGCTCGCCCTGTGGGAGCGCGACGGCGAGACCGTCACGGCGCTGGGGGAGCGGCTGTTTCTGGACTCGGGAACGCTCACGCCGCTGCTCAAGAAGCTCGAGTCGCAAGGTTTGGTTCAGCGCGAGCGCAGCCTTGAGGACGAACGCAACGTCCTGATCCGGTTGACCGCCGCAGGTCGCGCCCTCAAGACGCAAGCCGCGGCCGTGCCTGGCCAGATTGCATCGTGCGTGAACCTGTCGATGCCAGATGCCAGGGAGCTTCACCGCATCCTGCACCTGCTGCTCGCAGACGATGCACTGGTTGAGTGCCCCGCCGAGTAGCGGTCACACGCTGACTCCATCGGCCCAGCACGCTGTGTGGGCCGATGGAGTCGAACGCGGAATGGCTGGGCTTATTCTGTGGTGTTGGCAGGCTCCGAGGGGAGCTCACACCCATTGCGGGTCTTCCACACGGAGTAGGCCATCGAAGTGCCTACAGTGCCCAGGATGACTGCGATCGAGAGCGGGATCGGAACGTGCACCACGTCGACGAGCAACATCTTGGCACCCACGAATCCGAGAACGATGGCGAGACCGTAGTGAAGGTACTGGAACCGGTTCATGCAGCCCGCGAGCGCGAAGTACAGCGACCGCAAGCCGAGAATCGCGAACACGTTGGACGTGAAGACGATGAACGGGTCGCTGGAGATGGCGAGCACGGCCGGCACGGAGTCGACGGCGAAGACGAGGTCGGCCGATTCGACGGCGATCAGAGCCAGCGCCAGACCGGTGAAAATGAGCTTCCCGCCGGAGCGGTAAGCGAACGCTCCGCCCTGGTAACCGCAGTCGATGGGCAGGTAGCGCTCGGCCAGCCGGACCAGCGGGTTGCGGCGAGGGTCACCGCTCGCCTCGTCTGTTCGCCACATCTTGATTGCGGTGAGGACGAGGAATGCGCCGAACACGTAGATGATCCAGTGGAAGCGCTCGAGCAGCGCGATTCCGCCAAAGATGAACATGAGACGGAACACGATCGCGCCGAGGATGCCCCAGAACAGGACCTTGTGCTGGTACTTGGCCGCGATTCCTAGCGACGAGAACACGATGACGAACACGAACAGGTTATCGACGCTCAGCGACTTCTCGATGAGGTAGGCGGCGAGGTACTGCTGAGCCACAACTTCGCCGCGCCATAGCCACAGACCGGCACCAAAGATGAGCGCGAGGCTGATCCAGCCAACAGACCACCAGATGGCCTCCTTGACGCTCGTCTCCTTATCGGTACGATGCGCGACCATGAGGTCGAGAAGCAGCAGAACGACGATAACAACGCTGAATAGTAGCCACGGAAGAAGTTCGCCCATTGGGGTTGTGCCTTTCTTGTTGCAGGAGAGGGTTAGCCGATGGTCTCGGGGAGTTTGAGCAGAATCTGTATGCCGAACGCCTCCTTGCTGTAGTCCAGAGGCATTCGAGAATGGGCCTCCGGCATGGATACATGCCGAAGGTCTTGCCGCTTAGTGCGCGTCCGGGACCGATCGGTCCGTAATGACGAACGCGCCGCCCAGAGTTCAGGCCGGCTACTCCCCTTCGAGTTCTGGAGATGCTACGTGCTTGTGACCTCGCTGGCAAGACCAGAGTGGGTTTTGCTGGTGCCGCGCGACGCTACTTTGAGGGCTTGTAGACGGTGCCGCCGTAGCGCTTGAGGGCCTCGTCGGTGGCGTACTTGGCGGCGATGAGGTGCTCGTCCTCGGCGGACTTCACGGGGGTGATGGTGAGCGCGTTGCCGTCGGTGGTGATGGTGAGTTCCGTATCCACGGTGGCGCCGATGATCTCGAGGAGCGACGGATCGATCACGAGTGCGAGGCCGTTGCCGTGCTTGATGAGCTTCTGCGTCATGGAGGGACTCCTGAGCCAGTGGGTGCTGCGGGCGTCGTCCGAGTGTACTCCCGGGGTGTGGGGGAACTGTGGGCGGTGTGACCGCGGGCGCAGGAGCGGGATGGACGTGTGGTCAGCCGCCGGGGGTTTCGCGTCCCGCACTGGAGTCGGCCGGGCTTTCGCGTAGGGCTGACAGCCGTTCGGCCGCAGTCGCGAGCGTGTCGGGTGTGTGCAGGTAGCGCATCGCCGTCTGCATCTGCCGCCACCCGTGGATGTCCATGACCTCGCGGACCGTGGCGCCCGACTGCAGGTAGAGGCTGGCGCTGGTATGTCGCAGGTCATGAAAGCGCAGCCGAGGGGGCAGGCCGGCTCGGAGTACGGCCGGCTTGAAGACGCGCGCACGGAAGATGTCGAGATCGAGGGGCTTGCCGTTGGGCTGCGGGAAGACCAGGTTGCGGTCGCATGAGGGGCACTCGGCGCGCCAGCCTCGGAGCGCATCGGCGACGTGCGGGGGGAGTGGCACCACGCGGTCGTGTCCGGTTTTGGTCGAGCGTTGGGGGCGGTCGCGGAAGAGCGTCTTGTCGATGGTGGCCGTGTGCGCGACCAGGTCCACGTCGCGCCACGTGAGCGCGCGGAGCTCGCCGGCGCGGACTCCCACGTAGGCGGCGAAGGTGATCATCGGGCGGTAGAACGCCGGCAGCTCTGCCAGGAGCGCTTCGATCTGGGCTGGCGTGAGGATCAGTCGCTCGTCGGCTGCGGGCGCTGACGCGTCGAACCACGGCCCCGGGTCGGCGGGAAACGTTCCGATCCGGTGGTGCCAGCGCAGACACGCGCGCAGCGGGATGAGGACGTTGCTGACGCGCTTCGCCGAGATGCCTGTCGCGCTCAGGGCGATGGTGAAGTTCGCGATGGCGAGACCGTTGAAGTTAGACAGCGGTGTCTCGGCGAAGGCGGGGGACAGATGGCGCCGGTAGATGCTGTCGTAGTCCGCGCGGGTCGAGGCGCGCAGAGGGTGTGTGCCCGCGCTGCGGTAGGCGAGCCAGAGCGACCAGGCCTGGGCGAAGGTGAGGTCGGCGGGTGGTGCGGGCGCGGGTGTGGCGGTGGGTGGTGGCATGGGGAGAAGTGTGGCAGGCGGGGGTTACCGGAAGCTGACTGGAAGCTGAACCGCGCGGAATCGCGCGTTTGAGATTAACTCAATACGGTGAGATAATCATCTCAAGACATTGAGTTAAGTGTGAAATGGCTGGTGAGAATATGTACGAGAGGCCGATAACAGGGGTTCTTCGACGCCGTCTCACGGTGGAGCCCCGTCGATTCATCCAGATCGTGCTGGGTCCTAGACAGGTGGGCAAGACAACGTCGGTGCAAAGCGCGCTGCGGGACGTGACCCTGCCGGTGGTGTCGGGGAGTGCGGACATCCCCGGTCTTCAATCGAGCCAGTGGCTCTCCGAGATGTGGGTCGAGGCCCGCACGGTTCACGACACCTCGAAGTCGCCCGTGATCCTCTTTCTCGATGAGATACAGAAGGTCAGTGATTGGTCGGCCCTGGTCAAACGACTTTGGGACGAGGACTCGTGGAACGAGCGGGACATCAGAGTCGTGCTGACGGGATCGTCGCCGCTGCTGATGCAACAGGGGCTGAGCGAAAGCCTGGCGGGACGCTTTGAGGTGATTCGGGCGAGCCATTGGACATGGCCGGAGTGCCGCGAGGCGTTTGGCTGGGATGTGGACACGTTCATCTACTACGGCGGGTATCCCGGCGCCGCGTCATTGATTGACGAGCCCTCGCGGTGGCGCGATTACATCACCAATGCGGTGGTAGAGACCAGCGTCTCGCGCGACATTCTATTGATGACGAGGATCGACAAGCCGGCGCTGTTGCGCCAGGTGTTCTCGCTGGCGTGCGAGTACGCGGGACAGATTCTGACGTTCGAGAAGATGCTGGGTCAGCTTCAGGATGCGGGCAACACGACAACCGTCGCCCACTACCTGGAGCTGCTCGACGGCGCCGGGATGGTCACCGGCCTACAGAAGTACTCAGCCGAGGCGGTTCGCAGACGCCGATCGTCGCCGAAGTTCGTTGTCCACAACACGGCACTGATGTCCGCTTTCGATCCACGCACGTTCAGTGCCGCTCGAGCGGAGCCACAGTGGTGGGGGCGGCTGGTCGAGGCTGCGGTGGGAGCGCACCTGAACACCATGACGCGCGCAGATCCATTCACGAACCTGCACTACTGGCGCGATCGGCGTGCGGGGGTGGATCTCGAGGTCGACTACGTGCTGAAGACCGCGCAGGGACTCACGGCGGTGGAGGTGAAGAGCGGCGGTGACCAGGGCGCGCTCTCCGGTCTGGCTGCATTCTCGCTGGCTCACCCAGGGGCGCAGACACTGGTCGTCGGGACCGGGGGCATGCCGCTTGCGGAGTTCTTTGAGAACGAGTGGGTGTCGGTGTGACCTCGTGCGGGAATAGCCGAGAGGGCTGAGGCGCGAGTGAGCTATACGCAGAGTGTGGGTAGTGTGCGTATAACTCGCTCTGTGTAGCCTCAGTCAATCGAGATTCAGACCCTATAGGCATGCCTGACCTACAAACCAGTCAGGAACGCTTGGGCCACCGCCACGGCTTCAAGGCGTAGCCGCTGCGCTTCGTCTTCCTCGTCCTGATACTCGTCGTAGAGGAAGCCACTGTACTGACCCGGTCCGTCCATGCCCTCGTGAGCGAAGTGATCCGCCAGAAGCCCGAGCGCTTCTGACACCACCGACTCACCGATTATCGGACTTGTCTTTGCTGCCGCCGCCGCTGCCGCCGGACCACCCTGCCAGTTCGACAACGTGAAGACGATGTCGTAGGCATCCTTGTACTTCACCGCCCCGCGCTCGTGCATTGCGAAAGCCTTCAGGGTGATGAACGGCATCAGGTTCGCGACGCGGATCGTACCGAAGCTCTCGTTGCCGTCGGCGATCACTCCTCGGATTTCTCGCTCAACGAAGTCCAACGCGACGAGACTGGCTCCCCTGACCTCGAACGCACCGAGTTTCGCTCCCGTGCCCTGTCGCGGGCGCACAATCGTCCCGGGCTCGACGCCTTGCTCAGTCAGAAACTCGATGATGACCGTCTTGCCGTCGATCTCGATGCACCAACGAAACGAGGCACTATCTCCGACCGCATCCTTGTACTGGCGGAATCCGGCCGTCGTCATGTTCTTCACTAACGTTGCATACGGCTCGGGGCCTTCTTCCATCACTGCGACTCCGACGACAAGGTCGACATCGGTCGTGCCCACGTGCGGCCGGGCGTACTCGGGCAACTTGGTGATCAGGTATCGGGGCACCAAGCCACCAGTGAGGTAGATGCGGTCACCCCACGGGCCGGCGCACTTCAGCAGTGTCAACTGCGCTCGCTCGCACAGGCCGGTGGTGTAGTCGTCGTAGTCGCTTGCGCGAAGCACTCCGTCAGCCATCTAGAATCCCATCTTCGTCTCTCGCAAGAACTGCGCTTGTTCTTGACCGCGTTTGGGATCTTGCAGAAGGTCCGCATATACGCGCAGGGAATTCGCAACGACTACCCCATCCTCCCCCTGGGCTCGGAAGAGTGGTGCGTCAGTCCTGGCGCGCAGGACTATGACGTTTCCGCCCTTCTCAACCGGGGGAGTACCGAGCGCGGCAGTGATCAGGTCGGCACTCACTGTCGAATTCACCCACACCTCACACATGCGCACCTCGGTCGCATGGGGCGCGATCAGCAGCGCGGCGGCGGCGCCGGTCACGGCGTGGCCGATATGTCCCTGGGTCAGGCGCCCGGAGACCGCTTCTGCCAGATCCTTCGGTCCCTGAGCGTACACGTGCGCGCTCACAAGCCGATTGCGATCCTTCTGGGCGTCAATGGCCCAGAGGTCGAGCAGCGCCCCCTTGTCCAGCACCCGCCTGCGCTTGTTTGGCCCGACTCCCGCTGCGAACATCAACTCCGCATCCTCGAGCCGTTTGAGCGCTGCCTGGGCCGTGCCGGGGGCCACATTAGCAGCGACAGCAAGATCTGTGACCTGCCACCACTCTCGTGGGTCCAGCAGTATCACTTGGACAGCGACACCGATTTGGCCGCCGAGCGCAGATGCTCCCGGCGTCTTGCGCACGTGCTGGCAGTCTCGATCTCGTTGTATCGCGACAAAAGGGTTATCGAACGTGAACACAAATCGGCAGTCATCGAGGTAGTTGACCCGGCTCTCCTCGAGGAGTTCGACGGCGCCTGTCGTGAAGTGGCCGGCAACAAATGTCGCCGCGGCGTCAGGATAGGTCGCTCGGAAGTGAGCGAGAGCATTGCGCACCTCTTGGGGACGACCGTGCCCCACGCTGATCGCCTTCACTTCGAGAGGGCGTTGTTCACCAAGGGACACGCGGACATGGTCTCCCGCGGCCTCGACGTTCCTGATGCCCGCTTCGCGAAATGCTGCTTCAAGCTCTCGGACAGCTCGTTTCGGCTGAGCCATATTCAGTACCTCCAACATATTCACGTCTGACATGAATATTAGTAGTACACTGAATATTAGCCCTAGGGTAGTGGCTGAGCAAGGCCGGCTATGCGTTGGCCCTCATCGGGTTGTGTTCACTAAACCTGCCGAGTTTAGTATGCAATGCGGAGTTTACGATCCAGAGGAATGCCGATGGGGGCAGGCTATCGTCCGAGCGGCCCAGGACGCGGCTCTTGCTCAAGCGACTCTGTTCGCTCGACGCGAGGGATGGAAGGAAGAGTGTCCATATCACCATGAATACCATCCATACGTGGGAGCGCTGCCAGCCTGCCTGACGACAGCCGAGGAGTTCGTGGGGTGTTGCGCGGCGGAAGCAGGGTATGTTACCTTGTGCGTCGCCCTAAAAGGCGAATTGAACATTGCGGGGTGGAGCAGTCTGGTAGCTCGTCGGGCTCATAACCCGAAGGTCGTCGGTTCAAATCCGGCCCCCGCGACCAAGAACTCACGCAGACCAGTCACCGCAAGGGGTGGCTGGTCTGCTTCTCTTCTTCACACTTGATTGACGAATGGGACAGCGGAGCATCACGTGGGCTTTGCGATGCGGGCAGGCGCCCCGCCACTGCAAACGGGGCCGCGTTGACACGTCAGATAGCATGGGGTGTGGAGGGAGTATCAGTGGATCAATTGGGTGGAGCAGCTGTGGAGGAAACTCGCACCGCAATCGACCTATTCTGCGGATGCGGTGGGATGACGACGGGACTGAAGCAGGCCGAGTTCACAGTCCTGTGGGGAGTTGACCTCGCGGATAAACCTTTGCAGGTCTATCGCGCAAATCACCCGGATGTTCTTGTGCAAGAGGGCGACATTCGGGATGTCGATTGTGCGGCATTGATGACGGCGCTCTCTCTCAAGCCGGGGGACCTCGATCTGCTTGCTGGCTGTCCGCCGTGCCAGGGGTTTTCGTCAATCAGAACCAGAAACCGCTGCGGGTCAGTCGACGACCAACGGAATGAGTTGATTTCCGAGTTCTTCCGATTCGTCGAGTCCTTCATGCCCAAGGCCGTTATGCTTGAGAATGTGCCGGGCCTAGCTAGCGACGCTCGGTTCAGCACCTTCTGCGACAACATGAAGGAGCTCGGCTACGAGGGCGACTGGAGAGTTCTCAACGTTGCCGATGCGGGAGTGCCCCAGCGCCGTCGGCGTCTTGTGTATGCGGCAGGCCATGGGACGAGCGTCCGCGTTGCCGCGCTAAAATCGGACAGACGTACTGTACGGGATGCAATCGGGGGTCTCCCGAAACCAGGAGCCAGCGGTGACCCACTCCACGACGTGCCGGAGAATCGCTCAGACAGAATCAAGCGCATGATTGGAATGATCCCCCCAAACGGAGGCAGCCGCAGCGACCTGCCCGAAGAGTATGTCCTGCCATGTCACAAGCGACATCCGGACGGCTTTAACGATGTGTATGGACGTATGTCTTGGGACAAGCCCGCCCCAACAATAACCGGAGGATGTGCTAGCCCATCGAAGGGTCGGTTCCTGCACCCTGAGGAAGACCGGTGTATCACGCTGCGTGAGGCGGCGCTGCTGCAGGGCTTCCCCCTCGACTACGCCTTCATTGTCGACGGCAAGGTATCGAAACTAGACATGGCACTCATGATTGGCAATGCCCTTCCTGTGCCATTCATCCGCGAACACGCACAGGAGATCATTCGTCAGGTCAGCCAGGCGGGCGGGCGTTCAGCGTGAAACAGTCTCCATTCGAAATGAGGTTCGACCCACGCACGGTTAAACACCTCGGGGTCAGTATGTACTCCAAGCTCCCCCCGGCGGTGGCCGAACTCGTGTCCAATGCGTACGACGCTGACGCGGAGAACGTGGTGATACGCCTCACAGAAGAGAATGGAGTCCCAGCGCAGATTCAGGTCGAGGACGATGGCGTGGGCCTTTCGTTGGCCGAGCTCAACACGAAGTTCCTCGTGATCGGTAGGGACAGACGAGATGAGGACGGAGACAATCCCTCGATCAGGCTCGGACGACTGCCCATCGGAAGAAAGGGCCTCGGAAAGCTGGCCCTGTTCGGGTTGGCGAAGACGGTCACAATCACCTCTCGACAGAGCGGCAAGTCGAATACGCTGGTGCTTGACTGGGATGAACTGTGTCGCGCCGAGGGAGTCTACCGCCCCACGGCGGGGGAAATCGAGACCGCCACAAGTCAGGCCGATGGAACGACCATTACGCTTTCCAACCTGAAGCGAAAGTCCCCTTTTGACACTGACAACTTGGCCGACAGCCTGTCGCGGATCTTCATCATCGACAATACGTTTAATGTGACCCTCATTTCACCCCGCGGGCGGGTAGTTCCGGTTGACGAAGGCCGCCGGTACGGGACCATAACCAAGGAGTTCGAATGGGACATTGCCGATGATGGGCTGATTGAGCCGAATTCCCCATACGCTGGCAAACTAACAGGCGAATTGATTACGTCAGATAAGCCCTTGCGACCGTCCTCGGGGCTGCGGGGGATTGCGCTGTTCTCCCGCGGGAAACTGGTCAACGCACCCGAGTTCTTTTCCAGCAGCGCCTCAAGTCACTTTTATCAGTATCTCACGGGCCGGATTACGGTCGACTTCATTGAGCTACTGGATGAAGACGTCATCTCAACGAACCGCCAGTCAATTAACTGGGAGCATCCCGAAATGGTGAAGCTCCGCGCGTATCTCTCAGAGCTGGTGTCGAAGGTGAGCTCCGAGTGGCGAGCCAAGCGCAAGGAGAAGAAGCAAGCGCACGTCAAGGAGACGATTGGCGTAGATGCGGCGGCGTGGATGAAGACACTGCCTCCGGAAGTGCAGGCCGATACTCAGCTAATAGTCGATGCACTTGGCGGCGATGACGTGAGCGAGAGCTTCTCGCCCATACTCAAAGCTCTTCACAACATTGTCCCCGAGTATCCACATCTGCATTGGAGACACCTTCACCCCACCCTGAAGACTGGTGTCGAAAAGTACTACAGGGCGGCGATGTATGGTGATGCGGCTGCGCAGGGCGTTCAGCTGTATTGCGACGAGATTCGGAGGCTGACGGGTGAGACCATAGACGGTTCTGATCTGGTCAATCACGTGTTTGGATCAAAGAAGGACTACGCATCCAAACTTCCGGCGATCCAGCTCAACACTCTGGCAACCGACAGCGAAGTGAACATCCAGGAGGGCCAGGCGCATCTGTCTCGAGGCGTGGTTACGGGGTTCAGGAACCCGGTCGCCCACACCACAGTCGATGCGGTTGTGCCATCAGTGTTCTCAGAGCTGGACTGTCTCAACATATTGAGCACGGTATCCTACCTGCTGACGAGACTCGATGGTGCCACGATCAATCTGAAGCGGGCGATCGCGCCCACTCCATAGTCCCCGAGTGGTGTGACGGACATAGACTGCTCACTACGTTTGCATCCATTTGGGCGGGGACCCTGTGTCGGACGCTAACTAGAGCGTTCTGGTATCGACATACTCGAACGTCTCATACAGGTCAGGCAGGTTGCCGAATCCAACGCGAATCTGACTCCGCCGTTTGGTCTTGGGTCGCGCACTACTCGCGTCTTCGAGCTTCAGGCCTGGATCGTAGAAGACCGCGCCTCGGTCGAGGGCGCCCAGTAGGAGCTCGAAGCTGGTGCCAACACCGAGACAGACCTTGTGGCCGTAACTGTAGGCCGCTACTTGGCCGGGGCGTCGCAACGACGGCACGTATGCAGCTCGTGCGTGCTTCTTGCGCCAGTGGTTGAGCAGCTTGGCGAAACTCCAACTTGCTGCGACGGTGCCATCGCGCCGAACCAAGTCCAGCGATCCCGCCGCATCAGAGACCCGGCACCGCCCCGAGTCGAAGCCAACAAGCGTGAGCCCAAGTGAGGTTCGGCTGTTGACGCTTCCGACGTTGTGGTGGCCGCCGAAGTTGAGACGGTCCACACGTCCGAGCGTGTCTGCGTACCCGAATGTTCGGATGAACGACTCAACGCCTTGGTCCTTGTACCAGCCCCCGTCCGGCTCCGGTGTCATAAGCGTGAGTGTGCCGGCATGCGGGCGCTCGAGGTTGGTTACTCCGTGCTGCTTGATTTCCCAGCCGGCGAAGTCGGGACCAGCGATGGAATTCGGTCGCACCCCAAGAGCCGCCTCGAGGGTCATCCCACCGCAGTTTGTCCCGAGACACGGGAGCAGGTCGCCTGCGGAGTCCAGTCGCGATGCATCCAGCCAGCCCTCATCCGCAATGCGCCGAAGTGCAGCGAGCAGTTCCTTCCGAGGGGACTGGCCCATGTCAATCTCTGTGAACACGCCCACGACCGAAACCAGCGGCCTGCTGAGGAGTTCCTCACGTGCAGCGTCGTCGGGGCCAATGAGTCGAGCAAGAATCCGGTTGTCCGACGTCACGCCGAGAAGCAGAACCCTGCCGGGCTCTCTGCTTGCCAGCATCGCTTTCGGTGCTGCGGCGCATGCGACCGACAGTGATCCAAGCCGCACCTCCGGGTACTGCGGATAGAAGATGACCCGCGCGTGCGGAGCGGGGCAAGGCGAACCTTCGTCGGTCAACCAGGAGAAGTTCAACGCCGCCTTCAGGATGGCTTTCCCATGGCTGCCGACCTCGGCCATCGCAGGTCCTGTCGGCAAGACGTTCATCGCATCAAGGCTCGGCCCCAAGTAGTACTGGTTCTTGCTGTTGTCGTTTGCCGCCAAGGGCTTGTAGTACAGGCGCGATGCGCCGTGGTCGCGCATCATGGTTATGAGCGCATCGAGGTTCATGTCAGGCGCACTTCTCGTCCTGCGCGGCGCTATGCTCGGTGGCTTGAGAGGCGTGAAGCATCGCGTCGCCAATTGCCGCGACAACAGGCACAGCGACCGAGTTTCCGAATTGTCTGTATGCCTGCGTGTCGCTGACAACAATCTGAAAGTCCTCTGGAAAACCCATAAGCCGCGCGCACTCGCGTGGTGTGAGCCGTCGTGGGTTCTTGCCGCGTTGGGGAATCAGGATCTCAGAGCCATCCTTGTGGTAACGGGCGCTCAGTGTGCGTGAGACGCCGTCCCGGCTGGCAAGGCCGAAGCCGAAGCCATTCCCTGCCGCGCGGTGTTTCGCCGCATAGGCCTGAAGGTACGCCCAGAGCTTGTCGCTGAGCGTGTACTTCGGGTCGACCTTGGCGGCAAGGATGGATTCCAGCTTCGGACCTTCGGTCGGGAGAGAAGGGAACGCGAACTCGGTGGGCTTGCGGAATCCCACGAGGTACACGCGTTCGCGGTGCTGGGGCACTAGCGCCGCTGCATCTACCACCTGCCATTTGACGTCATAGCCGAGTTCATCGGTAAGCGTCTCCATTATGATCCTGAATGTCTGCCCGCGATCATGTCCGACAAGATTCTTGACGTTTTCGAGCAGGAACATGGAGGGCTGACGCTCGCGGATAATCTGCGCCACTTCGAAGAACAGCGTTCCCTGTGTGGGGTGCGCGAATCCGTGCTCTCGCCCGAGTGAGGTATGTTTGGATACTCCGGCGAGGCTGAACGGCTGACAGGGGAATCCGGCGCATAGGAGATCGTGACTCGGGATACGAGCCTGCGTCTCCTCGACCGTGATGTCGCCGCACGGCGTTTCGCCGAAGTTCGCAGAGTACGTGGCCGCAGAGTGCTTGTCCCACTCGGAGGAGAAGACGCATTCGCCTCCGAGTGATTCGAACGCCATGCGGAATCCTCCGATTCCGGCAAAGAGATCGATGAAAGTGAAGGGGCGGTGTTCGCACAGTTCGCCCGCGATGTTCCAGTGAGGCAAGCGCAGACTTCCGATCAGGTCGAGTTGACCCGGGACGTAAGACCCGGGAGGTTCTTCACAGAGTATAGGGGGTTGAACTCGCAGGGCCAGGTCCGACATTTGCGGCTCCCTTCGTTCTGGGAAGAATCGCATGTCGGTCTGACAGGTTCCCAAATGGAACCTAGCCGTCGAGCGCGCGAGTCACCCGCGCAACCTCGATGCCCGGCGTCGCTCTGAGACTGCATTCCCAGATTGTGACCACCGTCCACCCGCTTGCTTCCAGCTGAGCCGACTTGCGGGCGTCCCTCTCCCGCGTTGCGTCGAACTTAGTGGACCAGAATTGGGAGTTCGCCTTGGGCGCTGGAGGGTCGCACCGCGGGCATCTATGCCAGAAGCAGCCGTTCACGAAGATGGCCACCTTGCGCCCCGGGTAGGCGATGTCGGGGTGCCCGGGCACCTTCCAGTACAGGCGATAGCCAGGATACCCGGCCTCACGGAGCAGTCGGCGCAGCTCGAGCTCGGGCTTAGTGTTCTTGCCGCGGTTCGCTTGCATCGTCTTCCGCGCAGCGGGCGACGATGCTGGTGGTGTCGTCATTAGTGGAAGCTCACGAGCACCGCAGCATACACCGCTACATATCCACGGGGATGTCTATGGCGGGCAGGGTGGACAAGAAGTCGCGGTCTGGCTGGTTCTTCCATGAAAGTACGGCATCACGAGACACGTTGTTGTTCTCCAGGATCGCCATCCGCATTGCCTTCACGGTCTCCCGCTTTGCAAAGAACATTTTCGGCCGCGGCGAAGCCTCGATATGAAACTTGTTCTCAACGCAGTAGTTCTTCGCTGCCCATCGCACGAACTCGCCAGTCCGGGTCAAAATCCCTGTCGGGTAGGCGGTCGACAGGTCGGCGGGCGATATCGTGAATCCGGAAGCGACCCAAGCGCCGATGTCTGCTGTTGCTAGGATCGACCTCGTTGTAGACGCCGAGAGGGGGCCGTATCTTCTGGCCAAGCAGAACGCGAACAGCTCTATCAGGACATCTTCCATGTTGATGAGGTAGTTGTTGAATTGATAGGCGGTGTCGTGAGCAAGCCAGTTGGCCTGATCAGCCGCGCTGGACGTGATCGATGCGCTGGCAGTGTCACCCTTGAGCTTCCCCTGCTCAATACCACGCAACAGCGACTCCCTCTTGTTCGTGTAACTGCTCTTGCTCGTCGTCCTCATGAAGCTTGAGACCGCCACGGCGAGCAAGTACTGCACCGAACTCGGCGGACCCTCCTCAAGGGTTTCTCGTGCGATTCCATCAAACTCCGGATTCACGAAGTTCGCGAGTGTTGCTTCACCGGGGTGCTCGCGAAACAGACGAGCATAGAGCGCATCGTTTCCGAAGTAATCTTGACCGCCTGAGAGTACGGAGTTTGAGTTCCCAACGAATGCGTACCAAGCCTTGGCCACGGTTAGGTTATCGACCACGCGGTCCCGGCTCTTGCCACCCACCGGCTGCGTTGACTTGTAGTCGGCCCGTCGGAACCACGGGGCACGTTTACCCGCTGCGCAAAGGGCTTCGAACTCGCCATCCTTGCGCACGTAGAACCATCCCAAGTCCCCAAACTGACGCTGAATGGCTTTCTGCTCGGGGGAGTTTGACCGCAGGTTCCTCGGCTTCATGGGATTCTGGTTGTTCGTCGATATGACGATTTGTTCCAACAGTTCGGGTCGGATGTTCTGAACGACCTTGACCTGCACCCGAGTCTCCTCCCTTAACAGCGCTTGCTCGCGCGGGGGGAGGGTCTTGTATGTCTGGTATACGGAACTCACGGTCTGGCAACCGTTCACAACCTGTGCGCCGGATACGCGTATCCGGTCGCCCTTCTTGGCAAATGAAGTGCACGTCACGAGCAGGCCGTTGTTCAAGTGGTGGAACACCCGGCGCCCTTTGCTGTGGCGCAGGGTCTTCCCTATCTCCTTGTTGACTACTGAATTCGGGATCTCTTGGCGCACATTCAGGTCGAAGAGCCGGGGTCCGTAGGCCTCCATCGCGTCAACAAGATCGCTTGCAGATGCGAGCGCGAACACCCAGTCCGTCTGATGGAGGACATCCGTACCCATATTGTGAACGTGCAGATCCACCGTTATGTCCTCGTAGGAGCCGCTGCTCATTGCGTGGACGCGCTCGAGTATGTCCGTCCATGTAACCAAGGAGAGAGTGACGCCTTCGGAGAAGAGGATGTCGCGCTGCGCCTCGAGGAGCAGTTTCGCTTGCTCGGTCAATTCCCCCATGATCGCCAGTGTCGCGGAGAGACTGGTCGCCCCCGCATCTGCGTTTCGATCGAGCTGATAGTCGCTGCGCAGGTCCCTGACGCTCGCCTTGGCCTTGTACTCGCCTTCGTCGTCGGTCATGAACGCAACCGATTCCAAGAGTTCGTTCACCGCGGCGGCATCAAAGGTCGGCGGCTTCTTTGCGGCTAGCAGCGTCTCAACCGTCGGGCACTTGCACTGGTAGATGGAGTAACTCTGAAGGCCGCGAACTGCGAAGTCGATCGAATGATCGTGAGCGCCATCGGTGTACACGAAAGCTTGGCTGTTGGTGGTCTCGAAGAGTTCTGCGATCCAGTGATCAAAGGCGTGGTGGACATCGAACTCTTCCAGATGACGTCCGGCGACAGCCTCCATTGCAGCGACCGCTTCTACGGCAAACGATGGGAATGACTTGCTCGTGGCCGCGCGGGTCCTATTGTTTGGCACGTCTTCCCCTCCCTCGGTGATCGTGCTCGATGATCCCGCACATCCTGGGGGAGCACAAGCGGCACCGCCAGCCCCATGCCCTTCGGGTTCTCAGCCCGTGTAGTAATGTCGCGGGTACATAGCCGGAAGGTCACTGCCCCGGACGTGATGACCGTTCAAGAACAGCTGCCCGGCGAGAGGGTCTAGTCCTTGCTGCGCGCTGCCTTCTAGCACCCTCCATCTGACGTGTATGCGCACAGCTATGCATTCGACCCGAATGCCGACTTTTCCAAGTCCCAATTCGCGGTGCTGAAGCGCGCCAGCCGGTGGTATGTCAGACTGCCGAGGGGGATGATTCCTAGCTCTACATCGTGCAGATTCCAGGAGGGTTTACGGTGCCGGATGCAGTCCAAGTCATCGAGGATGTCGAAGAACTGGTCCGCGTAGTCCAGCCTGTGGAAGCGCAGCAACGGCTCAGTACGTTGATTCGCTCGCTTGATCGAGTTCAGCTCCTGTTGTTTGAAGGACAGCTCCGCAGGACCATCGCGGAGTTCACTAAGGCAAGAGCGCGCGAACTGACGCAGATCCTCGATGCGTCGTTGTCCGGGTCCGCGGGGTCAGCGCGACAGGAGGACGTGGCGCAAGCGCCCTCGGTCGGCGCGGTCGAACAGGCGCAAGGCAAGCTACGTCAGAGGCTCGCGGCACTCAGCCGGTACCGAATCTTCCAGTGGGCAGACTATAGGAACCTAGTTGAGGAGCTCATACAGGATGTCGTCGAGCACGACCAAGAGGAGTTCGACTTAGCGCCGCACGAGGCCTTCGCCGTTGGTCTAGCTGAGGAGTTCTCCGCGCATGTCAGGGAGGTGTTCCACAAGGGGTTCGAGTACTTCCTTCAAAGCGGAACCACAGATTCGAGCGTTGTGACGGTGGCCCAAGAGAAAGCGGTGAGGGGGCTTGGGAGTCTCCTAGAGGCCGTTTCTTTCTCCTATCGTGCGGCGGCCACCCTATACGGTGATCCACTCGCCGCTGAACAAGCCAGACTGGTCATTGGCCCGATGCTGAGTGGCACAATCGAGGGGTTTGCCTCCCTCGATCTTGGCGGAGTCAGTGGATCGCGGCTTCTGCGCGAGCGGCTCGCAGTGTGGACGCCCGCTCTGGCGTATCTCACTCCTGTGCAGCTGGAGTCTCTGTCAGCATGCCGGCTCTTTGACGATATTGCCGACGCAGAGCGTAGCGTGAAGGTCATGGTCTCCGCGATGGACGCAGGATTGCGCGAGGCGCGTCGTGAGAACGTGCTGGCGGTCGCTGAGTCAAGAATGGATGTCGAGGAGGCGCGACTTGATGTCAGCTTGGTCATCGGCAACATGTCCGGTGATCCGATCCGAACCTCCTGCTACATGATGGGCGTTCGCGGCGGCAGACAATCGCTCGAGATTCTTAGAAACCAAGGAACCATCCTTGCGGTCGCCTCGCTCAGCGCGCGTCTCGCGGAGGAGGTCTCTGTATCGCGATTGCTCGCTGATGTCGTCGTCGACGTGTCTCTGGAGGCGAGTCCACAACTACTGAACGCCAAGCAGCAGGCTGTATCGGCGGTCATCCAGGCACTCCAAGCACGAGGCGGCAAGACCGGAGTCAGCGTCACACTTCTGGAGAATGTTGCGCAGGAGTTCCCAGTCACCGATGTTGTGGCGAGCGCGCTCACCCGGGTCTCGCGCCCCAGTGTGGAACGCCTCTTCAGGGGCGGCGTCGAAACGAATGGGGTCCGCTTGTGGTGTAGCGTCAGACGGAGCGGGAAGACCACCGCTTGTTTCGGACCTGAGCTTCAATCGAGGGGCTCTGTCGTGCTGAGGCAAACATGTCTAAAGACTGAGCAGTACCCGGAGGCAAACGTGCTCTTCGAGGGCATCCTCAGTCACATACTTGCGGGAGATAGCCTCCCACGAGATTTCGTCAGGAGCTTCATCGATCAACAGCTCGAACTACTGCCGGGAAGCCGCGCAGTGCTTGTCATTGATGAGTACGAGATTCTGTTCCGGAATCTTGTGGTGTACTCAAATGAGAGTGGCGCGGCGCTGACACGACTTGTCTTGCCACTCCTGGAGCAGCTCGTTGCATTCGCACGGGACAACCTGTTGATGTTGGTGGGTCAGCGGCCCGACGCGCACAGAATTGCAGTCGAGCACAATCAACTGAGTGTCTACACACACGCCGAGCATTTCCCCCTGTTCGAGCACGCCCGCGGCGCGACGGTCTCCGAGTACTCACTGCTGATGTCCAAGGTCTTTCGGCATCTGGATGTGGAGCCCGGTTTCGTAGACAGAATGTACGGGGAGACCGGTGGTCACCCGTACCTGAGCGTTTACCTGGCCCGAGCGTACCTCGACTGGGCAAGCCAACATATGCGCGAATCGGGCAAGATACTCGGTACATCGTCATACGCCGAGTTCGCGTACCTGAATCTCGCTCGACGACAGCTCGCTCGAGAGAGCGCAAGATACGAAGGCTACGGCTACTTCATCGACACGATTGGCAAGCATCTGTCTCCCAGCGGTCCGGATTTCGTTCCATGGCTGTACTGTGTGTACTCGGTTCTTCGAAGGATTGCGCTTGAATCACCGCAAGAACTCCAGTGCAGTTATGACGACTACGCCGCAATATGCGAGGACATTGGGTCCGCAGCGCGGTTTGGGAAGAACCCAGACGTCTTGCTGGCCGAGGCCGAGCAGTCGAACTTCTTGTTCGAGTCTGATGGCATGGTTCGGCCGGCAGTTCCACTGATTGCACGGCTCGCCGCTATTGCGGCTCCAATCACAACCGCTGGGAGGTAGTTGGTGAACGGTGCAGAGGCATTGGCTGCGCTCGGAAACGCGTGCAAGGGCACTCGGTGTCCCATTGTTGTGCGTTGGGCGAAGGTTCCCAAGGGGCGAACCGAGTTCATTCGCCAAGCCATTCAGGCTCACGATGGGTCCTTTCCGTTGCTGGTGTGTCAGCGACTGACCGGATTCGTTGACGCCGATGCGGTGAACGCGGACGTTTTAGGGCTTCTTGCTGATCACAGGGCATTGGTTGAGGAGCAGTTGAATGGACAGTATGTTGACCGCCCTCTTGGAATACTGCTCGTCACCAAGACAGACTTGCCGAGAGGTGTCTCGGGATCATTCGTAGACGTGCCAGATTGGCATCCTCATCTCGGCGGGAAGTGCGTCGAAGTGGATTTCGACGGTGCCGACTACGATCTACTGATTCCCCTCGACGATTCGCGTGCTTGCCATGATGACCTTGAGCAAGCTGTCTTGGAGTTTGATGCGGCACTGTGTCGCGGGCTGATCGCCGCTTGTTCTGGCGACGGATACTCCCATGTTCGCGACTTCCTCCGTATGCTTGACGTGGGCTGCGACGGTACAAAGCGAGGGTGCGTGCAGGCCCTAGAGCGATCGATGGCTGTCAGCCGGAAGCGGACTGGGTTTCGCCCAGAAGCTAACGGGGTCACGTTGTCTGAGGCAATCTGGATGCACGTGTATGACGTCAGCATTACGGACCTTGACACTCTGGCAAGGCATCTTGGAAAGGCTTGCGAGGTTCTCGCCTCCGAGGAGCCGTCGTTGCTGTCTATTCGTGAATGCATGCCGGCAGTGCTAATCCGGCCAAGGAACAAGAATCTGGGACCGGAGAACCACTTCGCACGAAATGCGGTAATGGCGTGTTTCGGCGCCTGTCAGTTCCTCACGGTCGGTCATCATGCGGACCAGTACGAGGGCTATCCTGCTGAACTGGTGGTCTGGTGCTCATGGGATCTGCGCGATGCCCTGCGCCTGCAGGCGGAGGTGCTGACGCTGCTGTCATAGATGACACGGCGAGCACGAGCGAGACACTCCGTTCGATTGCCCAAAGAACTTCGAAACCGCGAGCTGGTCACAGCCACTGGCGAGACTTCGCCGCACAGACAGAGGACTCAGAAGGTGAGGCGTTGATGGATGACGGAGAAGCGGGTCTGTCAGTCTGGAATGGGGTACTCGGGGCAGCCCTCAAGTTGCCCGGCGTGAAGGTTGACCGCACCGCGTTTCTGAGATCCGCCCTAGCTGCCCATGTGTCGCCTGAAGTCATCATGAGGGCAATCGAGACCACACCGGCGAAGGCGGACGTGCCTGACGCTGTCATTCACAGGGTTGCTCGTGCTTCCATCAGCTGGCATCGTGGAGGCGTCACGGCAGTCTCCGCGCTAGTTGGCCTGCCCGGAGGCTGGTGGATGGCGGGAACGATTCCGGCCGACCTCACCCAGTACTTCTGGCATGTTCTCGTTGTCCTCCAGAAGCTGGCGTACCTGCACGGATGGCCACAGCTCCTTGAAGAGGACCACAGCATCGACGACGAGACGATGCTTGTCTTGACGTTGTTTGTCGGCGTGATGATGGGAGCTCAAGGGGCCGCAGAGGGTCTGGGGAAACTTGCAGTCGCCTTGTCCGCTCAAGTCGTGAAGCGTCTACCACGAGCCGCGCTTACAAAGTACGCTTTGTATCGGGTCGCTAGGGAAGTTGCGAAATGGATTGGCGTCACCATGACCAAGAAGAAGTTCGCTGAGTGGGTTGGTCGCGCAGTTCCGATCGTGGGTGGGCTTGTTTCAGGAGGTGTGACTTGGTTCGCCTTTGGAATCGGGGCAAAGCGCCTGCTACGTCATCTTGAAGGACTCCCTCTCGCGCGTCCCTAGCCGCGTGAATGCTGAGCTCAACGTCGCTCGGCTGCGGACTATCGAGGTGGCAGGCGGAACGGATATCTCGCCACAAGTCAGAGCGTCACGGTCTGGAGTTGATGCCAACACTAGGGCGATTAGTTGGGCTTACAGAGACATTGTCCCGGACTGCCCCAGCTCCTGAGCCTAGGGTTGGCTGCTGATTCGCAGGAGCTAGGCTTGGCGCTCAAGTCCATGGCTTCTGGTGTCGCGAAGGTGCGCAGTTATCCCCCTCCCCGGCTGGCGGCGAACGAGCGAGGTCCACGTTGAACACACGCCCGCTAGAATCCGTCGCCGACTACCCGCGCCCGCCAGCGATCGAGCACGTCGACCGCGCAATCCACGCGACCGTCGGTGGCCACGTCATCATCGACACGCACCGCCCGATCCGCATCCTCGAGACCTTCCACCCGCCGGTCTACTACATCCCACCGGCGGACGTCTCCATGCAGTTCCTCGAGCCAAGCCCCCACACGTCCTTCTGCGAGTTCAAAGGCCAGGCCCACTACTACTCGCTCGTCGTCGACGGCGAGAGGCGGTCCAATGTCGCCTGGTACTATCCCAACCCGTCTCCGGGCTACGAGGATCTCGCGGAACACATTGCCTTCTACGCGTGGGCGCTCGACGAGGCCACCGTCGATGGCGAGCAGGTCACTCCGCAACCGGGTCACTTCTACGGCGGCTGGATAACGAGCGAGATCACGGGACCGATCAAGGGCAAGCCCGGCACCACCGGCTGGTGAAAGCCCGGACCCTGAGCCATCGCCCCGCTGGATTCCCAAGGTCCTCAATCGTGTGTCGTGGTGCTTGGAGTCTGGCGGGGGTGGGCATCTGCTCAGGAGAGGACCGTACAACACCTAAGGAGGTGTCGACGTGGATCACGACGAGAAGCTCGACAGCCCGGGGGCGCACGCGCACAAGCAGATTCTCGGCGAGGACCCGAAGCCTGCCCCCGATGAGCTCTCCAATCCAGCCGACGAAGACGAAGAGGAGTGCGACATCAAAGACGGTCACACACCGGACTTCTCGTGCAGCACCATGGAAACGACCCAGCTGGAGGATCTGGTCTTGGATGAGGACATACCTGGCAGCGGCATACCCGGCTACGAGGGTGAGGAAGACGGCGGCGGCTAAGTCTGCGTGAAAGGAGCCACGATGGCGCTCTTCCAGGAATCTCACGGAGCACCCGGTCCACCCAGGCTCGGGCTGGGCGGCTTCCACGTCGGGGCGATCGAGGACGCCGACCTGGCGCTTGAGATCGTATGGCATGCCATAGACTCCGGTTTCGCGATGCTCGATAACTCCTGGGACTACAACGACGGCGAGAGCGAACGCAGAGTAGGCAGAGCGCTTACCCGCGCCGGCTACCGGGAACGCGCGCTGGTCATGACCAAGGTCGACAGCCACTCCTACGATGGTCTGATGCGGCAGTTCTCGGAGTCGCTCGGGCGACTCGACCTCGCTCGCATCGACCTTCTGCAGCTGCACGAGATCATTCGCGAGACGGATGCCAATGATGCGGTTGCGCGCGGAGCGTTGCGCGCAATGGTCGAGCTTCGCGACCAAGGTGTGGTGGGGCATATCGGTGTGACCGGTCACAAGGACCCGCGCTACCTCGTCGACATCATCGACCGCGCCGCCGAGGCTGGCATCGAGCTCGAGACCGCCCAGATGCCCATCAGTGCGGGCGATGTCCACAGTAACAGCTTCACCAGGATCGCTCTTCCGGCGTGTCTCGAGCGAGGCGTGGAAGTGCTCGGCATGAAGCCGCTCGGCGCCGGCGGCTTCTTGGACGGCGGGGAGTTGACCGCCCCGGAGCTGCTGCGCTGGGCGCTCAGCCAACCCACGACAGTCTGTGTCACCGGATGTGAAACGCTGGCCGATGTCGATCAGGCCGTGACGGCGCGCGACGGGTTCACCCCCATGACCCTCGAAGAGCGCGAGGACCTCGAGTCCCGCGCGGCGCGCCTGCTCGAAAGCGGACGCATCAGCGAGCCGTACAAGTGGACAGACATTCACGACTCAACTGACAAGCACCCTGATTGGGTCGCGTGACGCGGCAGGGCACGCGGCGGCTTCGAGCATCAAGCGCAACCGTCCGCGGTCCGCTACGCGTTGATCTCCTCGGCGAGGGCTAGGATCTCCTCGTTTGGGGGGATGTCGCTCATCTCGTGGCCGTAGTGGACGAAGCGCGCCACGCCCTCCTTGTCGATCAGCACCTGAGCGGGCATGCGGCCCATCTTGAACAGCTTGACCTGCTGCCCGTAGAGTTTCAGCACGCTGTGGCGCGGGTCGGGGAGGCCGACGAAGGGGAGGGACTCGGCCTGCCAGTACTTCTTGAACGCCGGCGCGTCCTCCGGGCCGACGACGACGATCTCGATGTCGCGCTCCACAAAATGGTCGTAGTCATGGCGCAACTGCGCCATATGCCTGCGGCAGAACGGTCAAGCGAACGTGCGGTTGAAGACCAGCAAGACGTTCTTGCTGCCTCGGAAGGCTGAGAGGCTGACGGGATTCCCGTCCTGGTCGGGCAGGGTGAAATCGGGCGCGGTCACGTTGAGCGAGACGCGTGGCATGTGTGGCTCCTTGTCGGAATGCCGCAATGATCGTTCGGCGATGAAGAGCGTAGCAGGAGAGGGGGGCCGGCGTGCGTCGACCCCAAACCCATGCCCCTCGGGTCCGTCGCCCGAAGGCTGAGCGTGCCGTGACGCTTGCGCCGCCCTCAGAACATGCTATTGTGTGCAATATGTCTCACAAGACTACACATAACGCACACGAAGACGCTCAGCGCCCGAGTCCCGATCGGCTCTTCTCGATCGCAGAAGGGCAGGCGGGCTACTTCACAACCGGGCAGGCCCGACAAGCCGGGTACTCGCGGGGTCTGGTTGCCCATCACTCTAAGTCCGGCGCGTTCGAACGGGTTCGCCCAGGGGTGTATCGGCTTGCCCGGTTCCCGGGTTCTGCGCGCGAGGATCTCTACATCGCTTGGCTTGAGGCCGGGCCGCGAGCCGTGATTTCGCACGATAGTGCGCTGGAGCTGTACGGGCTGTCGGACCTCCTGCCAGCGCAGACACACGTCACGCTGCCACGGACCAGTTCGCGCCGGCGCTCGGGCATCCGCATGCACACCACCGCCGTGGGTACGACGGAAGTGACCGTACGCGATGGGCTGCCAGTGACGAGCGTGGCACGCAGCATCGCCGATGTTGCACGAAGCGGCGGATCGACGGAGCTCATTGGCCAAGCGGTCCACGAGGCGCTGGCGCGCGGTCTCGTCAGTGAAGCGGAACTGAGGGACCAGGCTGCGAAGCGCGGTGGGCGAGCGAAGCGTGAGATTCTGGCGGCGCTGGCGGAACGGGTGACGTCATGAGGTACGAGTCGGGCAGCGCGTTCCGGATGGCGCTCGAGGCTCGGCTGCGAACCGAGTCACTCGATACGAATGTCCCGCTCGCGCGATTGCGCAAGACGGTGGCGTTCGACCGCCTGCTCGCTCGAATGATGAACGCGGATCAGGGAGATCGATGGCTGCTTAAAGGTGGCCTTGCCCTTCAAGTCAGGATGCCCGAGGGCGCACGGACGACCAAGGATATCGATGTGTTGTTGCGCGAGTTCGGCGTCGATGTCGGAGTGGGAGACCCGGTCGTGGCCACAGCCGAGTCGTTCGAAGTCACCCACCTCTTGGAGTTTGCCGGTATCCCGCCAACAACGGTTCGCTGCTATCCCATGTCACAGCACCTCGCCGAGAAGATTCACGCACTGACGCGGCCGCACGGCAATCGCGAGAACAGCCGAGTCAAGGACCTCGTGGACATCGTGATCATCGCTGAAAGAAGCGCGCTCGCAGTGCCGCAGGCGAGGGAGGCATTCGCAGCCACATTCGCCGCGCGGCAGACGCACGCAGTGCCGACTCGACTTCCGGCATTCCCTCGTGCATGGAGTCCCGCGTACCGACGTATGGCAGGCGAGGTTGGGGTCAAAGCACACACGTTCGAGGAGGGGCTCAAGCTGGCAGGCCGCTTCATCAATCCGCTGCTTGACGGCTCGGCTGCTGGGACTTGGTTGCCTGAACACCGACGATACTCGCGAACCTAAAGAAGGCCCCTCCGGTCGTCAACGCCAGGGACCGCGTACCCACTCGGAGATGCCGTGGTGTTGACCTGCGCTGGCGCCACGCTCCCTACCGGCTCACTCCCGCCGCCTCGGCATCGAGCGCCTTGAGGTTGGTCCCGATCGGGCTCGCCATCAGCGCCTTCGCACCCCACACCAGGTTGTGCGCCATGTACCGCGCGCTCCTGTTCGTGTACAGGTGCTTGTCGCCGCCTGCGGCCATGTAGCTCGGTCCAGGACCTGCGTCGCCCACCCAGTAGCAGTCGATGTTTGGAGGCACCATGCAGCCGAGGTGCGTGAGGTTGAACAGCGTGGTCGCGCAGCAGTCGTGCGCACCGTCCTCGTTGCCGGTGACGATGACGCCGCCAACCTTCCCGTACAGCGGGTACTGGCCGGTCGTCGGGTCTCCCTCGGCGAAGGTCCCATCGAGGCGCTCCATCACGAGTTGAGCGACCGACGAGCGCACCCCGAACCAGATCGGCATCGCGATGACGAGGATGTCGCATGCCTTCACGCGTTCGAGGATGAGAGGCCATTGGTCCCCGTCGCCCTCATCGGATGACACTCCAAAGGCGATCTTGTAGTCGGTGACCCGAACAGTCTCGCACTCCACATCCAGGTCGGTGAGCAGTGTGGCGACCTTGTCGATGAGCGCCTCGGTGTTGGAGACCTCGGGGGAGCGCTTGAGTGTGCAGTTGAGAAACAAGGCCCTTAAGCTCATTCGGTCCTCCAAGTGGGTACGACGAATCCCATCCCTTCGTGTGTACCCGCTGCCTTACACGGGGTGCGGGTACTCCGCGGATCAGCTGCCGCTTCTACGCGCCTTCATGGCGCCGAGCGCCGCTTGCCACTACCTTGTTGTCGGGCTTGCGCCGCATGAGGGTCGACAGCCACGCCAATGAGGGCTCGACGTCCACAACCATCCTCGCAATGGCCAAAGTCAGCGGCACAGCGAGGATGGCCCCCAGCGGGCCGAATACGAACGACCACAGAATCAACGAGAAGGTCACCGTGAACGGGGACAGATTCAGCTCCCCGCTGATCAGCTTCGGCTTCAGAATGGTGCTCACCGCTGCGTGAACCAGGACGGCTCCAGCGAACGCGATCAAGCCCCACGTCAATCCGCGTTCGAGCGAGATGAGCACGACGGGAGGCACCAAGGCGATGTAGAAGCCGAGGTAGGGCACGAATGTGAGCACGGCGAGAAGAACCCCCCACAGAATCGCCAAGTCCACGCCCAGCGCCAGATAGAGAATCGTGCACCCGGCACCCACGACAAGGCCCCCGATCCCGGTGATTCGCAGGTAGTCGCGAACCTCGTCAACCACGCATCTCAGGCGGTCGACCGATTCCGGAGACAGGGTGTCTAAAGCCGACGTCTTCTCGGGCAGTCGTAGGGCATCCGCCAAAACAAAGGCTGCCAGTAGCATCACGACTCCAAGTGCGGCGATTCCCTGGGCGGCGAGCCCCGCAGCGCCCAACGCAACCTCGACGTTGTCTCCCGCGCGCTTACGAACCGATTCCGATATCTCGCTGACACTCAACCCCGAAGGCACAAGAAGCCGATTCGCCTGCGCGGAAACATCATCGGTGCGGCTCGCGTATGTCGGCATCACATCGAGGAACCCCGTGACCGCGACGCCAGCAAGCACGGCCACGCCGGCGATGATGGTGATGGCGATAGCGAGCGTCGCCACGCAACCTGCCACTCGGCCGACGCGGTGGGTCAGCCAGCGTTGGAGCGGGATGAGCGCCGTGGCGATCATGAGGGCGATGAGCGCGGGAGCAACGACAGCCGCCGCCTCGTGCAGGCCGAGGAAGATCACTATCACTGCAGCTGTGACCAATGCCCTACGCGCCGCGGGGGGCAGCCCCGTATCCGCCATACCGCACCACTACCTCTCGCGGATCGATTTCTGTCGCGAGTAGTGCGTACCCATCAAAGGGGGGCGGTCGCCACGTGCACCCCCGTTACGGGCATAAGCAACCAAAGGCGAAAGGACGGTGGATCATGCAGAGGGTTCTCACACCGATAGTCGCTGCGGGCCTTGTCGCCGTCGGCCTGACCGGCATCATCGTGACCGCGACGTACTTCCAGCCTGTCGTTCCTCGCGGAGCAGCGCCCGCGAGCGGTATGGACGCCATGTTCATCGAGCAGATGATCCCGCACCACGACGATGCGATCGAGATGGCGGAGTTGGCGCTCACACGTGCGGAACATCCTGAGATCAGACAGCTTGCGGCAGACATCAAACGTACCCAGACCGCCGAGAACGCTCAGATGCGAACCTGGTACAGGGAGTGGTTTGGTGCCGACGTCCCTGATATCGGAGGCTCGTCCCGGATGATGGGCGGCGGCATGATGGGCTCTGACGGCAGTGACATGGCCGACCTCGAGGCCGCTGAGCCGTTCGATAAGGCGTTCATCGAGGCGATGATCCCCCACCACCAGACCGCGATCATGATGTCGCGGATGGCCGGCGGTGCTTCCGGCAGGCCCGAGATGCGTGGGCTCACGTCATCGATCATCGAGGCGCAAAGCAGGGAGATCGACAAGATGCAGGAGTGGTACGAGGAATGGTACGGGCGCTGATCTTCACGGTCGGCACTCGTCAACGTAAGGAGCTGAACACGCGATGATGGGCCGAGGATACGGCTACGGCTACGACATGATGGGCGGCTACGGTTGGTTTGGTGCGGCGCTCATGCTCCTCTTCGGCGCGATGGTCATCGCCGGGATCGTGCTCTTTATCATCTGGGCGGTGCGGGCCTCGAGCCATCACCCGACCGCCGGCGGAGGGACGCTGCCTCCAGGAGCGGCTGGCCACGACGAAGCTGTGGCCATCGCCAAGCGCAGGTGTGCGAGCGGTGAGATCACGACGCAGGAGTATGACGAGATCATGCGTGCGCTCGGCGGCTAGCGAGGCCTGAGTAACGTGGATCTCCTCGGCAAAGCAAAGGCGCCCCGTTCCGCGATCGGAACGAGGCGCCGACTTAACTCAAGTTGCTCAGACTACATTCCGGTCCAGCCGGAGAAGCCGTTGTGCATGCGGCCCGGGTTGTCAGTCCCGGTGAAGCCGCCCATTTCCTGGGCATGCGTGGCATGGTGCTGGCCAAACGCTCGACCCTCACCGCCCGCGCCAGTCCCTGCAAAAGCAGGAGCGGCAAGCGCAAGCATCAGTACCGCAGCAAGTGCAACCACCGCGAATGTCTTCCTCATATCGATTCCTCTCGTAGTCATTTCGTCCTGCAATAAATTCTTACCCATTCTGTAAGGATTTAAAGCACATGCCATGCCAGAGTCGTCGGAGTGGGCCGGTGCCGCGTGCCCCTCGGGTCGTCAACGCCAGGGACCAATGTCCCTCGGGTCGTCAAGGCGAAGGCAGCGGCAGTCTAACGTCGCAGCCGCTCCTACCGCTCCAAAGTCCCTGCACCACTTCGATTGCCACAGAGCGTGGTTATATAACCACATAGTGTGGTACTATCACCACATATCGTGGTAAAGGAGACTCGGCATGACCCCGACACTGGAAGCGGTACTCGGCAACCGATCCGCGGTTCAGACGCTCTTGTTCTTGGAGGCGTATGGCTCAGCGTATGCATCACGAATCGCCACGACATTCGACGTGCCCGTGAATGGCATACAGCGCCAGCTCATACGCTTCGAGGTCGGTGGCGTGTTGGTGAGCCGTCTCGTCGGACGCACGAGAGTGTTCGAGTTCAACACCCGTAACCCCACAGTTCGCAATCTCAGAACCTTCCTGGAATCAGAGCTCGAGTCGCTTCCGGGGAGCGTCACGCAGGCCTACTTCAGACAGCGACAGCGGCCACGTCGCACCGGTAAGACCCTGTGAGATGAAGCAGGTCACAGCCGACATAACCCTGGTCGAGCTTGCCGCACTGGTGAGCCAGGCGCTTCAAGCTGCGGGCATCACCGCCACACTGTCGGGCGGCGGAGCCGTGTCGCTGTACAGCCGGAACGCGTATCAGAGCTACGATCTGGACTTCGTCACATTCGAGCGGACTGCCATGCTTGAGCGGGCACTGGAACCGTTGGGATTCACTCGCATTGCTGGAGCCAGGGAGTTTCGGCATGGTCTGACACCGTGGAGCGTTGAGTTCCCGCCAGGTCCCTTGGCGTTCGGTGAACGGCGAGTGGACGACAGCGAGGCGTGCTTCATTGAGACCGAGTTCGGGCCGCTGCGAATCGTGAGTCCCACGCACATCGTGATGGACCGACTGGCTGCATTCGTTCACTGGCGCGACCGTCAGTCCTTCGACCAGGCCGTACTGATCGCGGCGGCAACGGATGTCGATTGGGCGGATCTAGCCACCTGGGCGGCCGACGAGGGTATTGAGCCTGACCTGATCGAGCGGCTCAGGAAGAAGGCATGCGCCGACCAGTGATGCGAACCGACGGCCGCGGCAAGTTCGAGCCATATTGAACGTTCTTCATTAAGGTTCAATATGGCTCGCCCGTGTTGAACCTTACGGCGATAGCGGCTGCTGTGCTCAATGGACAATCAGCGTGAGCGATGTCATACGGAGCCCCGGCGGGACCGAAACAGAGATGAGACACCATGTCACTCGCGATTGACGCCATCAGAAGCCACTTCCCCGCACTGCGCGAAGGCGCCGCACACTTCGACGCGCCCGGCGGCACGCTCGTCCCGGCCGTCGTGGCTCAGGTAGTCGCCGACACGCTGGCCTCGGCCGTGAACCAGCGCGGGACGTACACGGTGGCCGATCGCCGAACTACCGAGGTCGTCCGCCAGGCGCGGCTCGCCATGGCGGACCTGCTGGGAGCCGATCCGGGTGGCGTCATCTTCGGCCGCAGCATGACGCAGCTCACCTTCGACCTCGCACGCGCGCTCGCCAAGACGTGGGGACCCGGCGACGAGATCGTGGTCAGCCGGCTCGACCACGACGCCAACATCCGCCCCTGGATCTACGCTGCAGAGAGCGCCGGCGCAACGGTGCGCTGGGTCGAGTTCGACGCGGTGACCTCCGAGCTCACCGTAGCCGACGTCGAGACCCAGCTCACCGATCGCACCCGGCTGGTCGCCATCACCGCAGCCTCCAACCTCATCGGCACGCGCCCGCCCATCACCCAGATCGCGCAGAAGGTCCACGAGCGCGGCGCGCTGCTCTACGTCGACGGAGTCCACAACACCGCCCACGCGTTCGTCGACGTGGCCGAGATGGGGGCGGACTTCTACGCCTGCTCGCCGTACAAGTTCTGCGGTCCGCACATCGGCGTGGTCGCCGCGTCTCCGGCGCTGCTCGAGACGCTCGATCCCGACAAGCTGCTCCCGTCGGCCAACACCGTGCCCGAGCGTTTCGAGCTCGGCACCCCTTCGTGGGAGCTGATGGCCGGCACGACCGCGGCCGTGGACTTCCTCGCCGGGTTGGGTGGCCTCGGCGGCTCCTCGGACCGAACCTCGGATGCACCGCGCCGAGCTCAGCTGGGGCGCTCGATGGCCGCACTCCATGAGCACGAGGACTCACTCCGCCGCGTCATCGAAGCCGGACTCGCCGAGCACCCCCGCATCACCGTCTACTCGCGCGCTGCTGTGCGAACGCCGACGCTGCTGTTCACGGTCGACGGCATGGATCCCTCCGAGGTCTCACGGCGTCTCGGCGAGCTCAACATCAACGCACCGGCCAGCAACTTCTATGCACTCGAAGCCTCACGCCACCTCGGGCTGGGCGAGGCGGGTGGCGTCCGTGTCGGACTCGCACCCTACAGCAACGCTGAGGACGTCGACAGGCTGCTGGCGGGGCTGCGCGGGATTATCTGACGGCCGGGAGAACCTACTCGAACAGCGCTCCAAGTGAATCCTGCGAGGCGTGCAACACGCGCAGGATTACGACCTCCTCCGACAGTGCGCGGTAGAAGACCAAGTACGGCTCGACCACGACGAGCCGGGTACCGGGTTTGGCGAAGTCGAATGAGTCCGTCGCCAGGATCGCCCCCATCTCCGGGAACTCACTCAGGCGCTCGACCGTCTCGCTCAGTCGCGCTTCCAGTGATCGTGCCGCGGCGAGGTTACGCTCGTTGATGAAGGCGAACGCGATGTCGACATCGTCAACTGCGAGCGGCATGAACCTCACGGGCAGACGCCTACTTCTCGGCGTCATCGAGTCGTCTCCGAATGCGGCCGAGCACCTCATGTGCGTCCACCGGCGCGATGCCGGACTCCAGCTGCCGCTCCGCCTCAAGCAGTTTTCCCTGCAGTTTGAGGCGCGCTTCGGCTCTTTGATACGACTCCCAGCTCATGACGACCAGATCGGCTTCGCCGTTGCGGGTGAGGACGATCGGCTCGTCGGTGGAGTGGCACAGTGCCGAGAAGCCGGTGTAGTCCTGGCGGATAGCGGTGGATGGTTTGATGAGCATGGATGGCCCCCGAACGATGGAGATAACATTTAGATACACAAATTCTAGCACCCCCAGAGACGCGGCTTGATCCAGTGCCGAGTATTCCTTGGAAGGCTTACCAGAACCTTACCGAGAACCGACCGGTTCTCCGCGCCTCCGCGCCCCTCGCCCTACCGCCCCAGCCGCTCCGAGAGCACCAGCCACTTCTCCTCGAGCTCCGCGATCTCGCCCTCGGCGGTCGCCACGCGCTCCTGGATCGCGACCAGCGCCACGTGATCCGACGGGTCCGCGTCGTGCATCTCGGCGCGGATCGCTTCGGCCTTCGCACACAGCGTCTCGAGTTTGCGCTCGGTGGACGCGAGCTCCTTCTTGGCTGCGCGCTCCTCGGCCTGCGACATCGCGGCTGCGGCCTTCTCCTCGCGCACGACTTCTCGGGCGGCCACCTTCTCGGCACGCTTCTCGGCTTTGGCGGCCGTGCGTCCCGCGTCCTCGCGTGCGCCGCCGCGGCCGTCCACCAGGCGCAGGTACTCGTCGACGCCGCCGGGGACGTGGCGGATCTTGCCGCCCAGGACGGCGAACTGGTCGTCGGTGACGCGCTCCATCAGGTGGCGGTCGTGGGTGATGAGCAGCAGGGTGCCGGGCCACGAGTCCAGCAGGTTCTCGACCACGGCGAGCATGTCGATATCGAGGTCGTTGTCCGGCTCGTCGAGGATCAGCACGTTGGGCTTGTCGAGCAGAATCAGCATCAGCTGCAGCCGACGCCTCTGCCCGCCGCTCAAGTCACTCACCGGAGTCGACAGTTGCGCCGCCGAGAACCCGAGGCGCTCAAGCATCTGCGCCGGCGTCAGGTCCTTGCCGTCGATCTCGTAGCGCGTGTTGTAGCGCGAGAGGACCTCTCGGACACGGGAGTCGCCCAGCTCGTTGAGTTCGTTGAGATGCTGCGACAGGATGGCGAACTTGACGCTCTTACCCGTCTTCACTCGGCCGGTCGTGGGCTCGAGCGCGCCCTGGATGACGTTCAGGAGCGTCGTCTTGCCGGACCCGTTCTCGCCCAGGATGCCAAAGCGGTCGCCCGGGCCGATGAGCCACGTGACGTCGTCGATGACGGTCTTGTCGCCGTAACGCACGGTGACGTCGATGAGGTCGACCACCTGCTTGCCCAGCCGCGAGACCGCGGTGCGCTTGAGCTCGAGGGTGTTTCGCATGGGCGGCTCGTCGGCGATGAGCGCCTCGGCGGCCGCGACGTGGAACTTGGGCTTGGTCGCCCGCGCACGCGCGCCGCGCGAGAGCCACGCGAGTTCCTTGCGCATGAGGTTCCGGCGCTTCTGCTCGGCGGTCTGGGCGGCCTCGGCACGCTCGACCCGCTGGAGCACGTACGCCGAGTAGCCGCCGTCGAACTGCTCCACGATGCCGGTGTGGACCTCCCACATGCTGAGGCAGACCTCGTCGAGGAACCAGCGGTCGTGGGTGACGACGAGGAGCGCGCCGGACTTACGGGGCCAGCGGGACTTGAGATGCTCGGCCAGCCAGGCGATGGCGTGGACGTCGAGGTGGTTGGTGGGCTCGTCGAGCATCAGCACGTCCCAGTCGCCCACGAGCACGCGCGCGAGGTCGACGCGGCGACGCTGACCGCCGGAGAGGGCGCCGACCGTGGCGTCCCAGGGGATGTCGGCGATGATGCCGCGGATGATGCTGCGGATGCGCGCGTCCGAGGCCCACGTGTACTCGGGCACGTCGCCCACGACCGCGTGCGCGACGGAGTCTGCGGGGTTGAGTGCGTCGGTCTGCGCGAGCGTTCCGATGGTGATGCCACCGCGCTTCATGACGCGACCGTCGTCGGGCTCGAGCACACCGGCCAGCAACGCGAGCAGCGTAGACTTGCCGTCGCCGTTGCCGCCCACGATTCCCACGCGGTCGCCCTCGTCGATGCCTAAAGTCACCGAGTCGAAGATCTTCTTCGTCGGAAACTCCAGATGGACGTTCTCGCATCCCAGCAGATAAGCCACGCGGTGATCCTCGATCCTGAAGACGGGGTTCCCGGGCGAGCTCGTTGACGGTTCGGCATCGCGGACCAGCGCTGAGCAAGCGGAGCTGTATTCTTGCACACGGCAACAATCGTCGCGTGCTCAAGGGGGTCAACTGCCGTGGGAGTCGAATCGCCTCAGGAACTTGAGTCGGGCATCGGTCTGTGGCGGGACTACGTTCTCGCCCACGGCGGGACCGAGTCGAGCGTCGCCGACACCGAGCGCCGCTTGCGAGACAGCATCGCCCTCCTCGGCGAGTCCGGACTCGATGCCAAGGAGAGCTTCCTCGTGGCGCTCAGGCGCCTGGCGGCTGAGGATCGGGCGACTCGCGACTTCACACGCACGTACTCCGACGAGCTGTGGCTCGAGACCGATGCGGTCACGGAGTCGTCGAGCTCGAGCAGCGATAGGGGCTCCTCGGCGGAGTTCTGGGTCATGCTCGGCTGCGCCATCGCGGCGGCTCTTGCGATCAAGCTACCGGGATTGTTCGGTTACGACCTCGATGCCGACGGATCCTTCTACGCGCGGAACATGAGCCTCTTCGTCCTACCGCTCCTCGCAATCTTCTTGATCTGGCGGGTAGGTCTGAGCAGGCGAGGAATCGCCGGGTTGTCGGCGGTGCTCGTCGCGGGAGCGGTCTTCGCCAACGTCTACCCGTTCGAGTCGGGCGGATCGACGGAGATCCTCACCGCGATTCACCTGCCCATCGTGCTGTGGCTGGTCCTGGGCGTGGCGTATGTCGCGGGTGACTGGATAAGGGCACCGCGTCGCATGGAGTTCGTGCGGTTCACGGGCGAGTGGCTCATCACCTACGCGCTGGTCGCGCTTGGTGGCGGGGTTCTCATCGCGATCACCGCCGGCGTCTTTGGGGCGATCGGCATCGACGTTGAGCCGTTGTTCGAGCAGTGGATACTCTCGTGCGCTGTGGGTGCCGTGATCGTGACGGCATGGCTGGTCGTGACGCGTCGCAACCTCGTTGGCGGCATGGCGCCGATGCTGGCTCGCGTGTTCACGCCACTGTTCGCGATCATGCTCGTTACGCTGCTTGTCGGCGTCGTCTGGACCCGGGGTGCGATCGACGTCGAGCGCGAGGTGCTCATCCTCTTCGACGTGCTTCTGGTGGTCGTACTCGCGCTGCTGCTCTACGCCTTCTCGGCACGTGATCCGCATGCAAAGGCCGGAGTGTTCGACTGGATCCAGCTGGTGCTGGTCGCGTGCGCGCTGGCCGTCGACGTATTCGCGCTCGTCAACATCGCAGCGCGTCTGACGGAGTTCGGGTTCAGCGCGAATCGGACCGCCGCCATCGGCCTGAACCTGATCCTGTTGGTCAACCTCGCGTACTCGGCGTGGCTGCAGATGGGGTTTGTGCGCGGGCAGCGCAGCTTCGACGACGTCGAGCGGTGGCAGATGCGGTACCTGCCGGTTTACGCACTGTGGGCCGCAATCGTCGTGATCGCTTTCCCGCCGCTGTTCGGCTTCGCCTGACGCAGTTGCGACGTGCGGGCTCCAGGCCGCGACGGCCGATTATCGCTCACGTCTTTGGGGCACATCGTCAGGAGTGCACCACGACACGCAGGACTCATCACCCACGCGAACGGAGCCCCCAAGATGAACGACTCGCCAAAGATCGTCCCGGCACTCTGGTTCGATGAGAACACCGAGGAGGCGATCGACTACTACATCGCCGCCTTCAACAGCTCGCCGCACAAGCGTAGCGAATCCAAGATCATCAGCATGCAGCGCTACGAGGAGGGGATGGAAGTCCCCGGAGCCGAGCACATGCAGGGCAAGGTCCTCACCGTGATCTTTGAGCTCGATGGTCAGCGGTTCATGGCCCTCGACGGCGGTCCGATCTTCCAGTTCAACGAGGCCGTCTCGTTCTACGTGGAGTGCGAGAACCAGGCCGAGGTCGACCATTTCTGGGAGCTGCTCTCAGCCGTTCCCGAGTCAGAGCAGTGCGGCTGGGTCAAAGACAAGTTCGGCCTCTCTTGGCAGATCTCGCCTCGGCAACTGGGCGAACTGCTCGCGAGTCCCGACCGCAAGAAGGCGCTCGCCGCGACCAACGCCATGCTGAAGATGAAGAAGATCGTGATCGCCGACCTGCAGAAGGCGTACGACGAAGCCTAGAGCCGCAGCCTACGCCGCCGCCTCGTCCACGATCGCGATGATCGCTGCCTCGACCTCGGCTGCGATGGCGTCGATCTGGGCCTCGGGGTAGAAACTGCCGATGAGCGACGGGCGCATCGTGGTGATGAAGACCTCGCCATTCTCGGCGTAGACCATCACGGGACACGGGAACATCAGGCCGATCTTCACGTCGCGCGCTAAGACGGCGCTCGCGTGTTTGGCGTTGCACATCTCGACGATCGTCACCGGTTCGCGCGGAAAGCCCTTCTCGGCGAGCGTCTCTGAGAGAGTGTTGACGAAGGGCACGCTGAACTTGTGCGCGAGCGCTGCGTCGACGACTGCCTGAACCGCGTCGGCGTGCGACTTGGACGTGGGGACTGTGTAATCGAGCTGCATTGGGTGCCTCCTGGTGCCAGGGTGATATACCCCCGAGGGTATTCTCCATAGATACTGCTGTCAACGAGCCTCTATACTATGCGCACACCATCCACGCGATATCCTCTTGCGCCCCACCCAAGGAGCCTACCCATGCCGCTCGCCGATCTCCCCCAACAGCAGACTCGCTTTCTCAAGCGGTTTGGCTCCGCACGCGACATGACCGCCGCGAAGTCACTGGCGATGCGCGACGCGGTGGGCTCGGCGGTCTCGAAGAACGCGCTGTACGCACCCAAGGCGACTGCGGGTGACCGCTACTACGTCGACACCGCGTGGAAACAGGCGCTTGAGAAGTACGCGGCGGGCTACGTGAAGCCGGTCTCCTCGGAGAACTACGAGAAGGACCTGGTCAAGCTCACGGCCGAGATGAACCGCGCGTTTGGCGATCACTTCCGACAGGCCCGTCATCCCAGGTTCGGCTACGAGCCGGGCTTCCGGATCTCGCACGCGCAGATGAGCTTGTCGTTGGTGCTGAAGCACTACTGGTGCCTGGGGCTGATCGCGATGCCGCCGCAGTGTCCGGTGACGCGCGCGGTGTTGCTCGCGGCGAGGGCGGGGGAGCCCAACGCCAAGTGGACCGACGTCAACGCCATCGAGGCGCATCGGCTCAAGGTAGTCTGGCTCGCCAAGGCCGCCGCCGAGGAGGGCCTTGAGCTCGCCGAGTGGGAACTCAAGGTCAGCAACGGGCTGTAGCGGCGTTCGATCGGGACCGCCGTTCACCGTCGGCCCACCGCCGCTGGGCGGCTCGGCGGTTCGCGCGCGCAGCGCTTCCTGCGACACTGGAGCGCGTTCGTTTTCGGTGTGGCACGTCCACGCACTACGGATTCATCGCACGGGCCGGGGGCGGCCCGTCTTCTTGTCGCCGGTAACATGGAGGTACGCGCTCATGGTCCGTGGTAACACACGCGGTTGGATCGTCACGTTCGCAGGTCTGGGCATCAACCTCGCGCTGGGAGTGCTCTACTCCTGGTCCGTCATCGCCAAAGTGCTCTCCAAGCCCGTCGCCGAGAACGGCTGGGGCTGGACTGCCGGTCAGGCGAGCCTCCCGTACGCGATCGGCGTCGGCGTGTTCGCGATCTCGATGGTGTTCGCGGGCCGCGCACAGGACAAGTTCGGTCCCCGCATCGTGGCGACCGTGGGCGGCGCTCTGTGC
The DNA here is from genome assembly GCA_964388455.1 of uncultured Eubacteriales bacterium. GTDB lineage: Bacteria > Actinomycetota > Coriobacteriia > Anaerosomatales > JAAXUF01 > JBBRWO01. The sequence goes on from CAYMAN010000004.1 coordinate 92,246, forward strand.
GGCCTGGGGCTTATCGTTGCGAGCTTTGGCACTCCCACCAACAACCTGCCCATCCTTCTCGGCTTTGGGCTTATGACCGGGCTCGGCATGGGGCTCGGCTATGCCGCTGCGACGCCCGCAGCGGTCAAGTGGTTCCCGCCGGCGCGCAAGGGGCTCATCACCGGGCTCGTGGTCGCGGGCTTCGGTCTCGCGAGCGTCTACATCGCGCCGCTCACCAAGGCGCTCATCGCCGCCGGTGGCGTCAGTGGCGCGTTTCGCTGGCTTGGCATCGGCTTCCTGGTATTCACCGTCGCGCTTGCGCAACTGCTCGTGAACCCGCCAGCGGGCTACGTGCCGGTCGGCTCGGTTCCCTCGGCAGCTCCTGGGGCCGCCCCGGTCGCAGTGCGACGCGACTACGACTGGCGCGAGATGGTGCGCACGCCGCAGTTCGCGCTGCTGTGGCTCATGTATGTGTGTTCGGCGTTCGCCGGCCTCATGATCATCGGCCACATGGCCAAGATCGCGGCACTGCAGATGGCGGGCCTCGATCTGGGCTTCCTGCTGGTCGCCACGCTCGCCGTTGGTAATGCGCTCGGTCGCATCGTCGCCGGTGTCGTGTCCGACAAGATCGGTGGCACCCGCACCATGTTGATCGTGTTCGTGGCGCAGGCGGCCCTCATGGGCGTGCTGGCGTTCTCCGACTCGGTCTCGATGCTCGTTCCCGTCGCCGCCGCCGTGGGCTTCTGCTACGGCGCGAACCTGTCGCTCTTCCCCTCGACGACCGCCGGCTTCTTTGGCACCAAGCACCTGGGTGTGAACTACGGCCTGGTCTTCACGGCGTGGGGCGTGGGTGGCGTCTTCGGTTCGATGACTGCGGGCAGCATTGTCGACTCGACCGGCAGCTACGGCGTCGCCTACGCGATCGCCGCCGGCCTGTGTGTGCTGGCTGCGGGTCTCACCTTCGCGACCAAGCCGCCAAAGCCCGCCGCTGCGGTGGGCGAGGGTGCGGTGGCCGCGTCGGAGCGCGTTGCGGCGTAGCGCGACGCAGTACGCTCCTCGGCGATGGATTCCGTCGCGCGGTAAACCGCGTGCGCGGGAAGAGGTGCTCTAACTGGCTGGCGCACTGTAGCGAAGAACCACGATTGCGACATCGTCATCGAGGGCGTCGCCGGCGTGCGCTTCGACCGCTGCCATCACAGCGTCGGCGATCTCTTTCGGCGTGAGGTGGGACGAGCACTGGACACTGGCAAGAACTCGCTCAGAGCCAAACGCTTCGTCGCGCCAACCGGCATCGAGCAACCCGTCGGTGAACAGAATCAGATTGTCGCCGTCCTCAAGATGTAGCTCGGTAGATTCGAACTCATGTTCCGAGACTACGCTCAGCGGAGGGTTTCGCGGAACTACCACGCACGTGACAGTTCCCGCCCTGCACAACAGGGGATCGGGGTGACCTGCTCCCGCGATGCGAAGCGTCCCGGTTGCCGACTCCACCACGCCGTAGATGACGGTCGCGAACTTGTCGTTCTCGAACTGGTGGCAGAGGGACTCGTTAGACCGCGAAAGGACCTCGCGGGGACCAGCACCTCCGTAGGCGAAGCTCCGCAACGTTGTTCTCACCATGGTCGTGCTGGTGGCCGCCTCAATGCCTTTACCGCACACATCCCCCACGATGAAGGCCACAGAACCGCTGACGGGTTTGAACAGGTCGTAGAAGTCCCCGCCCACACGCGCCAAACCCTCCGCGGACACGTACGCGGTTCCCATCTCGAGGCATCCCACGCGGGGAGGCGTGAGCAGCATCGCCGACTGCAGCTTATCCGCGATGTCATGCTCCGCTTGCACGCGTCTCTGCAGTTCGAGAAAGACCAGGCTGAACGGTTCCACGAGCGCCGTCTGGATGATTGCCGAGTAGACAATCATCAGACTGACCAACGCCAGGTAGTGACCGAGGAAGTTCAGCGCACCGTACACGTCGACGTAGAGTGTGAAGGCGAGCTCGGCCAGAATCAGGAGAAACATCGCGCCAGCGAGCAGGGAGACGACTCGCGGCTCGAAGCGGTTCCTATCGCGCCAGAGAAGCCACAAGGCAAGCGCTGTGAGCGTCATGATCGCGTATTCGGCGAAGATCTTGAAAGGCGTCAGGCCGACGCCCTCCGCGTACATCACGGGAAACACATCCCAGACGAAGATTGCCGCCAGAGTCGCTGCGGTCACTGCGCCACATGCGAGAAACACGCTCGTGGGTCGAATCGCGTGTCGCAGTGAGACGCCGGCGACCAGGAAGGCCACAACAGCCAGGAGGCGCGCAACGATCCACAACTGCGTGGGCAGGTTCGCGCCGTACCCGACGAACACGTTCATTCCTTTGTACGAGAGCATGTGGAGCAGTAGGACCGCGCCCACGAACAACTGGGGAATTCCGAGCACGAGCAGGTAGGTGCTGGACGAGATGTGGCGGGTGTTCCACGCGACCACAAATATGCCAAACGCGACCACTACTGCCGTCGTTTCCACCAGAGAGTGAAACAGCAGGTAGTTGACTCGACTCAAGGGGAGCAGCACCGCGAAGACCGCTATGCCGACGAGGAGGCCGCCACGCATACCAAGGTCGTTGGTCGGTTTTGGAGTGAGTGCTTCATCCATACGCAGACCATAGCACTCTCGACCCAGAAGATGCTTCAGTGCGGCGACAGTGCGACTTCAGCCGATGAGCCGTCAGGCGAGTTCGGACTCAGACTTCGCTTCCTCCGCGCAGGCGCCTTGCCCGGTCTTCCGGCACAGCACCTTCGCGGCGCAGACCGCGGTGCCCGCCGTCAGCGCACCGGCGAGTATGCCCGGAGTCCAGGCGTGGCTGTACTGCAGCAGCACGCCGGGGAGGAACGCGGCCGGGATGCGCGTAAGGCTCGAGATGGAGGTGTTGAGCCCCAGGATGCCGCCGACTTCATCGCGGTGCACAGCTTTGGTCAGCGCGCTGGTCGACACGGTGTTGGTGACGGCGAAGCCATACGAAAGCACCGGCATGACCAGCACGAGCGCAGGTACGCTATTCACAAATCCCCACGCCGTCAGGCCGGCCGCCGCGATGATGAGCGAGGTCAACAGCAGCCCATCGTCGCTCCAGCGCTTGGTGATGCGCCCGATCACGAACGCCTGGATGATCACCGAGAGCACGCCCACGT
>CAYMAN010000005.1:0-91606 GCA_964388455.1 uncultured Eubacteriales bacterium
TCTTGCTCGGCGCCTTGGTGACCTTGAGCTCCTGCGCCATCGAGTCGGTCCCCTGAGCCGAGAATGCACGCAGACCACGTGTCACGACCGGCGACAGGTGCTCCGTCGTGTATGCGTGGATGTACTCCTCGACGGCCTTACGGCTGGCCTCAGATGCGAGTTCCTCATCTGTCGACTTGTCGTCCTCGCCCTCGGCGATTGCCGCGGCATCCCCCTTCGGTGTGACGAACGCAGTCGCCATGGGGTCGTCGGTCGGATCCTCGGCGATCGCTGCAGGCTCGGCCATCGCGCTCGCCTCATCGGATTCGGGATCGGTGTCGAGGCGGGACGTCCGAGAGTACGCGATGCGCATCATGGCCTCGGTGTCCTCGGCGCCTTCTCGGCGATCGACCACCTCACCAAAGATCCGGGCTGTGAAGGCGAGCGGGTCAGCGTCGATCTCGGCGATCAGTGCGTCTACGTCGTCCGCGATAGGCTCGAGCTCCGGCAGGTCACGATCCGCCTGCTCAAGCGCAATGCGCGACCACGCAGCGATAGTCAATCCAACGCCGGGCCCGGAGATTCGCTCGGCGACGACGGCGAGAGGTGCCCGCACGCGACCGAGTCGCATCATGTCGAGGGGAACGTACGCCTGCAGGATGCCGGGAACCGGATCGCCCGTGGCAACGGCGCCAAACACGCGAGCCATGCTGGCGATGTTGTAATACTCCGGTATCTGCGGAGACTTCTCAACGACGATCGGTTTGCGATCATCGTCGCTTACAGAGGCCTCGAACGCCGAGAGCAATCTGAGTGAAGCGGCGTTGATGGCGAGCCGGACGCCAAGCGTATCCGACGAGCCGTCTGCGGGCGGAACGAACGGGTTTGCAATCAGGCCGAGACAAGACAAATCCGGGCCGCACTCTTCGCGAGTCACATCCACTCGATGCACTTCCTTACCGGATGGAGGGGTACTGGGACATCTGCCGGATTCCCCTGCGTTTGCAGGACCCCATACAGCGAACGATTATACGGTGTGGCCAGCGCCCTGCACAGCGCGCCGAACGGAACACCACAGCATCTGCACACATAGAAGAGACCCCGGATGGGGATGCATCCGGGGTCTCTCAGTATCACTTTGCCGAAGTGCTGTTACACGCTACTTGTTGTGGCAGCGCTCGCAGACACCGCGGTTGTCGGCACGCAGCAGTGCACTCGAGAAGTTCGGGTTCACACCGCTGGGGCCAGCAGAGGCCGACGGGACCGGATACCACGTCACGACCGCGGAGGCGTTGTTCCCCAGAGTCGAGACAGCGGCGCCGTTCATGGCCACCTGGGTACCGTGTGCACGGTGGCACGTGAGGCAACCCATGTAGTCATTGACCTTCCAGTCGCCACGCTCGCTGGCGGGCGCACCGTCGCGCTTCTCCAGCGGAAGTACAGTGCTGGTGACAGCGGTACTGCCAAAGCCCTTAAGCGTGCTTGCGGCGTCGATCGTCGTGTCCACCTTGTGGCGATGACGCACGCGACTTCCAACCGAAACACCCGCACCCGGAGTCAGCACACCAGCCACGCGAGTGGCATCCACGGTCTCATAACCGCCGTAGTTGTACGCCGAAGGCGAGTTGTCGTACTCGGTGTGGCACGCGGAGCACCAGTTCGAGATAGAGCGGTTGCCGACGCTGTACGTCGACGCAAGCTTGAACTGGTACTCAGCACTGGTGTAGTTCGGGTAGTACGTGGCCATCTGGCTCGCACCGGCCTCGTGCTTCAGCCAGCCGTTCGCGGGGTAGCCCTCCTCCGAGGAGAAGACGTACGGCTGAGGGGTGACGCCGTCAAGCGCGTAGCCACCGACCCTCACGCCGTTGACCGAATCCTTGAGGATGCGGTAGTTCGACGAGCCGTGGGGATCGTGGCACGAGGTACACGTGAGGTTCGTGCCTGCGGGAGCCGTGTTACCGGCGCCCCACATCGGGTCGGTCAGGGTGCCCTTCTCCATATCGTGCATGGAAGAAGATGCGGTGAAACCAACTCCGTTGGTGGCAGGCATCGATACGAAGCCACCACCGTTCAGAGGACCGTCGAACGTCGAGTTGGTGGCAGCGCCAGCCGACGACAGAGGACCGGAGTCGAAGACGCCGGATACAACGTTCGTGGCCGCACCCGGAGCAGCGTCACCATGGCAGGCGTTACAAAACTCCTGCATGGAGGATGCGTCCGAGATCAGGAGGGCACTGTGATTGTTTCCACCAGCGTCCTTCCAGCTCAGATCCGAGAACGACGTGTGTGCACGGTGACAACCGGCGCACGCGTCGGTGTCGAGCGCATAGCCGCCGTGCGGACCGAAGTTCGCAAAAGCGGACGTTGCGGTCGCGAACATGATGACCGCTCCAAGGGCGAGGATTATGCTTACTTTCTTCACTCAGTACACCTCCTTCTCTAGTGTACCGCGCACGCGATGCACGGGTCGAAGGACTGGGCAACACGCAGGGCCTCGACTCCACCGGCGGTGGGGACGGTGACGCCTGCGGTGTTCTTGAAGCTTGCACCGGCGTCGCTGTACGGGATGCCGATCATGGCCTCTTCCATCGGGCCACGCTCGCCACCGGCTGCAGCAGATGCCTTGGGCGATGCATTCCAGGTAGTCGGAACGACGCACTGGTACGCGTCAATCTTGCCACCCTTGATGGTGATGAAGTGCATGAGCGCACCACGCGGGGCGTCGCATGCACCGAAGCCGCTGACGGAGTCCTGCGGGATGGGGGTACCGGGAGCGTAGGTAGCTCCGGTGGCAGAAGCGAGCTGACCGAGCCATCCACCCGTGCCTGCACCGAAAACGCCCGTGGTCTTGCTGAAGCCGCCGAGCATCTTCTGGACGAGGTACAGAGACTCGATCGCACGACCGCGGACGCGGTCCATGGTGGAGGCTCCACCCTTCAGGCCGATGATCCAGTTCGTGACGGCACCGGTGATGTAGGAAGCGGAGTCCGTGTACGCCGTGAGGATGGTCGAGTTCGCCAGCCCGATGATGTTGGTGTCAACACCCGGGTTGCCGAGCTTGCCGACCACGACACCGAGCGCAGGAACATGCAGCTCAGCGAGACCCTCGCGGAGCAGTGCGACAGCGAGGTCCGCACCGACCATCTTGGGATCGAGGCCGTTGCCCGAAACGTGGACGTAGTCCGCGTAGTCGGCCAGGCCGAACGGGGTGAGATCCACGCTGGTGGCAAGCGCAACGTTGTCCTTGAACAGGCCCATGATGAACATGCGAGCCATGGGACCGCCTTCGGCCGAGTTGCCGTTCCAGCGCGGAGCCTTGAGCCAGCTGTACTTCGAGGCATCGCCACGAAGCGGGATGGTGCGGTTGACCACGTGCGGGTCCGACACACCGTTGGCGGGGTACCCGGCTGCGACGGCAGCGGGTGACGTGGTGTCATACCGCGCAAACGTGCAGTCCTCACGCAGGTTGGCGTACACATCAGCCGTGTTGATCGACTGAGCAGCGGCGGCGGGCGTCATGCCGGGCTTGTAGCCACGGGCGAGAGCGAGCGAGCCGTCGGACTGCGGGAACGCGCCCCATGAGAGGAACTTCTTGATGCCGGCGCCGTAGCCGGAGCCGCCGTTGTTCACATTGTCGAACGGAGTGTAGAGCGCCCCGAGCGCAAGAACCAACGGTACGTACTCCTTGACGATGAACTCTCCGACCTCAGCGATCATGGCACGGAACTTCGTGCACTTGACCGTCAGGTTCTCGGTGTGGTCTGTGGTGACTCCACCGGCGACAAAGGTTGAGGTCATCGGCATACGACCTGCGAACAGCGCGCCTGCCTCGAACGTGAGGCGACGGATGCGCAGTGCCTTGATGTACTGGTTGATGACAGCCGACCACAGGTCAGTCGAGAAGCCGTTGTCTTCGTCCTTCAGAGGAAGAACGCCGGTACCGGCTCCACCATCAGTGCCGTGACCCGCCGAGAGCAGCAGCGGGTGATAGTAGCTGGTGTCGAAGTACGGAGTCCACGGCGCCATGTTGGGGCCCTGAACGTAGCTCGGCGCAGCCAGGTGATAGAAGTGCGTGATGCTCGACATCAAGTACTCCGCAGCAAGCACAAGGTTGCGGATGTGCACCGCCTTGGCGGGCACGCCCTTACCGTTGGCGCCGGGGGCACCGATCATCGGTGTCTGGAAGTTGTCGTTGTAGCCGTAGACCGACTCAACGGCGAACATGGCCGTGGTGCCGTGGGGTACGGGGCACACGCCACAGATGCGCTGAACGAACGTGATCGCATCGTTAGGGTTGCGGCCGAGCAGGAAGTTCTCGAAGCCACGCCACAGGTTTCCGTGAACGTCGGCTTCGGTCACGAGACCGTCGGCACCCGTCGTGAGCTTGACGCCGAGGTGCCCCTCGATGCGGGAGATCGGATCGACCTCCACCTCACCGGAGCTGAGAATTCCAGCCATCACGGAAATCGCGCGAGTGGCGCGGAATTCTGCGCCCAGCGACACATCCGTTGCATCGACGAAATCAGCAGCGAACGTGTAGGTACCTGCGGAAGCACCAGCGGCAAAAGTCACGCGAAGGTTTCCGGTGACATTCGCACCGCCGGCGATTGGGACGACGTCGTTCGGGGGCGGGTAGTTCGGATACGTGCCGAAGAGCGATGAACCCACGAGGGTAACCGGAAGCGCCTCCCAGACACCTGCATTGTTCACCGTGTCTTCAAATTCCATGCTCACAAGTCCGGCGGCGAGCCCGCTGCCGGCGATTGAGAACTGGAACTTGCCGAGAACGCTGGCTACGTCCGTGTTGGTGACAGTAACGCTCGTAACAAGCGGCGTACCTTTCACAAACGGCTTGTTAAAGCCATTGAGAACGTAAGTGAATCCCATCTGCTATCCTCCTCTCTTTCTTATCGAACGATGAACGGCAGGAAGCTGTCAGGATATCCGGCTTCCGTGCAGCCCATGCAGGGGGCTCCGCCGGCGACACAGTTGCCGCCCTTGGCGCCGTGCACGGTCTGAATGCCGTAGTCCCATGAAGCGTTGTTGGTCGGCTGCTGGCCGTTCCAGCCGTGAGCAGCACACAAGGTCATGGTCTGCATGCCCTTGCAGCCAAGAAGCTGCAGGCAACCCGGATCACCGGACTTGGCGGCGAACTTGCCGTCGAGGAAGTCCTGGTAGCGGGTACAGAACGCCCCGTGCAGAGTCTGGCCGTAGACAGCCTTGAGACGACGCTGGCTGTCGACCGCAGCGCCGTTGATGCTGCCGTCACTCTTCAGAATACCCAGAGGGCCGTTGGCCGCAGTTGCTGCACCGGGACCATTGGTGAAGTCAACGAGCCACGCGACGACCGTGAGGATGAACCACCACGGGTTGGTCGGGCAACCGGGAACCGCAACGACCTTGTTCTTGGCAAGTGAACCTCGGTGCTCGAGGAACTGGTACGTCCCCATCGCTCCGGTCTGACCTTCGCCGAGAAGCGGAGACACGCAGGCGGGGTATCCGCCAAAGCATGCGCACTGGCCGATCGGGATGACCGCAGCGCACTCTGCCTGCGTCGCAAGCTCGAAGACGACGTCGTCGAACTCCAGTTCGTGTGGCGTCGGCTCGTTGGGGGTGCCATCGACACCGATCGAGCACCACGGTGCGGCACCCGTTGCATCCCAGTATCCGCCCAGTTCCTTGGGCTGAATCGCACCCTCGACGATGAGCACAAACGGCGCACCGGGGGTGTCCATGCTGTCCTTGAGCCACTGGTAGGCCAAGTCCGAACCCATGCCCATGATCGTCTCATGGTACTGAAGGTCGATGAAGTCGATCAGAACGTCCGCGACATCGATGATGTACGGATCGTCATCGTTTGCGACAGCGTTGAAGTCCGAACCCGTGACGCTGCCGGTCTTGCTGATGGTGCGGTGACCGTACGGATGAGTAGTATCGCCGTAGGGATCGGAGCCGAGCACGTGTGCTCCGCTGCCATCTCCTCCCACCGCAAGGTCAAGCGCCGCAACGGTCGTATAGCTAGCGCCCTCGATAGCTTTACCGGTGGCGTTCTCAAACAGGCTGAGCAGAGATACCGAACAGCCGGTGCACTCAGCGCCATGCACCCAGACCACCTTCGGCTTCGTGGTCCAAGATGCACCCGCCCATGCGGAACCATGGGCAAACGCCTCGCCGACCTTTGCAAGGTCGAGCTGGCTCATGCCCATGGCTGCAGCCAAGGTTCCCAGCCGAGTAACAAACTGACGTCTTGTTATCGCCATGCTTTCCCAAACCTCCTTCACGCACTCCTAGTGCTAGTAAGACTTGCCGAGAACGAGCACGAAAAAAGGCCCACCTCCTGTCGAACTGCTCCGTCTCTCGGAACACAGGTGGAGGGCGATATCGGGACGATGGCAGAAGCACCCTGTGTAGGTTGGTAGATTGCTTCCGACTGCGCCTTGGTCCGAGTACCGGCTCCGACCTGCAAGTACACAGCTGTATGCGACTAAGAATCGCTAAAACTGGCGCCCTTGTAACAGGTGTTACATTGGCTCATGCCTATGCTACCTCTGCGCCGGCATGTGGTCAACGAGAAATCCGCAATTCCTACACATTGCGGAGGCGACCTTCATGCCTCGGACAACTGTGTGGAATCCCTCGGAATTGGCCCGGAATAGGCTAGGACCTGGACCCAGAACCGTCCTTGGGCGCCCCGAACCGGTTGATGAACTCGAGGTGATCCACGGTCGGGACCTCGAGCACCCGTCCGATACGGCGCAGTTCGCCACTCTCGGTGCAGAAGAGTCGCGCGCGTTGCGCGATCGACATCACGATCGCGTCCGACTCCGTGAGCTCATAGCGATCCTTGAGCGCCTGAGAGTCCGACGGCGAATGCTCGACGGGATTCAGCAGCTCCTCCATGTTCGCGCGACCCTGAATCAGCCCGCGCAGCAGCTCGTAATCCTCGAGCGTGACCTCCCAGCGCACTCGACGCTGAATCATGCGCTCAGCTTCCTCAGCGGCGATCATGGCGGTCACGAAGTCAGCGGTGGCGAAGAAGCGACGCTTGCGGAGGAGCAGGAGCAGCGGCAGAAGGAGGAGGGGCGTCAGGCAAAGAGTCCAGCCGGTGGCCGTGGTCGGAACAGGAATCGGGTTGGCAACCGAGGGCCATCCCCATACCTGGATGCGTCCGTTGTTACTGTCGGTTATGAAGATCTTGCGCTTGGAGTCGATGGATACATCGTTGGGGTAGTTGAACTGGCCTTCCAAGACACCCTTTGCACCAAAGGTCAGGACCTTCTCGGAGGTCGAGGAGTCCCAGATGGTGGCGTCGTGGGCGAGTGTGTCAACGACTACCAGGCGTAGCGGCTCCTCAGGGTCAAGTTTGGGAAGGAAGGCCAACCCGCGCGGAAGACCCTGGGTAACCTGCATGCGCTTGAACTCGCCTCGGCGGCTAAAGACCTGAATGCGACGATTGTTGGAGTCGGCGACCCATACCTCGTCGCCGCGGACCTTGACGGAGTTGGGGAACTGGAAGACGGACTCACCCTGGGTCGGATCATTGATCATGCCAAACGTCCCGACGCTGCGGTTGAACGCTCCGTCGGGACGGAAGATCAGCAGGCGGTGCCCGTTGAGAATCTCAGTGACGTAGAGCGTCCCATCAGGTGCGAACGCCAGAGCGAGCGGTGCCCACTGAACACCCTTGGGAACCTTGATCGTGGGCAGCTGATCCTTGGGAAGCTTGGGATCGAAGACCCGAAGGAACTTCCCCTCAGAGCTGAAGATGGCGATGCTTCGCGTGCGGCGATCGCTCACCCACAGTTCACCGGTCTTGGGATGCTTTGCGACGTAGAGCGGCACGACCAGCTTGCCCTTACCCCACGAGGCGATCTTGGTGCCGGTCTTGGTGAACACGTCGAGCACGCCGCGACGGGAATCCGTCACGTATACCCGATTCCCGCTCACGAGAACGCCCAACGGACGGACCAGTCTGTCCTGACCCTCGCCACTGAAGGAATACAGGTACTGCGGCATGGGAAGCAGATCCGCCTCGTTGACCTGAATGTCGATACCCAACGACCTGGTCGAGCGATAGTTCACGAACGCAGCTGCGAGCAACGCAAGGAGTATGACGAGTACGACGATCGCGATGATTTGGCGCATCCGCTTACGGGACATGTACTGCGTTCCTCCTGGATCGTCACGGCGTACGCCGCAGTGGCCATTCGAGCGGTTTACTTGGCTCCGAGCTCAGCCAACATGTTCTTCAGAGCGGTGTCGTCGGGCAGGGTAGCCAGCGCGGCCTTGACCACTTTCTGGGCACCGGCTGTGTCGCCGTCGGCCTTGAGCACTTCTGCGTGGAAGATGACGGCGTCTACGTTCTCGGGGTCCAGTGCCGTCGCCAACAGCGCTGCATCGATGGCGTCCTTGAGTTGACCCGCCTTCAGCCGGGCACGACCGTCTTCAACCGCCTGCTTCGAGGTACCAAGCTTCTTCAGCGCATCGACGGGCTGGTCCTGCTCGGGTGCCAGGTCGGCAGCCTTGCGGAGATGAATAGCGGCGTTGATCTTGTCGCCTTGATCGAGCAGGATCATCCCGTAGAGGTAGTGCGCCTCAGGATAGTTGGGATCGAACGCGAGCGCGGCGTTGAGTTGCTTGACCGCCGCCACGTCCTCCCCCATACCGCGCAGAGACTGCGCGAGGAGGTAGTAGGTGTCCGAGGCGTCCTTGCGGATTCGCAGCGCTCCCTTGAAGTAGCCCGCGGCATCCTCGTAGCGTCGCTGACTCAGCGCGATCTCGCCCAGATGGAAGAGAGCCTGCTCGCGGCGCTCGTTCATCGCCTCGAACTGAGTCGCCTGCGTAAGCTCGACGACTTTGGTGAAGTACTTCTCGGCGGGGCCGTACTCCTTGTTTTCCATTGCGATGATGCCCAGGTCGAGGTAGGCGCCCGTGTGGTTCTTGTCGAGCTTCACTGCGATCTGGAACTGCTCGGCTGCCGGCTTGAGCTGGCCGGCTGCGGCGAGTGCCTCCCCGAATCGGACGCGTGCGGCCGCACTATTGGGGGACTTTCTGACCACCGCCTCGATATCCTTGATCGCGCGCTGCGCGGGAGTTGCGGTGAGCTCTGCCTGCCTCCCCTGCCACACGGAATAGCCGAGAAGGGCGCCGAGGCCTATGACCGCGGACACGAGAACGATGATGACGATGCGAAGGATGCCGTCGGCGCCTTCAGGCGAGCGCTTCAATCGGCGTGTTGCAGGCGCGTTCTCACTCATGCACAAGTCCTTACCCGTGACGTCGTACGCGCTGGAGCCTGCCGGGGCTCACATGGGGCGCGAAGACTGCTGACTGACAATACCTGCGGTGCCAAAGTGCCGTCAACACGACGACGCCTGGCGACACGCAGGACTCACCTACGGAAGCTGCTTTGCGACGGCGATCAGGGCGTTCTTGAGACCCGCCTGCTTACCGGGATCGGCCGCCATCTCCACCTGGATAAGCACAGCACCTTGCGTGAATGCAAGAATCGCATACCGAGTGTTGTCGGTGCCAAAATACGCAGAATGTCCATTGACTTTCACCGTGCTCGCACCCATGGAGTAGGGGCGCTTCGAGTACGCCTCGAGAGCGGCTGCGGCGTAGCCCTTGTCCCGGAACTGCTCAACGTCGATGACCAGAGCGCGCACCTTGGACCCTGATGCCGGGACGTACTGACGTGTGAGGTTAAAGGCGCCCGCCACTGGCTTGGCCGCCTTGAACCCTGTCAAGGTTCCGGGAGCCCACTTCAGCAGCGTTTTGACCGGACCGGTAATCTCGTCGTCACCGGGCTTCGCGGTACCCGTGGTGGGATTGGAGCCACCGGATCCGGGGTTCGCAGTGTCGGGTGTCGGCTTCTTGCCGGACTTGATGACGGCCAGCTGCTTTGCCGCCTGACGGAATGCAGGGTCGTCGGCGACGATCTGGGCGAGCTTCAACTGCGCTGCGGCCATATCACCCTTGGTGATGTCGGCCTGTGCTGCCGCGTAGAGAGCGTCAAGCTTCTTATGCCGATCACAGGTGATAGTGACGGTCTCGGCCTTGCGCAGGGTAGCCTCCTCGGCGGGGACGCTCACCGTTTTGATGGTGTTTGAGACGACCTCACCGTAAGTGCAGAGGGTGCGTGTCCCGGACTGGACCTCAACCTTCTTCTGACAGCCCCCTGTCGCGACCAATGAAGCCGTCAGTGCCGCAAGCGCGAGTATGGATCCAAGACGTCTCATACGTTCTCCTTCGGTGGCGAAGCGACAGACGCACTGCCCGCGCTGAGACGGCGCACGAGTGTCACGATCAGCAACACGCATGCCCCTGCCGAAAGCGCGAGAGCGGTGTATCGGACGAGGTGAGGAGCGACTTCCAAGGACAAGCGAGCATATTCCGTGCCGTAGGCCTGCTGGATCTCCGCAGGAATCCATCTCGTCCAGGTATGAAGCGGAGTGGATACAACGAGGGGATAGGCGGCAGCAGCCAACAGCGCCGAAACGGCAGCGAAGAGCGCCTCACGGACCCCGACCATTCGCCGGGACTCGATGGCTGTTGCCAGTGCGAGGAGGGACACGCTCAGCAGGAGCCATCCGACTGCTGCCTCGGCTCCGCTGAACGTCCAGTTCGCCGCGAATGCGGCGCCCGCCTCAGTGGTACCTACGACCGATGCGTTGAACGCGGGCAGAAAGAGCGCGGCGGTCGAAACCGCTGTCGCAATGCCCGCAAGCGCGATCGCCGCAATCGATTCCGGGGCCCGAGGAGCGGCGGATAAGACTTCCGCAGCCTCGGTGCAATGCGCGGTGTGCAAGACCAGTAGGCCGAGGACCACCAGCACGGATCCACCAGCGGCCCCGGTCCACACGATCGGCGCAGGACCGAAGGCGCCCGTGAGTCGCTCGACTACTGTCAGAGCGGTGAGCGCCATCGGTGTCACGACCATCCACGCAGTGGCTCTGACGACACCCCGTGAGCCTGCGAACCCGGCGAGTCCGGTAGCCATCGTCGACAACGCCACACCCGCGAGCATCAGCTGCGGCCATGTGCGGCTGTAAGCGGCCGCTGCGGGCATGGTGTCGGGCAATGCGACCACAACAGACAGAGTGGTAGCGGCAGCGACACCGATCCAGAGCGAGGAGCGAAGTCCCATCAGTCCTGCGCTTCGACGAGCACCGATCAGTCCTAGGGCGAACACCCCACCAGCGCCAAAAATGATCGCCTCCTGTAGGGGGAACTTCATGAACGGCGAGAATGAACTGGGTCGCTCCCAATTGCCGAGAAGCGCTGCGGTGCCGAGGATCGTCATCAGGACAGCGGCGGACTGGACGTACGTCGGCCGCTCACGGCGAAAGAACGACGCCGCGAGCGCGGAGGCGAGCAACGCACCCGCTGTGGTGAAGAACAGGGTCTCGGTTCCTGACGGCGCGTCAGTGGCCCGCTGTGACAGCACGATCAAGGGGGCCAGGTACCACGCGAGAACACCCGCCGCACCAGCAAGAACGGTCTCGCGACGCCCGGCCGCTTTCACGCGAGCCGGTACAGCGCTGCCCACGAAGCCCGAGATGAACGCGATGGCCACCACAAGCGATGCGGCCATGATGACCGAATCGGGAACCTCGCCGATCAGGAGCGTGGACACGACGAACCACGCGGCCGAACCAGCAACGATCATGGCGACACAGAGCGACTGATTGGACAATCTCACAACGAAGCTCCTCCAGGAATGCTGTCGATCGTATCGTCCACAAAGGAAGGGCCGGGAAGCGTTCCCCGGCCCTTCCGACAGTACCAGACTCTTGATGCATTGAGTGCTGAACTACTTGTTGTGGCAGTTCTCACACACGCCGCGGTTGTCCATACGGAGCAGTGCCGAAGGCGTGCTGGAAACGAACGGCGGCAGGCCCGAGCCAGATGTGTCGACTGAGAAGCCGGACATCTGCGCGACCGTGCCGTGTGCCCTGTGGCACGTGAGGCACTCGACCCAGTCGGTCGCTGTCGTCGAAGGGTTGCCCTTCTCGGAGAGATTGTTCGCGACCGGAAGTGCCAGACCAGCTACGTTCAGCGGCGTGGCGGTCGAGTTGTAAGAAGCGAGCTCCACGTTGATCGGGTGCTTGTGGCGCAGCGTCAGCGCGGCCCCATCGCCAGCGTTATACGTGCTGGCGAGCGACTGGTAGACGACACCCAGGCTGCTGGTGAACTGCTCCGTCGCGTCACCGACATACGTCGAGTGACAGCCGGCGCACCAACCGCTCATGCCCTTGTCAGGGTTCTCGACGCCCGTGGCCATGTCATAGCCCTTGGCGTACATCGGAGTGGTGTAGTTAGGCTCGTACGCGGGGTAGCCGCCAGGATTGTGAAGACGGAAGCCCTTGTCGGGCCATCCGGTCTCTACCGACGAGACGAAGCCGTCTGGCGTCGGGTCGGCCGGGGCGGTAGCGGATGTCACGTAGCCACCGACGTAGTTGCCGTTGACGAGCGACTTCAGGATGCGGTAGTTCGAGCTGCCGTGAGGATCATGGCAGGTGGCGCAGTCCATGGCGATCTTGTTGGACTCGCCCGCAAGGTTGCTGGTCAGAGGGTTGCCGGTTTCGGTGTAGTTACCGGTCGCACCCGCAGTGCCCTTGCCGAAGTAGCCACCGCCGTAGGCACCCCACGCGGCACCGTTGGCGATATGCCACGACGTGGTGGCACTATCATCGAAGGACTCAAAGCCACCTGCGTTGAGTATGCCCATGTTGGTACCGTAGTCGGTTCCGTAGTACAGACCATCGCTGACGTTGGTATCCGCGCTCTGTCCAGCTGAGTCGTGACACGCGTAGCAGAACTCCTGCATTGTCGTGGCCGACGAGACCAGCAAAGCACTGTGCTCAGTCGTTCCACTCGCGTCAGTCCACGTGAGCGAACTGACAGAAGTGTGTGCACGGTGACAACCAGCGCAAGCGTCGGTGTCGTTCACGTAGTTGCCATGGATCGCGAAGTTGGCGAACGCTGCCGAGGGAACGAGGATGGCTGCGAATGCGACGATCGCGAGCAGAATCGAGAATCTCTTCGTCATATCAGCTACACCTCCCCGCCGGTCACGGCGTCTGCTTCGTTCTTGGCTCTGCGTGAGGATATCGCCATCAGGCCACCGACTACAAGCGTCGGAAGCACGACGGCCTTTGCGAGCGAGCCAGTAAGCATGCCACTCACCATCGGAGCGACATGGTCCTCGATGAACGGATCCGCCTTGGGCGGAGCCAAGAGCGTCTTGCGACTCGCCCAGAACATCGAGTCACCACCGATGACGTTCACGGTGCCGTCGGCGAAGGTGTAGCCGTTGGCGGGATCCTGAACGTATGCGGCGATGTTGGCGCGAGTGTCCCACATCATGGCCTTCGCAGGACACGTTGAGACGCAGGCCGGCTCGTGAGCGCGACCGGGCGACGCAGCGATCTCGGCGGCGGTTGCACGGGTCTGCAGGGGCGGAAGGCCTGAGCCTGCCACATCCGCATCGGAACCGGCGCGACCGGCGCACAGGATGCACTTGTTCATCAGCGTGGACTCATTGCCGATGTAGGGCTTACCGATCTTGGGATAGCCGCCGCGCTGGCAGTTAACCTGGCACGGATACTGACCAAAACGGTCCTTGCACGCTGCCGGATCACAGAGGTTCGGATCCACGGCAACGGCGCCTGTACTGGGATTCCAGGTCAGGGCAGCCTTGCCGCTCGCGTCCTTGACGGGACACGCACGGGCGCAAGGAGCGTCGACGCAGTGCCAGCACGAGAACCGAATGAACGGGCCCATGTCGACACGCTTCTGGCTCTTGATCGTCACACGCTGATCATACGCAACGTTGTGAACGCCGATCGTCTCGGCGCGGATGTTCCACTCGCGCTTACAGGCAACGACACAGCCATTGCACCGCATGCACTTGTCCACATCTTGCAGAATTGCCATCACAGTCATCAGTCACACCTCCCTACATCTTCTTGATACGGCAGAGGCAGATCTTGTACTCAGGAATCAAAGTGTTTGCATCCCAGGCATCGATGGTGAGGTCGTTTGCACGCGAGCCGGTTGAGAGGCCCTTCTCACCCCAGTGCCATGGAATCGCGACTACACCGACGCCTACACGCTGGTTGGTGCTCTGTCCAACGCCCACCTTGGCGCGCCAGCCCGCTCCGTAAGGAAGAAGCTTCTGGTCTGCAAGGCCCTCGGTGCGCTTCGTGATGATCTGGACCAAGTCACCATCCTGGATGCCGTGGGCACGCGCATCGATGGAGTTGAGCTCGATCCACGGCTCGGGCTCGAGCTCATGGTTGTACGCGTTGTTTCGCGTGATCGGGCCACCCTGGAAATGCTCGACGCAACGAATCGTGGTGAGCATGAGCGGGTAGGTGTCCACGGTACCGATGGGCGACCGCGCGTCTGAAGTGGTGATCAGGTTCGCGGAGGTGCCGGTTGTGCCGTTCTTGCCCCACGTGAGCGCGAGCGTAGGCTCTGGGGTCTCGTACGGCTCGGTGTGGCCGGGGAAGCGGCCGGTGAGCACGTGCGGCGCGGTCGAGCCACCGATGCTGGGCAGATCCTTGAGGTTGTGGTGCTTGCGATAGTTGTTGTTCGCATAGTCCATGAGATCCGTGCTGAGCGTCGAGAAGAGTCTCGAGACGCGGTCCGGACCCTGGAACCCGTCCATCTGATCGCCAGGAACCTCAGCTGTGGCATCGACCGCTGCATTGTTGTTGTACAGAACGCGACGGTTGACCAGCCAAGAGTAGCCCCACTTGTGGAAGCCATAGGACTTGTAGGGATCTTCCTGTGAGCGACTCTTCGAGCGATTGGCAACTGTCCATGCAGTGTAGTCGGCACCGAGACGCGACTTGTTGAGAGTAGAGCTGTACGCCTCGTGGTAGATCCAGATCGTTCCGCCACCGGCGTTTGAGACGACGGTGCACATCTGGCGATACAACTTCTCCGCGACGTACTCGGCGCCCGTCATCGCGCCCGTCTTGATGCCACCCTCGTGGGTGAATCCGGACTCGGTCGCGTCCTTGAAATCATCGACGGTAGCCGTTGCGTTCGGCGTCCAGCCGTACTGGCGACCGAACAGTGAGTCATACACCGATACGAAGGTGCCAGGTGTCGCACCGTCCGTGCTTGCTGCGAACGCTGCGCCCTTAGTCCATCCGAGACCGCCGGATGCCTTGGCCGTGGTCCACTTGTTCTCGATGTGCGAGAACACGCTCTTCTCGTCAAGCTTCTTGGCGAGACGAAGCAGCAGCTCGAGATCGGTCTTGCTGTTGCCGCTGGGGAGTTTGGCCTGATAGCGCCACTGCAGTACGCGACCGGAGTTGGTTGCGCTACCGGCCTGCTCGACGTGCGCGGCAGCCGGAATCAGGTACGTTACTGCACCATCCTTACGCGGAATAGCGGCCGTCTCAGTCTCGAAGACATCCTGTACGACCAACAGATCGAGGTTCTTGAGGCCGTCGCGCACCACACCCTGGTTGGGCTCGGTCACGGCCGGGTTCTGGCCAAGAATGAACGCAGCCTTCGTGCCGCCTGCGACCATCTTGCGGAACATGGAGATGTGATCATCGCCGTTACCCTTTGGCCAGAGGTCGTACACAGCGTTGACCTTCGTGCGCCTGTCGGCGATGGCTGCCGTGGCGGCGTCATCAACGTAGTCGTCGGCACCAGCGGCGTAGTTCGGAGCGAACCACCGCATGGTCATGTTGTAGAAGCCCTTGGACTGCAGGTTCAGGGGTCCCGTGCCTACCAAGCCCCATGTGCTACGAGTGAACGCGTCATCGTACGGGTTGGTGCCCATGTTCATGCGGTTGCCCCACAGGCCGTCCATGTACTTACCGAACGCATTGACGTCATTCTTAGTCGAGTCCGAGTGACCAGCGCTCATCACCGTCGGGTTGCCCGAGTACGCAGGGATGTTGCCGAACAGCAGACCCATATCCGTGGAGCCCTGAACGTTGTGGATTCCACGAAGGGCGTTGATTCCGCCGCCCGCACGACCCGCGTTACCCAGAATGGTCTGGAGGTTGGCGAAGCCCTTGACGTTCTGCGAGCCACACGTGTGCTGGGTGATTCCCATTGCGTAGAGAATCGTGGTCGCACGATAGCCGGATGCGTAGGGCGTCTTGACAAGACCCGTCAGCGGATCCGCGTCGCCTGCGCCGGTGTAGCTAGCCATGCGGCTGTGCTTGATCATTTCTTCGGCAACCGCAACAAGCTCGGCCGGGGTACACCCGCAGATATCGGCAACAGTGGCCTCGTCATACGGTGCGACCTGGGCTTTGAGCTTCTGGAAAACACTGTCCGCATCGGTGATGTCGTTCGCGGCAACAGGAAGCGCCGTGAACTGGAATGCAGCGTCCCACCAGCCCATACCGAAGTACAGGTTTGCCAGGCTATCTGAATACCAGAGTGCCCAGCTGGTACCGACCTGGGCGACCACTGGACGCGCGGTGCCTGCGCTGGCGGTCACGCCCGGCAAACCCTTGATGTAACCGGTCAATCCGGCAGCCACAACAGGCCGCGTGAAGGTCAGGCCATCGGCGGAAGTTGCCGTGCTGATCTTCTGGATCTGATCCGTCAAGCTGTACCCAACGTACAGGAGCTGGTATGCAGCGCCGTTCTTGACAACCATCGGGTGCATGACGCGATAGCTATCCCAGCCAGTCGCCGCAGGTGAAAGAGCCGGTACGGGACCGCCGACGACAGCCTCGAACGAGGCGTTGAAGGTGGTTGCGTCCCAGGTACCGGGCGCGTCCGTCGTGAAGCCCTGATACAGCTTGTACTCAGCGGCTGGATTCCCACGACCCTGGAAGTAGAGGCGATATGTCGCTCCATCCTTCAGGACCATAGGACGGTCGTACTTGTAGATGGTCATGCCCGCACTGTCGGTGACAGGTGTCGTCACCGGATCGAGGATGACGGCTTCGGCGCCCCATGTCAGGCCATCAGCAGAGCTGCGAATGGTGAGTTTACGATCCGCATCGTTGTTGACCATGTAGTACACGCCGGACTCAAGCCAGACGAACGGTGCATCGGCGCCGTCGGAGACGTTGGTATCGACACCCGTCGTCCACGTGTTGCCGTCCTTGGAGGTCGCGAACTGGATGTTCGTCTCCGCGCCTACAGCCGAGACGTACCACATCTTGTACTTCTTGGCGGCGTCAGTCTCCGCTGCGTCAAACACAACTGTCGGTGTGTTAGCGGCATATCCGGTTGCAGCAGCCTTGTTGTAGCGCTGATAGTCGCTGCCCACCGAGTTGATCTTCAGGCGTGCATCGGTGTACTTGGAGCGATCCGCGGCCGTAGCTACGCCGCCCCTAGCACCGTCGGGGATGAACGTCTGCGTCTGCTTCTGGTTAAGGAAGGCGTCGAAGTGAGTCTTGTACTTCTCCGTTGCAGCTGCGCCGTCCGCGATGTTGTTGATGATGTAACGAATCAGGCCGTTCTGGAACGCGATGTCTGTTCCGGGACGGATACGCACATACATGTCCGCCTGCGTCGCGGTGCGCGTCTTGCGCGGATCGATGACGATCATCTTCGCCGCGGGCTTTGCACTTATGTCGCCGTTAGGCAGAACCTGGTTGGCGGTCTTGGCGCGGTTGATGTGCGCCATGCACGCCGGATGGTTCTCTGCCGGATTAGCTCCCCACGCGATGACAAGCGTCGAGTTCGCGATATCTGTCCAGCTGTTGGTCATTGCTCCACGTGCGAATGCGGCGGCCAGACCGGCCACCGTTGACGAGTGTCATATTCGCGCCTGATGCTCGACGTTGCTGGTACCGAAGTTCGCGATGAGTTTGCGGTACAGATAGTTGCCTTCGCTGTTCATGTGCGAACTACCGAAGAACGCAACGCCCTTACTGTTGTAGCCGTTCGCGGCCGACGGTGCTGAAACACCGGCGCCACCAACGTTGTCACGTGCGGCCTTGAGGCCGTCTGCGATCTCATCCATCGCCTGGTCTAGCGGCATCGCCGTCCACGCGGTGTTAACGCCTGATGCAGTTCCTGTGGACTTGTACGCGACGCCGTTAGGAGCAGCCGGGTCGGCAAGGAAGGCATTGCTGCCTGCAGGGTGGTTGAGACTGCCGCCGAGCTCAGGCGAGCCAGCTTCCCACGCACCGATACGACGAGAGTTGTTCACGAGCTGAAGAGAGCCCGCACCCTTGGAGCACAGACCGCCGGTATTGAAGACGGACTCGAAATCGCCATAGATGTCGACGACCTTGCCAGATGATTTCTCAACGACTACTCGCTGCCCGCAACTAGCGGAACAGTAAGGACAGGTGGTTGTGGTGATCGTGTAGGCGGCCATTCCCTCGTACGCCGCTGCCTTTGCAGGGTCGTATGCGAAGTTGAGACCGCAACCAACCACCGCTGTTGCAGCAGCGGATGACTTCAGAAAGTCTCTACGTGAGAGTCCTGAGGCCCCCTGCCCGGTGTCTTTAGTTGCCATACTGCGTTCCTCTCTGATTGGCAGAGATCAGAAAAATCTCCGTGCTCCTGTGCCCTGAATGAGCGCGCATCGATGACGTGTTTTGCCCATCCTCCTCTCGCGTGCCATCGCTGCTTACCGGGGAGCGAAAATGAAAAACCGGGCGCGACACAGCACTGCGCTGTGAACACACTCCGGTTCTAGAACCCATATTGGACAGCCCTCTTCCCTTACCCGGGGAAACACGAGCATGGGCGAGCCGTGGTGACCGGGGCTCGCCGTACTCGCAGTCTCCTTTCCAAGTGGGGAGGCGCCACCGTTTCCAGTGACACCCCGGCCCGACAACCATGGCGCGGATGCGCTGTAGGTCCGAAGGGCTCGGAGACTGTCTTATTCGGTTGAATCAAGCACGATCTACGCGTTCACGACCCTGTGAGGTCGAGTTTGTAACACGTGTTACAAAGACCGCACATGTATCGTAATCCTCGCTTGCAGACCTGTCAACGCACACGCAATCTCCACAGTGTGCGGGTAGCAGCACCTAGCGTTCATTCTGCCGATCGTTTGCGCCGAAATATCGTGCAATGAACTGCTCCGCATCAAATGTGCCAATCTCCGCTAAACGCGCAAGGCGCCGGAGATCCAAATCCTCGGTGCACAGACCCCGAGCACGATCAGCAAGTGCAAGGAGAATCGCCTCGCGCTCACCGATGTCGAGCTTCTCGCGCATCGCACGCACATCGGACTCCGAGTACTCCTCGGCCTGGATAAGCGTGCCAAGATCGACGTCGCCAACGATGCGGCC
Organism: uncultured Eubacteriales bacterium; assembly: GCA_964388455.1. Taxonomy (GTDB): domain Bacteria; phylum Actinomycetota; class Coriobacteriia; order Anaerosomatales; family JAAXUF01; genus JBBRWO01. The sequence goes on from CAYMAN010000005.1 coordinate 19,230, forward strand.
CGCGTATAGCGCGTGGTCCATCTCAGGACAGAGCAGACGCAGCTTGCGCTTGGAGGCCACTTCGGCGATCACATCGCGCTGAATGAGCACCTCGACGAACTCCGGTGAGACGACTAGGCGGACCTTTCTGAGCATCAACGGAATCAGGAGCAGAAGGAGCGGCAGGAGACACAGCGCCCAACCCCACGGCGTGCTGGGGGTGACAACTCTCGGGATGGGAGCAACCGGCCAGCCCCATACCTGGACCTGATCGTTCTCGCGGTCGGTGACGTAAATGCGGCCGTTCTTATCGAGCGCCACATCTGCGGGATAGTTGAACTGACTGGGACCAAATCCCTTGGAACCGAACTGAACCAGCTGCTTGCCATCGAGATCGTAGATGTCCACGACATGTGCGAGAGCGTCGACCGCGAACAGATGCTTGGAATCCACAGCCAGACCGCGAGGAATACCCGATGAGTCGATGATGCGGATCAATTCGCCGGTTGGCTTGAACACCTGAATGCGACGGTTGTTGGAATCCGAGACGTAGACAGCGCCGTTCTTCGCCACAGCGATACCACTTGGAAAGAAGAACTCGCTCGGCGAATCGATCACCGAGTTGGCCTGAACTGTCTTGCCGAACGTGACCGTTCGGCTGCCCTCGGTGGAGAAGAAGATGACTCTGTGTCGGTCCGTTGCGCCGACATCAGTGACTCTCGGCGCACCTGATGTGTCAAAGGAGATTGCCAGTGGAGCCCAACTGAACTTGGGTTCACCCTCCGGCGTGAACGTCCTCAGGTACTTACCCTCGAGGTCGTAGACGTAGATGGTCCTGAAGCGGCGCTCGGTTACCCACACCTCGGAGCCCTTGATGGCGACGTTCACTGGCGAGCGAAGTCGACCCTTGCCAGTGGTGCCGAACGAGAAGAGATACCTGCCGCGCGGAGCGAACACGCTCATCCGCCGATTGCCCGCGTCAACGACGTACACGCGGCCATCCGCGCCGATATCGACTCCGGCAGGGCGTCTGATCTGACCCTTGCCTTCGTCTCCGGTGATGGAGAACAGATACTGCGGCGCTGTCAACGCCGCTTGTGGCTCTCCCAACTTCACAGACGGCAGGCTCTGGTTCCTCACAAAGTAGAACGTCGCATATGAAAGCAACGCGAGCAGCAAGAGGAGCAGAGCAAGCAGGATGACACGTTTGCGCTTCTGACGACGAGTTAGAGGCTGACGCGTGCTACTTGCCATTGTTCACCTTTTCCAGACCGGCCTTCGCCGACGCATTGTTGGGTTCGATCACCAGGACGCGCTGATACATCTCTGCGGCATGCTTCTTGGCACCCGTCTTGACCGCCAGGTCGCCGAGCAGGATGAGTGCCTCGACGTTCTGTGGTTCAAGAGCCACCGCGATGCGTGCCTCGATCAGCGCGGCTTTGGGGTCCTTGGCTGCCTTGGTCTTGGCCGCGGCGAGGCGATCACTGAAGGGCCCGAGCTCATCCAGTGCATCCTGCGGCAAGTCCACATTGGGGGCCGCGGCGATCGACGTGCGCAGGTGTTCTGCGGCCCCGGCCTTGTCGCCGTCCTTGAGGAGGAGGAGTGCGTAGTCGTAGTTCGCCTCGGGCATCTTGGGGTCGAACAGCAGCGTGTTCTCGAGCTCCTCGCGGTACTTTGAATCAGAACCCAGCTTGCTGTAGGTGAAAGCCAATGCATAGTGCGTGTCCGAGGCGTCGCGTCGGAGAAGAATGGCCTTCTTGTAGTAGTTCGCGGCCTCCTCGTACTCCTTCTGCTCCATGAGCGCAGTGCCCAAGTAGAAGTACGCGATCTCGAGTTGCGCATCCGGACCGCTCTTGTGCTTGGGCTCGAGTATCGCGATCACTCGGCGGAAGTACGTCTCCCCCTCGGCGAACTGCTTGCGCTGCAGGGCGAGAAAACCGATGCCTGAGATCGCAGGCGCGAAGTCCTTGCTGATCTTGAGTGCGGCCTCGTACTGCACCACCGCGTCCTTGTCCCGACCGGCGACCGCGAGAGCCTGCGCGAGCTGCATGCGTGCGTCGATGTCATTGGGGTTCTTGCGAACCCTGGCCTCGACAGCAGCGACCGCGCGCGCAGCGGGCGTTGAGTCAACGATCTGACGGCCCTGAGCCCAGACCGAATAGCCAAGATATGCGCCAAGAACAAGCACCACAACGGCTATGGCTGCTATGACGGCGTCAAGCGGGCGGATGTTTCTGACAGTGGACACGCGAGTCTCCCTTGTGGGTTGCAGCCCGTAAACAGTGAGCGTGCTAGATGTTCAGGTCGGTATGGCAGCGCAAGCACAACGACGCTCCGGGATACGGAGCGATGATCTGATTCTGATAGTCGACCGCACCGTGGCAGCCATAGCACAAGCGAACGTCGTGCCCTGCGTTCGGCAGACTCCCGGCGGTCCCATCGTGCGCTGGCGACGACGCAGCGGTTGAGAACCCGATATGGCAGTCATCACAAGTGTACGGCTTCCCATCGTACGGTTTGCCACCTCGGGTCGTTCCGGTTTTGAAGTGCACGGCGTGCTCGGCGAAGCCCTTGTTCTTGATGGAAGTGGGCGGCTTCTTCGTCATCTCTTCATGGCACGGTACGCAGTTCTTCGAGATGAGCTCCGCCTTGGCGACCTTCTGGTGGTGGCAGTTCTGACACGTGGCCCGATTCGTGTGGCACACATTGCAGTCATCGGTCGTCACGCCGGGAGCCGGCCGGTGATTCTCGATCCAGCCGGTGGGGTGCGGCATGACGGTCTTGTGGCATCGCTGGCACGACTTCGCGTCATGACACGAACCACACGCGCCCTTGCCGCCAAGGTACAGCGGTCCGTGCTTGGTCTTCCAGTCGGCCTTGAGATGGTCCTTCGGTACGACCGACTTGGCGGGCGCATTTGGCGATTCACTCTTGCCTGTGTGGCACTTCACACAGAAGGCGGACTTGTGACACATGGCGCAGTACGCAGGGTCAGCGTTGGCCGTCTTCTGGTGTTTGCCCCGCACAAACGACTTGGTGTGATTCTTGGGAACCAGGTCGAAGCTCTTGGGGTGGCACTTGAGACACGCGTCCCCGGCGACGAGCCCCTGTGTCGAATGCTCGAGCCCGTGGCACCGGTAGCAGGACAGCATCTCGGGCTTGGTCGCGCCATCTGCCGTGTGTCCGAACGTCGGGTGGCACACGCTGCATTTGTAGTTGCGCTCGACGTGCGCCGAGTGGGCGAAGATGAGCGGCCCGGGCATGAAAGCGTCAAGATTGGGATGGCAGTAAGAGCACTGCGACATCGTCGTCGAACCCGTCGGATAGATCTTGATCGATGGGTCTTTCGCCTTCTCGGTGATTATTGAAGCGTATGTGGGAGGCATGGGCGGGATATCGAGATTCTTGTCCTTGTGGCAGACGTCGCAGTCTTTGACGGACTCATGGCACATCATGCACTGGTTGACACCGGAATCGTTGGCGACGTCGGCGTGGGGCTTGTTGGGCCAGTCTTTGACGTGACTCTTGGGGCGCAGCGTCTTTGACTTCGTGTGGCACTTGTTGCACTCGGCGGTTGCGAGTTCGCCCTGAGGTCCATGCGAAACGCCGTGGCACGCGAAGCACACTTCCATCGGGACCGTCTCCGTGACGCCGTCCCGGTGGGGCATGCGGGCATGGCAACCGTCGCAAGCGACCATGAGATGGTTTCCGTGGCTGAAGATCAATCCCGGCTGGTTGACCGAGCCCAAGTCGAGGTGACACGGCACGCACTGTGAGCGGTCGACGGAAGCTGCGGTGTCGATGACCGGATCGGGCGAACCTGGTGTCGCGGCCAATCCGAAACGCACAGAAGCAAGCAGGAAGGCGGCCACGAGAACAGTCGCGGCCACCCCCCAAACCCAGTTATGTCGATTGTGTCGTGCGTCAATCACGCGGGTATCAGACTCCCTAGCGACTAGTCGCCGCCCAGCCCACGAATGCGGGCGATCAGTTGAAGCAGTGCGTTCTGTTCCTGGGCCTCGCCCTTACGATGGATCAGTTCGCCCGCGGCGGCACCGAACTCCTCGCTCGATCCCTTGTGGCAACCTTCCTGGCCGCACGTCGTGCCGATGTTCTTGGTCGAGACGCTGGATGCGGCATTCGCACTAGGAAGAACCTCGTGCGCCTCATGGCACTGCCAACATGCGGGTGAATCTGCGGCGCCGTTCTTGTATGCACGCCCATGATAGTAGTCATTGTACGTCGCGTAATCGTCGCCGTGCTGCTTACAGCGGGCGCAGGTGCGATAAGCCGATCCATGCATACGCAGCTTGCCGGCCTCTGTCGCGGTACTGTAGATGAAGTGACCGCCGTGGCAGGATGCGCAGGTGGCCGACTCGTAGTCACCTTCGAGCAGCTTCTCGGAGTGAACCGACTTGCCGTACTCGGCGACCGGGTCCTTGAGCTTCGGCTCCTCGAGATCCTGATGGCACGTGCCACACGCGATGCCGGCGTTGATGTTCCATAGCTTGGTCACACCTGGCTTGTCGTCGTAACGATAGTCCGGGTGACACTGCTGGCATGTGTTTTCGCGGTGCGCAGAGTCATCGACTCCGGCCACCTCGAACGATTTGGCTGCGCCGGCCGACTGCTTCAAGAGCGTCGAACTGCCGTGACACGACTGACAGCCGTTGTCACTGTCGAAGTCCCACCCGGTCGACGGGGTCCAGTCGATGTTCTCGCGGAGGTGACAGTCCACGCAGTCGGCAGCCTTATGACACATCATGCACTTGGTGTTGAGCGCATCGTTCGAAGGCTTGACGTGCGGTTTCTGTGCCCAATCCGCGGTGTGGAAGGCGGGGCGAAGACGCCACTTAGGCGTCACGTGACAGGCATCGCAATTGTCCTTGGCGATGATACCCATCGAGCCGTGGCGCAGTCCGTGGCAGTCGAAACAGCCCTTCATGGTCGGGCGCTCAGTGCCGGTCTTACGGTGAGGGAATCGCGGGTGACAACCGCTGCACTGCACGATGATGTGGTTGCCGTGCGAGAACTTGATCGACGATGAGTAATTCTTGGAAAGTGCGATGTTGCCGTGACACAACGTGGTGCACGCTGCACCATCGACCTGCGAGCCAGCGAGCTGGTCGAAGAGCTGTGTGATAGAAGCGGAGCCCGTCGTGAGATCGATCTCGTCGACCGGCACGGCGTCCGCAGCGAAGACGAACGACGTTGATGCGATAACGGTACAGAACGCTGCCGTCGCGAGTGCGAAGGCGAGCAGCCTGCCGGGGCGTGCTCTGAACCTGAAGGTCATGCTGTCGTACCCCTTCTCCCCGTTGGGCCCTCTTGGGAGCGCCCAACGCACTGATGGTCCTATCCTGCGAACAGTGATCTGACTGAATCGATCATCGATCGAACCGCAGTCCGTACCGTGCTCACAGCCGCGTACAGAGGGTTCTCGTCGTACACCTGCTGCGCGCTGTGCACGAGCACGCCGAAGTCGAGGAACGTATCGTCCATCTCGCCTGCGTGACAGGTGCCACACGTCTCAGGAAGGTTGTTGCGGTTGACCGCAGACTTGCGGTCGTCGGCAGCAAGCACTTGATGCGTCTCGTGACACTGCCAGCAGGCAGGAGCGTCTGATGCGCCCACCTGATAGGCGCGGCCATGGTAGTAGTCCATGTACTCGACCGTGTACTTCTCGTGGCACGACCCGCACATGGCGACCGCTGAGGCGCGAACGGCCTCGTTGCCCGCCGTGTCTTCTTTGCTGGGAATACCGTGTCCGCCGTGGCAGTCGCCACACAGAGGACGCGGCTTGCCCGGTGCCGAGGAATCGGCTGCGCCGACGGTGGACGAGCTGTCTCCGGGACGGCCTGCCGGCGAGTGCGCCCCACTGGTGTAGAGCGTGAACGCGTCTTTGTGGCAGTTCTTGCAGGACAGCTTGGCCACCTCGCGCCACTCTTCACCGTTCTTTACGATGGTGTCATGGGGCGTCTTGTACGCGAAGTCGACGTGGCAGCTGGTGCACGGCACGTTCTTGTGCGCCGAGCCCTGAATTATCTCCGTGTCGACGTACAGGGAGATGATCTTGCCGGCCTGGATCCGCATGAGATTCTGGTCACCGTGGCACACGCCGCAACCCGACTTGCCGGCGGTCGGCAACGTCCAGTCGAGGTCGTACGTGGGTTTCAGCGGAGCCTTCTTGGTGACAGTCGCGGTCTTGGTCGCCGACTTAGACGAGGCAGTGACCGACGCGGGGACAGCTGGCATCGCCGTTGAAGTGGTGGCGGGGGCCGCCAAAGAGACCCCCGGAAGCCCAATGGCTACCGCAAGCGCACCAGCAACAATGGTCGAGCGCAGAATCATCCGCAACTTCGTTGCTCCCTAGACCTGGTCTGCCACGGGTACCGCCGGAGCGTGCTCCATACCGGGAGCCTTGGCATCGTGCGCACGGTCATCGCCATGTGCGTCACCGTGATCGCCATGCTCGGCGTGGGGCCTGTCCAGAAAACCCAGACCGAAGAAGTCCAGGAACGCCGGGAGGTCCTCGGTGACTGAGAGGTACACGTGAATCGTGGTGAGAACAATGAACAGCCAGTTGATGAGGTAGTGGATGGTTCTGACCCACCACACACCGCTGGCGCCGATGAGTCCGGCAACAAGCTGCTGGAGGCTGACATCGACGATCGGCAACATGAGTCGCCAGAGCATCAGGCCGGTGATGGCCTGTGCGATCAGCAGCGGCACGAACAGCGTGTACGTGCCCTTCTGCATGATGTTGTACTTGCCCAGGTGCGGCTTGGACGGCTTCACGAAGATGTAATACAGAATGACCTTCGGGGCCGTGGTGAGGTCGCGCTTGCTGATGGCGAACTCGCGATAGTCACGACGGCGCGAGCCGAACGCGTACCACAGGCGCACGATCAGGTTGACGATCACGATGATCATCGCGATGTAGTGCACCCACTGCATGAACGCACGGCCACCGTTGAAGAACGGGAACCGAATGTACATGCCCGACACGCCCAGCGCGATCATGGCAGCGACGTGCTGGAAGTGCAGAAGCTTGGGAAGTGCAGGAATAGGTCCGCCTTCATGCGCAGGCCACTCCCAACCGACAAACCTTCGTTTAGCGCGACCAGTCAGGATGTTGCCGAGGAAGTGGCCTGAGAGCGCCACAACAATCACCACATAGAGCGTGGTGAACACGACATCGATCCAGACGTTAAGCTGCGTCAGTCCGATCAACTGACACCCCCTACTCCCTTGTATCCGTCACCTGTCAGGTACGGCTGATGCGTAGTTAGGCACGTGCAGGCACGCAAAGTCCGCAGGCGATTACCGGCCACCGGCGGCGCAGCCCCTACGCTTGTAACAGCAGTTACACGCATACTAGGGTGCTGCACGACGGAGTGTCAACGAACACGCCGAGCCGATACTTGTCGCGCATCGATTACACGTCCTCGATTAGTCCGCGCGCGTTGATCAGGATACCCGCCGCATCGAGGTACGTGGCGGCCCGCTCTTCGTCGGCGAGTTCGAGACGCAGGGCGATGCCACACCTCGAACCGAGCGTCTTGGGTGCCGGCATCGGAACGACATCTATCCCGAGGTCACCGAGCAGCGCCTCGGCGTCGAGCGCCGCGTGCGTCGACTCGAAGCCGAATGCGGCGAACTCACGTGGGGCCCGGGTCACGGCTGCTCACCCGCGAGCTCCGCGAGCGCGGACAGCGCGGCGTCCACGTCGCTGTCCGTGTTACCGAAGCCGATGCCGAACCGCAGCGCCCCAGTGTCGAGCGTGCCGAGCGTGCGGTGGGCCCACGGCGCACAATGAAGCCCGGCTCGGGCAGCGATTCCATAGCGGCGATCCAGGGCGAATGCGAGCCTGTCCGCATCGATGCGCTCATGTGTGACTGACAGCACCGGCACGCGAACCTCCGCCGGCTCAGGCCCGAGCACGCGGAACCCGCCGATGCCGAGAATCCCCTCATGGAGCCGGCGCGAGAGGCGACGCTCCTCGAGACGCTGTGCTGTGGCGTGAACGCTCAGGAAGCGTGCGGCGGCACCCAGCCCTGCGATGCCGGGAGTGTTGGGAGTCCCGGCCTCGTAGCGATCAGGTCGCGCGGCGGGCGCCCCCTCGTCCTCGCTCGAGCCGCCGCCGGTGCCGCCGAGCACCAGTGGATTGGGGTTCACATCCGGCGACAGATACAGGACGCCGACACCCTGCGGTCCGAGCAACCCTTTGTGGCCCGAGCAAGCCCAGGCATCCGCACCCAGGGTCGCGAGGTCAACGTCGATGTGTCCGCCCGCCTGCGCCCCGTCCACCAGCATCATAGCGCCGTGCGCGTGGGCGATATCCGCGAGATCCGCGACGGGCTGGATTGCGCCGGTCAGGTTGCTGGCGTGTTGACAGACAACAGCCGCAGTTCGAGCGGCGGCTACGGCGGTCTCGACCTCGTCGGGATCGACCGTGCCGGTCTCGTCGGCCTCTACGACCACGAGTTCGACGCCGAGCGCCGCCAGCGCGTAGAGCGGCCTGGCGACGGCGTTGTGCTCCATCGAGCATGCCACGACCCGGTCGCCCGGCTTGATCAGGCCACGGAGCACCATGTTCATCGCCTCGGTGCAGCCGGGCTGAAAGAGCAGATCACGCGCGTTGGGCGCGCCGAGAAGCGCTGCGATGTCACGACGGGACTCGTGGATGAGGCGCGTGGTCGCCATCGCGAGTCGGTACGCACCGCGTCCGGGATTGCCACCATAAAGCGTCAGCGCATCATGGACCGCCGACACGACCTCAGGCGGCTTGGGCCACGACGTCGCCCCGTGGTCCAGATAGATGGTCTCGGCGTTGACCGTCGTCTGGCTGTCGCGCGTGTCAGTCACGCGCTAGCCGTGCCCGCCGCCGCACACCATCTCGACCGCATGCTCGAGCTGGGGTGCGATGAAGCCGAATGACTCTCGGGCGGCCTTCTCGGAACCGGGAAGGTTGATGATGACGGTCTGGCCGCGCTGCGCGGCGGTCGCGCGCGAGAGCATGGCGCGCTTGGTGACTTTGAGTGACTCGGAGCGGAGGTACTCGGCGATGCCGGGGACGGGGCGCTCAGCGATGTCCATGGTGGCTTCGGGGGTTACGTCGCGCGGACCGAGGCCGGTGCCGCCGCACGAGAAGACGATATCGGCATCCTCGACGTCACACATCTCGGCGAGCGAGGCGGCGATACACTCACGATCGTCGGGGCAGACGTGGTAGGCGACTACCAGCCAGCCGGCTGCCTCGGCGAGCTCGATGAGCGCGCGGCCGGCGGTGTCCTCGGCCTCACCTGCAGAACGGGTGTCGGAGCAGGTCAGGACGCCGATGCGGAGTTCTGCCACGGTGCTACTCCCCTTCCGGGCTTGTGGTGACGCGGTTGCAGTTCTTCTCCGAGCGGGCCTCGGCTTTGGCGGCCTCCTCGGCGGCCTCCTTGGCGCGCTCGGCTGCGAACTCGGCGATGGACTCGGGCGAGGTGCGATCGCAGGTGCCGTCGCCGATAGAGAGCGTGGTGATGGTGTCGCCGACCTCGACGTCGCCGGCCTGGCGGACCACGGCGAAGATGCCCTCGCGCGGCATGACACAGTCACCGGCCTGGTAGTAGATGGCGCACTTGGTGTGGCAGACCTTGCCGATCTGGCTGATCTCGAGAATCACCGAGTCACCGATCTGGATCTGGCTGCCCATGGGCAACGCGAGCAGGTCGATGCCGGTGGTGGTGATGTTCTCGGCGAAGTCCCCGGCGTCCACGTCGAGGCCCTTGGCCTGCATGGTGCCGATCGACTCTGCCGAGAGGAGCGAGACCTGGCGATGCCAGTCGCCCGCGTGCGCGTCGGTGTCGAATCCTCGGTCGAGGATGAGGGTGCCGCGGGTGCCGGGTGTCTTGCGCATGGTCTTCTTGGGGCTCAGGTTGACCGAGGTTACGGTGCCGGGGCCGGGCAGGGGTGCTGTCATCAGGTGTTCTCCTCGCGGGTCCACAGGCCGGACTTGCCGCCTTCTTTGCGAAGCAGGCAGACGTCTGAGATGACCATGCCTCGGTCAACGGCCTTACACATATCGTACACGGTCAGCGCAGCGACGCTGGCTGCCGTGAGCGCTTCCATCTCGATGCCGGTCTTGCCGTCGACTTCGACGGTGGCCGTGATGCGGATTCCGGTGCGCGCGCTGAGTGCCGGGCCGTTCGACGGCGCGGGAACGGCGGAACGCTCCGGCACGAGCTCGACGGCAGCGTGGGTGATGTTGAGCGGGTGGCACATCGGGATGAGCTCGGCGGTGCGCTTGGCGGCCATGATGCCGGCGATGCGCGCCGTGGCGAGCACGTCGCCTTTGGGTGCCGAGCCGGTCACGATCATCTCGAGGGTGGCAGGTGCCATCGCGATGAAAGCGCCGGCGACGGCCACGCGATGGGTGACGGGCTTGTCGGCGACGTCGACCATACGTGCGGCGCCCGTGGCGTCCAAGTGCGTGAGTGCGCCCGGCGCGACGTGGACGGCGGGGTGCTGCGGGGTGTCGGGCGCGGCGGTGGGGGTGTCGGGTGTGCCCGTGGGGGGCGTGTCGGGGGTCTCGGCGGGCATGGGTCAGCCTCCGATCTGGGACATGCGACGGTCGGTTCCGACGCGGTCCTGGTGGTTTTCGGGCTTGTCGTGCAGGCTCTGGCGGATGACGGCGCGGATGTCGTCGTCGGTGCCGGAGCGGAGTACAGAGCGCACGTCGAGTTCTGCGTCCGAGAAGAGACACGGACGCAGGCGACCGTCGGCGGTGAGTCTCAGGCGGTTGCATTCACTGCAGAAGTGGTGCGACAGCGGCGAGATGACGCCGATGGTCCCGGGCGCGCCGGAGAAGCGGTAGTACTTCGCGGGTCCCCAACCGCCCGGTGCCGAGTCGCGCTCGACGGCGACGAGCTCGCCGAGACCGGCAGCGACACCCTCGGCTGAGATGCGGGCGATGACCTCGTCGGACGGCATGGTGTCGTCGCGCGTCCAGCCGTCGGTCTCTACGCCGCCGTCGGAGTGGCAACCCGCGCCCTCCTCGGCGATTCCGACGGGCATGTACTCGATGAAGCGTACGTGCAGCGGACGATCGAGCGTGAGCTTCGCGAAGCCGAGCAGGTCCTGCTGAAGCGAGCGGACCACGACGACGTTGAGCTTGATGGGCTTGAAGCCGACGTCGAAGGCCGCGTCGATGCCGGCGAGTGCGTCGGCGAGCTTGCCTCCGCGGGTGATGCGCTCGTAGACGTCGGGGTCAAGCGAGTCGAGGCTGATGTTGACGCGCTCGAGGCCGGCGTCGCGCAGATCGTGCGCGAACTTGGGCAGCAGCGTGGCGTTGGTAGTCAACGCGATGGACTCGAGGCCGGTGATGGCGCGGAGGCGACGCACGTGGTCGACGACACCGTGTCGGACCAGCGGCTCGCCGCCGGTGAGGCGGATCTTGCCGATGCCTTCACCCACGGCGATTCCGGCGAAGCGTTCGATCTCCTCGAGGGAGAGCATCTCGTCATGCGGCTTGAAGGCTACGCCCTCGGCGGGCATGCAGTAGACGCATCGCAGGTTGCAGCGATCTGTCAAGGAGATGCGGAGGTAGTCTATGCGGCGACCGAATGTGTCTGTGGCCACTAGATCTCTCCTCCGTCCGGCGTGGTCCCCGAGGGCACCGTGCTCAGACAGTCCTCGTCGCCTTCGGCTCCTGCGGAACTGCGCGCGGTACCCCCGGGGACCACGCCTGCCAGGTAGCGGGTGCACACCATATCTGCCACTGCGATTGCATCCTCTAGACCGAACAGCGGGACGCCTTCAGGTGCTAGATCCGGGTTGTCGGTCACCAAGGCCACTAGCTCCTCCGGGGTGGAGATCAGGGACTCGCTTCTTGCTCGCCTCGATATCTCGATGCGTTGAGTGGCCTCGCGCTTGAAGCCCTCGGTGAGGAGGATATCGGCGCCAGAGTCAGTGGCGATCGTCGCCAGCTCTGGCAGCGTGTACTCGCGCTCTACTTTTGCGATGAGACTGAACTTATCGGGGCTTGAGACCATTGTGGTGACGGCGCCGGCTCGGGCGTGGCGCCAGGAGTCCTTACCGGGGACGTCGATGTCGTAGTCGTGGACGTGGTGCTTCACGGTGGCTACGCGCACGCCTCGGCTCGAGAGCTCGCGGATGAGCTTCTCGAGGAAGGTGGTCTTGCCGGAGTCGCCCTTGCCGACGATGGAAACGATCGGAACCGTCACTAGAAGCAGCCGAGATCGCAGTTGTGGACGCGCACTCCGGCCATATCCGCGGCGGTACCGGCGACCTTGTACGGGATGCCGGTGTCCTCGGCGAACTTGCGAAGCACAGGGCATGTGACCTTTTCGTCGACGGACTTGGCCTTGATGGCGTCCATCATTTCAGGTGTGACCTGCTCGACCCAGCGGGGATCGTGTGTCTTGGGACCCTTGTCGCTCATACGGTGCCTTCTTCCATGTCGAGCCGGACGCAGTCGACCTGCGTGCCGGCGGGGAACACGCCTTCGTCCGCGGGGAGGACGACGAAGCAGTTGCCGCGGTGGGCGGCGGTGAGCAACGCCGAGGACTGGCTGTGCGGCAGCGACGCCAGGTAGCCGTCGCCGGACGGATCACGCTCGATTCTGCCGCGCAGGTAGTAGCGACGGTCCTGCTTCTTCTTCACGTCATGCGCGAGTCGTGCCACCGTCACCGGCCGATCGATCGCCGAGAAGCCCATCATGCGACGGAGCGCCGGGCGCACGAAGATCTCGAAGCCGACGTAGGTGCTGGTGGGATTGCCCGGCAGGCCGAAGAACGGCACTCCCCGGATCGAGCCGAGCGTCTGCGGATTGCCGGGGCGCATCTTGACCTTGGCGAACGCGAGCTCGCCGAGTTCCTCGAGAATCGGCTTCACGAAGTCGAAGTCGCCCACTGACACGCCGCCGCTGGTCAGGATGAAGTCGCACTCCTCGGCGGCGAGATTGAAGGCGTCGCGCGTGGCATCGAGGTCGTCGAGGACGATCGGGTAGCGGACGGGAATCGCGCCGGCTGCAAGAACCTGAGCGGCGATCGAGTAGCTGTTGGAGTTGCGGATCTTGCCCGGACCCGGCTTCTCGGCGACCTCGACGAGTTCGCTGCCGGTCGAGAGCACGGCGACGCGCGGGCGGCGGCGGACGCTGACGGTGGCGTGGCCGGTCGACGCGAGCAGGCCGATGCCCGCCGGGCCGAGCACGTCGCCGGCCTCGATGACGACGTCACCGGCGCACACCTCCTCGCCCTGCAGCCGGATGTGCTCGCCCAGGCGCGGCTCGAGCTCGAAAGCGACCGTGGAGCCGAGACCACCATCGCCGGCGACCACGCGGGTGCGCTCGACCATCACGACGCTGTCGGCGCCTGAGGGTACGGCGGCACCAGTCATGATGCGGGCGGCCTCGCCGGGACCGACTTGGATGCCGGCGACGTCGTCGCCGGCGCCGATGTGTGCGATGACGAGCAGCTGGCCGGGGTTCTCGGCGGTAGCGCCTTCGAGGTCGGCGGCGCGAACGGCGAACCCGTCCATCGCCGAGTTATCGAACGGCGCAACGTCGATGTCGCTCACCGCGTCCTCGGCGAGAACGCGGCCGAGCGCGTCGAGCAGCGATACCTGCTCGGCGGGCATCGGCGCGATGCGGTCGAAGACGAGCTCGCGCGCCTCCTCGACGGTCATGACCGGAATCGACACGTCGGAATCCGCGATGGGCCTGGGTGCGGGAGTCGGGGTCGGGCTCATTCAGTCCTCCTCGGGAGGGGCGAGTACGCGCTGGGGGTGCGTGTAGACGGTGAGTTTGCCGCCGCGGGCGTAGCCGACAAGCGTGATGCCCAGCTCGGCACCGATCTCTGCCGCAAGGTCGGTGACCGCCGAGCGCGACGCGACGATGGGGACCGCGGCCTTGGCTGCCTTGACAGCCATCTCGTAGCTGATGCGGCCGGTGGAGATGAGCACGGTGTTGCGCGTGGAGACGCGGTCGAGCCAGGCCCGACCGAGCAGCTTGTCGAGCGCGTTATGGCGGCCGACGTCCTCGCGGACGAGCGCGAGTTCGCCGCCGAACGCCAGGCCGCACGCGTGCATGCCGCCGGTGTCGCGGTAGAGCGTGGCGGCGCGCGCCATATCGCCGACGTAGCGATAGAGCTCGTCGGCGGTGACGGTGAGGTCGCCGGTGACCGGCTCGAGACCGCGGGCGTGGCCGACGCTCGAGAACGTCACGCCCTTCCCGCAGCCGCTGGTCAGGTACCGCGTGCGGTGCACAAGGTCCTCGGGCACGACCTCGTCGCTGGTGACCCAGACGAAGCCGCGTTTGGCGTCGACGTCGACGGTGCGCAGCGCTTCGCGGTCCTCGAGCAGACCCTCCGAGACGAGGAAGCCTACGGCGAGCTCCTCGAGGTCGCTGGGCGTGGACTGCGTCGTGGCGACCTCGACGTCGTTGAGGTAGATGGTGACCGGACGCTCGCTGGGCATACCCCGCGAGCGACGCGTGGCGACTTCGACGACCTCGATCTTGATGGGGCCGGCGTAGTGATCGCGCTTACTGCCCTGCTTGTCGGGCACCTCAGCGGTCTCGCGCGCCTCGGCGAGGTCGGCGGGGGTGTTCACGTTCACGAGCGAGCGCAGCTCGGGGTCGACGGCTCGCAGCGCCTCGAGCGGCAACTCGGCGACGCGCAGGGTCGAGATCATGGCGATGATGCGACGACGACCGGTGGAGAGCGCAGCACGTGCGGCCGGGAGGCAGGCTTCGACGCGGTAGAGGGCGAGAAGCGGCTCCGGACCCTTCTCGCCGACCGGCAGGACGACGTCCACGCCTTCTCGGACATCCCAGAGCGCGCGGATGACGTCGGGTTCGAGGTGCGGCATGTCGGCGGCCACGGCGAGAACCCACTCGTCTCCGGCGGCGGCCATGGCTGTGGCAAGGCCACCGAGCGGACCCTGGTACGCGACCTCGTCGGAGAGAATGCGGACGTCGGCGGGCAGCCCGGCTTCAGCGAGGGCTTCGGGACGGTTGGTGACGACGACCGTGTGATCGCAGACGCTTTGCACGACACCGACGACGCGCGACACCAACGGCTCGCCATCGACGGCGAGCAGCGTCTTGTCGACACCCATGCGCACCGACCGTCCACCGGCCAATACAGCCGCGGTGAGCGGCAGCGACGTGTGAACCCGCTGCGTCATCTTCCCTTACCCTTCACGGCCGTAAGCAGCCGATGCTTCGTGGCGAGGCGATGCCTCGATTGTCGCACACACGCGGAATCCGGAGTGCCGGCCCGGGTTCGCGCGTTCCTAGTCGGTGATGGGTGCCCACCGTACCGCGGTGGCCTTGAAGAGCGCGAGTACCGGAGCTCCCGGCACCAGCCCGAGCTCGTCTGTAGCCGCACGGGACACACTTGCAGCAAGTCGCAAGCCGTCGGCATCGAGCACCACGTGGTTGCTCGCGCCACGGGGACTCACCGACTCGACTGACGCGCGAACACGGTTGCGCGCCGTCGTCGCCGGCAGCTCCGCCGTGATCTCGAACAGCATGACGTCCTCGGGGCGCACAGCCAGTCGCACGCGCGCGCCCACAGCCGCCGAGCCCGAAACGAACACCTCGACGCCCTGCGCCGCACCCTGCACCGCGATGGTCACAAGCCCCTCGTCGGATGCTGTGACGATTCCGCGCGACGCCTCCTCCATGCCGAGGAACGCGGCGCTCCAGTCGTCTTCGGGGAGCCCCATCACCTCGTCGGCGGGTCCGCAGGCGACTATGCGGCCGGCGTTCATGATCGCGACCTGGTCGGCGATCACGAGCGCCTCGTCTTGATCGTGCGTAACGTAGACAACGGTCACGCCCGTCTCGCGCAGGATCGAAGCGAAGTCATGGGTGAGCTGACGCTTCAGCAGCGGGTCGAGGCTGGCCAGCGGTTCATCGAGCAGCAGCACCTGCGGCTCGACCACGAGCGCTCGGGCCAGCGACACGCGCTGCGCCTCTCCACCGGACAGCGCGAGCGCGCTGCGCTTCTCGTACCCGGCAAGGCCCACACGCTCGAGCGCGGCCGCAACCCGTGGCCCGCGCTCCGCCCGCGGTACGCCGCGCGCCGCGAGGCCGTACGCGACGTTTCCTCCGACCGACCCCTTGAACAGGTACGGCCGCTGGAACACCGCCGCCATCGCAAGATGCCCCGCCCGATCGCCCATGGACACCGGAGCGCCGCCGAGAAGGATCGTCCCCGCATCAGGTTGCTCGAGAAGTCCGAGCACCGAGAGCAGCGTCGATTTTCCCGACCCACTGGGGCCGATGATCGCGAGCACACTGCCCGCTGCGACCTCCACCTCCGGGACGTCGAGCAGGAAGCCGCTCCTGGGGAACGTGCGTCGCACTCCGGTCGCTGAGATCGACAGCGGCGTCACTGACGCATTCATCGGCTGTCACGCTCCCAGCGGTCGGCCGAAGTCTGGAGCCCTGTGAGAATCACGTTGACGAAGAGCACGATCGCCATGAGGATCGCCGCTAGGGCCAGGGCCTCACCGTAGCGGCCCATGCGCGTGAACTGCATGATGCCCGTCGTCATGACGCGCGTGTCGCCTTCGAGGTTGCCTCCCACCATCTGCACGGCACCGACCTCGGAGATGATTGCGCCGAACCCTCCGGCTACAGCAGCGATCAGGCCCATACGGGCTTCCGAGAGCGTGAGAATCGAGCGGCGCCATCGCCCCGCACCGAGCGAGCGCGCTTGGAGGATGAGCTCTCTGGGCACCGCGGCGACGGATGCGGCGGTGATCGCCATGACAATGGGAATCGCGATCACGACCTGCGCGATGACCATCGCCTGCTGCGAATACAGCAGCCCCAGATCGCCGAGCGGACCACGGCGCGAGAGCGTCATCGCGACGATCAGGCCGACGACGACCGGCGGCAGACCCATGCCGGCGTTGAAGATGACCAGCGCGGCACGCCTGCCGATGAAGCGCTTGGTGCCGACCAACAGGCCGACGGGTAGCCCGATGACAAGCGCGATCAACGTCGCGGTTCCCGACACGCGAACCGACGTGAACACGATCGTCCATACATCGACGGAGCCGGAGGAGAGCATCGCCCACCCCTCGCGCCACGCGTCCGTGAACAGCTGCATCAGGCTACCCGTCCCCGGTTGCTGCTACTCGGCGTTCGGGACGAACAGCTGCTGTCCGAACTCCGCCACGCCGTACTCGCCGATGACCTTCTGGCCATCAGCCGACAGGATCCAGTCGTTGAACGCCTGTGCGCCGACCTGGTTCTTGGCATCGGTCACCACGATGACGCCGTACTGGTTGAGCAGTCCCTTGTCCTTCTCGTACAGCACGACCAGGTCGGGATTGGCCTTCTGCGACGACAGGTAGGTGGCACGGTCGACGAGCGTGTAGGCGGCCTTGTCGTTGGCGACCTTGAGCGTCTCGCCCATGCCCTGACCGGTGGAGAGGTACCACGCGTCCGCATCAGGCGTCGGCGTGGGTGTCACACCGGCGTTCGCCCAGAGCTTCAGTTCCTTCTTGTGGGTTCCGGAATCGTCGCCACGAGAAACGTATAGTCCCTTGCCGGACTTGCCGGACTTCTGGATTGCGAGCATCGCAGCGGTGGTATCAGCCGAACCCTTGATCGCAGCAGGATCGGACGCGGGACCCACCAGAACGAAATCGTTGTACATGACGCTCTTGCGCTCGACTCCGAAACCACCGGCCACGAACTTCTCTTCGTCCGCCTTGGCGTGCACGAGCAGCACGTCTGCGTCCTTGGTCTCGCCCAACTTGAGCGCTTCACCGGTACCGACGGCGATGACCTTGACCTTGTACTCAGGATTGGCCTTCTCGAACGCAGGAATCAGCACGTCAAACAGTCCTGAATCCTGTGTCGAGGTTGTTGAGGCCAAGACGACATCGCTTGTCGTCGGGGTCTCGGCGGCTATAGGCGCTTCGGCTTTCTGCCCGCAACCCACAAGCGCCAATACCAGTACGACGGCGAGCGAGATGCCCGCCAGGCGCCTCTTGCGAGGCGCGGCGTTCGGGTGGTGCATATGAATCCCCTTTCCACCGGGAGGCAGGGCCGTTTCCGTGCCCTACCCTATCGGTCCGGCATCCTTGGCCCATCATGGGCGGTAGGCGTACCGGACTCGGAGACTTTGGCCGCGCGGGTGCGCGACGGATTCCAGCATAGCGCACGACCGCGCCCGGCACAGCATCAACTTTTCCGGGCGCGAGTAGTGACTATTCCTTGCCGAGAAGTACGTGGTCGGCCTTGATGATCGCAACGACTTCGTCGCCGACCGCGATGCCCATCTCTTTGACTGCGTCGACCGTGATAACGGACGTGATCATCTGACCACCGACATCCATCTTTACGAGCGCCTCTACGGCGCCTTCGCGGACTTCGGTGACCGTTCCCTTCAGTTGGTTGCGCGCGCTGAGCTTCATGACAAACCACCTTCCGACGAGTTAGCGGATTCTGCGGGCGCGTCGCAAGGCGCGCCTCACACATGATTCATGCCCGCAAGTCGCACTCGTGAACCCGGCGGCGCAACTCGTCGGCTCTACGCAAGCCGCTCGCGCAGAAACGCCGAGAACGCCTCGGCTGCGTGGGTCGGCGTGCCCTTGGGGAGCACGGCGAAGTAGGTACGAATCGCCGGCGGCGTCGCGAGGTCCACGCGCGCGACCGTCCCTAGCGCAAGCGCCTTACCAGCGACGTGCGACGAGAGCATCGCGACGCCCAGACCACCCTCGATCGCCGAGACAATCGCCTCACCGGTGCCGAGCTCCACCGCGACACGGAGCTCAGCGGGATCGAGTCCGTTCTCGGCCAGGAAGCTCTCGCTGATCTGACGCGTGCCGGAACCGGACTCTCTTGTGACCCAGTTCGCGTCGGCGAGATCGGCCAGCGGCGCGGCTTTGCGCGTGGCAAGCGGTGAGGACGGCGGGCAGATGACGACCAGTTCGTCGGTGCCGAGTGGAGTGAAGTTGACCTTCGCACCCTTGACGATCGCGCCGGTCACGCCGAAGTTCGCGCGACCGTTCTCGACGGCCTCGACGACTTCGGTCGTGTCGTGAACGGTGATCGTGACTCCGACCTGCGGGTTCTCGGCGAGGAAGGGGCCGAGGAGGCGGGGAATCACGTAGACGCCGGGGGTCGTGCTCGCGGCGATGACGAGGCGACCGGTCACGGCTCCGGACAGCGCGGCTATCCCCTCGCGGGCGCATTCGAGCTCGGCGAGCACCTTGCGCGCGTAAGGCAGCAGCACGCGACCGGCCTCGGTGAGGTCGATGCGGCGGTAGCGACGATCAAGAAGCGTCGCGCCGGCGTCGGCCTCGAGCGCCTGGACCTGCATGGTGACCGCCGGTTGCGAGATCCCCATCTGGCGTGCCGCCTCCGAGAAGGAGCCGGCGTCGACGACAGTCACAAACGTACGCAGCTGTGGGATGTTCATAAGGTTCCCGTCAAGCGTGGTTGGCTGTCACTCGAGTCTAGCGCATAAGCGTGCGTTATAGCTTCCGTTGGGTATACTCTGGGGGCTAGATGCGAACGATTCTCATGTAGTGCACCCGAAATCTTGGAAGGAGACCTGTGGCTCCACGTGTCCCGCAGTCTGCGGAGCCCGGTCGAGACGCGTCGCCGTACGGCGGCGGCCGCGTGACCCCCCAGCGCCGACTGGTTGCCGCGGTGGCCGGCGCATGGTCCGGCGCTTTCACTGTGGACGAGCTCGCAGCCGCGGTACGGACCCGCGACCGTGCCGCGAGCGTCGCCACCGTGTATCGCAGCGTCGCCGCGCTGGCCGAGAACGGCTGGCTGGAGCGCGTCGGCGAGCGCGACGGTGCCGCGCTCTTCACGCGCTGTGCCGCCGGCGCCCACCATCACCATCACGTGGTGTGCGACGGCTGCGGCCGCGTCGAAGTCGCGGAGTGTCCCGTGAAGCCCGCGGTCTCGGCGAATGTAGCTGGCGGGTTCGTCATCACGCGCCACGAGGTCACGCTGTACGGCCTCTGCCCCGCGTGCGCCAACGGGACGGTGAGCTAGATGTCGCACATCCACATCCCGGACGGCGTGCTGCCGCTGTGGCTCGTGGCGCTGGGTTGGCTCGTAACCACGGTGATCGTCGGCCTGGCCGTGCGTCACGGCTCGCGCGCAGACCTCGGGCGTCGCGTACCGCTGCTCGGCGCCATCGGCGCACTTATGCTGGTGGCGATGTCGAGCGAGCTCATCCCGATCGCCTATCACGTCAACCTCACGGTGGTCGCCGGCATCCTGCTGGGGCCCTCGCTGTCGGTCGTCGCTGCCGCGATCGTGGTGACGCTGCTGGCGTTACTCGGCCATGGCGGGGTCACGGTGATCGGCCTCAACGTGATGGTCATCGCCGCCGAGATGGTCGTGGGATGCCTGCTCTTTCGTGGCCTGCTGCGTCTTATGGGTCGCCCGCGCGCGTCGTGGGCCGCCGGTGTGGCGACCGTCGTCACACTTGCGCTGACCTCCACGATGCTGGTCGGGATAGTGTGGCTCGGGGGTGCGGGGGCGGCGACACGCGAGAGCGGCGCGCTCGACCCGTCGACGCTGCGGTTCGAGAGCCCTCTCGCGGGCGGCATCTTCACCAACGCCATCGTCGCGCCCGAGACCGAACCAGAGGTCCCGGATGCGCCTCTCTCGGTCGCCCGGTTCGCGCTGATGGTTTACGCGCTGGGGTCCATCGGTTGGGTGCTGGAGGCAATGATCACCGGCGCGATCGTGGGTTACACCGCCAAGATCCGGCCGTCGCTGGTGTTCGAAGGCGCGACGCGCACCGCAGCCTCTCCCCCACCGGGCGATGAGGGGCTGAGCGCCTGATGCGGATCGCAGACGTCGATACGATAGCGGTGCTGGGCGACTCGTCGCTGCACCGCATCGGGGCGCCCACCAAGCTCGTCGCGTTCGCGTTGGTGCTCTCGGCGGTACTGGTAACCACCAACGTGCTTCTCATCCTGGCGCTCGCACTCGCTCTGATCGCGGTGGTGGTGGGGCAGCGACTGCCGGCGCGCACGCTGCTGGGCTTCGCGGCGTATCCGGCGCTGTTCGCGGCGCTGTTCGCTTTGGCGACGACCGCGGGGATGCTCGGCGTGGCGCTGGTGGTTGGTAAGGCGCTGTGCGCGGCGCTCGCTGCGGTGCTGCTGACATTCACGACGCCATACCCCTACATCTTCGCCCCTATTCAGCGTGGGCTGCCAGCGCTTCTCGGCGATGCGGCGCTGATGACGTATCGCTCACTGTTCCTGCTGCTGGACCGCATGGACAAGACGCTGACTTCGGTGCGGCTGCGAGCTGGTCGACCGCGGTCGTTCGCCGCGGGAGCGCGGATGGTGACGACTGCGCTGGGCGGTACGCTCTTCTACTCGATCGACCTGTCGCAGCGCACCTATGACGTGATGCGACTCCGAGGCTACGAAGGCCGCCTCGCAGTCGCCCCCCAGCCGAGGGGTCCGCTGGTGACGCGCGTGGCGACCGTGGCAATCGCTGCGGGGCTGCTCGGCGTGTCGGTGCTGTGGCGTGTGGAGTGGGCGCGACTTAACCCGATATCGTGGCTGCCTCCGCTGCTCGCGGCGCTGGTTCTGCTCGGCGCTGTTGCTGCCCGCGTGACCCGAACCATCCGTAGCCGGAAGGAACGCTCATGAGCACCACCTGCGATCCCGTGCACACGCATCTCGCGTCTGAGCCGTGCCCCGATGACGTCGTGCGCGTCAGCTGCGTGCGCCACGCCTACGAGGACGGCACGCGCGTCGATCTGTGCGGCATGGACTTTGTGGCGCACCGCGGTGCGCGGGTGGCATTGCTGGGACCCAACGGCTCGGGCAAGACCACCCTGCTCTACCACATCCTCGGCCTGCTCAAGGCGCAGGAGGGCCACGTCAGCGTCTTCGGCCTCGACCCGGCGACACAGTGGCGCGAGATCCGGGCACGTGTGGGAGTGGTGCTCCAGAACGTCGACGAGCAGATCATCATGCCGACCGTCGCCGACGACGTCGCGTTCTCGCCGCGCCAGTACGGCCTGCCCGAGGACGAGGTAACCCGCCAAGTGGACCGCGCGCTTGACCTGCTCGGCATCGCCGAACTCGCCGGTCGCGTGCCGCACCACCTGTCGGGAGGGCAGAAGCGCAAGGTCGCGCTGGCGGGGGCGCTGGTGATGGAGCCGGAACTGCTGGTGCTCGATGAGCCGTTCGAGGGGCTCGACCCTGCAGCGCGCGGGGCGCTGGTGGAGCTCATCGGCCGGTTGGCGCGTGAGCAGCAGGTGACTGTGGTGATGACGACGCACGACATCGACTCGGTGTCGGAGCTCGCGGACTTCGCCTACGTGCTGGCCCCGGGCGGCGAGATCGTGCTGCGAGGGACGCCGGCCGAGGTGTTCGCGAACGTGGACGCCATCGCTGCGAGCAACATCAGGCCGCCGCTGTTGGCGGAGCTGTTCGCGGCGCTGGCCGCCGAGTCGGGCGATGCGCCGGCGCCGGAACTCGATGTCGCGGCTGCAACTTCCGCGTTGCTACGCTGGCGGGACGAGACGAGCCGTTAGCCCTGCTCCTCGACGCCCTTCATCTTCACGAGCTCGGCGAAGCTGGCGCCCCACGCCTGAGCCTCCTCGATGTCCTCGGCAGTGGGTTTGTACTTGCAGGTGAAGTCGGGCTGGGGCATCTCGAAGCCGATCTCTTCGAGCCGCGCCGTCATCTGCTTGGTGGCGCCGCTCGACCAGCCGTAGCTGCCAAAGGCTCCCGCGAGCTTGTTCTTGGGCTTGAGGCCGGCGATGTACTGCAGGTACGCCGCAGTGCGGTACAGCATCCCGTGGTGCAGCGTGGGGCTTCCCAGGAGCAGTGCGCGGCTGTCGAGCAGGTGGCGCGTGATCTCAGCCAGCGGCGTGACGGCGATGTCAAAGAGCTGGACCTCGACGCCGGCACGAGCGGCGCCGTCGGCGATCTCACGGGCCAGGATGTCGGTCGAGCCCCACATGGTCGAGTACGCGACGACGAGCTTGTCCTCGGTCTCGCCGGCGGTAAGGCGGTCGTACGCGTCGATGACGGTCGGGACCGAGTCATGACGCCAGATGACGCCGTGGCTCGGCGCGATGGTGGAGCATGTCCAGCCGTTCTCGACGACCTTGGAGACGGCCTTGGAAACCTGCGACCCCAGCGGCATGAGGATGTTGGCGTAGTAAGCGGTCAGCTCTTCGACCGCGAACGTCAGTCCGACCTCGTCGGCGAATCTGGCCGAGGACGCGAGGTGCTGGCCGAAGGCGTCGTTGGGCATGAGCGTGCACGACTCGGCACAGTACGTGAACATCGAGTCGGGCCAGTGAACCATCGGCATCGGGAGAAACTGCAGCGTCTTGCCGCCCAGGTCGATGGTGTCATCCGCGCCGACCGGCGAGACCTGCGACGCGATGTCGTCACCGTGGTAGCCGAGGATGCCTCGCACGCCGCCGGCGCTTGCGACGACCTTGGCCTGCGGAAGCGCCTCCATGACAGCGCGGAGCCCACTGTTGTGGTCGGGCTCGACGTGGTTGACGACGATGTAGTCGATCTTCTCCAGCGCCACGACGTCCGCGCAACGTTCAAGCAGCTCGGGCACGAACGGCAACTTCACCGTGTCGATCAGGGCGACGTGATCATCTCCCACGACGAGGTACGCGTTGTAGGTCGTGCCATGCGGCGTCTCGTAGCCGTGGAAGTCACGGAGGTTCCAGTCGATCACACCGACCCAGTGAATTCGGTCAGAAACAGGAACAGATTTCATCGCCAGAGGTCCTTCCCTCGGTCATTGCCCACCAGTGGTGTGTACCCGAGACGAACGCTACGAGTTACGCTTGATGAAGAAGTCCGCCATCGAGCCGAGAAGATCGCGCGCCTTGGTTCTGGGCAGATCGCGTTCGAGCGCGTCTTTCGCCTGGAGCACCAGTGATTCAGCGTACTCGTTGGCGAAGTCGATGGAACCGGCCTCGCGCATGATCTCAACCGCCTCGTCGAGCACGGTCGAGTCGGTCTCATGTGCCGAGAGGATCTCGAGCAGACGGTCGCGATGGGCCGAATTGTGCAGCGCGTGCACCGCAACAAGCGTCCGCTTGCCCTCGGCAACGTCGCTTCGGAAGTCCTTCTTGGTCGCCTCACGTGTGCCGACGAGGTTGAGAACGTCGTCCTGGATCTGGAACGCCAGGCCGGTGCTCATGCCGAATCCGCGCAATGCGGTGATCTGCGGCTCAGTGCCGCCGCCGATGATTGCGCCGACCGCAAGCGGCACGGCACCGGAGTAATACGCGGTCTTGTGGTTCGCCATCAGCAGATAGTCGTCGACCGAGAGGTCGAAGCGGTTGTCGCGCGCCCATCCGATGTCGAGCGCCTGTCCCTCGATGGTGCGGGTGGTCATCTCGACGAGCTCATGGAGGACGCGCAGCTTGGTGGCGTCATCGAGACCGGGATCGTCGACGACGGTGCCGGTAACGAGCGACAGCGCGAGGTCGCCCGCGTTGACGGCCAGGCCTTCACCCTCGCGAATGTGCAGGCAGGGTTCGCCTCGGCGGGTCTGGGAGGCGTCTTCGATGTCGTCGTGGATGAGTGCAGCGGTGTGGAAGTGCTCGATCGCCGCAGCCGCTGGCCACGAACGCTTGGGGTCGCCGCCGACGGCCTCGGTTGCGAGCAGACAGATGAGGGGGCGGTGACGCTTACCCGCGTTCTCGGAGAACTGCGCGAGCGGACCGTAGAGGTAGCGCTTCATGTCCGGGTGGGTTCCGTCGACAAAGAATCTGCCGAGGTAGTCATCGAACTTCTTGGAGTTGAGTTTGAGGTAGAGCTCGAAACCGATCATGACCCTCCCCGAAAGGACTGCGGGTGGCAGTCGTGCGAGTATCGTCGGGTGACGGCGCGAGTTGCGACGCCGACGCGTGCGGTTCGCGCGTAATCGTAGCAGACGAGATGTGTGCGACTACGGCAGAAGCATCCAGCCCCACACAGAACCGCCGCCATAGATCACCAGGAAGGCGACGTGCTTGATGATGAGTGCGCGGCGCTTCTGTGCGAGTTCAGTGGGCGGAGTGGTCGCGCGCCAGTAGAAGAGTCGCAGGGCACCGGTAACGCTGACGACGATCAACGCGCCGATGAGCAACCAGAACACCAGCACCATCGACTCACCGACTGCAGCGGAGGCCTCGGTGGGCATGCCGACAATCTCACTGTTGAGCACCCAGAGCACCATGAGGCATGCGGCCCAGGTACCCGTGGCCATGTCGTGGAAGAAGTTGTTGGTGATGCGAACGTAGGCGTTATCGAGCATCGTCGCGAAAGCCCTTCTCGAGGAAGACGCCGTCGGCGGTGAACCGTCGGCGATAGGTCAGTACCAGAGCAAGTACACTGCCCAATGCGGTTGCGGCGGCGACCATCAGCATGACGACGATCTGGTAGCCGGTCGCCGTCACAGGATCGGCACCAGCGAGAATCTGGCCGGACATCATGCCGGGGATGAAGACGATGCCCGCTGCGGCCATCGAGTTGATGGTTGGGATGAGGCCGGCGCGCAGGGCATCTCGGATGGCAGGGTGAGCGGCCTCCCAAGGTGTGGCGCCAAGAGCTGTGAGCGCGAGGACCTCGCCTTCTCGGCGGTCGAGGTCGGCGAACATGCGCTCGAGCGCCAGCGCGATACCGTTCATGGAGTTGCCGATGACCATGCCGGCGAGCGGAATCACGTACTGCGGCAGGTACCACGGATCGACCTGGATGATGACGCCCGTGACCGAGAAGGTGACGAGAAACCCGGTGAGCGCCATCGAGACGAATGCGCTGCCGAAGATGCCGGGTGGCGCGTCGGGACTGCGCTTGACCAGGATGCGGGCTGCGGCGAGCACCATGAGCAGCACCAGTCCCAGCACCAGCCACGCTGAGTCGATGCCGAACACCCAGCGCAGCACAAAGCCGAGCGCGAGCAGCTGCACGTAGGTGCGCACGGTCGCGACTGCGAGATCTTTGGTGATGCCGAGCGAGAGCCGAATCGAGAGCACGCCGACGAAGACGACGAACAGCGTCGCGAGCGCAAGCTGCCACGGACCGATGAGGATGACGCCACCGACGGTATCGGTCACAGCGACACCTCCGTCAGCGTCCCGGCTTCGAGACGATAACGCGCGGTGGTGAGGCCGTCGCTCCGGTGATGCCGAACTCGCACGACGGCTCCGCCGGCGTCCGCGAAGTCGCGGAACAGGACTCCGACCGCATCGGCGGACACATCGTCGAGGGCCGCATCCGGTTCATCGAGCAGTAGAACTCGTGGGCGGGTGAGCAGCACTCGCAGGAGGGCGACGCGGGCCCGCTGGCCAACGCTCAGTCGGGCGGCGTCGCGATCGAGTGCGACATCGTCGAGTCCAACGCTCTCGAGCGCGGTGATCAGGGCCGCATCGGCGGGAGGTGTGTGGCCGTGACGGGCCTTCAGTGTCCAGGGGAGTCGCAGGTTCTCGCCCACGCTGCCCGAGAAGATCGCGGGCTTCTGTGGCAGTAGTGCGACAGCGGCACGCCACGCAGTCGGAGAGATGCTGGTCGCGGGGATGCCGTCGAGGGTGAGCGAGCCGGTCACCTCGGGGAGCAGGCGAGCCAGAGCGCGCAGGAGGGTGGTCTTGCCGGACCCCGACGGGCCGGTGACGTCAACGATGTCGCCGGGGGCGATGGCGAGCGAGACACCCTCGAGCCTGCACACGTCTCGGCCGTCGGCGCGCAGGAGCGCGACGAGGTCGGAGGCGACGAGCAGCGCGGGCTGGGACATACGGACAGGACTCCCTCGGCGGATGTGGTCGGGCGAGTCCATGCTACCGCACGTGGCCGGGTCGGGGCCGATTCGCTAGGGGTTCAGCAGACTTCTGAAGCTCGTCTCCTGGGCGATCGGCACGACTGCGGTGCCACCGATGACCCAACCTTGGTCGATCTTAGCCTTGTGCGTGGTGATGAACGTCTTGGACGTGGACTGGATGCCGGCCGACGACTCGGTGAACAGCATGATGCCGCCCATGCGTCCGAGGAATGCGCCGCCGGTCAGCGCGTCGGGGAGCTTGGAGGCAAGCGCCGTGTCCGCGCGGCTCGTCCAGGTGCGGTCGACGGCGACGAACTTGGCGATCTGCGTCGCCGCCGTGAAACGGTTCGAACTCGTGGTCATGCGCGTGGCGCCCGCCGCGGGTACCGACCCGATGTAGGTGGCCGAGGAGGCCGCATAGCGTGGCTTACCCTTGAGTGCTGCGGACTTGAGCACGTTGCCCACCGACGTTGGGACGCCGCCCTTCTTGACCGAGAGCATCGGCATCGTCTGTGCGTAGGCGACCGGGGAAGCTGCCAGCGCGTCGTAGAAGGCCGAAGGGTTGTCGCCTGCGATCAGGATGACACCGTTGACGGCGGCTGCTCCCTTGACGCTTACCATGCGGGTCGCCATGAGGGCAGAGGTCTCGTAGCGGTCACGACCGGCGAAGCGGTCCTTGACCTGACTCACGCCCGGGATCCGCTTGATGTCGTTCCAGCGCGCGTCAGGCACGACCGCCGTGCCACCGACGATGTGGATCCTCACACCGGGGTTCTTCTTGGCGATTTCGGTGATGGCGGTCTTGGTGGCGCCGGGGACCTTGCCGACCTGCACGGTGAGGACCGGCGCGTCGTAGACGCCTGCGAGTCCGGCAGCTGAGAGCGGGTCTGACTCTTTGCCCGGCTCACCGTTGGCGACGATGATGTGCTTCACGCCACTCCAGGCCAGCTTGCCCGTGGGATCCCAGCCCTTACGAGCGAGCGCTGCGGCGGTACCGTAGCGGTCGGAGC
The DNA here is from genome assembly GCA_964388455.1 of uncultured Eubacteriales bacterium. GTDB lineage: Bacteria > Actinomycetota > Coriobacteriia > Anaerosomatales > JAAXUF01 > JBBRWO01. Next base: position 47,016 of record CAYMAN010000005.1, read on the forward strand.
CGTAGGCCCTGGTCACGGGACGTACGGTGCGCGCGAAAGTGGCGCCTATGGTGTGGCTCGCGGTCACGTTGGAGAACGTCACGCTCGAACTCGCACCGATGGAGATGCCGTCCTTGGTGACGTTCACGATGTGGTACCCGGCGGCAGGTGTGACCGTGAACGTTCGACTCGACCCGTGCGCGACCGTCTGGGGGCTTCCGGGAGAGATGGTGCCATTGGCGCCGGCAGTCGGCGTGATGGCGTAGGTGTTGATAGCGAAGGTGGCACCGATGGTGTGGTTGGCTGTCACGTCGGCGAAGGTCACAGACTGGCTGGTGCCGATCGAGACCCCATCCTTGGTGACGCCGACGATGTGATAGCCGACATTCGGAGTCACTGTGAACGTCTTGTCGGTGCCGTAGCCGACAGTCTGTACCCCGCTGGGCGATATCACACCGTTGGCGCCGGCAGTGGGGGTGATGGTGAACGTATCGATAGCGAAGGTGGCACCGATGGTGTGGTCAGCGTTCACATCGGCGAAGGTCACCGACTGACTGGTGCCGATCGAGACCCCATCCTTGGTGACGTCGACAATGTGATAGCCGACGTCCGGAGTCACGGTGAACGTCTTGTCGTTGCCACCGGAGACAAGCTGTACGGTTCCCGGATTGATCGATCCGTGGGGACCGACCATCGGTGTGATGGCATGAGTGCCGACCGCGTTCTGGGCGAATGTGGCACTGAGTGTGTGACCCCCCGTGACGTTGTAGAAGGTAACGACCGAGACGGCGCCGACCGAGACACCATCTTTCAACACGTCGGCGATGTGATAGCCAGGCGCAGCCGTCACCGTGAAGGTCTTATCGGATCCGTGAACCACCGTCTGCGCGCCGCTGGGCGAGATGGCACCGTTGGGGCCGGCAGATGGGGTGATGGTGTAGGTGTTAATAGCAAACGTGGCAGCGAGTGTATGGTTTGCGGCCACATTGGTGAATGTCACCGACTCGCTAGCCCCTATCGAGACACCGTCCTTCTTCACGTCGGCGATATGGTAGCCGGTGGCGGGGATGACGGTGAACGTCTTGTCGGCTCCGTTCTCTACCGTCTGAGCGGCACCGGGCGAGATGGCACCGTTGGGGCCTGCAGACGGGGTGATGGTGTATGTCTTGACGACGAATGGTGAGCTGTTCGTGGACTGCCCCACTGCGTCTGTCGCACGGGCAGTGACGGTGTACGTGTGCGAACCGACCTCGGTCGGGTCCGGAGCCCACGCCCAGCCCCACGTGTCCCACCCATTGCTTGTCGTAGCCGCATTCCAGTACTGAGCGGTGACCCAGCCGACTCCAGCCCTCCAATACTTGCCGTCGTCACGCAGGATCGAGACGCCGACCGATGTCACGCCCGCACCTACATCCGAGGAGGTGCCGGCGACGATTCTAGTGGTGGCGGATGGCGAGTCGTACTCCACCGGTGTGGTCAACGTCACCTTGGGAGGCGTCGCCGTTGTCCAGGTCCACGTCGCGCCGCCGTCGTTGGTGCGGCCGATGGTCTCGTTGTCTCCCACGACGATCCACTTGGTGGCGGTGATCATGGATATCGAGCGAAGTCTCCCGGCAACCCCACCATCCTTGAAGCTCCAAGACGCACCACCGTTCGTGCTTATCTGGAGCGAGCCGGTGCCTAGATTGGTGCGGCCAACGGCAACTATGAGCGAGGTTCCAAACGAATCGATCCCGTACAGGGTTTCAGGTCTGATCGCCGGAGTTGGAGCCTGCGCATATGTCGACCAGGCTGTCCCGTTGGTTGTCTGGAGCACTGTACGCCCCGCGCCACCCACAGCGAACGCGTGTGTTGGGTCAGTCACGACAATGTCATTGAATGCGCTGCTCAACGTGGCAGGTGCATTCTGAGAGCTCCACGATGCACCGCCGTTTGAGGTTTTGTAGATCAGTACGCGCTTGAAAGCAGCGGTACTGTAGAGCGGACTGGTCCACTCGGATCCGATGGCCCAGCCGGTCAGTCCGTCGGGCGCGAAAGCGATTGCATCCATATGAGCCCATGTTGCAGGCCCCGGGGTGTAATCGCCTGATATCGGATCGGTGGTCCCAGGATAGATAGGCCCGCGGAATCGCTCGGTCCAGCCAGAGATGCCGTTCGCGCTGGTGTAGATGATGCCGACATCTCCGTCAGCGGTGCCTTGGCGCTTGCCCACCGCCACATACCCGGTCGAGCTCTTGACGACAGCTGAGAAGCTCGCGCCACCACCTACAACCGGTGCGTTTCGAGACCAGGTCGCCCCGGCATCGCCGGTCGACAGCACGAGGTCGTCGGTATCGCTCACGGCTCGAGCCGTCGAGGTCCCGTTCATGGCAAGCCCTATCGGCGAGCTCTGCCCGGTCAGGATCGCGTGCCACGTCGCACCACCGTCGTTGGTGGTCGACATGAAGCCGCTGCGTGGGTTGTTGCCATACCATCCGCCAAGATATCCGCGATTCGCGTCGGCGAAATCGACGGTTCCAAGATAAGAAGCCCCAAACGCCGGGACCGCCGAGAACACAAAGATGAAGGCCGCTACAGCCAGAAGGATTCTGCGAGTCGATCGCATGCACAACCACCTTTACCCGTGACGCTTCACGAAGACCTCACCGCGGCCGTTGTCCGGCGTCCGCGCTGGGATTCGATTCTATCACCGTTCAGGCGCGTGGCCTTCTCGGCGGGGATTGACCTGCAACCTTCGTGCCGCGGTGACGTGGCGGCGATCGACTAGGACCAGCGCTCCTGGTGCACGAAGTCGGGATTGTAGCGGGTCACGTCGGCGCCCGCGCCGTCGGGAACCCCGACCGCGACGAGGCACAGAACCCGCATATCGTCTGCGACTCCCAGGAGCTCGACCACGGCGGCCTCGCGCTCGGCCTCCGGGAATACGCCGATCCAGCAGGTGCCCAGACCGCTGGCGTGTGCGCTGAGCAGTATGTTCTGTGTCGCCGCCGAGCAGTCCATGGTCCAGCGGTCGGGCGCCTTGGTCGACGTGGGATGGGCCAGAACCGCGATTGCCACTGACGCGCGGGCGACCGGTCCGGCGTACGGCGATATCTCCGAGAGCTTCGCGCGCATATCGGCGTCTCTGATCACGACGAACCGCCATGGCTGCTCGTTCATCGCCGAGGGTGCCGCCATTGCGGCGCGCAGCAAGCGATCCACCTGCGGCTGAGTAACCTCCGTGTCGGTGAATCGACGGACACTGCGGCGGGTGTGGATGGCGTTGAGAACGTCCATGTGGTGCCTCCGGTCAGATGGCGTCGGGCGCTGTTGCGCTAGCGGGTGCGGGTGCGGGTGCGGGTACCGCGTCTGGTGCGACCTCGGGCGCGATGGCCTCGCGCTCGCGAGCGGCGACGCGGCGGCCGTCTCGGCGAATCACGGGGCTGGTTCCAAAGAGGAGGTCATTCTCGAAGGACACTCGCTCTAGAATCGTGAGCTCGCGGGCGAGCTGATCGACGTTCATGCGGACCTCGGGCGAGTCGATCGTCAGGTCGTGCAGGTCGACCCCCTCGAGTTGACCCTTCTTCTTGGCGTGCACATACGTCTTGAACATCGCGCCGCGGATGCGCTGCTTGGTCGAGGGCTTTCGCAGCGCGTCGAGGATGCGGGCTCGCACTGCCTCGAGTTCCTCGGCGGGGGCGCGTTTGGGGAGCGCGGCCAAGGTGCGACCGATGTCGTCGGCAACGGGCCGGGCGGTCTCCTGGATGATGAACTTCACCACGTGCCAGGCGTCGAAGAGGTCGCGCGCCGAGGAGATCTCGCGGTTGCGCAGCCACAGCCACGCGTGCAGCCGGCGTCGTGCGTCCCACCACAGGAGCGAGTTCGCCAGCGCCTCATCGGAGATGAGGAACAGCCCGCTCGTCGCCAGCATCGCGCCGAAGACGCCGGCGCCCAGCTGCTCGGTACGACGCTTGCCGACGCGCGCCTTGGCCAATCCGCAGGTGGGTGACGCCTCTTTGGCGATGAACGCCACTACGCCCGCGCGCTCAATGGCGGCCATCGCATCGCGCGAACCGGCGACGACGCGCGCGGTGACGTCGTTGTTGCGGCGGTCTCGAACGGTGGCGGTACCGGCGAGCACCTCGGCGCCGGTGCCGGTCAGGTGGATCGGCGCGCGCGGAACGCCGAGTCCGGCCAGGCACTCGGGACACACAGGCGTGAACACGAAGTCCGCGCGCTCCCGGCCCATGGTCGCGAGAGCGTCGAACGCATGCCCGTTGTAACGAACCGGGCAGTTGAACGCGCATGCGCTGATGCCGATGGGTACCTTAGTGGTGATGACCGCAGCCACGATGCCGCCCTTCGCAGTTGATGGGTGTATCGCGGCATCGAACCTTACCGCGTACCCAGTATGTACCCGAGCCCGAGGCAGGAGCCGCCACGTCAATGCCACGCACCGCGATCGCCTGGTTCCGGCGCGACCTGCGACTCGCCGATAACCCCGCGCTGACCTACGCCATCGAGCATGCGGACACGGTCGTACCGGTGCATGTCGCCGACGACCCCGCAGCACCGTTCGCTCCCGGCGCCGCATCGAGGGCGTGGCTGGAGGGCTCGCTAGCTGCCCTTGGCGAGTCGCTGATGGCGCGTGGCGCGGACCTCTCTCGCCTCGACGGTCCTGCGGTCAGCACGCTGCCGGAGTTCGCCGCGGCGTGCGGCGCGCAACTCGTGACCTGCACACGCGACTGGTCCCCCGCCGCCGTGGCCGAGGAGGACGATGTCCGCAGTGCGCTCGCGTCAGCGGGAATCGAGCTGTTCGTGGCCGAGAGCCAACTCCTCGTGGAACCAGACCGCGTGCGCACCGGAGGCGGAACGCCGTACTCGGTGTTCACGCCGTACTCGCATGCGTGGGCCGCTGCATGGCGCCCGAGCGAGCCTTTACCCGCGCCGGCGCGAGTCCCTGGTATGGCCCCCTCGAGCGCTGGAGTGCCGCACTCCTCGTGCGGCCTCGTGTTGGACGGCGCGTCCCCGACCCCAGGCGATCTCACTGCGTGGTGGACACCGGGTGAGCTAGGCGCCCAGCAGCGACTCGCGGCGTTCTCGGCGGTGTGCGTGGGCGACTACGATCGTGATCGCGACCTGCCGGCCGTCTCCGGCACCAGCGAGCTCTCGGCGCACCTCGCGTTTGGCGAGCTGTCTCCTCGGCAGGTCGTGGCGGCGGTGCTCGCGAAATCCGAGGAGTCGGTGGCGTGGGCGTTCATTCGGCAGCTTGCGTGGCGGGAGTTCAGTTACCACGTTCTGCATGCGCATCCCAAGACCCAGAGCGAGCCGCTGAGGCCGCAGTACGCCGCGTTCCCGTGGCGTGACGACGCACGCGGTACGGCCGCATGGCTCGACGGTCGCACTGGGTTTGCGCTGGTGGACGCGGGGATGCGCCAACTCGCCGCAACGGGCTGGATGCACAATCGCGTGCGCTTGGTCGTGGCGTCATTCCTGGTCAAGGACCTGCTGGTGCCGTGGCAGACCGGCGAAGCCGCGTTTCGCGAGCGGCTGGTCGACTACGACCCGGCGGCCAACGCGTTCAACTGGCAGTGGGTCGCCGGATCCGGAGCCGACGCGGCACCGTACTTCCGCGTCTTCAACCCGGCGACGCAGGCCAAGCGGTTCGATCCGCTCGGCGAGTATGTGCGTCGATGGGTGCCCGAGTACGGCACGCCGGAATACCCTGCGCCGATCGTCGACCACGCCGAAGCGCGGACCCGTGCACTCGCAGCGCTTGCCGCAATGAGCTCGGCCGCCGCAACGCAGCTCGGGGCCACTACTTAGGAGTCACGACCACGCTGACTTGGGTCGTCGAAGTGTCCGTCGACCTGGTGAGGGTGAACAGCGCGTCGAACTGCTTCACGGTTGCTGCGAGAATCGCGACCTTCTCGGTGTCTGTGCTGGCATCGGTCGCCTCGGTGGTCCAGCCCGACTTCTCGAGCCCGACACCGAAGCCCTTCACGACCGCATCGAACTCGTCGTCTGTGGTGAAGGTGGCGTTCCAGCTGATGCCGGTAGGAGCGCGCGTGGTACTGGACGTTGTGACCGTGGAGCCCGGCCACAACGGAAGCGACTCGGGTCGACCCTCGACCAGCTGCTCGCCGGCCAATGTCGCCTCGACGCTCGCGACTTGCGGAGCCAGCGTGACGACCGCAGGCGCGGGCGTGAACTTCTCCTTGAGCGTCCCGCATCCTGACGCCGACAAGCCGACAGCCACCAGGACCGCCACATACACAAGTCTCAAACCGCGCATCGAACTCCCTTTCGTCCCACTCCAGCCGAGAAGCCACCCGCATCGTGACGGCTCCGGTGACACAAGCGCCCCGCCGAGAACCCCGGCGGGACGCTGATTCCGCGCAATGGCGGAAGCGTGTGCGAATCGAACACACCCGGGAGGCTCTTCACCCCCCACACTGGTTTTGAAGACCAGGGGCCCCACCAGGAACCATCCGCCTCCATCTGGGGCATTGTCCCGACGCGGATAGGCCCTGTCAAACGCCGGCTGACTGATGTCGCCGTATGAGGATGTTCTCATCACGCTCTCATGCGCCCTTCACGACCGTTGTCGATTCTAGGTATAGGCACTTCTCCCGCACCCGGCAGACAGGCGAGACGATGGCGCAGGCAAAGGCGTGGATCGCGAGGAATCGGTTCTTCGCGATCTTGGGCGGCCTGGCACTGGCGATGGTCCTCGGCGCCGCGTTCGTCGGTGTGGCCGGCGCGACCAGCTCGCCTTCCTTCTGTCGCGCCGCGTGTCATGAGATGAGGCCGTACCACGACGCTTGGGCCACCGGCCCACACAAAGGCATCTCCTGTATCGAGTGTCACGTCGATCCCGGTGCCGTCGCTCAGCTCAAACACAAGGTGGTCGCCCTCGGCGAAGTCGCCACCCACTTTCGCGGCGACACGTCGTTCCCACGCGAGGTGCAGGCCGAGGTTCCCAGTGAACGATGCGTCCGTTGCCACTCCAAGATCTCGATCGTCAGCACCGGGTTCGATCATGCCGTCCACGCCAGGCGCGGCCCCTGTACGCAGTGCCATGCGGATGCAGGCCACAAGGTCACCATCACCGCGCTGAAGGCTGCCGGCTACTACAGCGGGTTCACAGGCACCGGCGCGTCAGCCGAGAGCACCACCGCGATCGTCGATCGTGGCCGGGCCGACCTTCCCGGCCACGTGAGCATCTCGTGCTCGCGCTGCCACGTGATGTCGGCAAACACGTGCTCGGGATGCCATAAACCCAAGCACCCCGCCCGCGGCGAATGCGGCACCTGTCACGCGACAGGCGCGGAGTTCATCTTCACGCACCCCGTTGACCGACCCGACTGCAAGTCCTGCCACACTCCCAAGCCCACGCACACGAAGTCTTCTTCCCCGACGACCCGGTGCGTGACCTGTCACAAGCAGCCGGGCGTCAAGTGGTCGTTCACGCACCCTTCGAAGACCTCCGATTGTGAGTCGTGCCACGCCCGTCCCGCCAAGCACCGCGCCGGTACCTGCACTCAGTGTCACGCGGCCGGCGGCAGCTGGAAGTTCAAGCATCCCGCCGCAAAGTCAGACTGCCAGTCCTGCCACAACAGGCCGTCCGGCCACAGATCCGGCTCGTGCACGACGTGCCACTCCGTCGGCTCCTCTTGGGCATTCAGGCACCCGAGCAACGGTTCCTCCTGCGCGACATGTCACAACCGCCCGTCCGGTCACCGCTCAGGTTCGTGCACCTCGTGTCACTCGACCGGCTCTCGATGGAGCTTCAGGCACCCTGGCAACGGCGTATCGTGCTCGTCATGTCACAACCGTCCCTCTGGTCACAAGTCCGGATCGTGCAGCACGTGTCACTCCGTCGGCAAGCGCTGGACCTTCAGGCACGGATCATCGAGCAAGTGTTCCTCGTGCCACCGGGCACCGTCGAAGCACTACGGCACAAGCTGCTCACGCTGCCACTCGCCGAGCAGATCGTGGAAGAGCGCATCGTTCCGTCACCCAGGCATACCGGGCGGAGAGCACCGCTACACCTCGTTCTCCTGTGTGAAGTGCCACCCCGGTGACGGTCGCGGCCCTGGTCACTACTGCAGCTGCCACGGCAACACGTCTGGTCCCGACGACGATTAGCCACACGGAACATCGCCCGCCGCTGAGCGGACAAGCCCCGGCACCGGCCCCGACACCGCGGTGCACCCTCAGCCCCAGACGATGGTCCAGCACGAGAATAGGGCACAATGTAGGTGTGGACATTTGATTGAGTGAAAGCGATACAGCAGTGAACAGAGTACTTCGCACAGCACTCGTATCCGCATCCGTTCTCCTGTCGGGAACGGTCGCTTTCGCCGTTGCGGCCGCCATCGCCCCTCCCGGTGTCGACGGCGTCGACGTGGTCGTCACCAATCGGCCGGTCCTGTCCTTAGCTGCAGCCGCGACGCCACGTCCCGCGACCACGACCTTTGCCACAGCCACGCCAGTGGACCGCTCTGAGAAGCGGGCGGGAACGACCATGACTGCCCCGCGGAGCAAGACCGTCGTCACCGGTGGCGATTCTGGGACTCGGCCCATCGGCGCTGTAGCTCCTACCGTAAAGCCCAGACCGCCGGTCAGCACGGTCGTCGAAACCGAATCCGACCGCGAGGTCGTGACTCCGCCGGTTCGAGATGATGACCATGACGAACCGGACGACGACGATGATGATGAGCGCCCGAGCGACTCGTCCCCTTCAGTCGATACCGAGAACGAGGCGCGAGAGGACATCTCGCGCCCGTCCGGCACCAAGGGGGACTGACCGTGCGTATCCTGGTCGTCGAAGACGAGGACTCGATCGCCTCGTTCGTGGTGAAAGGTCTCTCGGCGGAGGGACACACGGTCGAGCGCGCCGACACGGCCGCAGAAGGTGCAGCGCTCGGGATGACCTACGATTTCGACCTGGTGCTGCTCGACCTCATGCTTCCCGACGGCAGCGGCATGGACGTTCTCAGGCGCATCCGTACCGAGAAGCCCGAACTACCGATCATCGTCGTCAGCGCGCTGGGTGAGATCGACGATAAGGTCAACCTGCTCGATGCCGGCGCAGACGACTACCTCGTCAAGCCGTTCGCATTCGCCGAGCTGGCCGCACGCGTGCGAGCAGCCGGAAGACAGGGCGCGGCCTCATCGCACACCTTGTGCGTCGGAGATCTGATGCTGGACACGAGAACTCGGGTTGCCAAGCGCGGCGACGACATCGCAGCAGACCTGCCCAGCAGGGAGTTCGCACTGCTCGAGTACCTCATGCGCCATGCCGGCCACATACTCACTCGCCAGCAGCTGCTCGACGCTGTGTGGGGGATCGGCTTCGATGCCGGCAGTAACGTCGTGGACGTCTACGTCAGCTACCTGCGGCGCAAGCTCGATCGCACGAGCGAGGCCTCGGTGATCGAGACCGTACGCGGCGCGGGATACCGTGTCCGAGCGTAAGCGGAAGTTCCTCTCGGCAAGCGGACGCGTCGTCGCTGCGATGACCACGCTCTTGGCTGTGGCCGTGATCGCGTTGTGTGTGCTCGCCTACTTCATCACCCTGCGAAATCTGTCCGCCGACGTCGACCGAGCGCTTGCACGCGAGGCGTCCGCGTACTCCGCCGCGGTGCGCAGCGCACCCGCAAGTGAGGCTCTGGTCACGGCCACACGCGAGTATCTGCAGGGTCGCGAGACGGCCACGTCCGGCTTCAGCCCGGTGCTGCTCCTATCGTTGGAGAGCGGACGCGTGATCTCCAACTCCACACTCAAACTCGAGGCTGCGGCGGGCAACCTCGCACTCGTCACCCCTGTCGCCTCGCCCGGGTACGTCACCGTCACGCTAGGCGACGCCGAGTACCGCACACTCTCCGTACCGGTACTGAGCAGCAGCGGGGTCCGGCTCGGCACGTTTCAGGTCGCACTTTCCGCCGAGACGCCGCGAACCGTCGCTGCCGGCGTTGCGGCGTCGCTTGGTGCGGCGGGCTTCGTCGTATTGCTGCTGGGGGCGCTCGTCTCGGTCTGGGCGGCTCGCGGCGCACTGGCACCGCTCACGCAGATGGCGAGCGACGCAACTGCGATCACGCTTGCCAAGCCCGGCAACGGTATCGCGTACAACGGACCCCGGGACGAGCTGGGCACGCTTGCCGAGGCGCTCAACGCCATGCTGGAGCGGCTCGAGCGCGCCTACGACGATCAGCGGCGTTTCGTTGCCGATGCCAGTCATGAGCTGCGCACACCGGTCGCGATCGTACGCGGCAACATCGAACTGCTTCGCAGCGGTCACAGCACCGAGCGGGACGCAGAGGAATCACTCGCCATGATCGAGGCCGAAGCGATACGCATGAGCAAGCTGCTCGATGAGCTGCTCTCGCTCGCTCGTCTCGAAGGCGCTTCTCGACCGTTTCAGCCTCTCGAAGTGCGCACGTTACTCGAAGAAGTCGCCGCACGAGCCCACACGCTCGGCAATCGCGACATCACGCTCGACGGGCCGTGCGGGCTGTGGATCGAAGGCGACCCCGACCTGCTCGATCAGGCGCTGGTGAACCTCATGCGCAACGCCATCGCGCACACTCGGGACGGCGGCTCGATCGTACTGGCTTGCCGGGCGGTGTCCTCGGCGATCCGCATCACCATCACAGACGATGGACCAGGTGTCCCCGAGGCCGATCTTGGCCGCATCTTTGATCGCTTCTACCGCGCGCCAGGTAAGCGTCCGGCGCGTGGCGGCGGAGCGGGGCTCGGACTGGCGATCTCCAAGCGTCTCATCGAGATCCACGGCGGCACGCTCCACGCCGAGAACGCGCAGCCCACCGGCGCACGCTTCATCATCGAGCTTCCCGTGATCGACGAGCCGACGTAGAGCGCATCGACCATCAGCGCAGCGTGCGCACCTCGCCGACGCGCTTGGTCACGCCCTGGGTGTCGAAATGCTCAAGCAGCGGAATCGCGTACTTGCGGCTGACACCCAGCGCATCACGGAGGTCGGCCGCCGAGGCACCTTCCTCGCGGCTGGTCAGGTACGCGGTCAGCACCCCGCGGGCACCCGCGATCGCCGTCGCCGAGAAGTGAAGTTCGGCCGAGACGCGCACGATTCTTCCGTCATTGGCGAGACGGCCCAACACCTTTCGCGCAAGCCCGGGGTCCACGCCAGCGGCGGCTGCGAGCTCCGCGACGGTTGACGGCGCAAGACCCTGCGACTCCAGCAGCGGCACCAGCTTCGCCTCGGCGTCAGACTCAGCCGCCAACGCCGATACAGCCGCCTTGGGGTCACGAACCTGACCCGCGTCCACGACCAACGCGCCCTTGTCGGCGGAGAGCTCGAGGATCGCGTCGAACACCTTGGGCTCGAGACGGCGGTCGACCAGGTCGCGCAACGCCGAGGTGGCGATGCCCGTCGCCTTGGGGTTGGCGTCGTGGAACGCGGTGAGCTCACGTGTCGTTGCCGCGAGCAGCGACTGCAGCGCATCGGGAGCCGCGAAGTACGTTTCCCCCGCAACTTTGAGTCGCTCGAGCTTAGCGCGGTTCAGCTCGTCGGCCACCTGCCCGCGGGGGACACCGAGCGCCGCCGCGACCTGCGCCGACGACATCGGCAGCGCTCGCGCGCCGAGCAGCCCAACGCTCGCCGAGGAAAGATCGTGCACCTGGAGCGCCTCGAGCAGCTCGCGCTCATGACCTCGCAGCTTGGTACGGCGCGGCGGGAGCGCGTCGAGCACGGCGCCGCCGCCGATCGTGTAGACCGGGGAGTAACTGCGCACGATGAAGCGATCGTCGTAGCGCGGCGCGATGGGCTCCTCGAGGCGCACCTGCGCCAGGCCGGACTCGCCGGGCCGGAACTGCTCGGCGTCCATGAGCAGTACTCTGCCCAGAACCTCTCGGGTGCCGTGGTTCACGTGCACGCGCGCACCGCTCTCGAACGGGCGGTCGTCTCCGGGAATGCCCAGGTACGTGAAGCGCGCATCGAAGCGGTCGGTTACGGTGAGCGTGTCTGGCGCCGCGAGGATGTCGCCTCTGCTGATTGCGTCGCGATCGACACCGGCGACGTTGATGGCCACGCGCTGCCCGGCGTGCGCCTCCTCGACGGACTCGCTGTGCACCTGGACGCCGCGCACGCGAGCCCGCTCGCCCCCGGGATAGATCTCGATCGCGTCGTCGCGCTTGGTGCTACCCGACCACATCGTTCCGGTCACAACGGTGCCCGCACCCGCGATGGTGAACACGCGGTCGACGGGCAGACGCATCGGCAGGTTGGCGTGCTTGCTGGGAGTGTCTACCGCCAGCTCGTCGAGGACCGCCAGCAGCTCCGGAAGCCCCGCGCCGCTCTTGGCCGAGACAGGCACGATCGGCGAACCCGCGAGCGTGGTGCCCGCGAGCAACGTCTCGACATCGGCGCGCACGAGCTCGACCCACTCAGGATCGGCAAGGTCGGCTTTGGTGATCGCCACGACCCCGCGGTCCACGCCGAGCAGGTCGATGATCGCGAGGTGCTCGCGTGTCTGCGGCATGACGCCGTCGTCGGCGGCGACAACCAGCAGCACGACGTCGACCCCGGTGGCTCCGGCGACCATCTGGCGCACGAACTTCTCGTGCCCCGGAACGTCGACGACTCCCATCCCCCTCCCGCTCGGCAGGTCGAGATGCGCGAAGCCGAGCTCGATGGTGATGCCGCGCTCCTTCTCCTCGGCCAGCCGGTCGGGATCGGTGCCGGTGAGCGCTTTGACCAGCGTCGACTTGCCGTGATCGATGTGCCCGGCCGTGCCGAGAACGAGCGACGGGTTGGCGGCCATCCTGGCGCTACGCTCCCAGAATCTCGCCGAGACGCGCGACGACCGTGTCCGACTCGTCGGCACACAGCAGCGTGCGGGGGTCGATGAGGAGACGACCGTCCTTCACGCGCGCGATGATCGCCGGCTCCGCGCCGAGGCGCAGTCGCGACTCGAGATCTCCGACGCTCAGCGCGGCGGGTGCAACCGTCACGACGACGGTCGGGATCTCGGCCAGCGGCAGCGATCCGCCGCCGGCGCGCGCGATGTCGTCTACGCACTCGACCGTCGCCGCGCTTCCCACCGTCTCGCGAATGCGTGCGGCGAGCGCCTCGGCACGTACACGGACGTCGGCCTGAGGCTCGGTCAGCATTCGCAGCGTGGGGATGTCTTTGAGCGCGCGCTCCTCGTCGAGGTATGCACGCAACGTGGCCTCAAGCGCGGCGAGCGTCATCTTATCGAGCCGCACCGCACGCGCCATGGGGTGCTTCTTGAGCCTGGCGATGATCTCCCACCGGCCAACCAGGATGCCTGCCTGCGGTCCGCCCAGCAGCTTGTCGCCCGACGCCGATACCAGGTCCGCCCCGGCCGCGATCGACGCGCCCACCGTAGGCTCATCGGGCAGGCCGTACTTCGCGAGGTCCACGAGCACACCCGAGCCCTGGTCCTCGAACACCGGCACACCCTGCGATGCGCCAAGCTTCACGAGGTCGGCAAGCGAGACCTCCTCGGTGAATCCGACCACGCGGTAGTTGCTCGAGTGAACCTTGAGCAGCAGCCCCGTGTTCGCCGTCATCGCGCGTTCATAGTCCGAGAGGTGCGTCTTGTTGGTGGCGCCGATCTCGACCATCGTCGCGCCGGACTCGCGCATGATGTCCGGGATGCGGAAGCTCCCGCCGATCTCGACGAGCTGACCGCGCGACACGATCGCTTCCTTGCCGCGCGACAATGCCGCGATGCCGAGCATGACGGCTGCGGCGTTGTTGTTGACGGCCATCGCCGCCTCGGCGCCGGTGAGTCGACACAGCAGCGACTCCACATGCGCATGACGGCTGCCGCGCTCACCGCTGTCGACGTCGTACTCCAGCGTCGAGTAGCTGGCGGCTACCTCCTGAACGGCGGCCGCGGCCTTCTCGGAGAGCACGCTGCGGCCGAGGTTGGTGTGCACGATGATGCCGGTGGCGTTGATGACCCGGCGCAGTGACGGCCGAGCAGCGAGTGCCGCGCGCGTCACGGCCTCGAGGGCGACGCTCGAAGCAGCGGGCTCGAACACCTCGCCGGCGAGCAGCCGTGCTCTGGCATCCTCGATCGCGCCGCGCACCGCGTCGAGAACGATCGCTCGTGGGTATACCGCCAGCGCGTCGGACAGCTCGGGCGTCGCAAGGACGTCGTCGGTCTTGGGAAGCGTTCGGAGTAGCGCATTAGTATCCATAGCTGGGATTCTACCCGACCCGTGCGCCGCGTGATGCAGCGACGGCATTTCCGTCGTGTATGACTCGTTAGCCATCAGCCGACGGTCAGCACGTCATCTGCCATAAGCGCTGCCACTGCATCCGCCATGATTCCGACCTCACCGATCGCCAACCGATCCTTCAGGCCCAGGTAGTCGAGGCAGGTGCCGCACGCCTTGATCGGCACACCCTTCTCAGCGAGCAGTGTCAGATCGTCGAGCGAGGTCGATCCTTCGCATGCGAGGAGCACGCCGGCGTTCATCAGCGTCACGGCGACCGGTGTCTCGGCGTTCCGTGCGAGCGTGTAGAGGAAGTTCCTCATGAGAACCGTACCAAGCTCATCGTCGCCATGCCCGATGCGATCGGAGGTGATGAAGACTCGTTTGGACATGAGCGCTCCTCTGCAGGATTCAGCGTCGCCGATAAGGGCGAACATATACGAGAGTTCCGTTGTGATTATAGCGCGCCGAGACCGCACATGCGCGACAGCCGCCTCGCAGGCGGCGACTCAGCCGGCTTGGGCGCTAGCGGACGACGATGCGCCCGGGAGTGTCAGCGATGCAGCGACCTATGCGCGCACCCAGCACTCCACGCGCGGCGAGTTCCGCCGCCAGGCGATCAGCGTCCTCAGTGGGTACCGCGATCATGAGGCCGCCGCTGGTCTGCGGGTCGCAGAGGATCCGCATCCACGTGCCCGGCTCGGACGCTCCTGCCCACAGCACGAACTCGTCGGCCCACGCGACCACGTCGGCTGTTCGCCCCGGAACGACTCCTTGCTCGGCGAAGTCAGCGACGCGGTCGAAGAGTGGCACGGCGGCAACGTTCAGCTCGGCGCCACATCCGCTCGCTTCGACCATCTCGTGTAGGTGACCGAGAAGCCCGAATCCGGTGACGTCTGTGCACGCGCTGACGCCGACCTCCACCATCGCCTCGCACGCGAGACGGTTCAGGGCCGCCATAGCCTCGATGCAGTCGCGCGCGGTCTCCTCGTTCTCCAGACCCTGCTTCAACGCGGTCCCGATGATGCCGGTTCCGATCGGCTTGGTAAGGAATATCTCGTCGCCCGCCCGCGCGCCGCGGTTGCGAACGACCCTGTCGGGATGAACGGTACCGAACACGGAAAGCCCGAACTTGGGCTCCTTATCGTCGATGGTATGACCGCCAACAGTGACCGCGCCGGCCTCGGTGACCTTTTCGGCGCCTCCGCGGACGACTTCGCCCACGATGTCGGCGCCCATTGAGCACGGGAACGCGAGCAGGTTCATCGCCGTCAGCGGACGGCCGCCCATCGCATAGATGTCGGAGAGCGAGTTCGCCGCGGCTATCCGCCCGAAGTCGTACGGGTCATCCACGATGGGCGTGAAGAAGTCCACGGTCAGCAACGCCGCCATGTCATCTGACAGTCGATAGACCGCGGCGTCATCGCTCGTCTCGAAGCCGAGGATGAGCGCGTCGGACTGACCGGGAGCGATCTTGTCGAGCACTGCCTGGAGGTCCGCCGGACCCCACTTCGCCGCTCAACCAGCTTTGCTTGAGAGTTGCGTAAGTCGCACGCGCTCAGTCATGTCCGATCACCTCCCGTTGAGAGCCAGAATTGGTTGCCGTTATCGCGCGACGTCGCACATCCGCGCAGACTATCACGCAAGCGCGTACTGCCGAGCAGGCAGGTCGTCGTCGTCGGGGAACGGCTCGCTTGGCATCGCCATCAGGAATCCCTGGCCGTACTTCACACCCAATGCCCGCAGCGCGTCCAGCTCTTCGACGGTCTCGATACCCTCGGCGATCAGCTTTGCCCCTACTCGCTCCGCCAGCGTCACCAGAGACTCGATCAGCGTCGCACGGATGTCATCGCTGTCGACGCCGCGAACCAGGGAGAGGTCGACCTTGAGCCACTCGGGGCGCACCTCTGAGATGCACTGCAAAGAGCCGTAGCCGGCGCCCGCGTCATCGACCGCCACTGAGAAGCCCAGCGCACGCACGTACTCGAGCGTGGCGCGGAAGGAACAGAAATCGGTGATGGCAGCGCGCTCGGTGATCTCGAGCACCACACGGTTCGCAGGAAGCGAAGCCTCCTCAAGCAGCGAAGCGGTCACGATATCGCGTAGCTGTGGGTCTGCAATCGCCTCGGGCTCGATGTTGACGAAGAGCAGTCGCTCACCCTTCATGCCCGCCGCCGCCTGCAGCGCACGCTTGCGACAGATCCGCTCGAGACGCAAAACGAGATCGGAGTCGTAGGCTACCGCGAAGAGCTTGTCGGGCCGTTCGAACTCACTGCCTTCCGGACCGCGTGAAAGCGCCTCGTACCCGATGACCTCCATGGTCTCGAGCTGAAAGACCGGGTGCACCAGCGTGCGAACATCCTCACGCGTGATGATGTCGCGCAAACGCGCGATGCGCTCGGTGCCATCTTCAGCCTCGCGCGCGTAGGAGTCGGCCAACGCGCGTTCGAGGCCGTCGTATACGAGGCGCTCGACGCGCACCGACTCGTCCTGACAGACGGTCGCAGAACCGACGTAGCAGCCGAACTTCTTGTACAGCGACGGCTCCATCCGCTCCTCGATCTTTGCGCGAAGCACCCCCTCGACGCGACGAGCGAGCTCGAGTCGAGAGTGTTGTTCGAGGCATGCCATCGTCCTGGGCGGTGAAAGAACGATCACAAAGGCGTTGCCGGATATCATAAGCTCGGCGATCACATCCGCGTCACGGAGTACCTCACCGGCGATCTCGTCGAGCACGACCGCGACCTCGCACATGACCCGGTCGAACGCCTTCCAACCAAAGATTTCTTCGATCCGCGAGTAGCGCGCAACGTTCACGCACAGCAGGGATACTTCGCCCCGCTCCTCGAGGAGCGCCGATATCCGAGGAAAGACAAGAGGAGTCGTCGGCAGACCGGTCACAGCGTCGAACAGCATGCGCCGGACCTCGGGATTCACGTCGAGCGTCTTGTGCAGGTCGAGCCAGGACTCGAGTAGGAGCTTGGTGTTATCGAGCCGACCGTCCTCCATGTAGCACTCTCCCCATGTGGTCCGTCAATGCCGGCCCGTCGGCCGGAGCGTCACTAGTTTAGTATCGGCTTACGCGTACGCGAGCCTGAGCGCAACCGCGCCGTTCGCCTCGATCGGCACCCCGAACGCCGTCCCGCCCACGGCGACCGGTGCCCCGCCCCGAACGTCTGTCACCGATGAGACGCGTCTGTCGGTCGTCAGGTTCGCCGAGACCTTCTCGGGCGAGTGGTTCAGAAGCACCACGAGATCGTCGGCCTCGCCCTGCAGCAACGTGACCTCGACTTCCGGAACGTCGCACGCCACCGGCGCGCCACATCCGGCAGCTCGCGCCACGGCGCCATACACCTCGCGCAGCATCTTGCGAATGGGTGCTGGAGTCGCCCACGGATCACCCTGGGCGATCGAACGCTCCACGGGCGCTGCGAGGTACACGGCTCGACCCTGACCGACCTGGTTGACGGTCAGCAGCGGACTGCCCTTCGCGTCGGTCGCGACGATGGTGGCGGTTCCGCCGGAGAGCAGCGCGTAGTTGGGGACGTCAAGGTTCACGTCGAACCCGTCGAGCGTGCCGAGGACGTCTTGCTGCGCCACACGACACGACAGCGTCGAGCGCGGACCCGCATCGCCCAGAAACTCGATGCCGAATATCTCGCGAATCGCCGGGTTCGCGTCGCCGCCCCCGTACGACAACAGCAGCGAGCCACCCGCCTGCACGAAACTGGCGAGCCGCTCCCAGGTCTTCTCGGCGAGTTCAAACGCGCTGGGAACGAGCAACACGGAGTACGCCGAGAAGTCGTCGGTCTCGAAGGCGACGGTCACCGGCAGATGGGCCTCTTTTGCGCCGATAAAGGACGCGAGGCACGAACGCGGGTCGAAGAGGCCCGCGAGATTCGGCAGAGGCAGGTATCGCTCAGAGGGCATGATGACCGCGGTGCGCTCAGGCGTGGGCTCGAAGTGCCGCAGATCGATACGGGCCGCGGTCTTCACGAATGTGCGCATCTCGCCGAGAGCCGGCTTGGCCTTGCCGGCACCGTCGGTCACGCCGACGAGCGTCTCGAACGGATCGAGGAAATACGGCTCGCGCCGCTCGGTTTCCAGATCGCGGTACCGGCGAACGAGCGCGCCGGCCGCGCGGTTCACGAGTCCCGACCACAGCGCGAGTCGCAGCGCGGCAGCCTCCTCGCCGGGCGAGTTGTCGAGGCTGAGCACGCCGATCTCGTCGAGCAACACCGGCTTGCCTCGGCCGGCGGTGCGAAGAAGAAACGCGTCGAGGTACGTCGACGGACCGCTGGTGATGGGCCCCTCGGCGGCATACGCGCGGTAGGCGGCGGTGACGTGGCTGACCCCGAACTCGCAGGTGTCGACCGCCCCGCGCGCGTCGACTCCGGTCGCGCGGAAGAGCGCCTCCGGATCGATGCCCAGGGTGATCGGCCGCTCCTCGTCGAGTTCCCGGATCGCCTCGCGCAACTGGCGCGTCCACGCCTCGAGCGCCGAGGAGGTCTCGAAACCGCTGCAGAACGCCTCGTTGGCGAGCTGCCAGGCGAACACTCCCGCGTCAGAGCGGAAGCGCGCGACCAGTTTCTGGACCAGAGCGACTTCACGCTGCACGAGGTAGTTGTCGGTACGCGGATCGCGCTTCTTGCCCCACGGGACCTCGGTGAGCTCGGCGTGGCGATCGTCAGCGAAGAAACAGAGGATGACCTGCAGCTTGCGCTCCCGCGCAGCGGCGATCAGGTCCTCGAGTCTGTCGATGGCGCGCTCGTCGTACTGCCCTACCTGGGGCTCGAGCACCTTCCACGATACGAGCAACCTCACCAGCGCGAAGCGAGCCTCTCCGAGAGCGTCGAGATCCTCGGACTGGTCGCGCACGTACCAGTCGTTCCAGCTCTCCGTCTCGGTGTCGAGCGGGTAGATCGTGGCGCCCACCGGAAACAGCGGGTTGCGACGCGGTGGCTTGGGAGCCGGCGTCGCGGCAGACGCGGATTGCGAGGCCTTGGTCGACCCGGCCACTCCGGCCGGTGCCTCCTTGCGCGGTGCGGTCGCCGCTGCGGTGTTCTCGGCAGGTGCGATGCGCTGTCTGGGCTGGCGGGGTCCGCCTTTGCGTGTGGCCACCGGTTACGACCTTCCGCCGGCGTAGGTGTCGTAGAGCCGCCAGAAGAGTCCCTGGCGACGCGTGTCGTGGTAGGCGGCGCGGCGGACCTCCCAATGTGCGCGGGAGTGCTCGCCCTCCGTCAGCAGTACGGCCGCGAGTCCGAAGCGGGCGCGAACGCACGCGGGATCGAGCTCAACCGCGCGCAGATACGACGCCTTGGCCTGTCCATAACGCTGCAGCCCGAGAAGCGACTCCGCGAGAAGAACGTGCGGCATCGCGTCGTCAGGAACCGCCTTGGCGAGCGCACCGAAGACGCGGGCGGCGTTGCGGTTGAGCCCCGGTCGCTTGGCGAATGACGCACCCAGAACGTAGACCGCGGTGGGTGTACGGGTCGAGACCGCCATGGCGCGTAGGGCAACGGCCATCGCCTCGTTGACCGCCTCCTGCTTGAGGTAGAGGTAGCCGGCGAGTGCAAGCGCCTCGGCGTCGTCGGGGTCCTCGTCGAGAATCAGTCTGATCAGATCGACCGCCGAGAAGAAATCCTCCTCGAAGGCCAGCTCGAGCGCCGCCTTGAGCCGCGCATCGCGATCCGGTGCGACATCGATGGGGTCCGGAGCGGGGGTGCCGTCATCGTAGACACCCGCGAGCGAGAAGAAGAAATCGTCCTGGCTGGGGTCGAGCTCGCCGGCGCGTCGGAAGCCCGGCAACGCGGTTGCCATGCCTTCGCGCTTGAGCGCGGCCACCGCGAGGTTGTACATCGCACGCGGCTCGGATGCGTCGAGCTCGAGCGCCATGCGCCAGGCATCGATCGCCTCCTCCTGAAACGCCGCCGAGGCGAACGCCTCGCCCAATTGCACGTGCGCCGTCACGAGGTCGGGGACGACCTCGGCCAGCTCGTGCCACACGAGGATCGACTGGTCCCACATACCGCCGCGGCGATCGTACGCCAGACCAAGAGCGAGATACGCGGGAGCACAGTCGGGGTCGAGCTCGATGGCGCGGCTGGCTGCAGCGATGGCTTCGTCGTAGAAGTCGCCGGTCAGGAACAGCTCGGCGAGGAGTGAGTGGATGAGCGGGTCGGCATCGTCGACGCGAAGCGCCTGATAGCACGCCTCGACCGCCGGAGCGACGTGACCCTGACGGGCCAGCCCCTCGGCGAGCAACGACTGCTGACCGCGGCCGCTCACGATGCACCGCCCGACTGCGCCGCGACCTTGGTGACGAGCTTGAGCGCACTCTCGGCACCGCGCGCGACGCCGTTGGCACCCACTGAGCGAGCCAGAGCGGTATCCGCCGAGAAGGGGCCGCCGGCGACGAAGATGATCACGTCACCTCGGTTACCCGCGGTGAACATCTCACGAACACGCGAGACCGACTCCGCGGTCTCGATCATGGATGCGAAGACGATGAGGATGCGGGCGCCGGTCTCCTCGGCACGCTCAAGGAACTCGGCCGGGCGGACATCGGTGCCCAGATCGATCACGCGGTGGCCGGCCTCTTTGAGTGCGGCGGCGGTGATGTCCTTGTCGATGGCGTGGAAGTCGTGGTGCATGGTGCCCACGAGCACGGTGATGCCACTGTCCTGTGCGGTCGTGGGTGGCGTCACGAAGCTCGTGATCTGCTCGGCGACGACGGCGGCCTGCGTGAAGGTGTACTCGTCGATGGAGCCGTTGGCCCAGGCGCCGCCCAGCAGCGACATCGCGGGGGCGAACAGCTGGTCGAAGAGGTGCGCCTGCGCGACGCCGGACGCCTTGGTGCGCTCGATGACCGAGATCGCGCCAGACGGATCCTGGCTCACGAAAGCCTGGTACAGGCGTGCGGGTGCATCGTCTGCCACGATCCAGGCCTCCTCTTCAGTCAATCTGGGTGGTCGCACGCCGTGCTGGCGTGCCCTTCACGCGAGCGCGAGCGTACGTTTGCAGTATCGCACTAGTCGCAGTGCGTACGCGACGGAAAACCGACGCGGGTTGCTTCGATGGTAGCGGCGGTGGGAGTCGAACCCACATGTGGTTGCCCACAGAGGCTTTTAAGGCCCCCTCCTGTGCCAATTCGGATACGCCGCCAGGTCCGTCCTTCAGTCCGTCTCAGCTGGTAATGGCGCCGAGCACGACTCGAGAAGTATCCCATACAAGATGTCGTGCTCGCTGACGACGGTGGAGTCCAGTCCGGAGAGCGCGAGCGCGGATTCGATGATGAGCGCTCCGGCGACGATGACCGGCGCGCGATCCGGATGCAGGCCTGTGATCTCGCGGCGCTTCGCGAGCGGCATCCCGGAGAGCCATCCCACAAGATCCGCGAGCTGCGGCCCGGTAAGGCAGCTGAGGTGCACGCGCTCCGAGTCGTAGGGTTCGAGCTCCAGATTGATCGCCGAGAGGCTCGTGGCGGCGCCCGCAAGGGAGAACAGCACGCGAGGCTTGGAGCGCATCGCGTCGAAGAATGGTCGGAGTTCACGGGCGACGTGCGTGCGGGCCTCGGCGATCTCGATGTGCGTGGGCGGGTCGGAGTGCAGGAACAGCTCGGTGATGCGGCGCGACCCCACGTCGATGGAGCGCATCAGCTCGATGTCGGTCTCCAGCACGCCGCCTTGTCGGCCCGCCGAGCCGAAGATGAGCTCCGTTGAGCCGCCGCCGACATCGATCACGAGAATGTCCTCGCCCGCGGCAGACCACGAGGCACCCGCGAACGACAAACGCGCCTCGTGCTCCCCGTCGATGATGCGTGTGCCGATGCCGGACTCCGCCATGACCGCCACAAGGTCGCTGCCGTTCTCGGCGTCACGACTCGCGCTGGTCGCGTAGGCGGTTACGCTCTCGACCTCGTGCTGGGCCAGGATCGAGGTGTAGCGCCGCGCGACCTCGGCGACGCGCTCGAGCGCCTCGGGCGAGAGGCGGCCGCTGGCGTTGGTACCCTCGCCCAGATGCGTGATGTCGGTAGAGCGGACAACCTCGCGGATGGCATCCGGACTCACGTCGGCGATCAGCAACCGCATCGTGACGGTCCCTATGTCGATGGCGGCGAGCCGCCTGAACTCACTCATTCGCTTCCCTTCGAGCCAAGACCGGCGCACCGGTCGTCATCACACCAACGCTGTACCCGCGAAAGCACGTCCTCACCCACCGGATCAGCCACACCGAGAAGCGCCAGCGCCACGTGAGCATGCAGACACTTCACGCCGAGAGGGTCGCGCTGGCCGGCGATGCCCACCGTGGCGCAGGCGTCGATGCCACCCGACTCGGCGGCACGCAGGTCACGGACTGCTGCGTCTGCCGCAATGAGAGCTGCTGCGAACACGGGGTCCTCGGCGGCTCGACGGGCGTAGACGGCGGCGGCGCCCGCAGACTCCTCGGCCGCGACGATCGCGGAGAGCCACGGGCATGTGAGCCAGGCGAGGTTGGGGAATGGCGTGCCGTCGTCGAGCGTGGAAGGCGAGACGATGACGGCCGGGCGTTCCCATCGGCACGGAACGGCGACACGCCATGGGTCGCGTGGGACGCGGCCGAGCTGGGACGCGACGCTCACGACGTCGGTGGCGTCAGAGTGCGGGGCGGAAGCGGCACCCACTGGCGTTGCGGCAGGGTCGGTGGCGCTCACTCGACGGCGAAGACGACGTCGAGGAACGCGGTCCAAGGACCAATCGGCGGGGCGGCGGCCTCTTCCGAGTCGACGCGGGCCGCGGAAGGAGCTGCGAGCGCGGACTGTGTCGTCTCATCGCCATCGATCACGACAGCGACGTGCTCGCCCTTCTTCACCATACCAAGCTGCAGCCGCGCGTAGTCCTCGACCCCCTCAGGGGTTTTGAGACGGTCGACGGCCGCACGGAGGCGAGCGTTACGGGCCTTGAGCGCCTGGAGTTCCGCCTCAAGCCGGACGCGTTCACGCGTCTCGCGGTACTGGACGCGAGCCACCGGATAGTAGGTCGCGACGAAGAACACGAGCAGGGCGAGGATCACGATCGGGAGCATCCACCAGCGCGGAACAAAGGTCTGCCGCTTCGCAGACCCATTCGCAGGCTTTGCTTTTGGTGAGGGCTTGGAGGCAAACGCCACGGAACGGTCTGCCCCCTTGGGCGCCCGTTGTGCGTTCGCTGAAGCCCCGTGTTTCGTGTTCCTCGGCTTCATACCTCAGAGTCCTGTGTGAAGGCCAGCGATGGAGCGCGGATGGCGCTCTGCCGCAGATGGTAGCACAGCAAACTCTGCGTGTCGCCTCGACGTCAGGTTGAGGTTGAGCGATACGAACGCACGTTCGTGGAGCTCGGCGGCACGGTGTTCCGCACGGTCGAGCGCAGGGCAGGGCAGAGGCTAGCGCTATACTGACACCTCCACGCACCGCCCCGTACTCAGCCGGGATCGACCATCCACTCGCGCGAAAGGCCCGCACTGTGCGCCGTACGCTGCTCGTACTTCTGACACTGGGGTTCGTGCTCGCGCTCACTCCACTGACCCCGGCCCGTGCGTTCATCGCGGACTTCTTCGACGGTGAGGCGTCGGGCAATGCGGTGTACGAGGAGTTCGCGATTCACCCTGAGGCGATCTACGACGAGACGACCGATCAGACGATCGTCGCGTATCAGGGCCACGGAATGAACCCGTATGTCGCCGCCTACGACCATAAGAAGAAGAGGTGGAGCGCCCCGGCGCAGGTGGGCGTCAATCCTATCAACGACGATGCCCACGGCGGGCCATCGCTGGTGATCGACGCAGAGGGCTACATCCATGTCTTCTACGGCGCGCACGGCGGCGCCCTCCGTCACGCGAGGACCGTCACGCCTCACGACCCGACCGCCTGGAAGAGCCTTGGCTCGGTGACCTTCGAGACCAGCACCACTACCGGTACCAAGACGACCACCGCCCCCGCGACGTACCCTCAACCGGTCCTGCAGACCGACGGCACTCTGCGACTCTTCTACCGTAGCTCGGAGTCCGGTTCCGGCAACGGCAGCTGGTACAGCGTGACATCGACAAGTGGCGTCGGTCCGTGGCAGTCACGCGATCTCGCGTTGGGCGGACGGCTGGGCATCGAGGGCTGGTACGCCAACTTCAAAAAGGACTCCGACTCCGACGACACCCACGCCGGATTCTTCCTGCGCGACTACGCAAAGGGCAAGGCCGATTTCTACGTCCGTCGCAATGCGTACTACATGCGTCGCGACGCTGTCTCAGACGAGTGGTTCAACGCCGCTGGCGAGAGCGCGCCTGCGACTCGCACCCAGGAGTACCTCGACCCGACCTGCATGGTCTACGATTCGGGCACCGATTACGTGAACCAAGTGGTAGTGAACTCGATCGACGGTGAACCGTGCCTACTTTTCGTGACCGGGCACCAGTCGCCTTCGCCCGAGTACTCATGGCGCTTCACGCGCTGGTCCTCTGCCGAGAACACGTGGTCCGTGCCGGTCAAGATCGCCGACACCGACAACCTCTTCGACTCCGGCTCCTTCACGGTCCTCGATGACGGCACCATAGAGGCCTACCTCACGGTGGATGGGTTCGCCGACGAGAACACCGTACTCGACGAGGCGCGCCAGGCGACACGTGGCGGGGATATCGTCCGGTTCGTATCCGCGGACGGCGGCGCGAGTTTCAGCCGCGACGCGACACTCAAGTCGTCGCCCGGACCCTGGGCACGCTACAACAATCCTCAGATCGTCAGCAACCATCAGGGCGAGACCGACGTGTTCTTCTCGGAGTGGAATAACGACTTCTCGAACTACGTGCACAAGGTCTTCTTGTGGAATGACGGCCGTTTCGCGACGCGTGAGATCTCGCCACGCTCGGAACGGTTGGCGGGTTCGAACCGCTCCGAAACAGCGGTCAAGGTCGCGCAAGAGGCGTTCCCGAGCGGAGCACAGACGGTTCTGATCGCATCAAAGGACAGCTTCGCCGATGCGCTGTGCGGCGTCCCGCTCGCACATGCGATGAAGGCGCCGCTGCTGCTCACCGGCAAGAACTCGATGGATGCCGGCACGATCGCTGAGATCAAACGACTCGGCGCCACGAACGCGGTCATCCTGGGCGCCGACGGCGTAGTCTCCGAGCGCGTCGCTGCGAATCTCAAGAGGCTAGTGGGCTACGCGGACGTCGATCGCCTCGGTGGCGACGATCGCTACGCGACCTCTGTGCTGATCCAGAGACGTCTTGCCTCGCTGAAGGGCAAGCCCGACACCGTGATTCTGGCGTCGTCAAAGGACTTCCCGGACGCGCTTGCGATCTCTCCGTACGCCGCCCGCAAGAGCATGCCGATCCTCCTGACCGAGCCGCGCGGGCTGCCCGCAAAGATCGCCAAGGCGATCAAGGCTTCGGGCGCCACGTCGACCATAATCGTCGGTGGAACCGGAGCGGTATCGCCGGCCGTCGGGGTGGCCGCAAGTACGATCACCACCGAGGTCGCACGTCTCGGCGGCTCCAACCGTTGGGAGACGGCACGTGTCATCAACGCGACTGCAACCGCCAATGGACTGTCGATGGAACGCTTTGTGGTGTGCACCGGCGAGAACTTCCCCGACGCACTGACCGGTGGCGTGCTCGCTGCGCGCTGCAACGCTCCGTTAGTTCTTACCAGGCGCGATTCGGTCGCCAACCCCACCCGGGCGTTGTTCGAGCCTCGGCCAGAGACGATCGTTTGGTACGTGCTCGGCAGCGATGGCGCGGTCACTGCGAACGTTGAGAACGCCATCGCCTCGATGCTCGCAGAGTGATCTAGAGCGCACGCACCAGTATGAAGTCGGTGCCACCCGAAGTCCGCGATGAACGTCCCGCTGTGATGGCGATGCGCTGACCCGGTATCGCCCAGCGCGCCTCGACGATCGCCGAGGAAACCTCATCGAGCAACGCATCGGTGTCCGGCGAGAATTCGATGAGCATCGCGTGAACTCCCCATACCAGCGACAGTCGCCGCGCGACCGCCGCTGAGGGCGTCGCAGCGATGATGGCCGTCGTGGGCCGGTGCTGTGCGACTGCGAGCGCCGTGGCGCCGGACTCGGTGGCGGGCACGATTGCCGCAAGTCCCAGATCGGTCGCGAGGTTGCAGACTGCGGCGCTCACGGCGACCTGTATGTCCGCTGTGGCCTCATGGAAGTCATCGCGACGCCGCGGCATCGCCTCCTCGGCTGCCACGGCAATGCGCGCCATCGTCTCGACGACGGCAACGGGATGCTCCCCCACCGCGGTCTCGCCCGAGAGCATGACCGCATCGACGCGCGCGAAAATCGAGTTGGCGACGTCACTCGCCTCGGCGCGGGTGGGACGCTTCGCGTGCGTCATCGACTCGAGCATCTGAGTGGCGATCACCACAGGCGTGCCGGTCAGCCGTGCGGCCGCAACGATACGCCTCTGGATGACCGGGACCTCCTCCGGGGCGGTCTCCACCCCAAGGTCCCCGCGCGCGACCATCACCACATCGGCTGCGACGATGATCTCCTCCAGATGAGCCACCGCCTCGTGCTTCTCGATCTTTGCCACGATGGGTACTACGCGCGTGGTCATGAGCGCACGTAGCGCTTCGACGTCGGCTCCTGAGCGGACAAACGACTGGCCGATGTAGTCGACCTCACTGCCCATCGCCCACGTGAGTACCTCACGGTCGTATTCGGTGATCGAATCCACACCAAGGGTGACGTTGGGCACGTTGACACCCTTGTGGCTGGTGAGCGGACCGCCCACGTCGACCCGGGTCATGACTTCGCCTGGGTGCACGCGTGTCACGATCAGCTCGATAGAGCCGTCATCGATGAGGACCCTATTGCCCTCAGAAAGGTCATCTGAGAATCCCTCGTACGTGACGCAGGCGCGTGTGGCATCGCCTGTGCACTCCGCCGTGACAAGCGCGAACGCGGCGCCCTCTGTTAGTACCGTTCCGGGTGTCATGTCCCCCACGCGCAGTTTGGGACCAGGAAGGTCGACCAGTACGCCGACAGAGCGCCCAAGTTCCGCTTCAGCCGCTCGAACCTCCCCAAGGAGTCGCTCGAGCCCCATGACATCGGAGTGCGCGGCGTTGAGCCGCAACACATCTGCACCAGCACACAGAATCGCCGAGATGGCCGCCTTGTCGGCGGTGGAAGGGCCGAGCGTGGCGACGATCTTTGTGCGACGCATGGGGAGTCCTTAGTCGATTGCTTTCGGGAGCCGGACGATCTGGATGCCGTCGTCGGTGCGCCGGACGGTGACTTCGTCTCTTCCGAGGCGGTGAACCGCCGTGCGCAGATTTCCGTATAGGCGTTCTATACCCTCGTCGTCGATTCTCACCAGCAAGGCGCGATCTCCCGCAGCCAGAAAATAGCGAACGAGCCGTGTCGCGGCGCCACGCGGAGCGGGATGCGGCACGTCGACAGTGCGTGTCTCGAACTCCCACGCCTCCTCAGGTGTGACCTCTTTACACCAACTCGAAACGTCGGCGACGAGCACGACTGCTCTGCGCGGATCGGTCCCTGGTTCACACGTCTCAACCACGATGTTGAGCTGCACCGAGAACCCCTGCATCGACGCCGCTCGGCCGAGGTACGCCCAGTCGAGCGATCCGTCATCGTCGAGCAGCATGACCACTCGTTCGCGAACGTGGCCCGCGAGCTCAGTCAGCAGATACAGCAGCCCCATGCCGCGCCGCGGCGTGAACGTGACAACTGCCGTGTCGAAGTACGCATCCGCCGAGAGGTCCTCGACCATGCCCTGCACCGTGCCGAGCCGAGGATCGGCGGCTACGTCGCTTGTGAGCAGTCGGCGCAGCATCCCCGGCGACGGCTCGAGCGCCGTCAGACGCTTCGCGCGGGTCAGCAACGGACGCGTGAGCAGGCCGCTGGCCGCACCCACCTCGAGCAGGTCCACGTTCTCGGGAACCGCCGCGAGCAACGCGTCTACCAGTTCAGGGAAGATGCGCTCCTGGCCGAAGTTGTAGTCGTAGCGGTCAGCGATGCGCTCGCGACGAGCCAGCGTCGTCTCGATCGGCACGCCGAACTGAGTGCTGACGGGCGCCACGGCGCGACGCCCCGGCTTCTTCTCGGCGGTCGCCGGAGAGCCGGTGCAGGTCAGCGGCGGGGGGCCACTCGGGCCCCCCGTATGCGCAGTCTCTTTAGCCACGGAGGTTGTAGAACGCTTCCATTCCGGGGAACGTGCTCGAGTCGCCGAGCTCCTCTTCGATGCGCAGGAGCTGGTTGTACTTGGCGACGCGATCGCTGCGCGCCGGCGCACCGGTCTTGATCTGGCCGGCGTTCACGGCGACGGCGAGGTCGGCGATGGTGGTGTCCTCGGTCTCGCCCGAGCGATGGCTGATGACGCAGGTGTAACCGGCCTGCTTGGCCATCTCGATAGCGTCGAGGGTCTCGGTCAGCGAGCCGATCTGGTTGACCTTGACCAGGATGGAGTTGGCCACGCCCATCTCGATACCCTTGCGCAGGCGCTCTGTGTTGGTGACGAAGAGATCGTCGCCCACGAGCTGCACGGTCTTACCGAGACGCTCGGTGAGAAGCTTCCAGCCGTCCCAGTCGTCCTCGGCCATGCCGTCCTCGATGCTGATGATCGGGTAGCGGCCGGCGAGGTCGACCCAAAAATCGACCATCTCTGCGCTGGTGAGCTCGCGACCCTCGCCCGCGAGGCTGTAGATGCCACGCTCTGCGTCGTAGATCTCAGTGGTGGCGGGGTCGAGCGCGAACATGATCTGCTCGCCGGGGACGTAGCCGGCGGCGTTGCAGGCCTCGACGATGATCGCGAGTGCGGCTTCGTTGGACTCGAGGTCGGGGGCGAAGCCGCCCTCGTCGCCCACGCCGGTGGCGAGCTTACGGTCCTGGAGGACCTTCTTGAGCGTGTGGTAGATCTCGGCGCACCAGCGCAGGCCCTCGGCGAAGGTGGTAGCGCCGACCGGCATGATCATGAACTCCTGCAAATCGACGTTGTTGTCCGCGTGCGCGCCGCCGTTGAGGATGTTCATCATCGGCACCGGCATGACGTGGGCGTTCGCGCCGCCGATGTAGCTGTAGAGCGTCAGCTCGGTCGACTCGGCAGCGGCCTTGGCCACGGCCATCGACACGCCGAGGATCGCATTGGCGCCCATCGAGGACTTGTTCTCAGTGCCATCGAGGTCCAGTAGCGCGCCGTCGATCGCACGCTGATCCGAGGCGTCCATGCCGATGATCTCCTCGGCGATCTCCTCGTTGACGTGATCGACCGCGGCGAGCACGCCCTTGCCCAGGTAGCGAGCGTCGTCGGTGTCGCGCAGCTCCACGGCCTCAAACGCACCGGTCGACGCGCCTGACGGTACGGCGGCGCGTCCGAAGGAGCCGTCGTCGAGCATGACTTCCACCTCGACGGTGGGATTGCCGCGGGAGTCGAGAATCTCGCGGGCGAATACATCGGTGATGATGCTCATGATTGCAGCTTCCCCTTCTCAATGCGCTTGGCGTCCTGCCAGAGCGCTTCCTGTTGTGCGAGCGAGAGCTCGCTCACGTTGTGGCCCTGACCTGCGGCCGCATCCTCCATCGCCGACCAGCGCGAGCGGAACTTGTCACACGTTGCGCGCAACGCCGTCTCAGCGTCGATTCCCTGTTTGCGTGCGAGGTTCACAACGGTGAACAGCACGTCGCCGATCTCGTCGGCGGCTTCCACGCTTCCGGGCTCGGTCGCCTTGAGCTCTTCGATCTCCTCGTGCACCTTGGCCCACACGTCGTCGAGCGTCTCCCACTCGAACCCCGCCGAGACCGCCTTACGCGAGATCTGCTGAGCGGCCATGAGAGCAGGCAGCGCGTGCGGAACGGTGTCGAGCAGTCCTTGCGACTTCTCTGCGCGCTCACCGGCCTTGATCGTATCCCACGTGCGCAGTACCTCTGTCGCGGTGCCCGCCTCGGCTTCGCCGAAGATGTGCGGGTGGCGACGGATGATCTTCGCCGTCACGGCGGCGACGACGTCATCGATGGTGAACTCGCCCTCGTCGGCGGCGATCTGCGCGTGCAGCACCACCTGGAGAAGTACGTCGCCGAGCTCATCTCGCAGCTCGGCGACGTCGTTGGTCTCTATGGCGTGGACGGCCTCATAGGCCTCTTCCACCATGTTCTTGGCGATGGAACGGTGGGTCTGCTCGCGGTCCCACGGGCACCCGTCAGGCGCGCGCAGTGCAGCGATCACTTCAACGAACTCGTCGAACCCGTGACCCACGATTCCCCCTGCCGGTCGATAAGGACGAAGCGGCAGTTACTTGGTGGGGGTGGCGGTCTTGCTGGCCTTGGAGCTCTTGAGGTCCTCGACGAGGATGTCGATCTCGGCCTTCTTGCGAAGCTCGTTCAGGAACTTCTGGTACGAGTCGGCCTTGCGCTGCTGGACGATGATCTGCTCGATCTGCGTCTTGACCTCGGCGAGCGACTGCTGCGAACCGGTGCGAACGTCCGTGACCTTCATGATGTGCCAGCCATACGGCGTCTGCACGAGACCGGACATCTCGCCCTTGTCGAGCTTGTCGAGCGCCGCCTGGAACTCAGGAACATAGGTGACGGACGGCCATCCCAGGTCGCCGCCCTTGGCAGCGGTAGCGGTGTCGATCGAGTTGGCCTTGGCAAGTGTCGAGAAATCATCGCCTGCCTTGATCTTGGCGAGCACCTCGGCCGCCTTCTTCTTGTCCTCGACCTTGAAGAGGATGTGGCTTGCGCGCTTCGACGCCTTCTGGAAGAACTGCGCCTTGTTGGCAGCGTAGTAGGCCTTGATATCGGCCTCAGTGACCTTCTGGTTAGCCGAGAGGGAGTTGATGAGCTTCTCAGTCATAAGCTGCTGACGAATCTGCTCGGTGAGAGCGTCCTCGGTCATGCCGGCGCTCTTGAGCGCATCCTTGAACTGGGCATCGTCCTTGAAGCCGCCCTTGAGCTTGTCGATCTGCTTCTTGATGTCGGCATCGGAGATCTTGATGCCCTTGTCCTTGGCGGCCTGCTCGATGAGGAGCTGGTTGATCAGGTTGTCCAGGAGTCGCTGCTTGAAGTCCAGGAGACGACCTTCCCCATCAGCACCCTCGAACATGTTGGGGTACTGCTTCTTGAGCTGGTCGAGCTGCTGGTCGAGCTGCTCGGTCGATATCTTCTCGCCGTTGA
Source organism: uncultured Eubacteriales bacterium (assembly GCA_964388455.1). Lineage (GTDB taxonomy): Bacteria > Actinomycetota > Coriobacteriia > Anaerosomatales > JAAXUF01 > JBBRWO01. Next base: position 78,362 of record CAYMAN010000005.1, read on the forward strand.
CCTTCGCGGCCGTGTCCTTGTCCGAGCAACCGGTCGTGGCAAGCGTGCCAACGGCCAACGCGCCGAGCAGGGCAATCGCGAGCAGGGTGCGGGTGAACTTCATCGGCCTGGATCCTCCTGGTAGCCGTGGGTCAGACAGGTGCGAGTATAGCATCGAGCATCCCTAGGGCGGCGTGCGTCACAGAGTCTCCATACTCGACTGGCATGGCCAGTTTCTTCTCGCGTTCCAGCCACACCGCACCACGTGCCTGGAGCTGGCCGCGACGCTCGTCGGAGATAGTGAGCGGTGAGATGGTGAGCCGCTTGCGGATGATGACCACCGTGGTGGCGCCGGCCTCGGCCGCCATCGCCCTGATGCGGGCGATGTCGACCAGGTTGCGCGCCGGCTGCGGCATCGCGCCGTGTGCCCGCACGAGCTCCGCCGCCACGGCGTCGATCGCTTCGATCGTGGGTGAGCCTGCGAGTCGGCGATAGAACAGCACGCGGGCATCGACGTCGGCCACGTACTCCTCGGGCAGGAACGCCGAGACGGGCAGGTCGACGCGAACATCCGGGTACGCCGAGATGGGCTCGCCGCGTGCCTCGGAGACGGCCTCCGTGAGCATCGCCGCGAAGAGGTCGAAGCCGACCGCGCTCATCTGGCCGCTCTGTTCGGCGCCGAGGAGCGAACCGGCGCCGCGGATCTCGAGGTCGCGCATGGCGATCTTGATGCCGCTGCCCAGGTCGGTGTTGTCGCCGATGGCGACGAGGCGCTCGACGGCCTGCTCGGTCAGCGACTGCGTCGCGGGGAACAGGAAGTACGCGTACGCCTTGATGTGGCTGCGGCCGACACGACCCTTGAGCTGGTAGAGCTGCGCAAGGCCGAGGCGCTGGGAGTCCTCGATGAGCAGCGTGTTGGAGTGCGGGTTGTCGATGCCGGACTCGATGATGGTGGTGGCGACCAGCACGTCGTACTCGTTTGCCGAGAACGCCTCCATGACCTTCTCGAGCTCGCGCTCGGACATCTGGCCGTGCGCCACGCCGATTCGCGCCTCGGGAGCGGCGGTCGTCACGCGGCGGACGGCGTCGTCGATGGTCTTGACGCGGTTGGAGACGTAGTAGACCTGGCCGCCCCGCTCGAGCTCTCGGCGGATGGCACCGGAGACGACGTCCTCGTCCCACTCGCCCACGTGTACGTGCACGGGGAAGCGGTTGGGCGGCGGGGTGTCGATGACACTCATGTCTCGCACGCCGGAGAGCGACATCTGCAGCGTACGAGGGATCGGTGTCGCCGAGAGGGTCAGCACGTCGACCTGCTCGCGCAGATTCTTCATGTGCTCCTTGTGCTCGACGCCGAAGCGCTGCTCCTCGTCGATGATCACGAGGCCGAGATTCTTGGGAGCAACGTCGCGCGAGAGCAGGCGGTGCGTTCCGACGAGAATGTCGACGTCGCCGTCTGCGAAGCCTTCGAGGGCGACCTTCTGCTGCTCATCGCTGCGGAAACGCGAGAGCACCTCGACCTTGACCGGGAACGGCGCGAACCGCTCGGAGAAGTTCGTGAAATGCTGCTGCGCGAGGATCGTGGTCGGACACAGGATCATGACCTGCTTGCCGTCCTGCGTGGCCTTGAATGCAGCGCGGATCGCGACCTCGGTCTTACCGTAACCGACGTCGCCACAGATGAGGCGGTCCATCGGCTTGTCGGACTGCATGTCGGCTTTGACGTCGGCGATGGCGGCGAGCTGGTCGGGTGTCTCCTCGAACGGGAACGACGCCTCCATCTCCATCTGCCACGGCGTGTCTTCCTGGTAGGCGAAACCCTGAACCGTGGAGCGACGCGCGTAGAGGTCGACGAGGTCGAAGGCGAGCTTGCGCGCGGCCTTGCGCGCCTTGCCGGTCGCCTTGGACCAGTCTGTGGTGTTGAGTCGCGTGACGCGGGGTGAGCTCCCCTCGGCGCCGACGTACTTGGTGATGCGGTCGATCTGCTCGACCGGCACGTAGAGCTTGTCGCCACGCGAATACTCGAGCAGCAGGTAGTCGCGCTCCTGGCCGAGAACCTCCTGGCGCACGATCTCGCGGAACAGCGCGATACCGTGCGTTGCGTGAACGACGTAGTCGCCGGGATTGAACGCGAAGGTCATGCGCGTTGGGTCGATCTGGCGACGGGCGCGACGCTGACTGGAGCGTGGGTAGGCGTCGTCGATCGAGACGACCGCGATGTGCGCGGACGGCACGACGAAGCCCGCCGGCACCTCGGTCTCCGTGAGGCTCACGGTGACACCGGCGTCGAGCATCAGGTCGCCGATGCGCTGGCGTGCGCGACGGTCCGGCACCGCGAGGGCGACCTTGTAGCCGGTCGAGATCAGCGACTTCACACCGCCGATGAACTTCTCCTCGCCGCCCGCGACCTCGGGCCTGCGCGCGTTGAACTCGGCGTCGATGCCGGTGCCCGCGCGGTGCAGCGACACGATCGTGAATCGCTGGTGCTCGCCGAAGTCGAGCTCGGCCGGCTTGAGGTAGAGGCCGTCGAGCGCCGCCTTGCCGGTCATCATCGAGCGATAGTTCATCGTCGAGGCGGCGGTCTCGAGTTCTTCTCGGCGGCGGACGGTGTCGTCGAAGAGGGAACGCGGCTCGGCGACGACCACGAGCGAGTCTGCGCCGAGATAGTCGGTGGCACCGCCCACCCGCTTGTAGAACAGCGGCAGGAAACGCTCGATGCCGTTGAAGTAGACGCCCTGGTCGATGAGCTCGAGCTGGTGGGCGATCTTGGTGTCTTTGAGCGCGCGCTCGCGAAGGGCCTTGGCGGCGGTCTCGGCGCCGCGCGAGGCGATGGCGAGCTCGCGGCAGGGGTAGACCTCGATGGTCTCGGCCGAGCCGATCGCCTGGCCGGTGGAAGGCACGTAGCGCAGCAGCGTCTCAATCTCGTCGCCGAAGAGCTCCGCACGCACAGGTGCCGTGGCGCCCACCGGGAAGACATCGAGGATGCCGCCGCGGACGGCGAACTGCCCGGGCTCCTCGGCGAGGTCGAGACGCTCGTAGCCCATGCGGGTCAGGAGCGTCACCGACTCCTCGAGATCGAGGGTGGCGCCGGGTGCGAGCACCAGCGGGTCGAAGGCGCGGCTGCCGTGCGGTGGGACCGCTCGCAGGAGCGCGCGAGCGGAGGCGACGACGATGACCGGGCGGCTCTTGTCGAGCGCGTGCAGGGCGCGGCAGCGGGCGCCGACCTGCTCGAGGTCGGGAGCATCCTCGGTCCACGGCAGGTCGGTGCGGTCCGGCAGGCGCAGCACCAACTCGCGGCCGAGAAGCGCGGCGGTCTGGCGCCAGAAACGCTCGGCGACCTCCTCGCCGGCGAGCACCACGAGCGTGGGGCGCGGACGGGCGCGGAACGTCGTCGCGACAAGCGCGGGGCGCACGAGGCCGGGGGCGGCAACGGTCGCATCGGAGCCGCGAACGAGCAGCTCGGTGAGGGTGGCGTACGGCTTGGCTCCGGCGAAGGACTCGGAGAGGTGATCGATGAGCATGAGGCGAGACTCCTGAGACTGGGTCGAACAGCACGAAAGCCCGCAACCGGCAAGCCGGGCGGGGGTCTGTAGGGTAGTCCCGAGCGATAGCGGGGGTCAAGGCGGGGGCAAGGGGTACACTCGGCAGGATTCCCGTGTCAGCACCGTGGAGGCCGTACGTGCCGGATGATTTGCGACAGAACCGCTCGAGCTCGGTCGAGCGACGCGAACTCGATAGCGTCGAACAGCTCGAGGTCGACGACGCTGCGCCAACACACGCGGTAATCAGGCGCGGGAGCACATTCGAGTCGTTCCGCTACCGCGACTTCACGCTGTTTTGGTTCGGAGCCTTCATCTCCAACACCGGCAGCTGGATGCAGAACTACGCCCTCGCGATCGTGGTCTACAACCTGCGCCACAGCGAACTCGACTCCGGCCTCATCAACTTCGTGAGTGGCATCCCGGTGCTGTTCCTCGCCCTGCCCGCCGGCGCGCTCGCCGACAAGATCGACAAGCGACGGCTGCTCATCGTGTCGCAGTTCGTGCTGCTGCTACAGGCCTCCGCACTGGCAGTCCTCTACACCACCGGTCATCTCTCCTCGGCGAATGCACTGCCGTCGCTGCTTTGGATCGGCGGACTCGGGCTTCTCGGCGGGGTGATGTCGGCGCTGACGTTCCCGGCGTGGCAGTCGCTGTTGCCGGATCTGGTGCCTCGCCCCAACCTGCTCAACGCGATCGCACTGAACGCAACGCAGTTCCAGAGTGCCAGACTGCTGGGACCCCTCGTGGCCGCGGGTATGGTGCTCGCGGGCGCGGGCATGGGCGAGATCTTCTGGGTGAACGCGGGCAGCTTCCTCTTCGTCATCGCGGCTTTATGGGCGATCCGTCCACACGCCAGCCACGCCGACGATGCCGATGGCGCCGGAGCCGGCCTCCCTGCGGCGCGTGAAGGCTCTTGGCGCACACTGACCGCGGGGCTCCGCTACGCACGCGAGAACACCTTCATCGCCTATCTCGTGGGCAGCACCGCGGTCATGACCATCTTCGGGATGCCGTACATGATGCTACTCCCCGCCTATACCGATAAGGTGCTGGGTGGCGGCGCCGCCGAAACGGCCTACCTCATGGCGGCCAACGGCCTTGGTGCGGTGGCGGGTGCGCTCATCGTCGCGAGTCTGCCCTCCACGGTGCGCCGAGAACGCATCATCCCCGCTGCCTTGGTCGCCTTCGGCTCCCTGCTGCTCGCGTTCTCACTCTCGCGCTGGATGTGGCTCTCGCTGCCCATCTCGGCGTTGGCAGGCGCCTGCGTGCTCACGATCAACTCGCTCACCAACACCTCCATCCAGGCCAACGTGCCGGGGCAGCTGCGTGGTCGCGTCATGGCGCTCTTCATCATGTCGTTCATGGGCATCATGCCGGTGTCGTCCCTGATCTTTGGACCGCTAGGCAAGTTGATCGGTCCTGACCGCTCGATTCTCTCCGGCGCCGTGGTCCTCGTGCTTTGGGGCGCGTACCTGATGGGCCGGCCCGAGGTCCTCGATCCACCGGAGACGACCAGCTAGCCGGCGACCGACCTCGGGTATCCTCTCCCCGTACGCCCGCGATCCTCCGAGGAGCCCGCCCATGTCCGCAGCCAAAGCAGCCGACGAGCCGACACCACAGCTGACCCGCGCCGAGCGCGAGCATCTCGCGCCGATATATGCCGAGCGCCTCGAGGCGGCCTACGGCGACCCGCACGCCGCGCTCGACTTCGCGAACCCGTTCCAGCTGCTCATCGCTGTTATCCTCTCGGCGCAGACGACGGACGTCGGGGTGAACAAGGCGACACCGGCGCTGTTCGAGCGCTTCCCGACAGCCGCTGCTCTCGCCGAGGCAGACCAGCTCGAAGTCGAGGAGTACGTCCGCACGCTGGGCTTCTACCACCAGAAGGCGAAGAACATCATCGCCACCTCGCGCTGCATCGTGGCCGAGTTCGACGGCCAGGTGCCCGACACCATGGAGGGTCTCGTCTCGCTCTCCGGCGTCGCCCGCAAGACCGCCAACATCGTGCTTGGCGAGGCGTACGGCAAGGTGGAGGGCATTGCGGTCGACACGCACGTGAACCGGCTCGCCCACCGCTTCGGGCTGACCACCGAGCACGACCAGGACAAGGTCGAGCGCGACCTCATGAGCATCTTCCCGCCGGATCACTGGCACCGCGTCAACTACGACATGATCACGCACGGCCGTGCCGTCTGCACCGCCAAGCGCCCGACCTGCGGCAGCTGTTTCTTGAACGACGTCTGTCCCAGCGCCTACAAGCCGGTCGACTGGCGCGAGGCGTAGACACGCCATGACGTCGCCGTCGCCCGCACCCGCCGATCGCACGCCGAGAACTCCCCCGCCGCTGCTCGCGCCCGCGTCCCGAGCCGAACTCCGAGCCTGGCTCGCCGAGAACCACGCCTCGTCGAGTGGCGTGCATCTGGCCGTGGGCAAGAAGGGCAACAGTGTCACCGCGCTCACCTACGACGACGCCGTCGAAGAGGGTCTCGCCTTCGGGTGGATAGACAGCGTCGCACACCGGCTCGACGAGGCCCGCTACACCGTGCTCTTCACGCCCCGCAAGCGTGGCAGCATCTGGGCCAAGACGAACAAGGCCCGAATCACGCGACTGACCGAGGAGGGGCTGATGACTCCGGCGGGGCTAGCGGTGGTCGAGGCCGCGAAAGAGGACGGCTCGTGGGACCTGCTGACCGATGCCGATGATCTCGTCATGCCGATGGATCTTGCATCGGCGCTTCAGGCCGCCTCGGCGACACGCGCATTCGAGGCACTCACTGTCCCCGAACGTCAACGGACCCTCTTCTGGATCGGCAGCGCCAAGCGGTCCGAGACGCGAGCGAGAAGAATCGCTGAGACTCTTCTCGCGGTGGCCGAAGGCCGATCACCGGCCTGAGACCGCCCGGGCGGCTTGAGCAGGTTCCTCTTCAGCAGCTGACTCAGCGCGTTATCTGCGGATGTAGACCGGATTCCCGACGTCGACGCGCGTCATCAGGTCGGCCACGTCGCGGGGCATCATACGCATGCATCCGTGGCTCGCGGCGGTCCCGATGCTGCTGTACTCGTTGGGTGGAATCCCGTGGAAGAAGATTCCGGAGGAGTTTATTCCGATCTTGTCGATGCCCATGGGGTTGTTGGGACCACCGGGAATGATGCGGGGCATGTCCTTCGCCCAGTCGGAGCCGGGATTGATCCACGGGGCCATGTGCTGCTTGCTGCGAATCACAAAATCACCCGTGGGAGTGGGAAACTCGGGCCTGCCGGGTGCACAGCGATACGTCTTGACGAGCTTCGCGCCCTTGTACAGGCGGATGCGACGCTCGGAGATCGACACGATGATCGCGGTCTTGAAACCCGACTCCGTGACCTTGGGCTTGATGGCTGCGACCTGGAGCGGGACGGTGCGCTGCTCATCGGAAAGTGCGCGCTCTGCGCCCAGCGCAGTGGCGATCACCTGCGTTGTGGCCGCGCGATCCACCTTTGCGCCCTTCACGCTCTTCTTGACCTTGAACTTGTAGCCAACGATGGTTCTGGTCGCGTCGGTTGGCTCGCGGTCGACCTGGGCTGCGGTCTGGTCGACCCACGCGGCAACAGCCGTGGTATCGACCGAGAACGCCGGAGCAACCGCCTTGGGTAGCGAGGTGCCACGCACATGGTTGTCGAGCCGCTGCACGAATGTGGCGGTGCGCCTGGTGGAGTAGGCCTCGTCAACCATGGTGTCGACGTCGATTGCGACAAGACCCTTGGGGTCGAGTGTCCATGACTTGCTGCCGTACACGACAGTAACCGGACGCAGCATCGGCGTGGAGACCGCGGTGTCCATCGCCGCTCGCGCCTGCTCCTCGGTCATACCACCGATGTCTCGGCCCGCGACCGTGACGCCCTGCGGCACAACGCCGTGTGCTCGATAGTCGGTGACCACACCCCACGCGAGGGTAGCCGACAACATGAGCATGAATGCGGCGCCGAGAACCATCAGGATGCTGTTCGTCGTGCTCCGTGCCTTCATAGAAACCCTTTCGGCATGCAGGCAGCATGTACGGGCCGTGAAACTAACCCGTGACTATACAGTGCGAAGCAACTTCGGAGCCAGATACGCGCGTTACGAATCCATACCGTTGCCTGATGAAATGCATTCGACTAGGGCGTGTCTTCTTGCGCAAGAGCGCGCGGGACGAGAACGCTCACCGCGGCAGGGATGACTGTAGCGTCCACGGGGGTGGACCCCGACTCCTCACCATCGGCGAGAATCGCCTGAGCCGGCTTCGCGTCAACGCGAATGCGCGCACCGGACCATCGGCGCACTCCTCCGGGCTCCTGACCTTGCGCTGCCTCGGCCACACTGCCCAGGAGACTGGGTAGCCCTGCCTTCTCCACAACCGCGACATCGAGGCGGCCGTCGGACAGATCGACGCCTTGCGCGAGCTTCACGCCCGCGAGATGTCCGACGCTGGCGGAGTTCGCGATCATCGCCGCCACGCCCTCGACGACATACGATTCGTCATCGACGGTTACGGTGTACTCCGCGACCGGCGGATCAGCCAGCGCCTGCACACCTGCCACAACGTACGCCAGCCAGCCGAGTCGATCCTTCATCTCGCGAGTCGCCGAGCCGACAAGCGCCGCCTCGATCCCCATCGTCAGTCGCAGCACAAAGCGGGTATCGCCTGTGCGTCCGATGTCGATCCGGCGGACATCGGAACCTCCCTCGAGCGCGAGCGCTGCGGCACCCGCCAGATCCGAGGGAATCCCGAGGTCCTCGGCGAGAGCGTTGCCGGTTCCACCCGGCAGCAGCAACAGTGGCGGCCCGCCATCTGCAAGCGCCGAGGCGACCTCTGCAACCGTCCCGTCCCCGCCATACGCGCCGATGAGGTCGAACCCGGCTTCGACGGCCTCGCGCGCCGCCGTCACGCCGTCACCGGCCCGATGGGTAATGGCGACCTGCCATTCGATCTTCGCCGGCCCGAAGACGTCGTTGAGGATGCTCAGTACCGGCTCGGCCTTTCCTGCCGCCGGGTTGACGATGATCATCACGCGCTTGTAGCCGGTCATCACAACTCCACTTGCGTGGTGGTGGGACTCGAGTTGTGCCGCTGAATCCACATCTTCTCGAAGGCTCGGATCCGGCTCTCAATGTGACCTGCGTGCGGGTCTGCGGCCGGTCGCATCTCCAAGATGGTGTCCATGGCCGCATCCGCTGTCATGCCGCGAGCGATCAGAATGCACGCGGCCATCGCGACGCTGCGATGCCGCCCTGCCCGGCAGTAGCACAAGACTCGACCGCCGCCGTCCATCACCGGGAGCGCCGCCTCAACACCGCGAAGCAGTGCCGTGAGCGGGATCGGCAGCAGGAAGATGTCGTAGACCGGGAGCCGGATCAGCTGAAATGGCGGCTCAGCCAGGGCGCGTGGCGGGGTGACCCCAATCATGCTCAGCACCAACTGCACATCCAGCCCGCGAATGTGCTCCACATGATGACTGCGTGGCCGGGGCGCGATGAAAAGTTGGGGTGTGATCTGCGACGCGCTATACGGAGTGTCTGCTGTTCCTATTGTTCGCATAACGGGTTGATACCCATCGGGCTGTGCGGGTCCGCGAAGCGATCAGGTTATGCCCAGTACCACTCGGCATTGCGTGAGGCGCTCGGCGATCAAGTCCTTCATCGGAGGGACCAGATGGTTATATGAGAGCTGGGTCTCGATGAGGTCCTGCAGCCCCTCGCCGAGACCCGCGCGTCGTCTCGCTCTAGCCCGCTGCCGGCACCAGCCGCGCCTCGCCGACCGTGGCTCCGGGTGCGACGACGTAGGTCCCTGCATACTCGACAAGGTCCACTCGGCAGCCTTCGCCGATGTTGATGTTGCGACCACGGACGGTCTTCGCCGTCGTGAGCTCGAGCGTCACGTCGTCGCCCTCGATCGAGTCTGCAGTCAGACGCTTCTCGGCCCAGAAGGTGAATATCTGCGTGAGGCTTGAGAGCCCGCCGCCGCCCGGCTGACGGACGGTGATCCTCTCGCCGCCGATCTCGCGCGCCGAGCACGGACCGTACAGCTTGATGTCCACGCTGCCGGCGTTGAGGAGCCCGGCGACGGTGAACGCGCCCTCGCAGTCAAACGCCTCCGACTGGCAATCGCCACCGGTCTTCATGAAGCCGCGCACGACCACGTCGTGGCTGGCGATGGAGCCGCCAAAGCTGGCGTTACCCTTGATCGAAAGCCTGCCGACACCGATGCCATCGCGAACATTCATGTCGCCGTTCACGTTGAGTTCGTTGGCCTGCACCTCGCCGTTGAAGGTGCCTGTCCCGTTCACGGTGATCGTCTGTGCCAGCAGTTTGCCGTTGTGAGTACCCGCACCGTTCACGCGGTAGTCGGTGCAGTCGATGTCGCCATTGATTGTTCCTGCGCCGTTGATGGTCACGGCTCCGTAGGTGCCGCCCGACAGGCTGCCGTCGCCGTTGATCTTCACATCGGCTCGTGTGTCGTCCGCCATGGTCGTGATACCTCCGCTACTTGATTCGTGCACTGAGCGCTTCTGCGCATTCAGTGAGATTGAGTCGTGCGATGACGCGCGTGCCCGGCTCGAAGCGGACCTCCGCCGAGCCTGTCACCAGTAGTGACGTCGAGAGTCCCATGCGACGGATGAAGATCAGGTCGGCATCCTTGCCTTCAAATGCCGGATAGTCGTGCTGCAATGCCTCGAGCACCATGCGACCCTCGTCCAAGCTCACGTCGCCCGTCTTGAGCAGCGTGTCGAGCGCCGAGAGGGACACGACCTCGCCAAACACCAGCGCCTCGCTGCAGTCGCACACACCCTGTGTGAACAACTCGATGGCCTGAGGCGACACGAGTCGCTTCTCGGAGATCTGATCGATGCTCATGGAGACCTCGCCCAGGTTGGGCGCGACCGCATCGGCGATCTCATCGAGTGAGGCGTCCTCGTCCTGCATCGTCTTGATGCGCTCTATGCGAGCGAGCACCTTCTCGCGAGGGAAGAACGTCTCCTGACCGGTGAACGTGGACTTGCGGATGAACCAGTCCTCGGGGATCAGCCCCTTGCGCTTCCAACGATACAACTGGCCATAGCTGATCCCCGCCTGGCCGAGCAGGTCCTTCTTGGAGATGAGTTCCGGATCCATCGGGACCATCACCTTACGATGAGGGCGTCGAGGGAGTCTCGGGCGCGACGGCTGCCTCCGCTGACGCAGGGGTCTCGGGCGCCGCGGGCGCGGGTGCGGCTACGGGCTGCTCCACCACGGGCGTCGGGGGCACGGGCGGAGCCGGAGCGGGCGTCGGCGGGGCGGGAGCCTGTGCGCCGACGACGAACTCCTCCTCGGGCACGATGATCATCGCGATGATGTAGAGCAGGAAGCCGGCCCACATCGCCGTGAACAGCGTGAGCACCACGTAGATCAGGCGCAGCAGATTCGCGTCGATGTTGAGGTAGACGGCCGCGCCACCCAGCACGCCACCGATCTTGCGGTCGGTGCGTGAACGATAGAGCTTCTTTCCAGACATGTTCCATCCTTCCGTTCGGGCTCGCATGATCAGCAGGGCACCAAGCCCCACCAGAACCAGCGGCCAACCAATGCTACCGATGAAGCTCAGTGCCTGAGTGAGCGGAAACGCTATCCATCCCAGCGTGCGCCCGAGTAGCAGCCAGACGCCCCAGGCGAGTAGACCGAGCCCCAACAGAACCAGCCAGTCGGAGCGCTTGTCGTTGTTCACTGTCATCGCCGAGCCCTACTTTCCGTTGATGATGATGAAGGGGACCGAAGTGGGTTGGATTATGATCGCCGCCGGCACCGCGAACGGCGCTTGCGGCGTCAACGATGAAGCCACCGCTAGTGCGAGCGCGGCCCATATCACCAGTGGCGCCACCGCGCGCAACCACTGCTGCCCGATGCCCTTGCCGATGATCGAGACTCCCGCGGCGATGAGCAGCACCGGCCACAAGGTCAGCAGCACGAACCACACCCTCCACTCGATGTAACCCAGCGTATTGCCGAGGAAGACGAGGCCGATGAGCATCGTCCCGAAGCCGTCCATAACGCGCATGATGCCGCGCTCCTCGCCCCAACCGGGCGTGACCATCTGTCCGAAGCCGATAGCGACGATGATCAGCGGCCACAACTCACCCCATGACACTCCCGGGATGAACTGCACGGCGAGCAGCGTGAGACCCACTGCGATCAGCACCAGACCGGCACCGATACCTCCGCGCTTGCGCGGGGCGCCCGATCCGTACGGTGGAATCGCAGGAGCGGCCGGTGCCTGAGGCGGAGCCGCGGGCGGGATCGGCGGAGCTGCGGCTGCCCCCTGTGGCTCTGCGTAGGTCTGGTTGGTTTCGCTCATCGTGACTCACTCCCCTGTCGAACCGTGTGATGCGTCGCTTAGGTTCTGTACCCTCTTGTTTGGGAAACGTAACAACACATTGTTACGCTGTCAACAGAATGGCACAGCACTTCCCAGGCTCGCCTTCAGTGGGGCTCGTGATGTGACGGGCTGACCCTGGCCGGCCTCGGCAGGCGGGCCGAGTCGGACCGTCAGCCTTTCAGGCTCGGCCCAAGGACGGTGTCGAAGTAGACTCCCCATCCGATGAGCGCAGCCGCAACAGGTATCGCGACCATGGCCCACGTGCGCTGGCGGAGCGCGTACTCCTCGGCGGTGAGCTTGTGCATGACGCGACGGAAGGCGACGCCGTTGGCGCGACGCGCGAAGAAGTACTCGAAGGCGAGTGTGGCCAGCACAACGAGAGCGGCACCGAGCAACTGTCCCCGTTCGCCGTAACGCACCGCGCTCACGATCACGCTGTCGGCGAAGAGCCAGATCGGCAGGAAGATGGCGCCGGCCCAGATGCCGTGCGCGGGACCCCAGATGGGCGGGATCAGGAACGCGGCGAGATTGAAGCGCTGCAGCGAGGGCACGGGTGCCTCGGCCTCGAGGACGATTCGACCGGTAAGAGCTTGCGCGGGATGGTCGGCCGCGCAGGTGCCGTCGGGCCGTCTCTCCACAAGTGCGTCGCAGAGCACGCAGTACGCGGCTGTCCGCAGATCAAGGCGCGCGTCGTCGATGCTCGCGACGGCCTCGGGCGCCGGCTCGCTAGCCAAGGATGCCTCCCACCAGCGCCGCGATGAAGATTGCCGGCAGCATATTGCCCACCGGCAGCCTCTTGATGCCCAGAAGGTCGATGCCGATCGCCATGATGAGCGCACCCCCGACCCCACTGATAGACGCAATCACCGCAGGCGTCATGTACGGCTGGATGGCGCCCGCCGACAGTGCGACGCCGCCCTGCACGATCAGGACCGGGATGACCGAGAGTCCCACGCCCACTCCTAGCGTCGTGGCCAGGAACAGTGCCGCGAAACCGTCGAGCAGCGCCTTCACGTAGAGCAACTGGTTGTCGCCGAGGCCGGCCTGCAGCGAGCCGAGCACCGTCATGGCTCCGACGCAGAACAGCAGCGACGCGGTCACAAACCCTTCGACGAGGGTGTGGCCCTTCTCGCCGGGCTCGTCGGACGCGCTCTTGGGGGTCGGGGCCAGCCATGGGAGGTTGTAGGACAGGTCCTGCAGCCACTCGCCAAAGCGCGCAAGCCAGTACTCGATACGCATCGCCTCGCCCATGAGCGCGCCTGCGATGAGCGAACCGATGAACACGAGTGCGGCGTAATCCCCCATGCCGGTCGCGCCCATCTTGGACAGGCCGCCGATGCTCATGGACGCACCGA